>CAXDRX010000004.1:0-117089 GCA_963991985.1 uncultured bacterium | reverse complement strand
CTCGGAGATGAAGAATTTACCTATACAGGAACCATTACGCTTCTGAGGTAAAAGGTGCTGAATAATCGCAAGATAGTAAGAAGAAAACCAACCGAATGAAGCTGAATGTAAGTTAGGCTATATAAAAAACCAACTCGGAGTTGCCCAACCGAGAAGTAATTTTTTAATGTTTCGCTTAGACGAAGCGATATTTTAACAATATGAAGACAAGAAAAATGAAAAAAACAACATTAACAAAAACAACCTTAATCACATTTTCTCTGGCTTTTGCATTCACAGGCAAAGGGCAAGTAAAAGTAGATCCAAACAACAATGTACTGGTCGGACAACATTGGGGACAAAATGCGTACAAAGAATTTGATGTTCGCGGCGAAATGTTCGTAAGTCATTTTCCTCGTAATGGAGTATTGGGATGGAATTATGTAGGTTGTTGGAAAATGGGCATTTTGGATTTTGGACTTTTTGCATGTACGCTAATCGCCTACATACAGCAACAATATTTAATTGCAGGGCTATCCTTTGCCATTGATTTGATTCATACAGTAGTGGTAACTTATTTGCTTCTTGTGGGGAAATATAAAGACGGGAAAGGAAATATCATTGCTTACCCCGGGCAGAAATTTTGACAATAAATACCAAAAAAAATAACAAAATGACATTAGAAAATCAAACAATTCAGACAGAAACAAAACAAAAAAGTGAAAAAGGGTTTATTCCAACTGTGCTTCTATGCTTCTTCTTGGGAGGATTCGGGATTCACAGATTTTACGTGGGCAAAGTAGGAACAGGTATTGCCATGCTATTGACTCTTGGAGGACTAGGAATTTGGACAATTATCGATTTCGTTAGAATCGTTACTGGAAATTTTAAAGACAAAGATGGTCTTGAAATAAAGAGCTAGGAAAGCGAGCAAGAATTCTTTACCATGCTTTAGGAGAACTAGCTCTTTTTCTTATGGCTTATTTTTGTATTATGTTGCCTATAGCCCGAGCAGAAGACTTTGACAACGTGAAAATGTATTGCTACGATTTTCGATTTGCAAAATTGGAAGAGGGTGTTCTGTGTGTGGGCCTAAAATACTTGGGCGGTTGTGAACCCAAGCATATTTTTGAACTTACGCGAGATAAAGACCTTGCAGAGGGAAAAGTGCTCCAACTTTATTTGTATCACAAGACCTTCCATGACAAATGCACTGCCGTGGTTCACACACAAAGACGTTTTGATTTGAAAAAAATAATATCCAAGGAAAAACCCAGTGCCATTCAAATCAATGATCCGGGCATATGGATTGATCTTTAAGCTGTTTCTTGCTTTATTTTGTTCAATGCACTTCCTGCCTTAAACCAAGAAATCTGTGTTTCATTGAAGGTATGCAGTGCCTCTATTTCCGTTTTTGTACCATCTTGGTGGTGGGCAATAATGGTCAAAGATTTACCGGGAGCGAAAGATTCTAGGTTCAAAATATCAAAAGTGTCATTTTCTAAAATTCGCTCATAATCTGCAGGGTTTGCAAAAGTCAAAGCCAAAACGCCTTGTTTCTTAAGGTTGGTTTCATGGATTCGGGCAAAAGACTTAACAAGAACCGCACGAACAGCCAAATGTCGGGGTTCCATTGCGGCATGCTCCCTGCTGCTTCCTTCACCGTAGTTGTCTTCGCCAATCACCATACTGAATTCACCGGCTGCCTTTATGGTTCTCGCCACCTGGGGAACGCCTTCATAATTATTCGTCATTGGATTCTTAACATAATCTGTCTTTTCGTTGAAAGCATTGGTGGCTCCCGTAAGTAAATTGTTGGAAATATTGTCGAGATGACCTCGATACTTGAGCCATGGGCCGGCCATTGAAATATGGTCTGTTGTACATTTCCCTTTTGCCTTGATCAGCAATTTCAATCCGAATAGATCTTTCCCGTCCCAAGGCGCAAATCCTTCCAGTATTTGCAATCTATCGCTTTGGGGATCAACCAATACCTCAATATGACTACCATTTTTTGCGGGTGCTTGGTAGCCCGCATCTTCAACAGCAAATCCTTGGGGAGGAAAATCAATGCCTTGCGGCTCTTCCAAACCCACTTTTTCTCCGTTTTCATTGACAAGCTTGTCGGTGAGCGGATTGAAGGTCAAATCTCCAGCGATGGTCAAAGCAGTTACAATTTCTGGAGATGCCACAAAGGAGTGCGTGTTGGGGTTCCCATCGTTTCTCTTTGCAAAATTCCTGTTGAACGAGGTAATGATGGAATTTTTCTTTTCTGGATTTTTATTGTGCCTCGCCCACTGGCCGATACACGGACCGCAGGCATTGGCCAAAACTACGCCTCCGATTTGATCAAATTTTGCCAATATCCCATCTCTTTCTGCCGAATATCGGACCAACTCGGAACCTGGTGTTACGGTAAATTCTGCCTTGGCTTTTAAATTTTTATCAAGAGCTTGTTGTGCCAAAGAGGCGGACCGACTCATATCTTCATAGCTAGAATTTGTACACGAACCAATCAAACCGACTTCCAATTTTTCTGGCCATTGGTTTTCTCTTACAACGTCGGCAAACTTAGAAATAGGTGTTGCCAAATCAGGGGTAAAAGGTCCATTGATATGGGGTTCTAGGGTGCTCAAATCAATTTCAATGACTTGGTCGTAGTATTGTTCTGGTTGATCGTATACTTCTTGATCTCCCCTTAAGTGCTCAATCACCCGATTGGCAGCTTCTGCAACTTCTTCCCTGCCAGTACCGCGCAAATATTTTTCCATTTGCTGGCCGTAGGCAAACAAAGAGGTTGTAGCTCCTATCTCTGCCCCCATATTACAAATTGTTCCTTTGCCTGTGCACGAAAGTTCATCGGCTCCCTCTCCAAAATATTCCACAATACAACCCGTCCCTCCTTTTACTGTGAGGATACCGGCTACTTTAAGAATAACATCCTTGGCCGAGGTCCAGCCACTCATTTTACCCTTTAGTTTTACTCCAATAAGTTTTGGGAACTTCAGTTCCCAAGGCATTCCTGCCATTACATCCACAGCATCTGCCCCTCCTACCCCAATTGCAATCATTCCCAATCCACCTGCATTTGGCGTATGAGAATCTGTCCCAATCATCATTCCCCCAGGGAAAGCATAATTTTCTAGAACAACTTGATGTATGATTCCTGCTCCTGGTTTCCAAAAACCCAAGCCATATTTATTCGACACTGACTGAAGAAAGTCATAAACTTCTTTGTTGTTGTCCACGGCTGTTTTTAAATCACTTTTTGCTCCAACTTTGGCTTGGATCAGGTGGTCACAATGGACTGTGGAAGGAACCGCTACTTTATTTCTGCCACTTTGCATGAATTGCAATAAGGCCATTTGTGCTGTGGCATCTTGCATCGCAACTCGGTCTGGAGCAAAATCTACATAAGATTCCCCTCTTTTTTGTTCTTCTATTTGATTGGCCCATAGATGGCTGTACAATATTTTTTCCGTTAAGGTTAGAGGACGGCCAATTTCAGACCGAATTTGCTGAATTTTTTGAGGCAATTCAAGATAATGCTTTTGAATCAATTGAAGATCGAAAACCATATCACGAAACTACAACATTTTGATTTGCTGAAACCACCAAGATGGGCAAGTTTGTAAGAAATAAGAAATTTATTTTCCGCTAAATTCTGGCGGTCTTTTTTCATTAAAAGCTGCAACGCCTTCTTTATAGTCTGATGTTTGCCCGGCAATTTCTTGGTAATAGGCTTCCAATTGAAGCATTTCCTCTAAAGTTGAAGTGGTCGACTTTTGCAACATCTTTTTGATCATCGCTATGGCTTTGGTTGGCGCATGGGCATATTGAAGAGCGATTTCTGTGGTGGAATCGTCCAACTCCTTATGGGGAACAACTTTGTTCACCAAACCCAAAGACAAGGCCTCGGATGCACTAACCTTGGTGCCTAAGGTAGATAGTTCAAAAGCTTTTTTTGAGCCAACTATTCGAGGCAAGAAATAACTTGAACCGGAATCCAAAACAAGACCAACATTGATAAAAACTTCAATCAAACTCGCTTTTTCTGAAGCAATGATGTAATCACAAGCAAGTGCCAAAGAGCACCCTGCCCCTGCAGCAACTCCATTTAGTTTGCCGATCACTGGTTTTTCCATTTGACAGATTAGTTGAATAATTGGATTGTATCTTTTGTATAGTGATTCGGATAAAGATCTTTTTTTTGTAGAGTCCTTAATCGATTTTAAATCCTGACCTGAACAAAACGCCTTTCCTTTTCCTGTTATAACCACCGTTCGAACTTCATTGTCTTTTTTTGCCCTCTTCAAAGCATCTTGCAATTCGTAGCTTTGTTGCTCATTAAAGGCATTGAAAACTTCAGGACGATTGAGCGCAACAGTTAAAATTTTTCCTTCTTTGGAATATTCAATGGTTTGGAAATCCATAATACAAATAGAACACAATTAGATTAATGAACAAGCCCAAACAACTTCCATAGAGGACTTCTCTTCTGGTATGGGCCTTTAAATGAATTCTACTCCACATCACAGCAGGAACAAATCCAAAAAATATGGCAAGCCAATAGGATGGCAATTGACGATTCAATTGAAAAAAGAACAACATTTGACCAATAAACCCTAGCAAACCCATCATATGAAGACTTGCTTTTATTTTGAGATTTACAACAAAAGCCAAACAAAAGGTAACGCACGAAGCCATCAAAGAAACCTCCATAAATTGAGAAATTTTCCCTTTTGTAAGCAAATGAAGGACAAAAAAATAGAGAGAGAAAATAAACAAATAGACATGTCTACTTTCTCTTTTTGGTAGACTGATGACCGAAATTTTTGAGCTTTTGTTCCCGACCATCAGAAAAAAGAGTGGCAGTGCTAGGTATAGACCAAAGAACAAAAAAAAATAAAGTTCTTTCTGATTATTTGGCAAATAAATACGGGGGTCATGAAACAAAACAAAATATGTCCCAACCATTGCCCATGTGGATGGAAAAAGAATAGCGGATATGACTTTGGCTAGTTTATACAAGTTATAGTTGCTTTCTTAATCGTCCCACAGGGATATTCAGTTGCTCTCTATATTTTGCCACCGTTCTTCGGGCAATTTTGTATCCTTTTTTCTTCAACAATTCCATCAACTTTTCATCGGTCAAGGGTTTTGATTTGTCTTCTTTTTCTATTTCCTCTTGTAATATCCTTTTTACCTCTCTGGTAGATACTTCTTCTCCACTGGTCGTCATAATTCCCTCTGAAAAGAAAAACTTAAGAACGAAAATTCCGTAATTGGTTTCAACATATTTGCTGTTGGCTACACGTGATATTGTAGAGATGTCCATACCAATTTTATCCGCAATATCTTTTAGAATCATGGGTTTCAAGCCTGTTTCGTCTCCGGTTTTAAAAAATTCTTGCTGAAAGTCTACGATGGCTTTCATGGTGCTTAGTAGCGTGTTTTTTCTTTGTTTCACGGATTCTACAAACCACTTTGCCCCATCAAGCTTTTGCTTTACAAATTGTGTCGCTTGATTCAATTCTTTGTTCTTTTTGTTTGAAGCTCCATAGGATCTAAGTGTTTCTTCAAATGTTTTGCTTATTCTAAGTTCAGGAGAGTTTCTCTGATTTAAAGTAACCTCCAAAACGCCGTAGTTTTCTCGAACAATAAAATCTGGTATGATGTAATCTCTTTTTTGAGTCCCACCATTTTGAGAAGCTGGTTTTGGGTTCAATTTAGAAATAAAATCTATTCCTTCTTTCAAGTAATCCTCTGATATTTCTAATTTGTCCGAAATTTTTTGGTAATGTTTTTTTGAAAAATCTTGGAAGTATTCTTCTATGATTCTTTTGGCCAAAGAGAGAATTGGATTTCTCCCATTTTGTTCTTCTTTTCTATCCAACTGTAAAAGCAAACACTCCTGTAAATCTCGACATCCTACTCCTGGCGGGTCAAACTCTTGGATAAGTCTAAGAATACCTTCTAATTTTTGTTCGGTGGTATGAATATTTAAAGAAAATAACAAATCATTTGCTACCGATTTGAGTGGTCTCCTCAGGTAACCATCGTCTTCTAGGGAACCAATGAGCTGCAATGCCAAGACTTCATCCTGTTCGTCTTCCAAAAGAGGAATTACTTGCTTTTCAAGTGTTTCTCTAAAATTTTCCATTTCTACAATGGGCATCTCCTCTTTCTCCTCATTGGGGTCTATGCTTTCGCTCATTTTCACCCCCCCCATATCGTCTTCTTGTAGATAGTCGGAAATATCAAAATCTTCTTGAAATTCGTTTTCATTGGCATCCTCTTGAAAGTCTACTTCCATTTCTGTGTTTTCGGATCCTTCTTCCAAGGCCGGGTTTTCCAAAAGTTCCTCTTGCACTCTTTGTTCAAAGTTCAAGGTGTTTAGCTGCAACAGCTTGATGAACTGAATTTGTTGCGGAGAGAGTTTTTGTAAAAGCTTTTGGCTTAATGTCTGTTTAATAAAAGCCATCGGATTGCATTTTGAGGTTGTATTTTTGTCAAAAGTAATCTAGGTAAAAATATTTTTTTCATGAGAATCGAAGATTTAGCAAAAAAAAATTTAGAAACCGTTGAAATAAAAGGTTGGGTAACCAACAAAAGGGAAAGCAAAGGTTTGATTTTTTTAAACCTTAGAGATGGTTCTGGGATTGTGCAATGTATCGTATCGATGGATACAATAGGGACAAGTCTATTTGATAAAATCTCTTCTCTTGGCTTGGAAAGTAGCCTAGAGATTTCTGGAGACCTTGTTCAAGACGATCGTCAAATTGGCGGAGTTGAAATACACGTATCAACAGTAAAAATTATTCAAAGCGTAAATGATTATCCTATCGCCAACAAAGAGCATGGGGCCGATTTCTTATTGGACAAAAGACACTTATGGCTTCGAAGCCGAAGGCAATGGGCCATTATGAGGGTGCGAAATACGATTGTTTATTCGGTTCATCAATTTTTTCAAAAAGAAGGATTCGTGCAAATGGATGCACCTATCCTAACCGCCAATGCTTGCGAGGGAACCAGTGATTTGTTTACTGTAGATTATTTTGATCAAGATGCATATTTGTCTCAATCGGGTCAGTTGTATGGTGAAGCCATGGCAATGGCTTTGGGTAAAATTTATACTTTCGGGCCTACTTTTCGTTCGGAAAAATCAAAAACAAGACGTCACCTTGCCGAATTCTGGATGATCGAACCCGAAATGATTTTTTGCGATATTTTCCAAAATATGGACGTTATTGAGAAATTCATCCAGTTTGTTGTGGCCGAAGTCTTGAAAAAAAATAAAAAGGAGTTGGATGTCCTCGAACGAGACACCCAATCCTTGGAGAAAGTAAAAAATCCCTTCAAAAGGCTAAGTTACGATCAGGCTATAGAAATTTTAAAAGGGAAAGAGAATGTAAATGGGAAAAGTACCCTTGAGGTATTGGAAGAGGAGATGAAAAAATTGAAGGAGGAAAAAATACAACTTGAAAAAAACAACCTAGAGAGACTGGATATTATCAGAAAAGGAGGGATTAAAAAAGGAAAGATTGCCTTTCACCAAAGTACTTTGGACAAACAAAAACAAAGGATTAGGCAAATTGAAGAAGATCTACGTAACTTACCTCAGTGGCTTGATAGTGCAGCAAACTTCCAATATGGAAATGATTTGGGCGGAAGTGATGAAACTGTTTTAACCAAAATGTTTGATGTACCTGTCATGGTGTATGACTGGCCACACGAAATAAAAGCTTTTTATATGAAGAGGAATCCGAACAATCCAAAGTTTGCCCGTGGTGTAGATCTTTTGGCCCCTGAGGGTTATGGTGAAATTGTAGGTGGTGGTGAAAGAGAAACCGACTTAAATTGGCTAAAAGAAAAAATAATTGAACACAATTTGCCGATGAGCGAATTTGAATGGTACCTGGATTTGAGACGGTATGGGACTGTACCTCATTCGGGCTTTGGTTTGGGTCTTGAGCGACTGGTGAGTTGGATTTGCAAACTAAACCATGTTCGTGAGGCCATACCATTCCCACGGATGTTTGGTAGAATTGAACCCTAATCTTGTTTTCTCTCGTAGATGGTGAAATCAAAAGCAAACTCATTTCCCTCACTTTGGGGATAATATTCCCTAGAAATTTCTCTCCATTGCCGCCAATCCAATTCTGGGAAGAAAACATCTGCGTCTATAATTTCGGTTTTCACATGACTGATGTACAACTTGCTACATTGATCAACAAGTTGAGCATAGACTTCGCCACCGCCTAAAACAAACAGTTCTTCTTCTCCCAAATCTTTGGCCAGCTTCATAGCAGAATCAAAGGACTTACAAACTATTACGCCGCTAGGATTGTAATGATTGCTTCTTGTGACGACCAAATTTGTTCGATTTTTTAATGGTTTGTTTCCCATGCTTTCCATACTTTTTCTTCCCATCAGAACTATATGATTCAGAGTGGTTTTTCGAAAAAGCTTCATATCATCGCGAATACGCCAAGGCAAATCATTGTTTTTCCCAATGGCACGATTTTCTGCCATAGCTACAATAATGGAAATGTTCATTGAAGGCTCAAAAATAGGTTGTAGCAGCGATGACTTAGCGACCATTTTCCCACAATTTTGTCGGCTAACAAAACCTTTAACCGCTGCTCATGTTTTTTTTGTGTGGGCTTGTTTACAAAAAAATCGCCGAAAGAAAAGCTTCAAAAAAAATACGAGAAATTGCTAAAAGAAGCATATCAATTATCGCATTCGGACCGCACAGCTGCCGACAAAAAAACAGCCGAAGCTGAAAAGGTTTTAGAACAAATGGAGCTTTTGTGAGCTCATTTTATTCTAATTTTTAGACTCATATCCAAACTTTTGGTGCTATGCGTTAGTGCGCCTACAGAGATAAATTGAACTCCGGTGTTGGCATATTCTACAATATTTTCTTCAGTAATTCCTCCGGAAGCCTCGGTCTCTAAATTTTCTGGGACTAGAGCTATGGCATCGATTATTTGCTGTGGTGAAAAATTGTCGAACATGATTCTATGGACTTTTTGGGTTTCCAATGCTTCTTTTACTTCTTTCATATTTCGGGTCTCTACCTCTATTTTTAAGTCGAGTTGATTTTTTTTCAAATAGAGGTGCGTGTTTTCAATTGCTTTTTTTACCCCTCCTGCGCAATCAATATGATTGTCCTTAAGCATTATCATATCAAAAAGTCCAAATCGATGATTCATCCCCCCTCCCTGCAAGACCGCCCATTTTTCAAGAATCCGAAGATTAGGAGTGGTTTTGCGAGTGTCTAGAATTTTGGCCTGTGTATGCGCTATTTTTTCTGTTAAATGTCTTGTTGCTGTTGCAATACCGCTAAGCCTTTGTAAAAAGTTTAGCAACAGCCTTTCTGCTTTTAAGATGCTGTGTGCCCGCCCAAATATCTTTAGACCTATCGCCCCGGGGCGCACCCTTTGGCCATCTTCAACAAGTTTTTCAACCATAAGATTTGCATCCACTTTGTGTAAAATTTCTTCGGCCAAACAAATACCTGCCACTACACCATTTTCCTTAAAAATAAGATTGGCCTCTGCTGTCTTAAAATCAGGGATAGAAGCTTTGGAGGAGTGATCTTCCGCACCAATGTCTTCGAAAAGTGCTGCAGATATTATTGTTTGTATTGATTCTTGTTTAAAATCCATGGTTCTATCTTGATTTCTTGAATCCAAGCGTTTTCTCTTTCTTGCTTTATAAATAGGGTAACCCTAAATCGCTTATTCTGCTTGGATTTATAACTCCCGATATAGAATATTGAATAATTGGCCAATTTGTCTTCATGAAAAAAGTCAAAAGACACAGGCGGATATTTTTCAAAAAACTTTTCCAACAGAAATATCCCTTGTTTTTGTCCAAAAACTCCTTTTTCATTGGGCAATTCAAACTCTATCATTGGTGCCATATAGGAAAAGAAATTTTTAGTATTTGCTTGTTCAAATAGCATTTTTAGTTTGGCTTTTTTAAGCTGATTTGTATTGGATTGCCCCAAAAGACCATTTGAAAAAAACAAGAGAAGAAAAATAAAGCAATATCTCAATGCGTATTTCTGTGCCAAATTCATGCCAGTCATCAAGATTCAGTCAATTTACCTAAGGCAACTTCCAGCCCATTCATTTGAGACTCCAATTTTATTTGACAAGCCAATCTGCTGCCTTTTTCGTCCAACACAAATGCTTCATCCAACATGGCTTCTTCCTCTTCTCCCATAGGAGACAAGACGTGGTCTGAGAGAACATGAACATGACATGTTGCACACATGGCCATTCCACCGCATGTCGCTTTGATGGGCAACTCATGCAAACGAATGGCTTCCATTAAGTTTAGGTTCATATCAATTGGAACGGTGAGATTGTGTTTCTCTCCTTGAAGATCTTGAAGAGTTATGCTAATATTATTCTCCAAACTCATGAATACCGGTAACCGTTGTGTATTTTAAAATCAAATTCTTGTTGGGATGTATTTTTTTAAAAGCACTTTGTACCATCAAGGTTGCTTCATGAAAACCACAAAGAATTAATCTCAGTTTTCCAGGATAATTGTTGATATCACCGATGGCATAAATCCCTTCTACATTTGTGGAATAATCTAAAGGGTCTACTTCTATCGATTCTTTGTTCAAATTCAAATTCCATTTGGCCATAGGCCCAAGTTTGGGAGAAAGTCCAAACAAGGGGACAAAAAAGTCTGTATCAATAGTCCTTTTTTCTCCCTCCTTACTTCTTAATTCTACCGCCTCTAGTTTCTCTTCTCCTTTTAAATGACTTACTTCTGAATTCAATAGGAGATTTATTTTCCCCTGATCGGCTAGTTTCATGCATTTTTCAACGCTGTCCAAAGCCCCACGAAAGATTTGTCTTCTGTGAACCAAAGTAAGTTCTTCTGCAATTTCAGCAATTTGGATGGTCCAGTCTAATGCACTATCTCCACCACCAGCAATTACTACTTTCTTATTTTCGAACTTTTCTGGATTTCTAATGATGTAATCCACACCCCGATCTTCGTAATATTCTAAATTTTCAAGCTTCGGTTTGCGAGGTTCAAAACAACCAAGTCCGCCGGCAATTGCAATCACAGGTGCCTCGTGAATTGTTCCTTTATTGGTCTCCAATCGAAAGTGACCATTGGGCAATTTTTCAATGGATTCGGCTCTTTCACCAAGTGTAAAACCTGGTTTGAATGGGGCAGCTTGCTCCATTAAATTATCGACCAAGTCTCCTGCCAAAATTTTTGGATAACCCGGAATATCAAAAATGGGTTTTTTGGGGTAAATCTCTGCCAACTGCCCCCCGGCTTGGGGCAAAGAATCAATTAAGTGACATCTTAGTTTTAGCAAACCAGCCTCAAAAACAGTAAAAATACCCGTAGGGCCCGCTCCAATGACCAAGATATCAGTTTCTACAAGCTTTGTCATTTTCTTTCGACAAAAGTATTGTTGAAAAGGTTCATTGCCTATACATTTATTATTTTGCTTTTACGCTTATACTTTCTAACTTCTATCTTCGCTCACTTGAATGCTTTGATAGTTATCGATTATCCTCATTGGTTTTTGTTGTTGGTTACCACCGGTGCGCTCTTTATTTCAGGGATAAGCTATTTTAATAATAAAAAAAACAAACTTTTTGAAAGCCCTAATTGGCTATTGCCTCTCCTTTTTTCTTGTCGTTTTTTGGGTACATTTCTTCTGTTTTTACTTTTACTCAATCCACAGATTCAAAAAACAAAAACAACCATACAAAAACCAAAAATATTATTGGTCGTGGACAATTCCGAATCTATGAAAAATGAGCTAAAAGAAATCAAAACAATGCTGCCAGAATGGGATAAGGCGCTCAATAAAAATTTTGACCTCGCCTACTTATCTTTTGACGAAGATCTTCATTTCGGAATAGACTCATTGAACGGAAAAGGAAAGGTAACCGACTTGTCCAAAAGTCTAATCCAATGTCAAAGTTTATTCGAGAATGACAACGTTCAAGGTTTAATTTTATTCACTGATGGAATAACCAATTATGGAAAAAATCCCAAAAACATATTGCCTCAACTAAGCCTTCCCATTTATTCTTTAATGTATGGAGATACTACCAAACTGATTGATTTGAAAATTGACAACATACGTCATAACGATTTTTGCCAAAAGGGAAACAAGACTCCAATTTTTATTGATTTTTCTTGCTTTGGTGGGAAAGAGAAAAAATGTAGCCTTCGTCTTTTTTGCAACGGGGTGGCGGTGGAAGAACAAGTTTTTAGAATCACCAAAAATCATTACAAAGGGCAGAAAACATATCAATTGCAATTGCCCAAAGAAGGGGTCAATGAAATACGAATTCAATTGTCCACCTTAAACGGCGAAAAGAATGTTTTAAACAATCGTAAAACATTTTTCATTGAAAGAATTGACAACAAAACAAAAGTCGGTTTTTACTCGGATGCTCCACATCCTGATATAAACACCATGAAACAATCTCTTTTGAAGCTGAAAGAGTTTGAATTGACGACAAATCAAGACGAAGATTTGGCAGTTTTTCATTTGACAAAGGAAAATAGTAGACTCAAAGTGCAACTAGCAGAAAAAATAAAAAACAATACACCAAGCCTCATTTTTATCGGGAATCAAGGGGCCAATTGGTTGTCTGATCTTTTACCATTGACCAAAAATGAGACAGCTTACGAAGAGGCACAAAGTCTTTTCAACCCTTTGTTCTCCTCCTTTTCTATTTCTCCCGAAATGCAGGTCTATTTCGACCAGCTTCCACCTCTAAAGTCCAGTTCATATGTCTTAAAAACTAAAAACATAGCAAGAACTCTACTTTTTCAAAAACTTGGCAACATTGAAACCGCATTGCCTCAAGTCTACTTCCAAAAATTTGCACATCATAAAAATGTTATCTTCTTTGGGACAGGTGTTTGGAGATGGAGGGTTTACGATTTTAAAAATTTTAATACCCACCAAAACTTTGACCTTTTGATGGAAAAAGTTTTTCGCTTTTTGAGGACAGATGAATCGGGAAAAAAGTGCCAAATCTTTCCAGAAAAAAAGGTTTTTCAAACTTTTGAGAATGTAAGGTTTTCGGGAATCTACCAAGACGAAACCAACCAACTTTCTACCGAAACCAAATTAAATATCTGGATCGGAAATGATCAATTTTTTCAAACCCTAGAAATGAGCAACGAAAATCAGCAGTTTCATGCAAACTTTGGGAAATTGGAACATGGAGAGTACAACTATTTTGCATTACAAGGAGACGACACTGTACGAAGAGGAAGCTTTATAGTTTCCAATAACTCATTGGAAAAAACATCTACCCAGGCTCAACATAGTTTGTTGCGATACATCGCCAAAAAATCCAATGGAGGTGCATATTTACCCGCCGAATCAAAAAACCTTCTGAAGGAACTGAACCAAAGAAAAAACAAGGAAATTTTACAGTTTCAAAATCAAAGTCAAAGCATTTTCAGCAAAATTTACCTTGTACTAATGGTCATCCTTTTCACCATTGAATGGTTCTTGAGAAAATATTTTGGCAAGATTTAAATTCTCTACTAAATATTGCTTAATTTTGCAAACCATTTAATTTTTGGAGATGCGCGTAACGGCAGATAGAAAAAAAGAACTTTTCAAAGAGCACGGTGAAAACGAAAAAAATACTGGTCAAGCAGAGGCACAAGTAGCTATGTTTACGGAAAGAATTTCGCACCTAACCGAGCACTTAAGAACCAACAAAAAAGATTTTTCTGCGGAGAAAAGCTTAATCACATTGGTTGGAAAAAGAAGAAGGCTGCTCAATTACATCGCCAAAAAAGATATTTTCCGGTATAGGGATATTATCAAAAAACTAGGCTTACGAAAGTAAGTTTCGAAAAATAGATTGGGCACAAAAGCCCGAAGACAAAATACAGATGTTTAAAAATTTTCAAGAAAAGACTTTCGATTGTGGAGATGGCAACACCATTACCATAGAATCAGGAAGATTGGCAAGACAGGCCCACGGTTCAGTAGTACTTAAGTGCGGCAACACAATGCTTTTGGCAACGGTGGTTTCCAAATATGATGCAGACCCCAAAACAGATTTTTTACCTCTTTCAGTCGACTACCAAGAAAAATTTGCTTCTGTTGGAAGAATCCCAGGTGGTTTTTTAAAGAGAGAAGGAAGGCTGAGTGAATATGAAATTCTTATTTGCCGACTAATTGATCGTGCATTGAGACCTATGTTTCCAAGCGACTATCACGCCGACACGCAGGTTATGGTTAGCCTTATTGCTTCGGATGAAAACATTCTTCCGGACAACTTTGCGGGATTCGCCGCCTCTGCTGCGATTACCGTTTCGGATATTCCTTTTGAAGGCCCAATATCGGAAGTCCGGGTTGCTAGAGTGGATGGTCAGTTCATTGTAAATCCCACCAAAAGTCAACTAGCAGAATCCGACATTGACTTAATCATTGCTGGCACCAAAGAGACCCTCAACATGGTAGAAGGAGAAATGGAAGGTGTTTCCGAAGAAGATATGATTGATGCCATGAAGGAAGCGCATAAAGTAATCAAAAAACAATGTGAAGCGCAGCTGGATCTTGCCAGAGCCCTCCATGGAGGAGAATTGCCCACGAAGAGAACCTATAACCATGAATTAAATGATGACCAGTTATACAAGGAAGTTCATGAGTCAACATATCAGAAAATTTATGATGCTGCCGCTCAATCCTCATCGAAAAATGATCGATCAAAGGCCTTTGAAACAATTTTAGAAGATTTCAAGGAAAAGAAAGGTGAAGTAGACGAAGACACTCATTTTCTAATCAAAAAATATTTTGGTAAAACCAAAAAACAAGCAGTAAGAGAAATGGTATTGTCTACCCGACAGAGATTGGATGGAAGAAAATTTGATGAGGTTAGACAAATCGAAGGGATGGTCAACTATTTGCCCACAGCACACGGCTCTGCAGTATTTACCAGAGGGGAGACGCAATCGTTAACAAGTGTAACTTTTGGTTCCAAATTGGATGAACAAATGTTGGATAGCCCAATGAATTCGGGATACAATAAATTCATTCTTCATTATAACTTTCCCCCTTTTAGTACCGGCGAAGCAAGACCTGTTCGGGGACCGGGAAGACGTGAAATCGGTCATGGAAATTTGGCGTCTAGAGGCCTTCGAAAAATGCTCCCAGAAAATGTTCCTTATACCCTGCGGGTTGTTTCAGATATCTTAGAGAGTAATGGATCTAGCAGCATGGCAACAGTATGTGCCGGTTCCATGGCCCTCATGGACAGCGGAATCCAACTGAAGTCGGGAATTTCAGGAATCGCTATGGGGATGATTTCTGATGAAGAAACGGGTCGATATGCTATTTTGAGTGATATCCTAGGAGACGAAGACCATCTTGGAGATATGGATTTCAAAGTAGTAGGTAACCGGGATGGCCTTTACGCTTGTCAGATGGACATCAAAATAAAAGGGTTAAATTATGATGTACTTAAAGAGGCTCTAACACAAGCTCGAGCGGGTAGATTACATATTTTAGATGAGATGGAAAAAACCATCAAAGAGCCAGCCTCTGATTATAAAAATCATGCACCAAGAATAGTCAAATTTGAAGTTCCAAAAGACAAAATTGGTGCCATAATTGGGACAGGAGGCAAAGTAATTCAAGAGCTTCAAAAGGAAACCAATACAACTATTTCTATTGAAGAAGTTGAAGAGCAAGGCGTTGTGGAAATTTTGTCAAACAACAAAGATGACATCGATCAAGCCTATACATTCATTCAGAATATAATAGCAGAACCAGAAATTGGCAAAGAATATACGGCAACAGTAAAATCAATAAAAGACTTCGGTGCATTTGTTGAATATCTGCCCGGGAAAGAAGGATTATTACACATTTCAGAAATAGCTTGGAAAAGGTTACCAAGCATGGAAGGTGTGCTAGAAATGGGAGAAAAACTGCAAGTCAAACTTACAGATATTGACAAACAAGGTAGAGTTAAACTATCTCGAAAAGCACTCCTCCCAAAACCTGAAAGAACAAAAGAATAAGGATGGAAAATTTGGTTACGGAATCCGAATCAAATCATCAAAATCTAGAAAATAAATCATTTGAAGAGCTGATCAGTGCCATCAACTCCGAAGACGTTTCGGTGGCACAATCAGTAAGGAAAGAGCTACATTCTATTGTTTCCATGGCCAAGGTAATCTTCTCTAAACTGGCCAACAATGGTCGCTTGTTTTATATTGGGTCAGGAACCAGCGGTCGGTTGGGTATATTGGATGCTTCTGAATGTCCACCCACTTTTGGAGTTGGTCCTGATAAAATAATTGGCATAATTGCTGGTGGAGACAATGCCATAAGAAAAGCAATGGAGGGTGCAGAAGACAACACAGAACAAGCCATTTTAGATCTCCAAAAATTTGATGTCAATAAAAATGATTTTGTATTGGGCATCAGCGCTTCTGGAAAAACACCTTATGTTCTGGGAGGACTTCAAAAAGCAAAACAAAAAGGTATTGATACAGGCGCTCTAAGTTGCAATAAAAACTCACTTATCGGCGAAGTAGCTTCATATAAAATTGAAATTGAGGTGGGTCCAGAGTTGCTCTCAGGCAGCACAAGAATGAAAGCAGGAACTGCACAAAAAATGGCCCTCAACATGCTCTCTACTAGCTTAATGATTAAACTAGGACATGTGAAAGGGAATCGAATGATTGACATGCAATTGAGCAACCAAAAGCTTGTTGACCGTGGAACGAGAATCATTGTCGAAGAAACGGGTTGGGATGAAAAAAAAGCAAAGACCATGTTGCTACAAATGGGAAGTGTTCGAAAAGTGCTTGAACGGAATTAGCTCCTTTTTAATTTTACTTGATCCAGTCTGGTTTGATTGGCTTTGACAACTTCTATCTCAAAACCTTCCAATTCAAACTTCTCTCCCCTTTTTGGAATTTTTTCACATTTGGCGACCACAAAACCACCCAAGGTTTCATAATCACCACTTGGAATATCCAATTTGTATTCATCATTTAGATAATCTACCTCAAGAGAGGCCGAAAAAAGATAGTTATGTTCGTCAAGAACCTTCTCCACCCTAAAGTCATTATCATGTTCATCTTCAATTTCCCCAAAAATCTCCTCTAAAATATCTTCAACGGTGACAATTCCTGCTGTGCCCCCATATTCGTCAACCACCAAAGCAATGCTTTTTCTACTGTTGCTCATTTCTTGGAGTAGTTCACTGACATTTTTACTTTCATTGGTAATCATAATGGGCATTAGAATCGATTGAATAGTTTTTGGATTTTTAAACAAATCTATTTGATGAACATAACCGATTATGTTGTCTATACTTTCTCGATAAACGATTATTTTGCTGTGGTTGGTTTGCTGGAAAAGAATAGATAAATCTTGAATGCTTGATTTGATATCTAAACCTTTGACTCGGGTTCGAGGAATCATGCAATTTCTTACCTGGACAGTATCAAAGTCCAGGGCGTTTTTTAATACCTCGGTGTCAACCACCTCATTTCCTCTTTCATTTGTTCCGTCACTTATAGAAATAAAATGATTCAAATCTACTTTACTAAATACTTGATTGTCTTCTTTAAACTTCTCACCGAAGAATATTCTAAAAATTCCTCGAGATAAACCAACAACAAATTGTACAATTGGCCACAGCAGCCAATAAAAAAATTGAAATGGATAAATTAAGGTTGCCAAAAAGCCCGATGGGTTTATTCTAAACAATGCTTTTGGCAAAAACTCAGCAGTCACAAGAACAATAAGTGTTGATATCAGGGTAATCATTAAAAATTCAAGTCCAGCCAATTGTGCTGGCCACTCAATCGCCAATGAAAGCACATTGCCCATAACAATCCCGTAAACCACCAGAGCAATATTGTTCCCCACCAAAAGAGTTCCTATAAATTTAGAAGGCTTATTCATGTAGCTCGCCAGAATTTTTGCCCATCTATGCCCATCTTGACTTTTAAGCTCTATCCGTAACCGATTGGCAGAGAGGAAAGCAATTTCAAGACCTGAAAAAAAACCTGACAAAATCAGCATAAATAGAACAATTAGTAGAGAAGATACAATATCCAAAGTAGCTCAAATATAAAACTTCGATCTTAAGGCAAGAGATTATCTCTGGCAACCAATATATTTGAAAGAAGTCTTATGAATACAATGCAAACCTTTTTGCCTTTTGTTTGGGATTCAAACAAAACAAGTAGCTCTAAACAAATGCAAGAAGTTAAAAATTTGGAAGCAAGCCACATTTTATTGGTGAACCAAAAAAATCAGCATTTATTAAATAGTTTAGGAAAAAAACTGACATCCGGTAAAGTTAATTATAGAGAAGGATATTTTTATTCCTTTAGCTTTTATAAAAATAAAGAGGGAAAAAGCAACCCCTGGAAGATACGTTTTCAGAATTTTTTCGGGCAATTGCTTACTCCCGCAAAAGCACAAAACTGTGCTGCGCTCTTCTTTGTTGTAGAAAAATCTACGCTTTTAGAATATTTGCAAAACGTAGGCTCCGTGGATCAATCGATTGCCTGGAAGGCAAATCTAAACGGATTTTTAATCAAACAAATCAGGCTACCTTTCCAAGACCATTACAAATACAAAAAAGCCAATGCTCCTTTGATAAAAGAGCTGATTCTCTCTAGATTTTACTGGTTTATCAAAAGACCCATTGAACAAATGAAACAAAATGGAACCGAATGGAAGAAAGGGAACTCCCATCTGTACAGACTGCTGTTCGCTTTGATGTGTTGCAAACTATTCATTGCGATGCCTTTGTTGAGCCTGGATTATAACATGACTTGGGACGAGCCCGAAGATCGCAACTATTTTACCAAGGTCCTGAGTTACTATGAAACTTTTGGAAAAGACGACCGATGCATAACTCTAGAACCAGGCAACAAAGACTATAATCTACACGAGCATTTGATTTATTATGGTCCTTTGGTGAACCTAACTACTGCATTCGTAAACAAATACATCTCACCCCTGCCAATTTACGAAACAAGGCACATCATTATTTCCCTTTTTGCACTTATTGGGTTGATATACACATCTCTTATCGTGCGGAAAATGCTCCACTGGAGAGCGGCCTTTTTGGCTTTAATTTTTATGGCCCTAACCCCTACAATATTTGGACACAGCATGAACAACCAAAAGGATATCCCTTTCATGTCTTTCTATATCATGAGTGTTTTTTACATCCTGCAAATGATCCGTCAGATTCCTAAAATAAAATCTGAAACCATTTTTATGATGGGTTTGTCGGGTGGTTTATTGATGAGCGTTCGAATTGCAGGTTTGTTGGCTTTTGCCTACTTAAGTCTATTCATGGCCATGCACTTTTTACAAGCAATCAGACAAAAGAGAATTCAAGTGCAATTGAAATCTCTTGCTGCCTATGCATTTCCTTTAATCATTTCATTTGTCATGGCCTATGTAATCACAATTTCCCTTTGGCCTGCTGCACATGCCCAACCACTTACTCATCCATTTGAAGCCCTAAGGAATTTTGAAAAGTTTGGTTTGGTTCATATCTATGAAATCTTTGAGGGCAATCGGTTTTACATGAAAGACCTACCGTGGTACTATCTACCAAAATCAATGCTGATAAGCATCCCATTGTTTGTTCTTTTGGGTTTTGCAATTTTTCTAATTTTCACACCAAGATGGATAAAATCTGATCGTATTTTGATGATACTTTTTGTTTTTATTTTCCCCCTTCTATACATAATCTATAAAGATGCTACCGTTTACAGCACTTGGCGTCATGTCCTTTTTGTTTATCCCCCTTTTCTTGTTCTTTCGGTTTATGGATGGGAAATGATGTTGATGCACAAAAACAAAATTTTTCAATTGGTTGCCTTGTTGGTAATCGTTACACTTGGACTAAAAACAGAATTTTGGATGATTAAAAATCATCCTTACCAATATTTATATTACAATGAACTGGTCGGTGGTGTAAAGGGAGCCTACGGGAAATATGAACTAGATTATTGGACACAGTCTCCAAAAGAAGCAATTGAATGGATCTTGGAACAGGAAAAAGGGGATACATTTCCTATTCAAATTGCTTCTAACAACGATTGGCATACCTTAGATTATGTAGCCAATCACAAACAAGAAAATGGTAAAGAACTACTTCTATTGTTGGAGGAAGCGCAAAAGTTGGCAGAAGAAATTAGACAAGCAAAACACCAAACGCTAAAAGGCGAATTAAGCCAATCGGAGCTAGAACAGGTGATTTCCCCACTGCAACAAGAGAAAAAAGAGATCGGGCAAAAAATCAAAAACATAAAAAAAGTAAAAATTCGTTGGGCTAGAGAGCAAGAGTGGAATGAGAAATATTGGGATTATGCCATTTGGACAACTCGAACACTCAGTGCCAAACAAATGACCAATGGAGCATTCCCGCCCAAAGGAACAATAAAAACCATTGATGTGGATGGAAAACCCATCGCAGCGATTGTAAAAAGAAAAAATCAAGATTTACATAATGCCAATAAATTTCAGAAAAAAGGAAAGCTAGATAGTGCCATCTCTTTGTACCAAAAACATATCAATTATGACCCATTAGAAGAAGAAGCCTACCGTGGCATAGGACTTTGTTATTTGCAACAGGGCAAGATGAAAAAAAGCAAATTTTATTTGAATGAAGCCATACAAATTCGTCCTGAAAATTATTACGCGTGGAATCTATTAGGAATTCTTTTCAGAAAGCAAAACCAAATTGATTCTGCAATGGTGGCTTTTCAAAAAGCAGTTCAATACAAGACAAATTTTAGTTCTGGCTATGCAGGATTAGGAGAGATCTACTTAGAAAAGAAACAATTGAAAAATGCTTTGATTCAATTCGAAAAAGCCATTGAATTTGGCGGTCTAAATATCTCTTATGCAAGAAACATTGCTCAGACCTACTTTCAAATGGGCAATGACCAAGAAGCAGCTAAGTACTCATCATATATTTTACAAAACGATCGCAAGAATCGATTTGCCAATTACCTGATGGCACAAATTTTCATGAGAAACGGCAGAAAAAAAGAAGCTGCCCAGTATATTCAAAGATTAAGGGAGGCTAAGTAAACTATTTCCAACCCAAATACGTTTTGGAAATTAGTAATGAATTAATTATTTTTAAAAATCCTTTGCAATGGAAAACGCTCAAATATTGTTTTTTACTACTCTTTAGTATTTTCTCTCAAAATCTACTTTATGCCACCCACATTGTAGGTGGAGAAGTTTACTATAGACATATTTCTGGCAATCGATACCGGATCACCATGGCGATGTATATTGATTGTTACAATGGTAACCCCGATGCCATTGCCCAGGATTTCGACGCAGACTTTGGTGTTTTTGACGCTTCATCTGGGGTACTTTTAAATACATTTACCCTAACCAGAGGCTCGCCAACAAGAATTGTCGATAAGAATTATGAATGCGTAAAACCGCCAACTCAAGCATGCAATGATCGGTACATCTATTCTGAAATCATTACTTTGCCTAGCAACAACAACGGATTAATTATTGCTTACCAAAGATGCTGTAGGAACATGATTATTGACAATCTGATAAATCCTGAGGGAACGGGAGCAACCTACTGGGCCCTAATTCCTCCCCCATCGCAAGTTGGTTTCAATAGCAACCCAGTTTTTAAAAACTACCCGCCCAACTTTTTGTGCACCGACGCCCCACTAACTTTTGATCATTCTGCCACAGACATAGATGGGGACTCTCTGGTTTACGAGTTTTTTCATCCCTATAAAGGTGCTACACGAAATGAACCCAAACCCATCATTCCAAGTACGCCTCCATTTGACAGGGTAACATGGAAAAATCCCTACAGCACAAACTTTATAATTGATGGAAATCCACAACTGAGCATAAGCCGCAAAACGGGAGAAATACAAATTACTCCAAACAAAGTAGGCTCCTATGTTGTAGGCGTTCGAGTTTTGGAATACCGGGATGGTGCTTTAATTGGTTCTACCATGCGAGATTTTCAATTCAATGTATACAAATGTCAATTCGATATTATCGCAAAATATTTTATCCCCAATTCTCAATTTACTGCGGATGGCTTATTTTTCTGTGACGATACTGTAAAATTCAACGATCAAAGTTCCAAAGCGCTCAAATATTTTTGGGACTTTGGAGATTTGACAACACTCGATGACACTTCTACCGAAACAAATCCAACTTATATATACCCTGGAGATGGAAATTATAAAGTGACACTGAAGGTGAAAAATAATATATGTGAAGATGAATACGAACAAACCATAAAAATACGAGAAGACATTTCGATAGACTTAGGACCAGACAAAATATTTTGTGAATTGAATCAAATTGGATTCATAGTGGAACATCAATACGATGACGCTACCAAAACATTATGGAGAGATGGCACTATTGGCCAAAAAAGATGGATTCAAGATACGGGTACTTTTTTATGCACTGCATATTTTGGCGATTGTCAAGCAAGTGACTCCTTGACGGTTTACCTCGATCCTGTGGATTTTTCTCCGCTAAGAGATTCTCTTTTTTGTGACTCGGTGAATGTATTGCTGCAAGTCAAATCTTCAGATGCAACAAATTTTCAATGGAATACAAGCCCAAAGGATACATTTCCTGAACTTCAAGTGAATGCAAGTGGGGATTATGTTGTTTTTATGAAGAATCAAAATTGCTCTAGTTTAGATACCGTAAGCTTGTACAAACTGGAAGCCTTAGACATTGGTGATTCTGTCTTCTATTGCAACAGTTTTACACATACAATAGATGCAAAAGATCGGCTTTTCGGAGAATACCTTTGGAACACTGGGGAAACCACCTCTCAAATTACGGTAACATCAATGGGTGTCTACAGTGTGATTGTAAAAGAAAAACAATGCACTCAATTCGATACCTTTTTGGTCAGAAATAAAAAAATAAAATTAGACCTTGGCCCAGACAAACATTTTTGCGATACTGTTTTCCAAAAGATATCTATAACAAACCCTGATTTGGCATCTATACTTTGGAGCAATGGAAGCCAAGACAGTGTCATTACCATAACCCAACCTGGTTTGTACTCCGTATTGCTGATTGACACTTTGGGTTGCGAAAAAAGCGACAGTGTTGTTTACACCCTCACTTCGTCACCAATTATTGACCTGGGTAGAGACACCTCCATTTGTGTGAATACACCAATTTATATTGGCGTTTCCAACTTCTTTGTCCAATATTTTTGGAACAATATAGAAGGGGAACATATCCTTCAAGTAGCTGATTCAGGAACATATCACCTAAGAGTTGTAGACGAATATGGTTGCCAAGGGATGGATTTTGTTCAAATAAAAATTGATGAAAATGCCTTACCCAACAAATTATGGATTCCTAATGCTTTCCGCCCAAATAGCGATGGGAGAAACGATCATTTCCCTTACTCCAACAACATACAACAGCCCGAGTTTCACCTTCGAGTTTACAACCGTTGGGGTCAAAAATTATTTGACTCCAAGGATGAAGAAGATGGACCACAAATGTGGGACGGAACTTACAATCAAATGTTGTCTGAAGAAGCGGTATATGTCTATATCGTAAGCTACCAATCATGTGATGGAAGGAATAAAATAGAAAAAGGTACATTCCATCTTTTCCGATAGATATAGTAGGTAAAAACTAATTTGTTATTTTGCCATCGCCAATGGATTCCACCATCTTAATAAAACAAGCAACTGTAATTTCTGATCATAGAAGAAGTGTTCGAGACTTATATATCTCCCAAGGGAAAATTGAAAAAATTGCACCCCAAATAAATAAAAAAGCAAGCAGAGAAATCAATGCCGAAAATTTAATTTTGATCCCAGGGGTAATCGATGATCAGGTGCACTTTAGGGAACCAGGACTTACCCACAAGGCATCAATTCTAACTGAAAGCCGTGCAGCTGTGGCAGGAGGCACTACCTCTTTCATGGAAATGCCCAATACAATACCACAAAGCACCAATGCAACTGAACTTGAAAAAAAATATACCAAAGCCCAAAGAGTTAGTCCAGCCAATTTCTCTTTTTATCTTGGTGCGACCAATAGCAACATTGAGGAAGTAAAAAAAGTAGATATCCAAAATGTTTGTGGCATCAAAATTTTTATGGGCTCATCTACAGGGAACATGCTGGTTGACGAATCCCAAGCCTTGGAAAAAATTTTTATCCATGCGCCAACCATCGTAACCACCCATTGTGAGGTCGAAGAAATCATAAAAGACAATACGAAAAAAGCCTTAGACAAATATGGCCACAATATTCCCATCTCTGCACATCCAGAAATTCGGAATGTTGAGGCTTGTTACAAGTCCACCCAAAAAGCCATCCAATTGGCGCAAGAAAATAATACCGCGCTGCACATTTTACACATTAGCACTGAAGAAGAAGTCCAATTGTTTCATTCAGGTGAAATATCAAATAAGAACATTACTGCCGAAGTTTGCGTCCATCATTTAAGTTTTTCCAGTCAAGATTATAAAAAATTAGGCAGCCAAATAAAGTGTAATCCAGCCATAAAAGAGAAAAGACACAAACATGCCTTGTGGCGAGCCATAGAAAACAAACAACTGGATATCATTGCTACAGACCACGCCCCACATACTTGGCAAGAGAAGCAAAACCCTTACCTTTCTTCACCTTCTGGAGTGCCTTTGGTACAACATTCCCTTTACTGCATGATAGATTTTGTAAAAAAAGGAATGCTTAGTTTGGAACGTATGGTAGAACTTATGAGCCACAACCCTGCAAAAAGATTTCAAATTAAGGACAGAGGATTCGTCCAGGAAGGACAATTTGCTGACTTGGTCTTGGTTGATTTAGGAGGCACCAACACAGTTAATAAAAATAATTTACGCTATAAGTGCGCTTGGAGCCCTTTTGAAGGAAGAACCTTTGAATCAAACATAAAAATGACTATTGTTTCTGGGGAAATTGCATATGAAAATGGTAAAATCAATGAAGATTGCAAAGGCATGCGCCTTACTTTTGATCGCAGCTAAATCCCAAGGTCAGGAAGCACCCATTGGACCACGCCCCGTCGTGGTAGATTTTGCTAAATACCAGCAAATAAATGAACCAAGTATTTCGATTAACCCCAAAAGTCCCAATGAAATTGCCATTGCTACGAACCTAGATAGAATTTACTTTTCAAAAAATTATGGGAAATCTTGGAAGCTTAACAAAATCCAGAGCTCATTGGGAATTTATGGTGATCCTGTGATAAGGCACAATACCAAAGGGAATTTATTTTTTGTTCACCTAAGTAAAACCCCCAATAAAAAATGGGGCGATTTTTTTGATAGAATCGTGATTCAAAAATCCCTACAAAATTCAACCTTTAATAATGGTGTGGGCGTTGGCTTTAATCAACACAAAATGCAAGACAAACCTTGGATGAAGATCAAGGGGAATAAAAATATTTTCCTCTCTTGGACTGAATTTGACAAATACAAAAGCCCTCGTCATGAAGACAAAAGCCGTATACGCTTTTCATATTCAAACAATGAAGGAGAGAACTTTTCAGAAGCCATTACCATCTCCGACACCACAGGAGACTGTTTAGACGGGAACCATACTTTGGAAGGAGCAACAACAGCATATGCCAAAAATGGAACGATTTTTTGCGCATGGGCGGGACATCACAAAATATATTTTGATTCATCCAGCGACGGTGGCCTTACCTGGAATAATGACAAAATCATCGCAAAACAAGAAAGCGGTTGGAATTTAAACCTGCGGCATTTTCCAAGGTGCAACGGACTCCCTTTTTTGTTTATCGACCCGTCGAATGGTCCTTACGCTCAAAGAATGTATCTTCTTTATGCCGATAACTTATATGGAGATTTGGATATATTTCTCAAATATTCAGACAACTTGGGCAAGACTTGGTCTGGAGCAATTCGAGTCAATCAAGACAATTTATCCAATGGCAAAGACCAATTTTTACCCAATATGGCCATCGATCCAAGTACAGGGTTTTTGTACATTATTTATTATGACCGGAGAAATTCAAGTACCAATACATTTGTTGCTACCTACTTAAATTACTCCGAAGACGGAGGCAGCACTTTTAAGGAAACACAAATTGGTTCTAGCTTTGCTCCTCCAGGGGAAAACTACTTTTTTGGAGATTATTTAGATATTGACGCCTATCGAGGCATCATTCATCCTGTTTGGACAGAACACCATAAAGATCAAGACAGAATTCTAACGTTAAATATAAACCACAAACAACTTGAACAACCAGTAACTCCTACCCATGATTCGATTGTGTATTTTCTTTCCAAAAAAGAATTGTTGTTTTTCCATCCATCCAAAACATTCTCTCTCGAGATAAAAATTCGAAATAAAAAAGAAATTTTCTTTAAGAAAGAATACCAACAGAGCGGCCAAAAAGAATATCTGGTTTCTTTGGGAGAATTTTTACATCCCAAACTGAAAATAAAAATACGAAACGAAAAGTCAACAAATGCTTTTAAGCTTCAACTTTAAATGTGATTTGCTATTGAAATCCAAAGTCAAAAAATGTATGTTTGCCTACTATTTTTAAAAATTCTCCATGGCAAAAGGACACAAAGACACAGAACGGGGCGGAGTCATACAAAAAATCCAAAAACAATCGGGATGTTTATTGGCGGCAATTGGTATTGGTATGCTCGCCTTTTTGTTGCCCGATTTTTTTAAAAATATTGGCACTGGAAATCGAGGAGACAATACCATTGGGATAATCAACAATACCAAAATTGACTACACCAAATTTGACGAAAAATACAACGAATTTGCCAATAGATATTTGGCCAATAATCCGCAAGCAACGATTGGAGAACAGGAACAAGAACTCATACGAAATTCTGTTTGGGACTACTTCAAACAAGAATTATTATACAAAAAAGAATATGAAAAAGTGGGCATTCAAATATCTCCCGATGAGCTTGAAGACAAGACTTATGGGAACAACCCGCATCCTATAATTCTTCAATTTTTCCCCGACAAAGAAAATGGGGGTGTGAATAAGTCCGGTTTAATCAATTTTTTGCAACAGGGTATAAGTTCCGATCCAAAAGCAAAAGAGCAGTGGCTCCTAATTGAGGACGCCATCATTAATAACCTTTTAGAAACAAAATATAGGGCCTATTTACAAAAAGGTATTTATTCGACAGACTTAGAAATTAAATTCAACCACGAGAAATTGAATAAGATCTCTAATATCGAATTTGTAGGCTTGGAATACAATGCCGTCAAACAAGAAGAGATAAGTTTTGACGACAAAGACTTGAGAGAATATCTCGAAAGAAACAAAAAGAAATACAAACAAGAGGAAAGCAGGGACATTGAATATGCCGTAATCAATCTTCTTCCATCAAAAGAGGATTCAATGGCCACCATGCAGAGTCTCGCGAGTGACCGTCAAAACTTTATTTCGACAGAAAACGATTCCATTTTTCTGGATATTCGAGGGTTTGCCAATCAAAATACCAAAGATTACCAATTGGTCACCAGCCTAACACCTGATTTAGCCAATGCAATATGGGATGCCCCCACCAATAGTGTTTCCCAAGTTGTATTGGACCAAGGCCGATACGTAATGGTGAAAGTTTTGGGTAGCCGACCGGATAGCTCAGCCACAGTTCGGGTCAATCAAATTCTTATACGTGACGTGAAAGGTCCCAACGAGACTGATTATCTTGGCAAAACTTCAAGAGAAGTGATCCGTCGTATTCAAACTGGGGAAAGTACCTTTGAAGAAGAAATGAAATCTAGAGATAAAATTCAGTTTGGAAATAGCAATGGAGATTTGGGTTGGATTCGGAAGGGAGCAACAAATTTTTCTGTATCTAAAAAAATTGTTTCAGAAGCTTTCCAACATAAGAAAGGAGAAATCTACACAGTAAAAACCAATCAAGGAATTCATATTCTAAAAAATAAAACGCCAATTTATAAGACACAGCGCCAATTGGCAATTTTAAGTCAAGAAATTTCCATTGGTAGCCAAACAGCGAAAGAAAAATACCAAGAAGCCAATGAATTAATTGCTGAACTTGAGCGCACCAATTCTTTTGAAGACGTTTTGAAAGTAAAAGGTATTGCCAAAAGAGTGGCCCGGAAAATCAAAAAAGAAGACAACATCGTTGCAAGTTTCTCCAGACCAAACAAGCTAATCAATTGGATGTACGAAAAAGGACAAAAAGAAGGCGATGTGATGAAAGAAGCTCTTGAAATGGACAACAAATATGTGATTGCTAGAATCAGTAAAATCAGAAAAGCGGGAACACCCGATTTAGACGAAATTCGAATTGAAATAGAGCCCCAAGTTGTCAACCAAAAGAAGGGAGAGTTCCTTAAATCCAAAGTTGAAGATGCACTTCAAAAAAGCGAAAACCTCACTGAACTTGCAAGTGAACTGAATACCTTGGTGAGAAAAGACGAAGCCTTTCAAATGGCCAAAGGGAGTATTGAAGGAATTGGTGGTGACAAAAAATTAATTGGATTTGTCGACAACTTACCTGTCAATAAAATTAGCGCTGCCGTTGTTGGTGATATTGGTGTTTTTGTCTTCAAAAAGACAAAAGAAAGTCCTGCAACCGAAATTTTGGAAACCGGAAGAATCAAAAAAATGCAAAAAGATGCCTTAGCCAATCGATGGATAAGTCCCATCAACGAATCTCTGGATAAACAATCCAATATAGAAGATTATCGAAAAAATTTCTTCAACTAGAAGAGTGATTTTATGATGTTGTCTACGCTGAACCCCTCTGCATCAGCAACATAATTTTTTCTTATCCTATGCCTCAAAACTGGGAGTGCAATGTTTCGAATGTCCTCAATATCAGGGCTCAATTTTCCATTGAGTAAAGCATTGCTTTTGGCACCTAAAATCAAAAACTGACTAGCCCTAGGCCCTGCACCATAGGTAATGTATTTTTTGGCGATTTCATTCTTTTCGTCCTTAGATGGTCTCGTTTTGCTTACCAAATTAACAGCATACTCAATCACATTGTCTGCCACTGGAACCCTTCGAACCAATGACTGAAAATACAAAAGTTCAGAAGAAGAAAACAACTCCTCCATTTCTGCTTTTAAATCAGAAGTTGTGTTCTTTACCACTTGAACTTCCTCCTCAAAGCTAGGATAGTCCAAATTTATTTGATACATAAATCGATCCAACTGCGCTTCGGGCAAAGGGTAAGTACCTTCCTGCTCAATTGGATTTTGGGTGGCCAATGTAAAAAATGGTTCTGGCAAAAGATGTTCATTCCCTCCTACCGTAACTTTTTTCTCTTGCATCGCTTCTAAAAGTGCGGCCTGTGTTTTTGGAGGCGTTCTATTGATTTCATCTGCAAGCAAAAGGTTGGTAAAAATGGGACCTTCCATAAATTTAAAGTTCCTTTCAGAGTCAAGAATTTCAGCACCGGTAATATCCGAAGGCATCAAATCGGGTGTGAATTGAATTCTCCCAAATTTCAGCTTCAATACTTTTGCAATGGATTGTACCAGAAGGGTCTTGGCCAAACCTGGCACACCAACCAACAAACTATGCCCATTGCTTAAAATTGCATTGAGCACAAGCTGAATTGCCTCTTCCTGACCTACAATTGATTTGGCAACTTCCTCTTTAAATTTTTCGACGCGTGAAGCCAACGCTTTTGCACCTTCTACATCACTGGTATATTCGTTTATATCTATTTTTTCATCCATTGTTTTACTTCTTCACAGGTATGATATTCATCGTCTACTTGGATAAAGACATTGTTTTTGTATTCCTTACTCCAATTCCTCACTCTTTCTTGTTTCTTTTTTTCCAAAGCAAGCAGCTGAAGTTTGAGATAGTCTCTTTGGAAATCGGCTTTGTGTGGCTCTGAAATAGATTTTAAATACAACAATCTGTACATTGGGGAACCATCCGGAGAAAAAGTTTGATGAACCGTTGATAATTCTCCTGATTGTAAAAAATCAAGACGTGCAGTGAGTTCAGCATCTAAATTGGACACTGGAATTACTTGTGCACCGGTCATAGGGTCTGTTAAATAACCACATTGTGCTTTTGTCTCCTCATCTTCACTAATTTTTTTTACTGCTTGACACCAGTCCAACTTGTTCAGCTTGATGTCCTCAGCTACTTGTTCTAGGTATTTTTTACTTTTCTCAAAGTCAGAAGCAACCGTTTTAGGCTTTACCAAGATATGTCGTGCATTTATCTCTTGGCCTTTTCGATTGATGAGCTGGATGATATGAAAACCATACTTTGTTTTGACAATGGGCGAAATTGAGTCTTTACTTTTTAATCGGAAAGCAGCAGCTTCAAATTCAGGGACCATTTTTCCTCTCGAGAAATAACCCAATTCCCCGCCTTGTTTTTTGCTTCCGGGATCATCACTATAAATTTTGGCCATCATGGCAAAGTCTCTATCATTGTCTAATATTTTTTGCCGAATATCTTCAATTGTATTTTTGGCGAATTCCATGGCAAATTTGCTTGGTTTTGGTTCTACCACGATTTGTGCAATTTCCACTTCAGACTCAAAAACTGGCAAGCTATCTCTTGGAATGGATTGATAATATTGTTTGATTTCCGTTGGACTGATGTTTACTTCTGACAGGAGACTTTGCTGAGCCTGCTGGATAATCATTTGATCTTTAATCTTTGGACGGATTTCGGCTTTGTACTCAAATACTTTTTTTCCCAAATATTTTTCCAAGGCATTCATACCTCCAGCTTGACTTGCATAAAATCTGATTCTCCTATCTATTTCGGCATCCACCATTTCATCTTGCACCTCTATGCTATCCATCTTTGCCATGTGTAAAATAAGCTTTTGTAGCAGCAATTGATCGATTAAGGTGCATTTTAATTCCTCTTTGGTTGCATTACTTTGATCTTTCATTTGGAGAAACTCTGTCTCCAAATCAGAAAGCCAGATGACGTTTTCTCCAACCAAACCAATGGACTTTTCAATTACTGTAACTTGAGCAAAACAATGGGTGATCGAAAAGCATATTGCAAATGTGTAGAGGATTTTTTTCATTGGTAAAGCTTTAGTTTATTGTTTTGTATTGCGTCCCTAATCATTTTATTTTCTATACTATCTAAGAAGCTAATCTTTCTTTTGTTGATCAATATCTCCTTAATTTTTTCTTTTTCAAATGCAAAGGGAGAAAGGTCATCTTTTATTTTGAAATTGAGGATTCTTACAAAATAAGTAAAGGATTGGTCTTTGATTCGGATGAACTTGTTGTTGCTCAAAAAATGCTCTTCGTTGTATGTATTGATTGGGATTTCCTTTAAGACATCAACAAACCTTAACCACTTGTTGGTATCATTGAATTGAAAACCATCATTTTGTTGCACGTATTGCACAAGTTCGTTGCGTTTGTTTCTCTTGTTTCTTTTAAAATGCTTCCATGATTGTTCCATGTTTTTGTATTGATTGGGAATTTTAATGAATTCAAGCTGCACAATATTTTCCTTCAACTCAAAGTTCTTTTTGTTGGATTGGTAATATGCAAAAAGATCAGTCTCTGTGATTTCCATTTTTGAAATTTCTTTTACATATTTTTTTCTAAGCTCATGTATTTGCAAGTCGCCTTCATACGTATCAATCAATTTTTGTTGCTCTTCTGAAAGTTGACCAAGTTGTTGATTGGCTTGATAAATCAACACTTGTCTTTTCATCCAGCTGCGCACAAATTTTGTTGCTAAAAAAAAACTATCTTCTTGATTTTTTGCCCCTGTAGTGGCTTGGGCAACTTCTTTTTTGGTGAGGAGTTTGTCTCCAAAAGAAGCAACCACTTCCTGTGGTAGTTCTTGCTTGTTTTGACAAGCTGCCAAAAAATTGGCAACAATCAAAAGCGATAGTGTGTACTTGAAATTGCTCAATTTGACTTGAAAAGCTGCTGAATTCCTTCCTGGTTGAGCTTGATTGGATATAGTTGCTTCAATTTCTTTATCCACATATCTTCTAAATATTTTTGATAGTCTGCCGTTACAAGACCTTTGGTCTCTTCTAGCTCTTTTCGAGTTTTTGGAATGGTATTTTTCGTATGAAAAATTTCCATTTGACCATTGCCTAAATCAATCATTTTAATTGGATCATCAACTTGTACATCTTTCAAGAATTCTTCCTTCGACTTTTCATACAAACCACCCGTAACAGACACTGCAAGTGGGTTGTTTTTATTAAACTTTTCCAAAATCCATGTCTTCTCTTTATTTTTCTTTATGGCCTTTTGTACTTTCTTGGCTATGCTTGGATCAACAATATACCGGTCTATATCAACTCTTTCTTCCCAATAATATTGGTTTCTATTTTGCTCGAAGAATTGAATCAAACCTGTCGAATCCTGGGAAGCTTTTGACCAAATTTCTTTGTCCATTAGCTCAAACAAAAGAATCCCCTCTTCGTATTCTTGCATCAAGTTTTTGAAATCTGGATATTTTTTTTCTAAGTTCTCTTCCTCATAAGTCATGACACATTCATCCTTAAATCCTTTATAGTATTTGGACAAAACTTCGTGTATATCTTGATTTTTTGGAAATCTTTTGGATTTGATGTAATCTACAAATTTTCCTTGTGTATAGTTTTCTTTTTGAATAGAAAACAAAATTTCATTGGTGTACAGCTGATCACTTGGTTTCCAATTGGATTTAGAAACTGAATCTTTTGCTATTGAACCAAATATTTTGTCTATTTGAGTTGGATTTTCGACAATGCCATTTTCTTCTATAAGACGCTCTATCATCGCACTTTTGTTTAGAGCATTTCTTCCATCTCTCGAAACTCTTAATTTTATTTGATCTTCCAACATTTCGAAGCTTCCGATTGGATTTAGTTCTATTCTCTTGATGATGTGCCAACTGTATTTTGTTTTAATTGGTTTTGAAAAATCGCCGTCATTTTTCAAAGAAAACGCTGCATCTCTAAATTCTAGGGGTATGTTGTTATCTGTGTATCGAAATCCTTGTAAAGTACCTCCTCTTTTTCTTGAATTAAAATCTTCTGAAAATTGACTCACCAAGCTTTCAAATGGTTCTCCATTGTTTAGTCGTTTGTATATTTCGTCTATCTTTATTTTGGCTTCCGAAGATTCTTCCTCTTTATTGAATCTCTTCATTATGTGGGCTACTTTGATTTTACCCAAACTTTTGCGTTTGTCATGTACTTTTACTATGTGATAGCCAAATCTAGTTTTAAAAGGTTTAGAAATGCCATTGATGGGTGTTGAAAATGCAACATTTTCAAAGGGATAAATCATAGAAAAGGCAGTAAAATAACCCAAATTCCCATAATTCAATTTTGCAGACCTGTCCTCGGAATAGTTGTATGCAGTTGAATCAAAATTAAGCTCTCCACTTATGATTTGCTCGTAGTATCTCATGGCCTTTAGGTAGGCTTTCTGTGTATCTGAAGGAGTCGGGTTGGATGGTAGAGAAATCATGATATGGCTTGCATTGACCTCCATTAAATACCTTTGGTAAGCTTCTTGGACCAACTTTTCATTTGATTCCTTGTCTACCAAATAAGGTTGTGCCAGTTGTTTTCGGTAACCCGCCAATTCGTTTTTGAAGCTTTTTTGTGTATCCAATTTTTGGCGATATGCTTCGGCCACTTTTAATTTAAATTTGACGTATAAGTCAAGATATTCTTGAATTGCACTGTCTGAAGGGCTCTGTTTTTCGAAGTTGTTGTTTTTGGAAAAAGCTCTTTCAAACTCGTCTTGAAAAACTTTTTGATTACCATAAGAAAAAATGAATTTTCCATGATCTTGTGCCAATAATTGCGTGGTAAAAAAAACCAAACACAAGACAAAATAATTTCTCTTTAGAAACATAGACTGCGAATATATAAAACCTACTTGTCATGGAGATTAAAGCGTATTTTTTTGGTTTGTAAATTTCTAATGTTTTTTATTTGAAAGTCTATGCATTACAAGTCTGTTTTATTGCGTCTTTTCATTTTTTACTTTGGGGTTACTACCTATGCCTTTGCGCAGATTACAATCCCTAAAAAAAGTCCATACGCCAAAATCTATCAAAAAGTAGGTCTGACCGACATCAATATCGAATACTCTAGGCCTTCGGCTCGGGGTAGGACTATTTTTGGAGATTTGGTACCTTACAATCAGTTATGGAGAACCGGAGCCAATGCAAGTACGAAAATTAAATTGAGTACCGATGTTGAAATTTTGGGTCAAGAAGTGCCTGCGGGTCAATATGCCATATACACCATTCCAAATAAAGATTCTTGGGAGTTTGTTTTTCACAAGAATACCAGTCTTTGGGGAACTGGTGGAAAGGATTATTCGGAAACGGAGAATTTAATGCGATTCAAAGTTGAATCTCAAACAGAAGCAAATTTTGCAGAAACTTTCCAAATATCAATTGAAGATCTATCGGATATACAATGTACGATAATTTTGGCTTGGGGACATACTCGAGTTGCTTTTCAAGTAGATCTTGAAACCGACTTGGAAGTGCTTAAAAATATAGACAAAGCCATGCAAGGTGTTGCAGCAAACACTTATTATAGTGCTGCAAGCTATTATCTCGACAAACAGCTTGACTTAAACAAAGCCCTTGGCTGGATTGATAAGGCAATTGACCAGACCAATAGCTACTGGATGGTTCGTAAAAAAGCCCAAATTCTTTTTGCTCAAAACAAAACATCTTCCGCCATTGAAGTGAATCGTAAAGCGCTCAAACTAGCAGAAAAAGCGGGTAGAGAAATGTACATGAATAGCATCCAGAAAGAGATTGACGCATGGCAAAAAGAAGACTGAATCTTCTGCTGTCTGATATTCGATTTTGGATTCTGATTGCCTTTGTTATTCGTATTTACGGAATCACTTTTTCACCACTTGAGGCCAACCACAATTGGAGGCAGACCACTGTTTCAATGGTCGCCCGTAATTTTTTGGAAGTTTCCAATAATATTTTTTACCCACGCATAGATTTTGCTGGCGATAAAACTGGTATAACAGGAATGGAGTTCCCTTTCTTTAACTATCTTATCTACCTTTTCTCTCTGGTATTTGGTTATGATCACTGGTATGGGCGTCTTATCAATTTGATGGTCAGCTCTGCTGGTATTTTTTATTTTTTTAAGTTACTAAAACTTGCTTGGAACAAGAAGCTCGCTTTTTTAGCCACTTTTGTTTTGATTTTCTCGCATTGGTTTAAATATGGAAGAAAAATTATGCCGGACACATTTGCCATTTCGATCGTCATTATCGGTCTTTATTATGGCTATGTTTATTTAAAAGAGGGCCGTTACAAACACCTTTTTCTTGCTATTCTTTTGTTGCCCCTTGGGACACTGTCTAAACTTCCCGCTGGCTATGCCTATTCTTTTTTCATTTTCCCTTTTTTGGATGGGCAAATAGATTGGAGAAAAAAAGTTTTTCTTTTAGGAGTTCTTTGTCCAGGATTTATTTTCATAATATTTTGGTACTTCTACTGGTCACCCTACCTTACTCAACACTTTGGCTTTTATCACTTTTTTTCGGGCAAATCTTTTTCATCCGGACTTTCAGAAATTTTATCTGAACCCATCCTTTTTTTAAAAAACTTTTATGAACATCCTCTTCATTTCGTTGGTTTTGGGCTATTTCTTTTGGGTGTTTTTTTCATTATAAAAAAAAAAGAATGGCATTTTTTCTATGTATTTCTTCTAGGCCTTTTTGCGTATTTACCTATTATTTTAAAGGCAGGATGGACATTTGTTCATCATAGCTATTACATGGTACCCCTTACCCCACTCCTAGCATTGATTGCAGGTTATGGGTTGAGTGAAATAAAAAGCCAAAGACTCATTGTTCTTTTTTTGATTGGCTTTGTAGCAGACAATTTTTTTACCCAGAAAGATGATTTTACCAGAAAAAAAGATTTTTTCGCTTTTGAGTCACTAGAGAAAGATTTAAGCTTAGTTGGAGCATCCAATAAAGATTTAATCGTTATCAATTCACATCCAAATCCAACACCATTTTATTTCAGCCATAGAAAAGGGTGGCTCATGAACAATGAAGAAATTGCCGAGCCAAAGAAATTATTGGCTCACACGAATGGAAAGGCGAAATATATAATCGTTGCGAAAAAGTCGTTTGGAGAGAATATGCAAATCCGTTTCACCCCAATGTTGTCAAAGGAAGCTTATGATATTTATGACATTAACGATTTCTACCCACCAAAAAAATAAATACCAGCAGCCATTGCCAAACCAGTAAGTGCACTTAGGGCGATGGTATTGACATTGGTTTTGACCAACTTTCGGCTGTCGTAATTTTTTCTTATGTCAGAAACCAGTTTCAAACCAAAAAGAAATGATACAATCGCTACACCAAGGAATATTAGGTTGCCTTTAGTGTACATGATATTAAAAAAAGCATAAAGATTCGCTAAAAAACTTAGAATGCAGATGCCCAAATAAATATTGATTGATTTCTTTTTTCCGAAAGTTACAACCAAGTGATTTTTTCCTGTTGTCGCATCACTTTTTGCATCCGGGAATTCATTGATGAGTAAAATATTCGCTGTTAAAAAACCTGGCGCCAATCCGATCAGAAAAGCATCTAAACTTAAAACGCCAGAAAGAACATAATAGACACCAAGGGTTACAAGAGGACCAAAAGCCAAGGAAATGGCCAATTCTCCCAAACCTCTTCGCGCCACCAATCGTAACGGAGGAGCAGTATAAAAGTACCCCAGAAACAAACCTGCCAAACCAATCCATAAGGCCCCCATGCCAACTGTGTAAGTGAGATAGGCACCAATCCCAGCTGCAAAACCAACCAAAATCCATCCTAGTTTTTTGGTTCCCTTAAGCGTTATTAAACCAAGCTCTATGGCTCGACTTCCACCTGAATATTGAAGAAAGTAATCGTTGTTGGCGTCATCCGTTCCATCTTTGACATCAAAATAATCATTAAGAACATTGCTCCCCAAATGCAGAAGAACCACACCCAGTATGGACAAAACAAAGTGGAATGTATTGAACGACCCTGATGAAAGATTGTGTGCTGCGAAAGCTCCTGCCACCAGTGCTGGCATAATAACTGCTGAAATGAAAGGTAATCTTGTAATGGCCAGTCCTTTGATTAGTTTGGTTGAAAACTTGATGGGGACCGAAACCTCTTTATCGATGAGCTCTGTTACTCCGCAGTATCCTGTTTGGCCATTCTCTTTTCCATTGGCAAAGGTGGGCGTAATTCTGATGTTTGCATTGATCGATCGACCGTCTTTGTGAACAAACTGTGTTTCTGTCAGATATTCTCCATTTTTACTGGCTTCTTTGAGCCAAAGACCTACATTTTGTAAGACAATTTCTCCGGGAGAAAACATGGATACTCTTTTTTTACCCACCACTTCTTCTGATTTGTAACCAAAAATCTTTTCTGCGCCTTCATTGAAGGTTTCAATAATACCCTCCATGTCACAAGTTATTACACTTTTAGCCTCTGCCATGGAGCAAAATTAGCAAAATTTACATGCAGTTTATTTAATTTTCAATAATTTTTGAAAATACCATTAGGTCTGCAAAACACCTACATTGAAAGGTTGTATGGTTGCGAATGATGAAATCTCTAGGCCCATATGAAGCCATTTTCGAGTCTCCATTGGATGGATGATTTCGTCTACCCAAAGTTGGCTTGCGGCATACAAAGGAGTGGTTTGATGGTTGTATTGCGCAATGATCTTATCCAATATTTTTCTTTCCTCGATTTGATCAATTTTCTCTCCTTGTTTTAATCGTCTTGATTTTTCAATTTGCGATAGGGTTTTTGCGGCTTGCTCCCCTCCCATAACGGCGATCTTTGCGCTGGGCCACGCCAGAAAAAATCTTGGGTCATATGCTTTTCCACACATCGCATAGTTCCCTGCACCATAACTATTTCCAATAACAATTGAAAATTTGGGCACGGTGCTATTGCTCACCGCATTTACCATTTTTGCCCCATCTTTGATTATTCCTCCCTGTTCACTTTTCGAACCCACCATAAAACCAGTAACATCTTGAAGGAAGACCAAAGGAATTTTCTTCTGATTGCAATTCATAATAAAACGAGCTGCCTTGTCCGCGCTGTCGCTGTAAATCACTCCACCCACCTGCATTTCCCCTTTTGCGTTTTTAACCAATTGCCTATTGTTGGCCACGATACCCACACTGTAGCCTTCTATTTTGGCCCATCCACACAAAATGGTTTGACCATATTTCTCTTTATATTCTTCAAAATGACTATCGTCAACAAGTGTTTCTATGATTCTTTTTGTTTCATAGGTTTTGTTTCGATTGCTCGGTAGAATCCCAAAAATTTCGCTTGGCTTCAATTTAGGCGCTTTGGGTGTGGTTCTTTCCAGTTTTGTCTTCTTATCAATGTTTAATTGTTTCATTAGAAATTTTACTCGATCAAGTGCAGATTGATCGTTTGGAAATCTGTCATCGATTACACCAGAAATATCCGTTTGGGTTTGTGCGCCACCCAGCATTTCATTTTCTACATCTTCTCCTATAGCGGCTTTTACCAAATAAGATCCTGCAAGAAATATGGATCCCGTTTTTTCGACTATGATTGCGTCATCGCTCATTATCGGCAAATAAGCGCCTCCTGCTACACAACTCCCCATCACAACGGCAATTTGTGTGATGCCCATGCTACTCATTTTTGCATTGTTTCGAAATATTCTTCCAAAATGGTCTTTGTCTGGAAATATTTCATTTTGCATTGGCAAATAGACCCCTGCGCTATCCACAAGGTAAATGATGGGAATTTGATTTTCCATCGCAATTTCTTGTAAACGAAGGTTTTTTTTGCCGGTCATTGGAAACCAGGCCCCTGCTTTTACGGTAGCATCATTGGCCACAATCACACACCATTTACCAGCTACTTTTGTTATTCCTCCGATTACTCCTGCCGCAGGAGCACCTCCATGCTCTGCATACATATCATAAGCCGCAAAAGATCCAATCTCGAAAAATAATTCATCATCATCCTTGAGATACTCAATGCGTTCTCTCGCCAGTAGTTTTCCTTTTTGTTTTTGTTTTTGGATTGCTTTCTTTCCTCCGCCTTCAAAAATTTTTTGTCTCTTTTTTTCAATATCTAGAACCTCTATCTCGTTAGATTCTTCGTTTCTTTTGTGCTTTAAACTCATATTAGTCAGTTGGGTGTACTTTGCTTTTTGTTATATTTCTTGCTATTTCATAAGGTGTATCAAATTGTTCTTTCTGATTGGCCGCCCATAAATCTTCCATTCTTCTATGAAGATTAAATAGGATGGATTCTTTTAACCAGTGATTTTTTTGTTGCCTACGTTTTTCTTCCCACCGACCACTTTCTGATAGTTTGGATTCCATTTTTTGAAAGACTTCCCAAAATTGAGCGATTGATTTGGGCTTATAGATGGATGTTTCTAAGATTGAAATGGGATCTTTTTTTTGTGGATTAAAAATAGACAAAGCTGTTTTGTATTCAAAAGCAGTTTGTTTGGCTTGTGGCTCATTATCGCCATCTGATTTGTGAATACAAATTAAATCGGAGACCTCCACAATCCCTTTTTTTAGTCCTTGAAGTTGATCTCCTGTCTTGGGGAGAAGGAAGGTAGCAAAAAAATCTACCATATATCTCGCGTACATTTCACTTTGGCCAACTCCAACTGTTTCCACCAATATCACGTCAAAACCAGCCGCTTCACACAGGAGGATACTTTCTCGAGTATTGAGATGGACTCCTCCAAGGGTTTGACTGTTTGGAGACGGACGAATAAATGCATTTTCTTGTTTCGACAATTCTTGCATTCGTGTTTTGTCTCCCAATAGACTTCCGCCACCAATCGGGCTGCTGGGGTCTATCGCCAAAACCGCGACTTTTTTTTGAAATTTTTCGATAAGATACAAACCCAAAGCTTCAATAAAGCTACTTTTACCAACACCTGGAATTCCAGATACCGCTACACGAATCGATTTTGTTGGATGTTGAACGATGCTTTTGATAAGTTGTTCAGCCTCTATTCTGTGTTCATCCAAGGTACTTTCAACGAGCGTTATTGCCTTTGCTAAGGATTGTCTATCTCCATGGATAATCTTTTCAAATAAACTTCCGCTATTCATACATTCTTTGTCTTTTTGCTTCAAAAGCTATTACAGCTGCAGTAACGGAAACATTTAAACTGTCGTTTTTCCCAAGCATGGCTATGTTGACTCGTTTGTCTGCATTTGATTTCCAAAAATCACTAATTCCTGAACTTTCTGCACCGAAGATAAAAGCGGAAGATTGGGTGTAACTTTCTTGTAGATAATTGTTTGTGTTTTGTAAATCAGTCGCAAATATTTTGATGTCATTTTTTTTCAACCATTCCAATAATTCTTGGTTTTTAGCAAAGGCTATATTTTGATGAAAAACACACCCTAAACTACTTCTTATGCAATTTGGGCTATATAGGTCACATTGGGGGTTAGACAAAACAATTGCATCTACTTTGGTAGCGTCTGCCGTTCGTAAAATAGCACCAACATTGCCTGGTTTTTCTATGCCTTCCAAAATAAGATATAGGCCTTTTTTTTTGGGTTGAATATCTTCTAATGGATGGTTTTTTCGCTCAAAAACGGCCAACAGTTGATCTCCTTCTTTTCGATAAAGTAAGGAATCCAGTAATCGAGCGCTTAAAGCAATACATTTGGATTGGTATGGTTTCAAAGATTCTGGAATGTGGTGGGCATAGAAAAGGTTCTGTAAGTCATAATTTGCTTGTAGTGCGAAGGTGATTTCTTTTTTCCCCTCTACTAAGAATACATTTTCTTTTTTTCTTAAATTGGATTTTAGACCCAATGCTTTTAGACGTTTTACTTGTGGGTTGGAAGCACTTGAGATTGACATTTTATTGTATCATTTTATTTAATATTTCCAGAGCTGCTTCCCCAAGAATGGTACCCGGCCCAAAAATAAAATCAACACCTTCTTTTTTGAGTTGTTCATGGTCATTTTCTGGAATTACACCCCCAGCCACCAATAAAAGATCGGTGCAATTTTTTTTGTCTTTTTCTCTTACAAGCTCTGCAATGAGTGTTTTGTGGCCACCTGCCATACTCGACACTCCAATGATGTGAACATCATTTTCTACGGCCTGATTGATTACCTCCTCGGGTGTTTGAAAAAGGGGACCCATATCAACGTCAAAACCAATATCTGAAAATCCAGAAGCAATAATTTTAGCCCCCCGATCATGACCATCTTGTCCCATTTTAGCGATCAAAATTCTTGGTCTCCTACCATTCCTTTTTATAAAATCTTTAATCCTTTGCTGTGCCTGAAGGAATTGTTTTTCGTTCTCCATGCCTTTCAAATATACGCCACTTATTACGGCATTGTCCGCTGTGTATCTTCCATATATTTTTTCTAAAGTATCGGAAATTTCCCCTACTGTAGCTCGAGCCTCTGCGGCCAAAATACAAGCTTCCATCAAACCAAAGTTTTGTTTTGCGGCTATTTCTATTTGTTTTAGTGCTTCAGTAACCTTCTCTTGTTGTCTTTTTTTCTTTACCTCCCTTAGGCCTTTTAATTGTTCTTCTTGAACACTAAGATTATCAATTTGCAGAATATCAAGGGATGTATTTTCTCTATTTTTAAAATAATTCAAGCCTAAAATTTTATCTTTTCCTTTGTCTATTCTTGCTTGTTTCTGGGCCGCTGATTCCTCAATTTTTAGCTTTGGGACACCCCCTTGTATTGCCTTTGCCATGCCACCATAATTTTCTATTTCATCCAAAAGCTTTTTGGCTTTGCTTTTGAGCTCTTGGGTGTTTTTTTCAACCAAATAACTACCCCCAAAAGGATCAACGAAATCTACAACTCCAGATTTTTTTTGTAAATAAATTTGGGTATTTCTTGCGATGGCTGCCGAAAAGTCTGTTGGAAGTGCAAGCGCTTCATCCAATGAATTTGTATGCAAAGATTGAGTTCCACCCAAAGTGGCAGCCAATGCTTCCAAATAGGTTCTGCCCACATTGTTCAACGGATCTTGAGCAGTAAGCGACCATCCCGAGGTTTGACAGTGGGCTCTGAGCATCAGACTTTTGGGGTTTTTAGGTTTGAACTGTTGCATTAATTCTGACCACAATTCTCTACCCGCTCTTAACTTGGCAATTTCTTTAAAAAAATTCATTCCTATTCCCCAAAAAAATGACAATCGAGGAGCAAAATCATCAATTTGTAGGCCTGCCTTTAGACCCTCACGTACATATTCCAAACCATCTGCAAGCGTATATGCCAACTCCAATTCGGGACTTGCCCCTGCCTCCTGCATGTGGTATCCACTGATAGAAATGCTGTTGAACTTACTCATATTTTTAGCAGTGTACCTAAAAATATCGCGAATGATGTTCATGGACGCTTCTGGAGGATAGATGTACGTATTTCGTACCATAAATTCTTTAAGAATATCGTTTTGTATGGTTCCTTTGAGTTGATTGGTCGGAACTCCTTGCTCTTTTGCAGCAACAATATAGAAGGCAAGTATAGGCAGGACAGCTCCATTCATGGTCATAGAAACCGACACCTTGTCGAGCGGTATCCCCTCAAATAGTATTTTCATGTCTTCTACGGTATCTATTGCTACACCAGACATCCCCACATCACCGAAGACTCGAGGGTTGTCGGAATCATAACCTCTATGTGTTGCCAAATCGAAGGCTACTGAAAGGCCTTTTTGTCCAGCTTTAAGGTTTCTCTTATAAAAGTGGTTTGAAGCGCGGGCAGTTGAAAATCCAGCATATTGTCGAATGGTCCAAGGTCTTTTCAGATACATTGTGCTATATGGCCCCCTGGTAAAAGGAGCCAGCCCTGCCGCCTGATAGGGTTGCTTGTCTCCATACACTTTGGCTGCTGGCAAATCACCTTCGAACAAAATTTCATTTTCGCTTTCCAATCCGAGTTTTTCTTGGATGGATGCCGCAAGGCCTGAAGTCATTTTTTCTACTGCATAGCTGCCCTCTAGTGGGTTGATGGCAGAAGCCAACTTTGCCTCAGAGAGAATGAGTTCTAACACTTGATATGCAGCAAAACTTTCTTTTATTTTATCTTGTTTAACGGATAAATAATTGGCATTCACCAAGGAACCAATAATGGCTTGGTTGGAAATGGCAATAAGGTGATTGGTTTTTTCATTCTGCGTCTCAAAATGGCCACATTCTATGTGAATTTGCAATTCAACTTTTTGTTGAAAAAAAACTTTTATCCATTGATAAAACACATACCGAAAAGCACGTATTGCGGCCATCTCCTCTATTATATGCTCTCCCAATTGCCACGAAACCAAAATTTTCTCTAGACTCTTTTCACGCAAAGCCTGTCTTAGTTTTTCAAAAAGATAGAAAATTGAATTTAAAGATTTTTTGCCATCTCTAAATTTTATGATATGATAATATTTTAATGCAAGAGGATTGCACAACTCCATCTTTTCGTCCAATGGCGGCGAGGGAATGTGGCAAAAAGATGTTTGCTCTTTAAGTTCTCCAAATTTCTGGGTCCATGTATAAGCAAACTTGTCTGCTGCCCTGGGCATTATGATTTGAAAATCCCAATCTTCTGAAATTTGACACAAACTATCTATTGCATTTTCTATTTGATAACTGGGCAATTCTGAGGCGTCTAGAAATAGTTTGGGTTTTGGTTTTTGGTAGAAATCATCAAACCATTTCTCGAGCATTCTATTGTCAGCGGAGAGCGGGAAAAAAAAACTTTGCTGTGAGCTGTTCTTCACATGATTTGCATGTGAGATTGATCGCCAATTTTCTGGCAAATCTTCACTCGTCATGAATGGGCTATAAGCGATACGATTCATACCCTCATAGCTAGGAAAGTCTTTGGGACTTATCTCCAAATCTTTAGAGATTTTTTGATACCAATCGGCCCGTTTGGTTGGATGAAAAGAATCCATTCGTATTTCAACAAACTTAGTTATTCTCAAAATTATGTTTCTTTGAAAAGATGGATGAATATCAATTTATAGTGCTTACAAAAGAGAATCACGCTGGTGTCATCACCATAAACCGGGAAGACAAAATGAATGCACTCAATAGAAAACTTTTACAGGAAATAAAAGATGCCGTAAGAACATTTGAAGTGGATGACCAAATTCATGGAATTATTCTTACCGGCAAAGGTGAGAAAGCTTTTGCCGCTGGAGCAGATATTGCAGAATTTGCCAACTACAGTCCCAAAGAAGGCAAAGCTATGAGCGCTGAAGGACATGATGTGATGTATGCGATTGAAAAATGTAGTAAACCTATCGTTGCAGCAATAAATGGATATGCGCTTGGCGGTGGGAATGAACTTTCGATGGCTTGTCATTTAAGAATCGCAAGTCCCAACGCAATTTTTGGCCAGCCCGAAGTTAAATTGGGCTTACCACCAGGCTACGGCGGGACACAACGATTGATTCAACTGGTAGGCAAAAGCAAAGCTTTAGAAATGAACCTTACTGGGAAAAATATCGATGCAAATGAAGCCCATCGAATAGGCCTAATCAATGAAATCGTGGAAAAAGAGCATTTGATGTCTTATTGCTTCCAATTGATTGCCACTTTTACCAAACGGTCACCTTTGGCTATGGCTTCCGTCATACAATGCACAAATGCCTATTTTTCTGAACAAAATGGGCATGAAATGGAAATCAATTCATTCGGAAATTCCTTCCAGACCGAAGACTTTACTGAAGGAACTCGATCCTTTTTAGACAAAACCAAAGCCAATTTTAGGTCGTGAAAGCAAAGCAAACCATACTGATCAACTTTTTTTTCTTTTTGGGCATTTTTTCTGCTTTTGGGCAAGAATCAGATTCTTTTGCTCGGATTAAATTGGTCAAACAATTTCATGATTTTGGAGATGTAAAGGAGGGAATGCTTGTCAAAACCAAGTTCCAAATTATTAGCGAAGGCGCAGTACCTATTTGGATTTCTAGCATTGAACGTGTTTGTGGATGTACCACTCCAAAATGGCCCAAAGATCCAATAGAAAAGGGAGATACCGCTGTTATTGAAGTTTGGTTCAACACAGAAAATAGGGAAGGGCCTTTTACCAAAACATTGCGGATAATCAGCAACAACCAGTTTGGAGAGGTTCCCATTAGCATTACGGGAAATATTTTATCAAAAAAAGATTAAAGGCTTTTTGGCACAACATTTGTTTTCATATTAGACAAATAATACATTTGACCAACAATGAAAAAGATTATTATCGCATCGGCTTTCGTCTTAGGGATTATCTCCTTTGGCCTAGCTCAAGAAAAAGCAATTATTCAAGACACCAAAGCACCAAAACTGGTTTTTGAAAAAACACAGCATGATTTTGGCTCCATAGAGGAAGGTACCCAAGCCACTATCCAATTTAAATTTATAAACAAAGGAAATGCGGACGCTTTGCTTACTTCTGTGAAAGCTTCTTGCGGATGCACAACACCTAAGTGGACCAAGGAACCCATTCCTCCAGGAGGAGAAGGCTATATTACCGCCATTTACAATTCTAGAGGAAGACCTGGCAATTTTGTGAAAACAATAACGGTCAAAAGCAATAGCCAAAACGGCACAGATCATCTCACCATTAAAGGCTTTGTGAAGACTATGCCAAAGGAGCCTACTTCGCCCGTCATCAACAATTAATTGTACAAAAATACTGCGAAAAGCCCGCCTTTCAAGAGCGGGCTTTTTTATGCACCAAATTCAAAGGGCTCTTATTTATTTTCTAAATTCTTTTTATGATTAAATATAGATTTCTTAAATTAAGCCGCACATGATAATAAAAATTAACTTGATTGGAATACTATCGATTTTGGTATTCTTTTCTGCTTGCTCAACATCAAACCAAGTTGTTTCAAACAAGCGCAAACTAAACAAAGGGTTTAAAATTGAATTGCGAAAAAAACCACAAAACAAACAGAGTGAAACCCTTACCCAAGTTCGCAAGGAAAATAAGCTAAACAAGGAAATTCAAGCAGTAAACCCTGTCGATCATAAAGTGGCAGAATCAACGGCATTGGCCTCCAAAATGAATAACATTCCTGAACTAAATAGCCAAAATACTGCCGCCGAAATGATTGTTATCGAACAAAAATCCAAGGATAGCGATCCAATAAATAATACCATTGCTAAAACTTCCAACATAGAAAAACAAGTTTTAAAGCAAATGAAAAAACAAGCCAAAAAATCTAAGGAATCCACTACAGATGGGAAAAGTCAGCTTGTTGCTTTACTACTAGTTGCACTAATAGGAACAATCGGAATCCATAGATTTTATTTAGGTTATACAGGCGTTGCAATCATTCAATTGTTGACTGGCGGTGGTTGTGGTCTTTGGGCCTTAATAGATTTGGTAAGAATCGTTACTGGTGATCTTAAGCCTATCGATGGAGACTATACCAAAAAACTATAAACGATTTACCTGGTTGAATGGCTTAAAGGTATTCATTTTACTTGCCATTCCTTTAACACTTTGGATTTTGCCTTTGGATTTTTTTGACGAGGGAAAAAGTATCAGCCTATTCGCTCTTTTGGGACTAGAAGATTACGTTTATTCCACGGGAATGACACGAGCAGTAATGCATCTCATGCATTTTGATTTTGCAGGTGCGCGAGAGTTCAATATTCTCTCCTTTTTTGTGCTGCCTCTCTTGTTTGTCCTTTGGCTCAAATGGCTCCTGGCAGAGTTTGGCATTAAAATACTCCGTAAATTTTAGTAATCCATATTTATTCATTAAAACAAAAAAGTCCGCCCATTGGGGTGGACTTTTTTATTTGCTTAAGGTTTTTAATAAAGATTTTGGCAAGGCATTTTTATGAATCAAAATATTGATGGTTTTGTAGGCCACATAGGGCATACTTGCATACAAAAAACCTTGACAGTCATTTGATTTCCCCCAAGAATTTTTTACCTTAAAATAGGGCGTTCCATTTTGATCTTCAACAAGGCCCGTCACATGCATTCCATGATCATCTGTGCTTGCATAATTATCGAAAGCTTCTTGCCTCATTTTTTGATGAATCTCTTTTTCTTTGCCTGGGTAGAGCAATTGACTCCCCTTCCTTTCGGCACCCGCACTTCTAAACCCACTTTTGTCTTGCCCCTTCATGGCCAGATTATTGTCGTCTGAGGGAACAATGGCAAGACCATATCGGTAAGCAAAACCCTTTTCTGAAACATCTGCACCCCAAGCGAAAGAGAAGCCATTTTTCACTCCCTCGGTCATCACCTCCATGAAGTTGTCTAGTGGCAGGTTGAAAACTTCCTTTTGTGCCCAATTGTCTGGAACTTCGATGATAAAATAATCATAAAATGGATGATGGCTAAACGAAGAAAGCGCAACATAATTGTCCATCTCCAATCCCAAAGATTCAGCGAAAGACTTGGGTGTATAGCTTTTGCCTTGATAATCAAATTTTTCAGGAACTTTTCCCAAATAAGCATCCAAAATCCCTTCATACGCTTTGATCCAAGCGGGGGTGAGTTTTCCTTGTTTATTGGCTATAATACCATTTAGAAAACCTGTAAGAGCTGCAACCATTTCGGCATGATTGTGATTCTCCAAACCATACTCAAGACCTTGATAGACGGATTCGGGGACCATACCATATTTTTTTATCACCAAAGGGATGTCATGGAAAGCTCCACCCTCTGCAAAATTGACGTGACCATGGTAGCGAACATATTGTTTTGCTTTTTCTATATATGCACTTCGGACAACAAACATCTCACTCAATTTGTGCTTCCCATTTCCTAGTCTCATTGCCTCCGACTCAAAAAAAGACAATGCCGAAAAGCTCCAACAGGTAGATGTTCTATTTTGATTTTGGATATCTAATGCATCTGCATTATAAAGCGTTTTGAAATAATAGTGCCCCTTTTTGCAATTTCTAATCGTGTCATCACCAAAAAGTGCTTTTTGAAAGCCAAAAAGACCGATAATGATAAGAACTGTAACAAATACAAAATTTCTCATTTGGCAATAATACAAATCAAAACTGGAAATAAATGAAGGGTTGATTGTCTGAACTAACTGCCTGGAAGCACAAAACAATGAGAACAAAGAAGAAGACCACCTTAACAAAATTGGGCCAATTTGAAAAATAATTTTTGGCCTTAACTTTCCATATTTTGGGCAATAAATGTAAAACATAGCCAAGCAAAATCATTGCAAAGACTCTCCAATAGCCACGAGTAACTTCAACCACTTGCGACCATTCAAATTGTTGAAAAATTTGTTGCTGAATCGATTGAACGGTTGCAAGGTCAGCAGACCGAAAATAAACCCAACAAAAACATACGAAATGAAATGTAAAAACTTGAGCATATATTTTATAGATCCCCTTTGGGGCATTTGCCCAAGAAAATTTTTCTGAGTAGATACGATGAACCGCCAAGGCTAAGCCATGGAATCCTCCCCACCAAATAAATTTTGTTGCTGCCCCATGCCACAAACCACCCAAAAGCATGGTCATCATCAAATTGATATATGTGCGATAAATTCCTTTTCTATTTCCACCCAAAGAAATGTACAAATAATCGCGTAGCCAAGAGCTAAGTGAAATATGCCACCTTCTCCAAAAATCTGTAATGCTAACTGCCTTGTACGGGGAATTAAAATTTAAGGGCAAAGTAAAACCAAGTAAAGCCGAAAGTCCAATCGCCATATCCGAATAACCCGAGAAATCAGCATAAATCTGAATCGCGTAACCATATATTGCCATCAAATTGCTAAAACCAGAATACAATGTAGGTTCCTCAAAAACTCTATCCACAAAGTTGACGCTGATGTAATCTGAAATTACTACTTTTTTAATCAAACCAATAGAAATAAGATAAAGGGCATGACCAAATTGCAACTTACTGAGTGCATAGGGTTGATGAATTTGTGGCAAAAAGTCTTTTGCTCGAACAATGGGGCCCGCGACCAATTGAGGGAAGAAACTAACAAAAAAACCAAAGTCGAGAAGACTGCGACAAGGTTGAATATTTCCCCGATAAACATCTATGCTGTAACTAAGTGTTTGAAAGGTATAAAATGAAATCCCAACAGGTAGGAAGATGTGATGTATATCAAAATTACTTGCAAATACTTCATTAGAAAATAGGTGCAAAAAATTGACTGCCTGCCATTCCAAACCAAACCAAAGATTGACTACATCAACCAAAAAATAGGAATACTTAAAAAATGCCAACAAACCTATATTGCTGGTCAAACTCAGAAATAAAAAGAACTTTTTTCGGGGAGACCTTGAAGCTTTTCCGATCGCCAATCCAAGATAAAAATCGATTAGCGTAGAAAACAATAAAATAAAAAAGTAGAGTCCACTTGTTTTGTAATAAAAAAATAGGCTGAACAAAAAAAGGAAAGCGTTTCGAGCCAATTTTTTCTTGCTAAAGTCGAGCAAGGTAAAAATACCAAAAGCCATGGTGAACAAAAGCAAAAAGTGATAGTGATTGAATAGAAGCGGATTTTCAGGATGGTAGCTAAGTATTTCTCTCAATTGTAGCATTAATCCATTCTTTTTTCGTAAGCTTCCAAAATAGACTCATAGAGCTGCTGGCCCATGAATTTATAGCCGGCCTTGGTGAAATGCACCAAATCATTTTGCGCCCAGCCTTTGCTGTGCCATTTTTTCATCGAAAATTCACCCCCCATCCATTGATTAAAGTCCCAAACAGCAAAATGCATTTCATCTGCCAACTTGATAATGATTCTTTTAATTTCAGGATTGTTGTAGTTGTGATATTTCTTTTGTCGGTAACTGTCCCCAGGTGTTGTAAGCAATATTGAGACATTTTCATTCGACTTTTTCACTCGAGCAATCAACTGCCTCAAGTCATTTTCAAAGCATGGACTGCAAAATTTTGATTGGGGCATAAAACCATCATTTGTACCCAAAGAAATAATCACCAAATGGGGACTTAGGATTTTTAGGTGTTCCGAAAAATAGGTGTTTTTCAGGGTGCTTTTAACACTTGCGCCATTGAGCCCCAAACTGTGGTATAAAACACCAGGATAACCATTTTTTGCGTTAAAACCAAAAAATGAAAACTCATGATTTGCAGCCAAGTTTGACTCTAGCTTCAAGGTAATATTTCTCTGAAGGGAGTCAAAAAAAAATCGGCTACCCACTTCCGGCAAAGTATTGCCTTTCAAACCGTTGATTCTAGGTGCCGTCTCATCAATTGATTTATAAAAACAATCCAACTCAATAAAATCATCGCTCGAAAATGAATCCAAAAAGGCAAGTTTGAAACCACTCGTTTTTGTTTGGGTGGTCAAAGAAATTCCGGTCAGGCCAAAAGGGCCATTGTCTGAATATTTTGTGCTTCTATTTGCTTTCCAATTCCCAGTACTACTGGCAATAAAACTTGTAGGGCCATTGCTAGATGCGAGCTGATATGGGAAAAAGAAACCTCTTCCCGCATTGCCAAAATCCTGCTGCCAAAGTTTTCTGCAAGTCTGGGTAAAATGATCTGCCTGAATATGAGAATCCCCAATATGGGCAATATTGACATAGAATTTCTTGCCCTCCACAAGGGCATCCAATTTTACAAAAAAAGACCTCAAATATTGGACGTTGTATAAATTTTTGAACTGAAAGGAAGGATTTTCAATCTCTGGCAATTTTGAAAATGCCAGTAAAGGTTGGCTTAAATACAAGAAAGAGAAGAAAAATGTAAACAAATGTTTCAACTAAAATAAGCGTTAAATTTTTCCTTTAATTTCTTTACGATTCCCTTTATTTTATTTTCATTTTTCTGGTGGCAAATCAGAACTGCCTTGTCTGTACTAACAACAAATAAGTCTTTGACACCATCCACAACAACCAATCTTTCCCCTTCTGCGACAATTAAGCTGTTTTGGGTGTCTTCTATTTGGATGCTATCCCCTAAAACAAAATTCTCATTGCTGTCCTTGGGGACAAAATCATAAAGTGATTTCCAAGTGCCCAAATCACTCCAACCAAAAGTAGAGGGCAAAACATATACATTTTTTGCCTTCTCCATAATGGCATAATCTATAGAAATTGCGGTTGACTTCTCATATGCCTCTTTGATGGATGCTTGCTCCAATTCGGTAAAATAATTGATTGAAATGGAATCGAAAAGTTCGTCTAATTCTTCGGCATACGTTCCAAATGCTTGAATGATAGAATTCACATTCCAAACAAAAATGCCTGCATTCCATAAAAAATCACCGCTCTCCAAAAATGTTTGTGCCAGATCAATATTTGGCTTTTCAGTAAAGGTTTTCACCTTATTGAAAGATTTCTTTTGTGTGTTTTTATCAAATTGGATGTAGCCGTAACCAGTATCTGGCCGATGTGGCTCAATGCCCAAAGTAATCAATACATTTTCTTGTGAAGCAAATTCAAAAGCTTGTGTAATATTTTCCAAAAAAGCTTCTTCGTTGGTAATCAAATGATCAGAGGGGGCGACCACGCAAAGCGCATTTTCATCTTTCATTCTTAATTTGTATGTCGCATAAGCAATGCAAGGAGCTGTATTCTTTGCAGTAGGTTCCATCAATATATTTTCCGATAAAAGTTGAGGCACTTGCTCCAAAATCAAGCTTTTGTACTTTTGACTGCTGACCACCAATATATTTTCCCTGGGAATTACTTTCTCAAACCTTTCGACGGTCATTTGCAACAAACTCTTTCCCAAACCTAAAATATCCAAAAACTGCTTGGGCTTCTCCATCCTACTCAATGGCCAAAATCTACTCCCAACTCCTCCAGCCATGATAATTGCATAATGATTCTTCACTTTATTTTGGTCTTTCACCTTATTATTATTTTTAATCCTATTGCCCTAATAAATCTTTTTTCTTACTTTAGTCCTCTGTTTGAATTTAATCATACCCTAAATATTCAATGATACAGCAATCCGTAGATTTAAAAGCTTCCTTAACAGCATTTTTTGGTTTCGACAAATTTAAGGGAAATCAAGAAGTCGTTATTCAAACAATTTTATCGGGTAAAGATTGCTTTGTCATAATGCCAACAGGTGGCGGAAAATCTCTATGCTATCAACTACCAGCTTTGATCAGTGAAGGTTGTGCAATCATCATTTCTCCGCTTATTGCCCTTATGAAAAATCAGGTAGACGCCATTAGAGGTTTTGGAGAAAGCGACTCCATTGCTCATTTTTTAAACTCTACCCTAACAAAAAGTGAACATTCTAAGGTAAAAAATGAAGTCCGTTCGGGAAAGACAAAATTGTTGTACATCGCTCCGGAAACGCTCAAAAAAGAAGAAACAATAGATTTTTTAAAATCCGTAAATATCTCTTTTGTGGCGGTAGATGAAGCACATTGCATCTCTGAATGGGGACATGATTTTAGACCAGAATATCGGCAAATCAAGCAAATGGTCAAACAAATAGACAATGTTCCGATTATGGCCCTTACGGCTACAGCGACTCCAAAAGTGCAACAAGATATCCAAAAGAACTTGGATATGATGGACGCAAAAATTTTCAAATCATCATTCAATCGTGACAATTTATATTACGAAATAAGACCCAAAGGATCCAAAGAAGTAACACTCAAAGGGATATTAGGCGTAATCAATAGATTCAAAGGCAAATCGGGCATAATCTATTGCTTGAGCAGAAAAAAGGTGGAAGAGGTGGCACAAATTTTACAAGCCAACCAAATCAAAGCGCTGCCCTACCACGCAGGGATGGATACAAAAACACGGAGCCGACACCAAGACGATTTTTTGATGGAAGAAGCAGATGTGATTGTCGCAACCATTGCATTTGGAATGGGCATAGACAAACCGGATGTTCGATTCATCATCCATTATGATGTTCCCAAATCAATTGAAGGTTATTACCAAGAAACTGGACGTGCGGGGAGAGATGGAATAGAATCAACTTGTGTCCTTTTTTACAATCCGAATGACATTGAAAAGCTAGAAAAATTTTTACGTGATAAGCCAGTTTCTGAAAGAGAAATTGGAGAACAATTGATTGCAGAAATGGTGAGTTATGCAGAATCTGCTCAATGCCGAAGAGAATTGCTGTTGAATTATTTTGGAGAAAATTATCATGAGGATCAATGCCCCAAACTTTGCGACAATTGCCGACATCCTAAAGAAAAAGAAGACGTAACAGAAGAATTGACAGCACTGCTTACTGTGGTTGGACAAACTGGCGGTATGGTGAGAACAAAACATATCGTAAATATTCTTCTGGGCAAGCCAACTTCTGAGGTAAAAGCCTTCAAACACAATGAACTTCCATTATATGGCAAAGGGAAAGATCGACCAGATATTTTTTGGAAAAGTTTAATGCGCTATGGCATGCTGCAAGGTTTTGTTTTAAAAAATATTGAAAAGTATGGCCTTGTAAGTCTTACCCCTCTTGGAGAAAATTTTGTTGGGGAACCCATTGATGTGAGATTGGCAATTGATACAGAATTTGAAAAAGTAACAGAAGAAGCTTTTGAAAATAGTAAAATTGAGAGTATTCACGATGAGCATTTGTTTCAACTACTAAAACAAGTTCAACGAGAGGTTGCCAAGCGCAAAGGGCTACCCCCGTATGTCATTTTTCAAGAAAGTGCTTTGGAAGACATGGCCACAAAATTCCCCATTACCCTGGAAGAAATGGAAAATGTAAGTGGCGTAGGGAAAAATAAAGCAAAAAAGTTTGGTCAACCATTTATTGAAGTCATTGAAAAACACGTTGTAGAGAACAATATAGAACGGCCTGAAGACATTATTTTAAAATCTGTTGTCAACAAATCCATCAAAAAAATTCATATCATTCAAAACATCGATAAAAAACTTCCCATCGAAGACATTGCAAAATCTGTGCATCTGGGCATGGACGAGCTGCTCCAGGAAATGGAAAATATTGTCTATTCTGGCACCAAATTGGACTTATATTATTTTATTCATGAGATAATGGATGAAGAAGTAGCCAATGAAATTTTTGACTATTTCCGAGAATCGGAAGAAAACTCAATCGAATTGGCATACCAAGAATTTGACGAAGAATTTGATGAAAATGAACTTCACATAATGCGTATCCAGTTTATTTCAGATGTTGCCAACTAAAAAATTGGTAGAATAAAAAAGCTTAGTTAACTTTGCCCGCCCATTGGGAAATTGCCCGATCATCTAATGGCAGGATACCGGTTTTTGGTACCGTTTGTCTAGGTTCGAATCCTAGTCGGGCAACTGGTGTTTATGATAATTCTTATCTTTACGATGAGGATGACAGTAAAACAATTATGACCAAAGAAAACAACAAAGTCAAAATCTTCTCTGGCGAAGCCACGAGCTATTTAGGAGAAGAAATTACAGGTACACTAGGATCGCCATTGGGTTCCATCAATATTGCGAGGTTTAGTGATGGTGAATTCCAGCCAAGTATCAATGAATCTGTGAGAGGATGTACGATATTCATTATCCAATCTACCTTCCCCTCACAGGACAATCTAATGGAACTTTTGTTAATTATCGATGCGGCGAAACGCGCATCAGCATACAAGGTAGTCGCTGTCATGCCATATTTTGGATTGGCACGTCAAGACCGAAAAGATAAACCAAGAGTACCCATTGGTTCCAAGATGGTAGCCAATATACTTAGCGCTGCAGGTGCCGATCGTGTAATGACCATGGATCTACATGCCCCACAAATTCAAGGCTTTTTTGATATCCCAGTAGATCACCTCGATTCCTCGGTGATTTTCGTTCCGTACATCAAGTCCTTGGGACTAAAAAACCTAAAGTTGGCCGCTCCTGATATTGGAGCTTCTAAAAGAGTGAGAGAGTTTGCAAAATTCTTGAATGTCGAAATGGTCATCTGCGACAAAGAACGTAAACGAGCCAATGAAGTTGCCTCCATGACCATCATCGGAGATGTTGAAGGATACGACATAGTCTTGGTTGATGACATTTGCGATACCGCCAATACATTGGTAAAAGCTGCTGCACTTATCAAAGAAAAGGGAGCCAATAGCGTTCGTGCTGTCTGTACCCATCCTGTGTTGAGTGGTCAAGCATATACCAAAATTCACAACTCAGAACTCGACGAACTTGCAGTGTGCAACACCATTCCTGTCAAAAAAAATCAAACCCCGAAAGTAAAAATATTGTCGGTAGCTAATTTATTTGCTGAGGCAATATCAAATGTTGCCAACAATGGATCCATCAGCTCTTTGTTCAAAATAGATCCAGCCACACAGTCACATCTTAAATTTTAATATAACAATGAAAGTAATTGCATTAAAAGGAGAAAAACGAAAAGAAACAGGCTCAAAAGTTGCCAAAAAAATAAGACAAGAAGGCAAAGTGCCTTGTGTTTTTTACGGGGGTGGTGAGAACCTTCATTTTGATGTATATTTAAATGATTTCAAACATTTGGTATACTCGCCAGAAACTTATGTCATTCAATTGGATTTGGACAACAAAAAATATCTTTGTAAGCTTCAAGACATTCAATTTCACCCGGTAAGCGAAATTATTTTGCATGCAGACTTTTTGTATTTAGATGTCAATAGAGCCATCATTATGGAACTTCCTGTTCGAACAGTCGGTGTGGCGCCAGGTGTTCGTTCAGGTGGTAAACTGCAAACCCGACAGAAAAAAGTGAAAGCCAAAGGCCTTCTCAAAGATTTTCCTAATTATATAGATATCGATGTCGATAAAATGGAAATCGGGGACAACATACGAATAAAAAATATTGCTGTAAACAACTTAGAATTACTCGACTCGCCTGAAAACCCCGTTATCTCTTGTGTAAAAACACGGGCAAGTATAAGCGCGGATGCGGGAGCAGAGACCCCAGAAGAAGGAGGTGAAGAAAACAGCAATGACGAGGCAAATGCCTAGTCTTTAGTATTGGCTTTAGCGCAAAAAGTTATTGGTCCTCTGTTGCTCTTTTGAAATCCGAAATTGACTGTATTTTTTCTAGTACATCATTGTATTGAAAAGATGGAATTGCCTTGTTGATTTTCGAACCATCATAATTTCTTTTTCGTGCTGCGCTTCGAGCATTGTCGGCTGAGAAAAAACTTTTTTTACCAAATAAAAACTCTCGAAAGGCAAACACACGCCAAGCCAGTTCGGCCCGAAAAGGTGTAATCGCAAAGGATGGACACTTAGCGGAGAATGAAACCGCAATAGTATCGAATATCTCTTTGAAGGTATAGTTGTTTTGGTTCAACAAAAACTGGTCGGCTTTTTTGTCTTTGGCCATCAAACAGACTACTTTGGCCACATCACTGGCCATCACAAATCCTGTTGACCCCACTCCATAAAAAGGGAAATTTCTACCATATAAATCAAAAAAGTGAGCTGTTCCCTTTTTCCAGTCTCCTACCCCCAAAATAATGCTCGGGTTTACTATTCCCACCGCCATTCCTTCTGCAGATGCTCTGTGTGCCTCTAGCTCTGCCAAATATTTGGATCTGGCATAATGACTTTTGTTTTCTTCTCGAAACATAGACTTCTCATTTATCATTTCATCTCCTTTCCCGCCCAAAGTACTTACCGAACTAATATGTAAAAAATACTCCAAACCTTCTTCCAAACTCCAATTCACAAGGTTTCTTGTTGCTTGAGCATTTGTTTGATACAAAAGATCTATATCTTTCGGGTGGAAAGAGACCAATCCACCGGCATGAACCAACCCTTTGGCTTTGTTTAAAATTGGCTTTATTGCCGCTTCCGAAAATAGATCACCTTCTACCCAATCTATTTTGTGAAGGTCGACTTCAACACCCATTTGGGCATAGAAATGGGCAATTGTTTCCAGTTGTTCCAAGGAACTATTGGGTCTTTTGAGTGCTACAACACGCATTTCTTCAATCAACATCTGACAAACAATATGTCCACCCAAAAACCCTGAAGCACCTGTTACAAAATACATGTGGATAAAGTCAAACTTTAGTAAGCTACTTTTGAAAAGCGAAGTTAATGATAGATTCTTTTTTCAGCACCATTCCCAAGTTGAACAGGTATCCTAAGCTCTCTTTTGGCAATCAAGTTTTGGACATCCATGATTATAGAGCAAACCCACAAGAAGGTGTTGTGATGTTTAGCATTGGACATGAGGTGAAAGATGCAAAAATGATGCGAGATGCCTTTTTTTGTTTGTTTCCCCAAAATGTTTGGCCGCTTGTTTATGATTTTGGTTTTTTTCAAGTCAAGCAATTCAATTCAATGAAAAACCTGACCGAAATTTTTGAAGAATTACTCTCAAAAAATTTGACTGTTCTGGCCATCAATCATACCGATTTTGAGGAAGTCAATGACGCCCTTTATTCTAGTTTTGAAAAAAGCGAGCAAGACATCAGTTTGACCCAAATCTCTCCCAAAATCAATTTAGAAGAGAACTCTTTTCTTTACAAAACTTGCACCCACGAGCCAAATTATTTAAACAATGTACAATTGCTTGGTTTTCAAAATTACCTCAATCCAAGGAATACAATAAGTTCAGCCGAAAGCATGAATTTTCAACTAATGCGATTGGGCACTTTAAAAGAAAATATTCAAAAAGCAGAGCCTTTGATTCGAGAGAGTCAAATTGTTCTGATGGATTGCCATGCGATTGAATCGGGAAGTTACCATTGCAATGGTCTGCACTTACCCAATGGAATTAATGCTTTTGAAATGTGCCAACTTGCTTGGTTTTCTGGAATGAATGATATGATTCGTGGCTATGCCTTGCTGAATGCAAAAGGTGATTCTGCTTTTCCTCAAGACTACCATTTGTTCGCTCAAAATCTGTGGCATTTTTTGGAGGGTATGGCCAATCGAAAAACGGATCATCCCAATTGGCACGATAATTTTATGGTTTACAAATGTCAGGTAGAACCCGAAGTTGTTCTTTCCTTTTATAAAAGCAAACGGACCGATAGATGGTGGTATACCATCCCTCACTTGCATGCCGAAACCCCATTATTTTTTCCTTGCAATTATGATGATTATCAGGAGGCTTCGCATGGGAAACTTCCAAACAGCTATTTTACACACACTGAACGCTACGAAGTGTAAAACGGCTTTTTTGTTGGCATAAAATTTGTGACCATTTGGGCATGAGCAAGATAATTCTATTGGTTGTTTTTTGTTTTTCCATCTTTGCTGCCCACGCCCAACAGGAACACCATCAGAAAGGGAATAACCAAAATATTTTAGCGTTTGCCGAAGCACTTAAATTAAGTGGAAATCAACAAAAAGAAATTGAATTGAATAGAGAAAATATTCGCAATGCCATCATCGAAACCAAAAGTTTGGATCTTGGCATGGAAGAAAGAAGAGTGAGATTGCATCAAATTCGAAAACATTATTGGATGGCGATTCAAAATATTTTAACCGCTGAACAACAAACCCAATGGGCCAAAATGAGCAGGGCAAATAAATCAGCATTAAGAAGTCATTTAGCATACCGAAAAAAACATGCTGTAGCAAAAAAAATTCGTAGGGACTTTGATAAGACTTTAAACCCAAAGGAGAAAGAAACAATTGCTATGGCAAGAGAAAAGGCCAAAGCACTTAAAAAATCCCTTTTGATGTCGATAGAAAATTCAGAAGAAACAAAGCATGATATTCAAAAAGAGACCATCAAAAAAGAAATTAAGTCTCTCCGCAAACTTTTGAAACCTATTTTAATCAAACACCAAGAAAATATCGAAAGCTGCCTCACAGAAATTGAAATTTATCATAGGGGAAAAGAGGAAAAATACCTTAAAGAACAGAAGGGGAAAAAGAGAGAAAGAGGAGAAAAAGAAAAAGCTTTACGTTTTCTATTGCTTCCTGTTTAACCAACTATTCATCAAACAAAGAGGACTCATCTACCTGTGTTTTTTTGTTGTCTTTTTCTTTTTTGACTACCCTTATTTGAGGATCAATGGCTGTCCCAACGACTTTCATGGTAACCTTACTGCTGTTGGCCGTGCTTTCAACCCCGCGTTCTCTTCGCTTTTTAAAGAAGATAGATTTGTTTACCCAATAGCTTCCTACATCCATTTCTACTTGATAATTCACTGTATTGTCAAAATAATGTATTCCCGAAACCGTTAAGTTTACGAGGTCGTTGCGGATGTTCATTGGCGGAAAAATGATTTGTTGATTTTTGATCTCAATGGTGTTTTCAAGCGTTTTGAATTTCACATCACCTAAACTTTTAACATCCACCAGCTTAGATATTTCTTGAAGTGTTTTGTATTGATAAAGCCGACCATTACGAATCTTTAGCTTGGCTTGGGCTTGAATACTTGGCAGAAGAATACCTGAGGAATCTACTTGAGCAGAAAAATCGAGGGAAATATCTGCATTGCCCTTTAAATTTTTGGACCCAATTTCATTTTGTCCAAATTCGTTCATACCTATAAAAAGTTGTTCAACATCTACTTCCTTGAGGTCAAGTTTGGCTTTAATCTTTTTCTTGTAGTAGCTTCCGTTGCTTAGTATTTGGCCGTCACAACTGGTAAACGCCAGATTGCTCCAATACCAATTTTGTTCTTTTTGGAAAAGCTTTCCTTTAATCTTTTTGGCAGTAAAATTGTCAAAATGCAGTTCCCCACATTCCAATGAAAGACCACCAGAAATTTTTACAGGTTTTCCTTCCGAAACTTTTGAATTTTCCTTGGTCATCGCCTGGTAAAATTTATCCAATCTAAGCACATCAATATTTACTTTGCCTTGATAATCCCAACGATTTTCTACCGCAAGGAATTTCAATTTCAAATTAGCTTGCATTGGTGAATTGTTGATTTTGCCCTTTTTCCAATCGATCCAAATGGATTGGTCCAATATTTTCAAGTCAAGATCAAAATTTTGCAAATCCAAAGCTTTCGACTTTTCTTCAAAATTTCCTTGACAGTTCCCAGAAGCCACAAAGTTTTTGTCTAGATTCCATTGCCCATTTTTTTTGTGCAAATCGCCCGAAGCCTCAAACTCCATTTTTGCGGCCAATCCCGGAAGAATTCCAAATTCCATTTCATTTAAAAAGGAGGTTTCCAAACGACCGCTTATCTGGTCGAGCTTTATCTGTTCATTGGAATATTGCAAGTGACCACTAATCTCATTGCCTTTGTTCCGCAAGCGCCCCAGGCGGAATTCCAATTGGTGTCGGCCGTGCACAAAATGGTGATGAGCATACAACTGATCTAGAAAAAATTTTTTGCTTTTGTAGTTAAAACTTGACTTTTTACTTTCAATCTTTGTATCGGCATAGGTATGAAATCCATCATTTTGTATCCGTCCGTTCACATTTAAAAAACCCTTAATTTTTTTGGTAGGAATGTTTTCATCCGCTGAAAATGCGTGCAACAAAATGGAGGGAGCAATTTTTTTTGAGTCATAGCTTAGTTCCCAAAGCAGCTTCTTTTTTGAATAATCAAAGTTTCCGTTCAAACCAAGCACGCCTGATTGATCAATGTTGAGGGCAATATCTTCCAGTACTCCTTTTTTTTGTTTGGGTTGTAGTTGAATCTTACCAGAGAAAAGAATGGGCAAATTCTTTTGTATATTTTGACTTTTGCCATGCCATTTTCTCAAGCTCAACTGAGTTTTTTGAACAATTTCCCAATCTTCTTTTAAATCCAATCCCAATTTACTGTGCTCAATGGCAAGCTCCACTCGATTTTGAGCATCATCTTCAAACACCAGTTCAATGTCTTCTAGCGCAATCGACTGACAGGCCAAAAAAAGCTTATTGCTTGGCTTGTTTTGTTTGTTTTTTTTCCTTAAAACATCAAAATTATTGAACTTTTTTCCTTGGTAAACATTGAGTTTTCCATGATGAAAGCCGATCTTCTCTACCTCAAATTTCCCTGCGATAATTTTTAAAGGATGGAAGGAAATTTTTAACCTTTGGAGTACCATTAACTCCTCTTTGTAATGCGGGTGAGACTCCTCAATACTTAAATTTTCTAAACATATATTGACCAATGGAAAGGAAGAAAATGGATCTACAGAAAGTTCACCCAAACGACCTTTTACAGCAAGTTGTTTGTTGATTTCTGTTATCAACAAGTTTTTGGCTTGCGATCCAAAATAGTAGGCTGATGACAAAAAAATCGTGGATAAGACCAAGAAAGTAATCAACAATATTTTTGCCTTTTTATTGATTCTGGTCACGCGTATGCAAAATTGTAAAAGTGAAAAAACTTGGACAAATCAAGTTAAACACGCAAACAACAGATTGTATAGTATTAAGCCCACTTTATTTTTTAACTCTTAAAAATTTGTTCTATTTTCGCCTTCCTTTTTTAAGGGCGATTAGCTCAGTTGGTTTAGAGCACCTGCCTTACAAGCAGGGGGTCGTTGGTTCGAATCCAACATCGCCCACCAGTAGATGGGAGGAAATGTAAGATGTGCAATCCTGTTTTTATTTGCATAGAATTAGATCCAAAATGCGTTTTTTTCTTTTTTGACTGACAGTGGTTCAATTTTTATAAATGCATGCATCGGGCTTTTCTAGTGGCCACGCATTTGGTGCAATTGAGCACAAAGAATGGACGGAATAGAAAAATAAAAAGGCAAAAGAGAGTAAAACTTTATTCATTTTTAGTGGAGCAAAATTTCACCGTTTGGTCAATGCTTTAACGGATTACGTGTATCCAGCGTATCCCGGAGGGTATGCTGTGATTACACGATGTTATAAGCAGGTTTTTAATTGCTCTTACTACTCATTTTGTTTAACTTCTAAATATTTGTTTGAATTAAACTATCAATTTTATTTATAGCGTTCTTGCTAAAACCAACTTCAGAATGCAGAATTTCTCCGTTTTTACCTATTATATAAAATGATGGATAGCCATATATTTTAAAGTCTTTCGGTTTTGATTTGTCAATGAACATTATAGGATAATCTATCGGATTGTTAGATAAAAAGTTCGGCATTCGCTTTAAATCCTTTTCATTGTTATTAAATGGATTTGCTCCAAGGACCACTAATCCTTTGTCCTTATACTTGGCTGAAATATTGTTTAAGTGAGGAATTGCTTTGATGCATGGGAAGCAGTCCATATACCAAAAGTCCAATAAAATCATTTTACCCTTATAATTATCTAATGAAATTTCAGTTTTATTGATGTATTGTGTTCCTTTTAGTTTTGGAATTTGAGTACCATTCGATAATAGGCTTTCTTCTTCTTTTGATCTTTCCTTATAATCAATAATTGTATAGTTCTTTTTAATCTCATCAAATCTCTTTTCTAAATCACTAATGGATAATTCGTCGTATTTGATCTCAAACAAATCCCATTGATTATACTGGTTTTCACCTTGCATATCTGTTGAAAAGTTCATTTTTGGAATAAAACCATTTTGTTTATCGATCCATATATTTTTCCAAGTATTAGTGGAATATTCGTCGTCTTCTAATTTATATTCTAATTTCCAAGTTGCTAAATCATTAATTTTATCATCTACAATTGTGATTTTCATTGTTGAATCTGATGTCCCATTTATCAGTCTTTCTGGTTTTAAAAAGTATATTCTTATAGCATCGCCTATTGTATTTCCAGTAATGACAAATGGTTTATCTTGTGGATATCTTGTAATGGTGTCATTTTTATGATTGATAAGATAGGTGTTCTTAGTATCATAATATCTATCTATTGAATCGGTTTTTATCCAAACGTATCCACCAAAAATTGTATCACTTTTTTGTCTTATTAAGTCAATCTTAGCAGATACTTTTGTTGTATCGTCAACTTGACTAAAATATTTAATTTTATAATTTATATCATATGATAGCGATTGATATCCTTCATATTTCTTGAGTATTTGATTTGCTAATTCCATAGGTCGAACTTTTTTTTCCTTACATGAGATAAAAAACAACAGAATTAGAGAAATTAAAATATTGGATTTCATGTTTTTCATTCAATAGATTGTATTTAGTTTTCAACTTGCTTATAACAAATTGTTTGCTTCTTTGATGATGCTGGGATAATCTTGAGATATTCTAATCGCACGAAGTCCTGCACCTACTGTCATTGTTGTACTGTGATTACAGATTGATTCTCCTTCACCTCCTGCGGGTGTTGTACACGGCTTACATTTTATATTTGGGAAACCGCTTAAATCAAAATTACAATCAGCACAATTTTGACCAGCGCAAGAGTGGCTTATGTCTGCTCCTATCTTTCCTGGAGGAGGTACTGTTAGTATCCCTTCTTCGTCAAATTTCACTAAAAAACCAACACTCGTATAAACATCTGGGTTGCCGTTTTTGTAATATTTGCCGTACAATATGCCATATTCCCTTTCTTTTTGGGGTTTTTCTTCATTAAATTGAATTCCAATAGCCACCAAAGTCCAGCTGTTTAAGTTTAAATGACTTTTTGCAACTTTATTAATGCTTTCAATAATACTTTCTGGTGTTGATTGAGGTTCTCCTGCACCAGCACAATTTGCGACAAACAACGATCCTATTGTTGCTACTGTCATTAAAAATTTATTTGTCATAGTGGGACAATTCTAGGCATTTGGGAAATTCATAAATATGACCGAAGTCACACAATGCTAACTTTTTGGTCGGCCAAAAAACCGATGAGCTGTTTTTTTATTTGAAAAAAAATATTAATTAATTTTATTTTTTTTCTTTAACCATTTAATTTTAATGACTTTAGATTTTATTTCATTGTTAATTTATCTTACAAATTAGAAGGCTTTTAAGCGCAATTGACCTACCTAAATTATGGACTTCTATGACAATTTCTAAATGATGAACATTTGCCCCATCCCTGCTTTTCACTAGAAAATGTACATCAATAAATAGGGCAAACTTTTTAGAAATATTTTTCTTGGGCAACCCGATAGGTATTGGCGTGTGCCTCAAGGATGTGTTTTATGCTCGGAGAATAGCCCCCGCCCATGCTCACCGCAATGGGAATGTTGTTTCTCTTGGCCATTGAAAATACCATTTCGTCTCTTATTTTACATCCTTCCATACTGATGTTCAAACGACCCAGCTTATCGTAAAGCAAAATATCTACCCCACTTTGATAAAAAATCAAATCGGGTTGTACTTCATCAATCAACTTAGGCAAATTTTCAGAGAGCAACTGAAGGTAATTCTTGTCTTCCATTCCATCGGGTAGTGGTATGTCCAAATCTGATTTTTCCTTCTTCAAGGGGTAATTTTTGGCTCCATGCATACTAAAAGTAAAAACCCGTGGTTCTTTTTCAAACAATTTGGCATTTCCATTGCCCTGATGAACATCCAAATCCACAATCAAGATTTTTTGTACCTCTCCTTGGTGAAGCAATATATTGGAAGCGATGGCAAAATCATTAAAAACACAAAATCCTTCACCTCTGTCTGCATAGCTGTGGTGGGTGCCTCCGGCAATGTTCATTGACACCCCATTCTCAATAGCAAAGCGAGCACACATGAGTGTTCCCATGGCAATGTGTTTGCCTCTCTCAATGAGCCTTCTACTCATGGGGAAACCAATTTTTCGCGCCTCTAATTTGGTCAAAGTGTTGTTGTTTAGTTTTTGCAAAAACTGGGATGTATGTGTTCTTAGAATATCTTCGTCTGCCAGTGAGGGCGGATGAAAAAATTGACTTTCACTTACCGTTCCCTCATAGACCAATTGTTCGGGCAAAAGCTCATACTTTTCCATTGGGAAACGATGACCCTCTGGCAGATCATATTTGTAAATAGGCGAAAAAGCAATTTTGAGCATGTCTTTTATACGAGCAAAAGACGCAATTTGTTTGGCTAAAAGTTGTCTAAAATATGGTTGAAAGTAAGGCTCGGACGCATGATCCTTTGGACTTTTTGGCCATCGGGCCAATAATACCCTCCAATGTCTGCGGGTTTCCCTTGGACCTCAATCAACTCTTGACTGATTTTTTGTTCTTCGTTTGCTAATTTTTGATGCAGGTGAGCAAACTTTTCTTTCAATTCTTGGCTCGTGTTTTGTTCAGCCAATTTTTCTGCCCAGTACAATGCCAAATAAAAATGGCTCCCTCGATTGTCTATTCCACCCAGTTTTCTGCTTGGAGATTTTCCTTCGCTGAGCAGTTTTTCTGTTGCTTTATCCAAAGCTTCAGCCATAATTTGGGCCGCAGGGTCATCTTGTTTTTGGGCCAAATGTTCCAAAGAAACAGCCAGGGCCAAAAATTCGCCCAAACTATCCCAACGGAGGTAGTTTTCGTTGCACAATTGCTCTACATGTTTCGGCGCGCTTCCTCCTGCACCCGTCTCAAAAAGTCCTCCACCATTGATCAGTGGAACAATCGACAACATTTTTGCACTGGTTCCCAATTCTAAAATAGGAAATAAATCAGTTAGATAGTCTCTCAGTACATTACCGGTTACTGAAATGGTATCTTTCCCATCTTTTACTCTTTGCAAGGTGTAATGGGTGGCATCCCCGGGTTTTAGGATTTTGATGTCTAGAGGTTTGGTGTCTATTTTTTGTAAAACACTATTCAATTTTTGTATGATTTCTTTGTCGTGAGGTCTATTTTCATCCAACCAAAAGACTGCAGGATTTCCTGTTTTTTCCGCTCTTTTTATTCCAAGTTCTATCCAATTTTTGATGGGTAAATCTTTTACCTGACAAATCCGAAAAATATCCCCTTGAGCTACTTTTTGGCTCAGGAGAATGTTTCCATTCTCATCTAAAGCATGCACAAAACCATCCTCTTGTATCTCGAATGTTTTGTCGTGACTTCCGTATTCTTGAGCTTTTTTTGCCATCAAACCTACATTGCTTACCGTGCCCATTGTCTTTGGGTCAAATGCCCCATTTTCTTTACAGAAATCTATGGTAGCTTGATAAACTGAAGCGTAACTACTTTCGGGAATCACGGCCAAAGTATCTTGTGTTATCCCCTCATTGTTCCACATTTTCCCTCCTTCTCGAATCATGGCCGGCATACTTGCATCTATGATTACATCACTTGGAACATGAAGATTGCTTATCCCTTTGTCTGAGTTTACCATGGCCAAATTGGGCTGCTCGTTGATTATTTTTTCGATATCCGATCGTATTTCTTCTCTTTTTTCTTCACTTAAGTTTTTGATTTTTTGGTTTAATACGGCCATGCCATCATTTGGATTTACTTCTAATTTTTCAAGTATTTCACCATGTTTTTGCCACAAGTTTTTGAAGAATACTTTTACCACATATCCAAAGATGATGGGGTCAGAAACTTTCATCATGGTTGCTTTGAGATGCACAGAAAATAATAAATTTTCTTTTTTAGCGATCGCCAATTGATCTTCTAGAAATGCACACAATTGATTTTTTTGCATAACCGATGCATCTAAAATTTCCCCTTTTTCCAGAGTTGTAGAAGACTTAAGTTCTGTTTGTTTTCCATTGGCATCCAAATGGACAATTCTAAATTTTGTTGTTTCTTTTAGTGTAATGGCTTTTTCATTATGGAAAAAGTCACCTTTCTTCATGGATGCAACACGTGTTTTGCTGTCTTTGTGCCATGGACCCATGCGGTGGGGATTTTTTTTGGCAAAATTTTTCACTGCCTTGGGCGCTCGCCTATCGGAATTGCCTTCTCTAAGGACTGGATTGACTGCACTTCCCTTGGCTACACTATATTTTTCGAAGATTTCTTTTTGATCATTTGTTTGGGGATTGTCTGGAAAATCCGGGATTTTATAGCCTTTTCTTTGCAATTCTGCGATGGCATCTTTGAGCTGAGGCACTGAAGCAGAAATATTCGGCAACTTGATTACATTGGCATCGGGGTTTTTTACCAAAGTCTCCAAATCCTTTAAATGGTCTGGGATACTGAATTCAGGGAATTGCGCCAGAATTCGCGCAGCAAGCGATATATCTTTCAGTTCCACTTTTACATCAATTTTGCTTAAAAAAGCGCTAACAATTGGAAGAAACGAATAGGTAGCCAACATAGGGGCTTCATCGGTTCGTGTGTAAACTATTTTTGATTTCATCATTTTAAAGACATTGCTTTTTGAATAATTTCATGTTGCTCCTTTTGGTGTACACTGGCAAAGCCTGTAGCGGTTGTTGCACTTGATTTACGGCCCAAATAGGATATTTCAAATGGCCAATCATACCGAAGAATGTGTTGCCACGAGCCCATATTTTTGGGTTCTTCTTGTACCCACAAAATTTTTGCTTTCGGATGTTTTTTTGCCTCGTTTATCATCTGAACTTCTGGCATCGGATAAAGCTGCTCAACTCGTATAACGGCTATATCTTTGATGTTTTCACTTTGTTGTTTTTCCACAAGATCAAAGTATATTTTACCAGAACAAAAGATTAATTTTTTTGCATTTTCTTGAACCAACTCATCTTTTATGAGCTCCTGAAACCCACTTTGGGTGAAGTCTTTCAATTTACTAACTGCTTTGGGATGACGAAGCAAACTTTTCGGACTCATCACAATCAAAGGAATTCTAAAATCTCTGTGAATTTGCCTTCTCAATGCATGAAAAAAGTTGGCAGGTTGTGTAATGTTGCAAACTTGCATATTGTGGTTCGCACAAAGCTGCAAATATCTTTCTAGACGAGCAGAGCTATGTTCTGGGCCTTGTCCTTCGTAACCATGAGGAAGCAATAGGACCAATCCACTATAGTTGCCCCATTTGGTTTGTCCACTGGCAATATATTGGTCGATGGTTACTTGAGCACCATTGGCAAAATCACCGAATTGTGCTTCCCATATGGTAAGTGCATTTGGAGAAAGATTACTATAACCATATTCAAAACCTAGTACAGCAAATTCAGAGAGCAAGGAATTATGTATTTCAAAGTTTCCTTGATGTTTTGAAACGTGTTGCAAAGGGATGTGTTCTTTGCTTCCGTCTTCTGAAACAATCACGGCATGTCTATGAGAAAAAGTGCCTCGTTCTGAGTCTTGGCCTGTCATTCTTATCGAGGTTCCTTCGTCAAGCAAGCTAGCATAGGCAAGTAATTCACCCAAGGCCCAATCTAAACGATCCTCTTGGACCATTTTTTTTCGATCTTCAAAAATTCTTTTGATTTTTTTGAAGGTTTGGTGATTCTCTGGCAGTTCAATGATTTTGGAACTATACTCCAGAACCTTTTCTAGCGGAATCCCCGTTGACGGTGACTTAAGAAAATCTTTTGCTTGGGCTGCTCGAAAACCCGCCCAGGTATGAACCTCCCTTTGGTTTTCTTCATCTCCTTTGTCGTCTCTTACTTCGTCTAACTTTTTCTGCAGAAGGGCTTTAAAATCTTTTTGCATTTCTTTGGCAAGATTTGCTTCTATCTCCCCTTGATTTTTTAGTTTTTCAAGATATATTTCTCTTGGGTTGGGATGCTTTGAAATTGATTTGTATAAGACAGGTTGCGTAAAACGAGGTTCGTCTCCTTCGTTGTGTCCATACTTTCTGTAGCCCAATAAATCTACAAATACATCACTATTAAATTTTTGCTTATACTCCATGGCAATCTTTATGGTATGCACCACGGCTTCAACATCGTCTGCATTTACATGAAAAATTGGACACTTGGTCACTTTCCCAATGTCGGTGCTGTACACTGAGCTTCGTCCATCTGTATAGTTGGTTGTAAATCCAATTTGATTGTTGGTTACAATGTGCATGCATCCGCCTACATTGTAGGGTTCCAATTTGCTCATTTGTACTACTTCATAAATGATTCCTTGACCCGATATACTCGCATCGCCATGAATCAGAATCGGACAAATCTTATCAACATCCTGCTCGAATCGATTGTCTAATTTTGCTTTGGCCATTCCTTTAACCACCGGATTAACACTCTCTAAATGACTTGGATTGGCCGCCAAAGTAAGCCGAACCAAATCGCCATTGTTGGTAATTACCTCAGATCGATAGCCCATATGATACTTAACATCTCCCTGAAAAACAGCATCCTTGAAAGCTTTTCCTTCAAATTCCCCAAATATTTCGTGATAGGTTTTTTGCATTATATTGGCCAAAACATTGAGTCTTCCCCGATGAGCCATGCCCAATACAAACTCTTCTACACCAATTTCATTTCCAAATTCAATCACTGCATCCAAGGCAGGAATTAAAGTTTCCAAACCTTCTAAAGAAAATCGTTTTTGACCTACATATTTGGTGTGTAAAAAATTTTCGAAAGTTACGGCCTCATTGAGTTTTCTTAAGATTTCTTTTTTTTCTTTTAAGTTAAAATCAGGCGTATTTTGTCCATTTTCTAATTTTTCCTGTAACCATTTTCTTCGATCAGGTTCAGGGATATAGGTATATTCCACACCAATACTTTTACAGTAGGTGTTTTCCAAATGTTGAACAATGTCTTTTAACTTCGATCTTCCTATTCCAATTGTATGTCCTGCATTAAAAAATTTTTCCATATCTGCTTGATCCAAACCAAAATTTTCTATCGCCAAGGTAGGCTGGTATTTTCTGCGATCCCTTACTGGATTGGTATGCGTAAAAAAATGGCCTCTGGATCTATATCCGTTGTTGATTAGATTGAGTACATTGATTTCCTTTAGACCTATCTGACTGGTTGTCTTTCCATCGGTTTCTAATCCACTTTTGTCATAAGCCAAGTCAAAACCTTCAAAGAATCGTTGCCATCCATAATCAACCGAATTTTTATCAGACAAATACTTCTGGTAAAGATCATCTATGGCAGACATATCTGCATTGCTCAGGTAGGAATGTTCCAACATTTTGGAGCAAATTTAAGACCCTCTGAAAATTTATCAGCAAAGCAATGGATTTAGGTACTTTTGTGGGCCCATGAGGGTAGCGCACCTAATCGATTTTTATGCCAAAGACCGAGAAATAAATCGTTTTTTGGATGAACTTTCGGCAGCAAAACAGGGTGTGTGGTCAGTTGTTGGGGCCAAAGGTAGTTTTGAACCCTTGCTTGTTGCGCTAGCCTCCAAAACTTTAGAAAAAAATATTTTGGTTCTTCTAAAGGAGGAAGAAATGGCAGGTAATTTCGCCAATGATCTCAATATTTTTTTAGAAAATAAGTCCGCACAAGTTCTTGGTTCAGCTTTTAAAAGAACATTTGATCCCAGTCATCAAAATAAAAACTCTGTTCAAGAAAAAGCAGAAATTGTTCAAAATTTGGTCCAAAATAATAAGGCAAGAATTGTTGTTTGCCATCCAGAAAGCTTGGCAGAAAAAATCATCTCTTTTTCCGCTTTTGAGAATAATAAACTATTGTTTCAGGTGGGGGATGAATTTGATTTTGATTTTTTCATTGAGGCCCTAAATACCTATGAATTTTCAAGGGAAGACTTTGTTTATGAACCTGGGCAATATGCCATTCGAGGTGGAATTATTGATATTTTTTCTTTTTCCAGTGAAGCTCCCTATCGGCTTGAATTGTCTGGACTAAAAATCGAGTCGATACGCCAATTTGATCCAACATCCCAATTGAGCACCAAAGAGATGGCTTTCACGCACATATTGCCAAATATTCAAGAAAATGAAATCAGCGGGTCTAGGGTAAGTTTATTGTCTTATTTTTCGGAATCAAGCCTTATTTTCTGTAAGGATCTACCGTCCATTTTGGAATCGATAAACAAAGGAATTCAAAAAGCAAAAAATTCGCATACAGCCATTGATGAGTTTTATGAGACAAGTGAGGCCATCGTGAATCAATTGAAATCATGTTGCCTTGTAGAAATGGGAAGTCATAATTTTTTTGATTATCCAAAGGCTACCTTTCGCTTTCAAGTCAAACAGCATCCAATCTACAATAAAAATTTCCAACTCTTTGCCAAAGATCTTATTTCCAACAGTCTTACTGGATATATGAGCATATTGTCTGCTAGCCAGGTAAAACAAGTGGACCGCATTGCAAGTATTCTTCAGGATGTAGAGAAAAATATCAAGTATGAATCTCTTTTTGAGGGTTTAAGTAGCGGATTTGTTGATCACCAAAATAAAGTTGCTATTTACACAGATCACCAACTTTTTGGCAGACACTTTCAATACAAATTGAAGCACAGATACAGCAACAATCAAGCCCTAAGTATAAAAGAATTGAAAAATCTGAATCCTGGTGATTTCGTTGTGCATATAGATCACGGGGTTGGCCAATTCGAGGGTTTACAAAAAATAGAAATGGGAGGTAGAATGCAGGAGGCCGTTCGTATTTGCTACAGAAACCACGACTTGCTATATGTTAATATCGCTTCTCTTCACAAAATTTCCAAATATGTTGGCAAAGAGGGGACTCCTCCAAAACTGAACAAATTGGGTTCAGATGCTTGGCAGAACTTAAAGCGAAAAACAAAAAAAAGAATCAAAGATATTGCCCGAGATTTGATAAAGCTCTATGCCAAACGTAAGGCGAAAAAAGGTTTTTCTTTTAGCCCTGACTCATACTTACAAGTAGAAATGGAAGCTAGCTTTTTGTATGAAGACACCCCCGATCAAGCCAAAGCCAGCGAAGAAGTGAAAGCAGATATGGAGAAAAACTACCCCATGGACCGCCTCATCTGTGGAGATGTTGGTTTTGGGAAAACTGAAATTGCCATGAGAGCAGCTTTTAAAGCTGCGACCGATGGCAAGCAAGTGGCCATTTTGGTACCCACTACCATTTTAGCTCAACAACATTATTATTCATTTAAAAAAAGATTGAATGATTTTCCTGTAAAAATTGATTATCTAAACAGGTTTAGAAGCCAAAAAGATGCCCACAGAATATTGGAAGAATTGAAAGAGGGTAAAATTGATATTCTTATTGGCACGCACAAACTTTTAAGTAAAAAAACTTCATTCAATGACTTGGGCTTACTGATCATTGACGAAGAACAAAAATTTGGTGTTTCTGCCAAAGAAAAGCTTAAGGAACTTCGGGTGAATGTTGACAGCCTAACTTTAACGGCCACGCCCATCCCACGAACCCTACATTTCAGCCTGATGGGTGCGAGAGATCTCTCCATTATCCAAACACCTCCATCCAACAGAAGGCCTATTCAAACCCATATCCAAACCTTTGAGCACGAAGCGCTAAAAGATGCATTGGAAAATGAATTGGCGCGGGGAGGACAATTGTTCTTCATCCATAACCGGGTTCGAGATATTGAAGAATACGCTCATTTGATTAGATCTTTGGTCCCCCATGCAAAAGTGGCCGTTGGTCATGGACAAATGTCTGGCGATCAATTAGAAAACATAATGGTACGCTTTGTGGAGGGTGATTATGATGTATTGGTAGCGACCACAATTATAGAAAGCGGTTTAGACATACCAAACGCCAACACCATTGTCATCAATAATGCTCACCATTATGGCTTAAGCGATTTGCATCAAATGAGAGGAAGAGTAGGTAGGTCCAATACAAAAGCATATGCCATTTTGTTTTGTCCTCCAATTCAAACCCTAAGTGAAGATGCAAGAAGAAGAATGCAAGCCATAGAAGAATTTAGCGATTTGGGGTCTGGTTTTGGGATCGCCATGCGAGATTTGGATATACGCGGAGCAGGGAACTTGCTTGGGGGAGAACAAAGTGGGTTTATTGCGGATATTGGATTCAACACTTATCATAAAATATTGGATGAAGCCGTGGCAGAACTAAAAGAAGATGAGTTTAACAATCTTTTTGGTGAAAATTCGCCCCCTATGACAGAGCGTGTGGTTGAAACTGTTGTGGAGACGGACTTGGAGGCCAACATTCCAGAAAGTTATGTAAGGAGTACTGCGGAGCGTTTGGCCCTTTACAATCAAATTGCTCGAATAGAAAATGAGGACCAATTAGAAAATTTTGCCAAGGGACTTAAAGATCGATTTGGCACCTTGCCCAAGCAAGTTTTTCAACTTTTTGATGGTTTGTATATCAAATGGCTCGGACAAAAGCTTTGCTTCGGAAAAGTGAAATTTAAAAACCAAACACTCCACTGTCATTTTTCTAGTTCTTTAGATGAAAATTATTATCAGGGTGCACAATTTGGCAATCTTTTGATTTTTGTTCAAAACCATCCCAAAAAGTTTAGTTTGGAGCAAAAAGGAGACAAATTGATTTTGAAGATAAAACACATTAGGGATCTATTTGAAGCGAAGTCGTCTCTCCAAAAAATCCTTTAGAATCTCAGCAATACATCAGTGGTTCGCCAAATATCCTCAAAAGAATTATAAAAGGGAACTGGAGCCATCCGAATTACATTTGGTTCGCGCCAATCAACCACAACACCATTTTCACTTAGAAAATTATAAAGTGCTTTGCCCTCCGAACCGGTAAGCACAGAAATTTGTGCTCCACGCTCTTTTGGAGTTATGATTTTGAAATTAAGCTTTGGATTTTTTTCAGAACAAGACAACAAAGCCGATGCCAAAAAATCGGTCATTTTTTTTCGCTTTTCAATCAGAATATTCATTCTTGCCGAGACAAACATGTCTAAGGCTACTTTGTGCACAGCCATGCCCAAAATTGGCGCATTGCTCAATTGCCACCCCGCTGCACCTGCTTCGGGTTTAAATCCTTTTTTCATTTCAAAACGCTCCGATTCTATTTGCCCCCACCATCCTGCCAATCTTGGCATTTTTGTATTGCTGACATGTTTTTGGTGAATGAAAACCCCGGAAACATTTCCAGGTCCTGAGTTTAGGTATTTGTACGAACACCACGCGGCCCAATCTACATTCCATTCATGAAGTTTTAGCTCAATATTTCCAACCGCATGAGCCAGATCAAATCCTACAACAGCTCCTACATCATGCGCTTTTTCAGTTATCTTTTGAATTCCAAATACTTGTCCTGTATAGTATTGAACTCCCGGCAAAAAGACCATCGCCAAAGATTCTTTGTGTTCCTCGATCAGTTGTAAGATATCTTCTGTTCGATGATGGTATTCATTTTTGCGAGGAGCAGCCTCAATCAAAACTTCTTTGTAGTCCAATTGGTGTAGTTTAGCTTGGCTCTCTAAAACGTACATGTCACTAGGGAAAGCGCCGGATTCCATGAGCACCTTATATCTTTTTTTTGTTGGTTTATAAAAAGATGTAAACATTAAGTGGAGATTCACCGTGAGCCGGTTCATGGCGACTACTTCATTTTCTTGGGCACCCAAAATATAAGCAAGTCCTGGGCTAAGAAACTTATGATAGTGCATCCACGGATTTTTTCCATTAAAATGCGCCTCGACCCCTAATTGGGCCCAATCCTCAAGCTCAACTTTCAGTGCTTCGAGCGTATTCCTTGGTTGCAAGCCCAGAGAATTTCCGGTGAGGTAAACAACATCTTTGTCTTGATGTTGGGGTATAAAAAATTGGGTTCGATAAGTTGCCAATGGATCTTCGCTGTCATACTGCATGGCAAGCTTTTTGGTAAAATCGGGCATGGCTACAAATTAAGGTTTATTGTGATGAACAGATGAAAAAAAGGAGGCTAAATCTTGTATCTGCCAAATCCCTTGACGCTCAAAATAAGTATGGAGAAGTCCATTTTTTACGAATGGTTTTTTTTTATAAATCCCTGAAAATTCAATTCCTTGGCCGGATATCTCTGCAATTTGCCAATATTGCCCATTAAAAAGACTTACACAATTGGGTGTTTCGAAGTAGGCTTCTTGATATTGAAAAGGCAACAAGACTTGATTAAGTGAATCAATTAAACCCCATAATGAATCTTTACCCACAAGGCTTAACCCTATTTCATTGAATGATTGAACCAAATTATATTCAAAAGGGCATAATGTGTCTCCATGGGTGTTTACAAATGCATATTTTTTGCCTTTGTTCACAAAAGCAAAACCATTGACAAAATTTGAAAATTCTGTGTACTGAAATTTATTGGATTTATAAGCATATTTTTTGCTCGCCTCGTCCTTCACCAGATTCTGAGAAAAACTAGGCCTACAACAAGTAAAGAACAAGCACAAGAAACCCAATCTTCGGAACACCATGAAATCTCAATTAATTGTGCAGTGCTCTATTGCCTGTGGCAGCAAGAGCAGCCTCTTTCATCACTTCTGATGTGGTTGGGTGCGCATGAGAAATACGGGCAATATCCTCAGCACTTGCACGAAATTCCATTGCGGTAACGGCTTCCATAATCATATCAGCAGCTCGAGCTCCTATGATGTGTACGCCCAAAACTTCGTCGGATTTTTTGTCAGATAAAATTTTGACAAAACCTTCCGGATCCATTCCAGCCACTGCCCTGCCATTTGCCCTAAATGGGAATTGACCCACCTTATAATCCGTTTTATTTTGCTTAAGCTGTTCCTCAGTTTGTCCAACACCGGCAATTTCAGGCCAGGTATAAACAACACCAGGAATTAAATTGTAGTCGATGTGTGGTTTTTGACCCGCTATGGTTTCGGCAACAAAAATCCCTTCTTCCTCCGCTTTGTGAGCCAGCATTGCACCCTGAATAACATCGCCTATGGCAAAGACCCCATCCGCTTTGGTCTGTAAATTTCTATCTACAGGTATTCTTCCTCGATCGTCTAATTCAATACCGATATTTTCCAAACCTAGTCCATGGGTGTATGGTTTTCTACCGACCGAAACCAAACAATAATCCCCCTCCAACTGTAAGACGCCCTTTTCTCCTTTGGCCGAAACAATTACACTTTTTTCGTTTGATTTTACCCCACTTACTGCGTGACCCAAGTAAAAGTCTACCCCTTGTTTTTTCATAATCTTGGCCATTTCCTTGCCCAAGGATTGGTCCATGCCCGCAATCAAACCATCCGCGTATTCTATAACACTTACCCGAGCACCCAAACGATTGTAAACCGAACTTAATTCCAAACCTATCACTCCTCCGCCAATTACAATGAGGTGCTTGGGAATTTCTCCCAAAGCAAGTGCCCCTGTGCTGGATAATATTCTTTTTTCATCTATGTCAACCGAAGATAAGCTTCCAGGTTCAGACCCTGTTGCTATGATTATTTTGTTTGTATCTACCAACACTTCTTTTTCACCTTGAACCTTTATTTGACGGGCATTTTGTATGCTTCCAAGCCCTTTAATAATTTCAACTTTATTTTTTTTCATTAAAAAATCAACCCCCTGTACCATTTGATCAACCACCGCTTGCTTGCGTGCCATCATTTGTGGGAAATTGACTTGAACTTTGGAAATATCTATTCCATGTTTTGAAAATTTATGTTGCGCCTCGTAAAATTTTTCACTAGAATCCAAAAGTGCTTTGCTAGGGATGCATCCAACGTTTAAGCATGTTCCACCGAGCGTTGCTTCTTTTTCAATAATGGCTGTCTTCAAACCCAGCTGAGCGCATCGAATAGCAGCAACATATCCTCCTGGTCCTGAACCAATTATGGTCACATCAAATTTCATAATCACTTACAAAGTAAGTGCATCGTAGGCTTCCGAAAAAACAAAGCATTGAATTGTACACTATTTTTTTTGTTTTAAAAGACTTCAATGCCTTTGCAAAGTTCAAAACCAATTGTATTTATCCCTTTTAAAGTGTCCACTCTCATGTATTGGGTGACTTCCATAATAAAGCTATCATTGGCTTGTATTTTTCTATTTTGAAACAGAGGGATGCGATACCTTCTGGTTCGACCACCTCCTTTGCCAAGCCATTTTCCTTGTTTGCTTGCAAGCATTATTTGTTTTTTTTGCTCTTTTTGGTTCTTACCGAGTTGGTATCTGAACCAAACATTTCTAAAAGGGTAATCGGTATAGATGCTAAAATGTAAATAGCCATTGTAGGTGTAATTGGTGTCTGGAATTGCGCAACCAAAAGTGATGGGATCTTTGAATGCCCAACTGGCGTTTTCCAAAGACCTGTAGTTTGAATAGACTGTTGTCTTTTGACACGAAAAACAAACCAAAGCGAGAAAAAATATGAATGAATTCCTTTTCAAGATAAAGACAAATTTAGGCATTCAATAAATGCTGTGACATTTTTTCTGAGAGCCAACCTGTTTTGCCCCCAGTATGGACAAACAATATTTTTTGTCCTTTTTCAAAATTTCCTGCTTCAAGTGATTTTTTCAAGAAATGCATGGCCTTGACACCATAGATTGGATCCAATAAGATGCCTTCTTTCTGCATGACTTCTTTTACGATTTCTACCTCTTTATCTTTCAATTTGCCAAAACTATTGTAATGACAAAATTGGAAGTTTTTCTTGCTATATTTTTGGACAAATGTTTTGATCTCTTCTTTTTCATTTACAACACAAACCCCATGTACTTTTCCCTCCCATTTTTTTTTCTCCATAGCAGATAATATACCAGCCAAAGTAGTCCCTGTGCCTACCGGCACAACAATGTGCTCAAATTCGGTTGACAATTCTTCAATGATCTCTTGACACCCAAGCATGCCCAAATCCGTTGCTCCTCCTTCGGGGATATGATACAAGCGCCCTAGTTTTCCGTAGTAGTTTTTTTGTTTTAAAAAATCCTGTCGCTTAAGAAAAGTAAGCTTCATACCAAACAAATCGCAAAGTTTTAGAACTGCATTGATTTTTCTTGGCTTCTCACCTTTGACCATACCATTTGTTTTAAAGTTATTTTGAGCTCCATAGGCTGCCAAGGCCAACAAGTGGTTTGAATAATAGCCTCCATAACTAACCAACTCATGCAGCCCCATCTGCCTTGCTTCTTTGGCATGGTAATGGATTTTTCTCAATTTATTTCCCGACACAAAAGGATGGATTAAATCGTCGCGTTTGATCCATACTTGTGGATGAAAATTGGACAGGGAATGTGTTGGAGATGGAAGTTGAAATTGCTGATAACCTGTTTCCATTGTAGATTATTTTCCTAATCTTTTCATATGTCGGTTTCAAAAATAGTAAAAGGGACTTGCCTGGGAAAAGTTGAATAACATTAGCTCATCCGTACTAAGAATAACAATTTGATAACGAAAAATACAGAAAGGGGAAAAAAGAATTGCCGAAAATTGCCTTACCCTTAATTGATATTTTGAAAAATTTAAACACAAGTTTTACAACGCTCATTTCTATTTCAAGCTTCTGTGTTCTTTTCGGCAGGGCATATCAGTATTTGTTCTTTGGTGCGCCGTATACGGCACTTTTGTGGGACGAATCATTGTTATCTCCTATTGTTGAAAAGCTGGGGGGGTCTTGGTATTTGTATAGCACCAACCCCAAAACGAGCCAGTATATTTCCGTTTCAATTTTGGTTAGTGGTCTGATTTTTCTCACAACTAGCTTAACAAGTCTTGCCAATATCGAACGTAAATATTTTCTTATGGTAAAAAAATCAATGCTTGTTGTAAGTATTTTTTTGCTACTGTTTTTTGGCATCTGCGTGGTAAAAGACAAAAATTATGACTTAAGTCAATTTTTTGAACTAAGTGCTCAATTTTCCGGTCCCCTAATCCTTCTTTGGATCATCAAGAAAAAACCAATAAGATATTCATGGGAATTTTTACTTAGAATTGTCACCGCAGCAACCTTTGTTCCCCACGGACTTTTTGCTATTGGGATTCCTTATGTCCCTGGTAATTTCATAGACATGAGTATAAAAATTTTAAGGTTTACTGAAGACCAGTCTATGAATTTTCTTTTTACCATAGGGTGCTTAGACCTTATTTTTTCTTGCATGTTATTTGTTCGAAAAACTGCGAAAATAGCTTTGATATATTGCAGCATTTGGGGATTTATCACTGCTTTTGCGCGATTACTTTTTGGGATTCAAGAAGATTTTTTTTGGTCTAGTTTGCATCAATGCTTTGCGCATTTTATGTATAGAATTCCTAATGGCCTCATTCCTTTGATCGCCCTTTTACTTTTGTCTAATTTTTTTCAACCAATATCAAAAATCAAATCAAATGAAATTTAAATTTATTTTTCTCTTTAGTTTATCCTTTTCATCTTTCTTATCTTTTGGCAAATCGGATAAATATCGACTGATTTTACTTAGCAATCCTAGCTCTACCATCACCATTGCATGGAACCAAATCTCGGGAACCAATGCAAAAGTCTATTTTGACACACTTGATTTTGGAATGGATTTCAGTCTATATGCAAACCATCGTGAGGTTGACAAAAGTTTATCCTACCGAGGGATGAACAATCAATTTGTGAACCTAAGCAACCTTTTGCCCAATACAGCTTATTATTTCATTATAAAAGATAGTGAAGGGACAAGTCAAAGATTTTGGTTTAAAACTGCTCCAGCAGACAATTCAAGGCTTTCTTTTGTGGCAGGTGGCGATTCAAGAAACAACCGTACCCCAAGACAAAATGCCAATTTGCTTGTGAGCAAATTAAAACCCAACGCTGTATTTTTTGGAGGTGATATGACCGATGACGATACAGATTCTGAATGGAAGAACTGGTTTGATGACTGGCAGCTTACCACCTCTAAGGACGGAAGAATGATCCCTATTGTTCCCACTCGTGGGAACCACGAAGGAAGCAACACCATTTATAATTTGTTCAATACGCCAAACCAAAACAGCTATTATGCAATGACATGGGGAAAAAATCTGATAAGAACATACACTTTAAATTCAGAAATTTCTGTTTATGGAAATCAAAAAACTTGGTTGGAAAATGATTTGAAAAACTCAGGAAATCTAATTTGGAAAATGGCACAATATCACAAACCTATGCGACCCCATACCGCTTCGAAGTCAGAGGGCAATGCTCTTTATGACGCTTGGGCAAAATTATTTTACGACAATGGTGTTCGTTTGGTTGTAGACTGCGACTCACACCTACCAAAAACAACATGGCCTATTCAACCTTCTTCAGAAAAAGGCAATGACGAAGGCTTTATTATCAATGAAAATCGCGGAACTGTTTATACTGGGGAAGGATGTTGGGGTGCACCCCTGCGCCCCAACAATGACAACAAGACCTGGACTAGAAATTCTGGCTCATTCAATCAATTCAAACTTATTTTTGTGAGCCAAAACAAAATTGAGCTGCGAACCATTAAAGTAGACAATGCTAAAGATGTTGCAGAGCTTGGCAATGAAAACCCTTTTGATTTGCCTGATAAACTAGATATTTTTTCCCCTGAAACGGGCTCAGTAGTTACCATTACGAATAACTCTGTAAGCAACCCGTGCAAACCTGTTGGAACTCCTTGTGATGACAACAATGCAGCCACAATCTATGACGAAGAGGATGGTTATTGCAATTGTCAAGGCATTGATACGAACAATTTGAGCCGCTTAGAAATAGAAATTCAAGAGGGCAGTGATGATGCAGAAGAAAATCTCACGGATAGCCTAGTAGATCTCTCGAGTTCTGACTTGGAATTGATTTTTGATGCTGCTGAGCAGCTCGTCGGTTTAAGATTTAGAAATGTTGCAATTCCAAAGGGCTCAAAAATTTATAGAGCCTATATACAATTTGAAACAGATGAGACAGATTTTGAAAAAGATCCAACCCAATTGGTGATTCATGGGGAAAAGGTGGTGAAAAGCCTACCATTTGAGGCCAAGAAAGGAAATATTTCGTCTCGTACAAAAACTTTAAACAATATCATTTGGGACTCGATTGCCTTATGGCAAAAGGTGGGAGAATCTCATCTTTTGCAAAGAACTCCATATCTGAATTCGTTGGTTGAAGAAATTACAAACCTAAGTTCATGGGAATCCGGGAATCCCATGACCTTTATTTTTTCTGGCAAAGGCAAAAGAGTAGCAGAATCTTTTGAAGGAAGTGGAGGAAACCCCAAACTGATTCTTTTTGTCCAAACCCCCTGCCAGCCAGCAGGGACTCCATGCGATGACGGAAATCCAATTACCTATTTTGATGTTGAAGATGGCAATTGTCATTGCAATGGAATCCTAAAAAAAGGTACACTTACCTATTCAGTAAAAAACTCAAGCGATGATGCGGAAGAGGGAGAAAATGGATCAATGTATTTGAATAGTTCAGATTTGGAATTGATTTTTGACAGTTATGCCAATCAAAACAATCAAGTTGTTGGAATTCGTTTCCAAAATATTCATCTTCCAAAGCATACCATCATCGACAGCGCCTACATTCAATTTACTGTGGATGAGGAAGATAGCGAAAAAGACCCAACCAACCTTATACTTTTTGGGGAAAAAAATGCCAACGCCAAACCGTTTGAAGAAATCGTTAAGAATATCAGTGATAGGCCTCTTACCCAAGCTTTCGTTGAGTGGAACAATATTCCTCTTTGGCCCATTCGCGGCAAAAGCGGAAAAGACCAAAGAACTCCAAATTTGAAAGACGTCATTCAAGAAATTGTTTCCATGAAAGACTGGGACTTATTGCATCCATTGAGCATTGTGGTCAAAGGCGAAGGCAAAAGGGTTGCTGAGTCTTTTGATGGTGATGCAAAAAGTGCCCCACGATTGATCATTGACTATACTTTAAGTATAGAAAATGTGCGTGATTCTGAGAAGGGTAATAATTTGATCAATTATCCAAATCCCGCTCATGAATTCTTATGGGTTAAATCCCCTCAAAACTTTACCAAAGTTCAAATTCATAACCTCTCTAGTGTCAAATTATTGGAGATACAATTAGAAAAACCTCAAAAAGAATTAAAAGTGAATGTTGAAAGCTTACCCAAAGGAAGCTACATGGTTACAAGCTACGGCGGGGAATATCTTTCGCACAGTAAATTTGTAAAGAACTGATGGGCAAAGATAAACCTATGGTATAGGTTTTCTTTTTGCAACGGACAATTTCAAAGAGACCGAGCCTAGGCACTACCCATCAGAATTGAGCAATCCCCATACAAGATGGGATTCATAACCTCTCGAAATGCAGTATTTAGCAACCAATATTTTCCTTTGGTATGTTTTACCACTCGCAAGGTTCCATCTTTTTTCAATCACTTGAGACAAGGTTTTTTGATAATCTTCTTCAGCTATTTCTTGAAGCGCATTTTTTATACAAACTGGCGAAATTTCCTTTTGCTTCAATTGCATCTCAATTTTCTTTTTTCCCCATTTTTTGATACGAAATTTGCCACGTGCATAGGCCGAAGCAAATCTTTGTTCATTTACAAAATTGTCGGCGATCAAATCTGCCAATATCTCTTCTGCCTCCATTTTTGGAACCCTTAAATTGGCCAACTTGGCACGCACCTCCTTCTGACACCTTTCTTGGTAAACACAAAAAGATTGAATTTTCGTTTTTATATCACCGTTCAGATCCATGTTGCAAATACATCCTTGCTTTATCCAATTGGTTTTCCGGGACCTTTAGGAATACACCTCCAATTGAGTTTCCATACATACTGGCCATATGTTGATTTTCTAAGCTTACCAAAATCCCTATCGATTCTAACTTTTTGGCATCCATATGAGCAAAAACGGGCGAGCTATATTCTTTGACTACAACAAATTTCAACTTCAGGAGTTGTAAATTTAATTATTTTCGTCAGTCATGCATTTTACTGCCGAAGAAATGGCCAAAATTTTGGAATTGAATCACCCCATTGCTTTGCCAGATCTTCCCATAACAAAAATCAGAACAGACAGCCGATCTTTCCCTTTCGAAAAAGAGGAAATGTTTGTCGCTTTAAAAGGCAAACATCATGATGGCCATGCTTTTATTGGTCAATTAGAAAAAAAAGGCGTTCGAAATTTTATCGTTAATAAATTACCAAAAGAGCCGAAAAAAAATATCAATTATTTTGCTGTGAAAGACACCCTTGGTGCACTTCACCAACTGTCCAAATATCACCTTCAGAAATATGATTTGCTGAAAATTGGAATTACCGGAAGCAATGGGAAGACCATCTGCAAAACCTGGCTCAATCAACTTTTAATGACTCAATTCAAGACAATAGCAAGTCCAAAAAGCTACAACTCTCAAGTGGGTGTCCCATTGAGCTTATTGCAAGTAGAACAGGATGCTGAAATTGGTATTTTTGAAGCAGGCATCAGCAAAAAAAATGAAATGATTCATCATGCGGAAATGATGAAGCCTGAACTAGGTATATTTACCAATCTTGGAGATGCGCATGCACAAAACTTCTCAAGTGATGAAGAAAAGCTGATTGAAAAACTTACCCTGTTTCAGTACGCCGAAACCATTATTTATCCTTATGATGATCCCCGAGTAGGAAGGCACATCGAAAAAATGTTCCCAACAAAAGAGAAAATTACTTGGGGCAAAGATCCCAAAGCGGATTACCAATACCTCGAAAAAAAGGATGGTAATGCATGGAATATTGAAATTAAAAAAGGAAATCAAAGCTTACTATTTTTTACAACATTCGGGGACGAAGCCTCATTAAAAAACATCACAACATGCGTCATTTGTTGTTTAAAATTGGGGCTCGAGCAAAAACAAATTCAAGCCGGTCTTGACCAATTACAACCCGTAAAAATGAGAATGGAAAAAAGATCAGGATTAAACAATTGCCAACTTTTAATTGATGCCTACAATGCTGATCTAGACTCACTTTCCATTGCGCTTAACGAGCTAGAAAAATCAAGCAACACAAAAAAAAGAACGTTGGTATTGTCGACTTTTGACCAAAACTCCCAAAGCCCTTTGCCTTTGGTAGCTGCCTTTCACAAAAATCGTCCATACCACAAAATATTGCTTATTGGCAAGCACCAAATACCCTCTGTACTAAAATCCGTCTGCATGCTTTTCGATACCACCGAACAGTTGCTTAGACATTTGTCGTCTCTTTCGTTTGAAAACGAAGTTATTTTAATCAAAGGAGCTCGAAGATTTTCGCTTGAAAAAATTTCCAAGGCACTTTCTGAAAGATCAAACCAAACCATTTTTGAAATTAATCTAAACGCTTTGGAAAATAATTTGGAAGTTTTCCGCTCTAAATTATCCCCCAAAACCAAGCTAATGGTAATGGTGAAAGCTTTTGCTTACGGGAGTGGTAGTAGTGAAATCAGTCAGTTTTTGAGTCAAAAAAACATCGATTATTTGGCAGTTGCGCATGTAGACGAAGGAATTGCACTTAGAAAATCTGGAATACAAACACCCATTATGGTTTTAAGCACCCAAAAAAACCAGTTGAAAGAATCGTTCAAGTATGATTTAGAACCTGTTGTATTTAGTTTATCATTCTTACAATTTTTAAAAAAGGAAGGGAACGTAAATCTTAAAAGTATCCATTTGGAACTCAATACAGGAATGAATCGTTTGGGATTAAATGAAGACGATATTTCAGCGACCATAAAAGAATTGCAAGGGTCTGGATTAGAAGTAAAATCAGTTTTTAGCCACATGGCGCAATCGGAAATCCCCAATGATTATTTCGGGCATCTTCAAATTCAAAAATTTACAGAAATGGCTGGAAAATTAGAATCGCATCTTTCTCAACCTTTTTTGAAGCATTTATGCAATAGCATGGGAATTGTTCATTACCCACAAGCACATTTTGACATGGTTAGATTGGGCCTTGGACTTTACGGTTTGGCAAAGGTAGAACCGTTGAAAAATATTGGGATTTTGAAATCTTATATCAACCAATTACGGTTGGTGAAGAAAGGAGAAGGAGTTGGCTATGGACAAAAAGGGAAAACACAAAATGAAAGAAAAATAGCCATTGTTCCCATAGGTTATGCCGATGGGTATTCTAGAAGGTTTGGCCATGGCAAAGGCTATTTTATTATCCATGGAAAAAGAGCTCCTATCGTAGGCAATATCTGTATGGATATGACCATGTGCGATGTGAGTCAGATAGATTGTCAAGAAGGAGATGAAGTTTTTATTTACCATTCAAAATCTCATTTTCTGGATCTAAGCAATCAAATTGAAACCATTCCCTATGAGCTCATAAGTACAATCTCTCAGAGAGTTCCAAGGAGTTTTATTTTGGAATAATTAAACGGCTACAGGAGCAGAAATTTTTGGATGCGGATTGTAGTTGATTAATTCAAAATCCGAAAAAGTAAAATCAAAAAGAGAAGAAATATTTGAATTCAAAACCATTTTAGGATAAGGCCGCAAATCTCTACCCAACTGTTCTTTCACTTGCTCAAAATGATTTTGATAAATGTGTGCATCACCGAAAGTATGTATGAACTCACCTGGAGTCAAATTACACACTTGCGCCATCATAAGGGTAAGCAAAGCATAACTCGCTATATTGAAAGGGACACCCAAAAACAAGTCAGCACTTCTTTGGTAAAGCTGGCAACTCAAGCTTCCGTTGGCCACATAAAATTGGAACATACAATGACAGGGTGCCAAAGCCATATTGGGCAAATCTCCTGGGTTCCAAGCACTTACCAAAATCCTTCGTGAGTCGGGATTGTTTTTTATCAAAGTCAATGCCTGGGAGATTTGATCCACCGTTGAACCATTTGCTGCTTCCCAGCTACGCCACTGTTTGCCGTAAACCGGACCCAAATCACCATTTGCATCAGCCCACTCATCCCAAATTTTGACATTGTTTTCTTTTAGATACGCAATATTTGTATCCCCCTTTAAAAACCACAACAACTCGTGGATAATCGACTTCAGATGTACCTTTTTTGTTGTAATCAAAGGAAATGTGTCCGAGAGATCAAACCTCAACTGGCCTCCAAAAACACTTCTTGTTCCTGTTCCGGTTCTGTCTGATTTGTCCACTCCCTTTTCAAAGACATAACGCAAAAAGTCTTCATATTGCCCTGACATAATGTTCAAATGTAAAACAGGAATACAATTCCGTTCTCAACATTGTACCAACTTATAAATAGAGTATTAGATTTGCACCAAACGAATGGCGAAAGCAATCAAACTACCTCGGATGACAGACACCATGGAAGAGGGTGTTGTCGCATCATGGCTGGTACAAGTAGGAGACCAAATCAGCCCGGGCGATATGCTCGCAGAAGTGGAGACCGACAAAGCCACGATGGAACTCGAAAATTTTGATAAAGGTGAAATTTTACACCTCAATGTTGCCGAAGGGGAAACACATCCCGTCGGAACCATCATCGCTATAGTTGGAACCAAAGGAGAGGATTTTAAAGATATCCTAACCAATCTAGATTCAAAAGACGAAGCCGAGTCGGCGCCCGAAAACAAAAAGGAAATTGAAGAAGCAAAAACCAATACTCCAGCGCCTGTGGAGCAAAAGAAGGATAGCGATGAGAGAGTTAAGGCTTCACCTTTGGCAAAAAAAATGGCCTCAGAAAAAGGCTTAGATCTCAGCCAAATCAATGGATCTGGTGAGAATGGTCGGATAATAAAAAGAGACCTTGAAGCACACCAGCAAATGTCAGTGAAATCGTCCCCGGTCTTTGAAAAAATTGGTGAAGAAAGTTTTGAAGAAATTCGCGTCAGCCAAATGCGAAAAACCATTGCAAAACGATTGGCGGAGAGCAAGTTTTCCGCGCCTCATTTTTATCTTACCAAGGAAATAGAGATGGATGCAGCTATAGAAGCTCGAAAACAAATGAACCAAATAAGTGAGGTAAAAATTTCCATCAATGACCTCGTCGTTAAGGCCTGTGCTTTGGCTCTGAAAAAGCATCCAAATGTTAATTCAAGTTGGTTGGGTGATGTGATAAGAATAAACCACCATACCCATATAGGTGTTGCGGTTGCTGTTGAGGATGGCCTTTTGGTTCCCGTAATAAAATTTGCCGATCAAATGTCCCTTAGTGCCATTTCCAATGAGGTAAAAAATCTTGCGGCCAAAGCCAAAAACAAAACATTAGAACCCAAAGAATGGGAGGGCAATACCTTCACTATATCTAATTTGGGTATGTTTGGAATCGATGAGTTTACCGCGATCGTTAATCCTCCAGACGCATGTATTTTGGCTGTAGGTGGAAGCAAAGAAACCGTCGTTGTAAGAGAAGGTAAAATGGAAATTGCGCATGTCATGAAAGTAACATTAAGTTGTGACCATAGAGTTGTGGATGGAGCTACAGGAGCACAATTTTTAAATTCGGTAAAAGGATATTTGGAACAACCCTCCACAATGTTGGTCTAACAATAATTTTGAAAATACACATCTTCGACTTATGTTCGTGCGGTCTATTAGTGATTTACCACAAGCTAGTAAACCTTACACTGTAGACTTCACACACTTCAAATAAATGTTTCATTACAAAGAACTGAATGATAAGTTAGTATCTGAACTTCGAGAAGTTTCTACCAACTTGGGTATTGAATCCAAAGGATTAAAAAAGGAAGAATTGGTCAATAAAATCTTAGATTTTCAATCACGAAACCCCGAAAAAATCGACGCTTCTTCAAATACTGTAGGAAATGAAAATAGCGCCCGGCCGAATGAAGAAAAAAAACCAAAACGCAGAAAGCGAATTATGGCCAGATCAAGCAGCGAATCCAACAAGGAAACAGACACCCAAATTGAAAAATCAGAGAAACCGTTTTCAAATACAAAACATAGAGAAAACGGGACTCCCGACAAAAAAGAAGAAAATTCTCGAGACATAGAGCGAGAACAAAAGGAACAAGCAAAGAAGGGAAGAAGAGAAAAAGCAGAAAGGTTGATGGAGTTCTTGCAGAAAGAAGGAAAGGTAACCTGCCAAGGTGTATTAGAACTAAACAACGACGGCTATGGATTTCTTCGAAGTGCAGACTACAACTACCAGCCATCCCCGGATGACGTATATGTAAGCCCAAGCGTTGTAAGACAAAATGGTATCAAAACAGGTGATATCATCAAAGGAAGCATCCGACCGCCAAAAGAAGGTGAAAAATACTTTGCCCTCTCATCCATTGAGTTGGTGAATGGGAAACTGCCTTCACAATTAAGAGAACGTGTTGGTTTTGAACATTTAACTCCTCTCTTCCCAGAGGAAAAACTAAACTTAGAAGACAAATCAGATGCATTTTCAAATAGAATAATTGATTTGGTAACTCCTATTGGGAAAGGCCAAAGAGGACTAATTGTGGCACAGCCCAAAACAGGAAAAACCAATCTTCTCAAAGGAATTGCAAATGCAATAAGTACCAATCATCCAGAAGTCTACATGATCATTTTATTGATAGACGAAAGACCGGAAGAAGTAACTGACATGGCCCGAAGCGTAAATGCGGAAGTTGTTGCCTCCACCTTTGATGAGCATGCCGATAAGCACGTAAAACTAAGCCATATTGTGCTTGAAAAAGCAAAGAGAATGACAGAATGCGGCCATGATGTGGTAATACTATTGGACTCCATAACTCGTTTGGCAAGAGCATATAATACTGTACAACCTGCCTCAGGAAAAATATTGTCAGGAGGAGTGGATGCAAATGCCTTACACAAACCCAAAAGATTTTTTGGTGCCGCAAGGAATATAGAAAATGGAGGATCGCTCACAATCATTGCAACAGCCCTTATTGATACTGGCTCCAAAATGGATGAAGTAATTTTTGAAGAATTTAAAGGGACCGGAAATATGGAACTGCAGTTGGATCGGAAATTATCCAACAAAAGAATTTATCCTGCCATAGACATCGTAGCCTCCAGTACCCGAAGGGACGACTTATTGCTTGATAAAAACGCGCTTCAAAGAATGTGGGTGCTTCGAAACCATTTGGCCGACATGAATAGCGAAGAAGCAATGAATACTTTGCTTAAACACATGGAAGGAACGCGCAACAATGATGAGTTTTTGATCAGCCTAAACGGCTAATGCTTTACTTATCTGATAAACCACTTAAAAAAAGTGGATTCGTTTGCTTTGGATATTAAATCTAAAGCACCTTCGGTTTTTTTGGCAAAACGCTCTACCTCCTTGTTTACTTTTCTGAACTCTTGTGCTTGCTTACTTCTACCTTTCAACTTCTTAACGTCTTCTGCCATCTTTAATACTGGTTCCAATTCTCTTTTCTTTCTTTCTCTTCCCACTTTTTTGGCCACTTCCCACATATCTTTTTCAGCAAAAAAATATTCTTTTCTCTCACCAAGAACAAATTTCTTGTAAGCTAAGCCCCATGAAAGAAGTTCCCTTACATTCATATTTGCATTGCCTCTAGAAATGTTTAGCTCCTCCATAATCTCATCTGTACTTAGTGGGTTTGGGCTAATCAAAAGTAAGGCATGAATTTGTGCCATGGCTTTGCTTACACCCCAATTGCTCCCCAGTTGTCCCCACGCCTGAATAAATCTCTCTTTGGCTTCCGGTAGTTCCACATTTCAAAAATATACACCAATTTTGAATTTTCAATATGAATTGAAAGTTTGCTTCGCTATTTAAAATCTGTAGATAGCATAAATCTCGAAATTCGAGCATTGCCTTTGTCTGCGACATACAAAATTTTATTTTTATAGGCCACTGCAACCGGTTGCTTAAACTGAGAAAAACCAGAGCCTGATCCACCAAACGAACACCGAATAAACTTTCCAGATGGGTATGCGGGGGGAGGATTTATGCCCTCAAAGCCGTTGAAAGTAAATTGAAAAACCGAGTCTTTTGAAGCGTCAACAACAAAAATATAGTTGCTTCCGTCTCCCGTTGTAGTTATTCCTGAAGGGGTGACAAATTTGTCTGATTCCAACAAAAAACCGTCCGCTTTGCTCGTGTCACCTACCGGCAAATTTTGAGGGGAATAACTACTACCAAATTCACTTTCGATGTACCCTATCACTCTGGTTTTTATCGGGCTTTGTTGATCCCCAGTCGTGTAAACGAAGGACCCATTGCCTTGAGCCGTAATTTGTGGAGGCTGACAAAAGGTAGTCACTGCCAAAGGTTGTTTAAAGTAATTGCGATAGAACCCCCCTCCAGTCAAAGAAATGTTGATGGGCGTAATAAATTCATCCTTCTCGGAAAAATGAAGCATGGCGTCATCAGGACCTCCCAATTTGGAGACATTATTGTCCAAACCTGTTCTACTCACCAAAAAACCATTGTCGTGTCTAACAGCAATATCTGTAAATACTACCGCTGCATCGCTTAACTTAAAAGTTTTTGTTGCATAAAACGGATGCACAATGGTATCCACCACATTAGCGTAGGGAAGCCCATAATTCCCATTATTGGCCAAATCAATCCTATAAATACAGGAGAGTTCATAGACTACCCCTGCTATTTTTTTTTCGACCCTTCCTAGTGCCAACAAATTTAATTTTCTGTCTTGCGCTAGATGGTGCACACCCTTCAGATTTAATCGCCCCAACTCATTGGCCGCCTCATCAAAACAAATTATTTCTTCTGAGCCTTCATCAACTACATACAACAATTCATCAAAACCAGTAAGAATATCGCTGGGCGAGACAAATCCCTTTAAAAATGGTTGTATTGGAACATACGCTACATCGCGCGCTTGGAAAACTGGTTTGTCGATAAATTCTATGTCTGTTTTTTCTCCAAAAAATTGATCGCACCCCGCAAAAAGGAAAACCAATACCATTAAAATTACACTTTTATTCATTTCTACTTTTTTCATTCATTCTCAAAGTCAGACCAAGCAAATGGATCATTCCCAGTCCATTGGTAGGCAAAACGCTATAATTCAAGGACATGGGATGTATCCCCAAACGAGACCCAATGGAAAGCCCAAAAGTAGGTAAATCGTGGCCTTTAAAAGCTATTTTATAGCCCATTCTCAAACGCAACAGCTTACGATAATTATATTCCATCCCGATTCGATAATTCTCTGAATTATCATTTGGGTGATTCAATTGAAATGCTGAAATCAAACGATGGTTTGCTTTTTCCCAGAGGCAAAATGAAAGACCCATTTTGAATGTTGTTGGAACTGTACTTTGGCTTACAGGAAAATTATTTCTATTAAAATTATTCGGGACATCAACCAAACCAATGGAAGAATTTCCGCCAAAATTTTGAAACAATACGGCAAATTTTAAGTCTTTGGTGCCCAATTGATACAAAAATCCAAGATCTCCAGTAGCAGTTTGATTGGTAGCACCTCCTAAATTTTCAAAAACGTATTTGATGGTTCCACCCACCGAGAATTTACTGGACAATCTTTTTCCATAAGAAAGACCTAGAAAGGAAAAATGATTTCCAAACTTTTCGCCTGTACCCTGCGGCATAAATTCTGTTCGTACTTCCATCAAACCAGTATTCAGCGAGTTTAAACTGACTCCCCAGGCACTCCCATTTTTGGCCGGTTGGATATAGGAAATGAAACTTTGGTGCACGCCAGCACCCAAGGTAAGATTGGAAACGGCCAAAGACTTCGCTTCCAATAAAGCTAAGCCTCCGGGGTTGTTATTGGTTGCAAATGCATTGGGTGTAAGACCTATCCCAGCGCCGCCCATAGCACTGGATTGTGGACTCAAATCATTTTTTAAAAATCCTAAGGTACTCAAGCCCACCCGCTGTCCTCCTAAGACAGGAAGAATTTGAGCATGAACCCAGAATCCTTGCAAAACAAAAACAAAGAAAAGTAGGACAGTACTCAAAAATTTCTTCACAACAATCGAAAATACATCTGATGCATGCAAAATAAGTGTTAAATATTTGTAAAGGGTTTGCTTTGCTTATTTTCGTCGAACATGAGAATTTCGATTTTGCTTTTCTTTTTCTTTGCTTTTTCCCAAAAAATGCATGGTCAATTCGTAAAAAACCTTTTAAAACTGAACGGGGACAAATCCAAAAATATCTCTGTAAAAAATCTCAACCACAACCCAAACGCCTCTACTTTTTTGGTTTGGGTAAAAGATACTGTGGCTGCTCACAAACATATCGAACACAACGAACTTGTTTATATTTTGAAAGGCAAAGGAAAGTTTCACCTCGGTGAAGAATCTTTCAACATTAAAAAAGGAGATGTTGTCTTTGTGCCCAAAAACACTTTTCATTCTGTGCAAATAAAATCAAGGAAAATGATGCAAGTTCTTTCGGTTCAAACACCTTATTTTGATGGGACAGACAGGCATTTTAAAAATTAAAAATAGGCGCAATCACAATGGACATACAAAAAATAGGCGAAAATCAATTTCACCTTCTACACAAAACGAAAAGTTATCATATTGAAGTTTTACATACCGATTGGGAAAAAAAGACATTGAAGCTGAAGATAAATGGCCAGCAGGTAGAAACAAAATATGAACATTCCTTAGAAAAAACTTTACAAAAATTAGGCTTAGAAAATATCCAAAACCAAATACAAACAAAAATTTTTGCGCCCATGCCAGGGCTTATTTTGAATGTTCTGGTCAAAAAAGATCAAAGCATTTCCAAAGGTGATCCCTTGGCCATCATTGAAGCAATGAAAATGGAAAATATTATCAAAGCAACTTTTGATGGCTCTATCGAAAAAGTACACATTTCAAACAATGATAAAGTAGATAAAAATGATCTCCTGTTCGAATTAAAAGTCTAAAAATGTAGCACTTACCAAAAAACCGATACATTTGTGCTTGCTATGAAAAAAATTGTAAATTCGATTGTATTTTTTGTATGCTCATGCTCTTTCCTACCGGATATTTTTGCTCAGACCCACGAGCAAAAGATTGAATGGAAAAGAAAAGAGCTTGCCCAAGCAGAGAAAACCTTTAAAACTGCAGAAAAAAAGTACAACACCCTAAAAGAAGAACTTCACCAACTCAGATTAATTAAAGGTTATTGGACACTGCACGGATTCTGGGGAATAAACTTTAGTAGGGCTGAATTCAGCAATTGGGCCGCCGGAGGTGTAAATTCTTTCGCACTCAATAGCGCCCTAACGTACCGAGCAGATTACAAAAAAAATAAATTTGAATGGAACAATTTTATTGATTTGGGAATTGGGTTTGTTCAAAATTCAGGTGAGGATTCTAGAAAAAGTGAAGACAAAATTGATATCCTCTCCAAATTCTCTTTGGAAACAAAAAACCAAGAAAAATTGAGATATGCTGCACTCCTTAACTTCAAGACCCAATTTGCCCAAGGTTTTGACTTTAGTGATGAAAGTCAACCCACATTGAACTCTCTGTTTCTGTCTCCAGCTTTCCTACTGGCATCTCTCGGTTTGGATTATAAGCCCACTCCATCCCTGTCTTTGTATTTTTCACCAGCTTCAGGGAAATTTACCATTGTTCAAGATGATTCTTTGGCCAAGAAGAACTTTTTTATTCCCCTTTCGGCTGCGAATCCCAACTTTCGTTCTGAGTTTGGTGCATCCTTCACAGCTCTTTTGCAGAAGGAACTCAGAAAAAGTATCAATCTTCGGTCTCGCATAGAACTATTCAACAATTACTCCGACCCCAATAAAGACAACAGAAAGAACATAGACATCAGCTGGGAAACAAACCTAAATTTTAAAATCAGTAAATACATCGGTGTATCTTTTCTTGCTCATTTGCTTTATGACGATGACATCAACATCAGTTATCGCATAAATGAAAATGGCATTGAACTGGAAAAAAAAGGACCAAAAATTCAATTTAAGAATGTTTTGGGCATTGGATTTTCTTATCAGTTTTAACATTTTTTTACCTTTGCATCCTTGAAAAAAGTCAAACACATAAGCATTGCTATTTTGCTAGGATTTCAGACCTGGGGGATGGACTTGACTTTATGTTGTTGCTCATTTTTTCAAGAAATTTTGGCAAATCAAACTTGTCATGATGTTGAGAAGTGTTGCACCAAAACCACTTCAAAAAAGTGCTGCCAAAAAAAAGCAAACCTAAAACTACAAGAAAGCGGTATTCAAGCCATTGCCCTTGCCCAAGCCACCGTAAAACCATTTTACAAAATTTTCAAAAATTCTTTCTCCGTTTCACAAATACGGCCTAAAGACTTTTTCAATATCGAGGAAGCCCCGCCCAAGCTATCCCAAAACACTTGTTTTCTGCGTCTCATGCGTTTTCAAATTTGATACCCTTTTCGAGAAAAAAAGATGCAATGCATCACCATCTCAAATCAGAAAAAATCAAATGTAAAAACATGAAAACCAAAATCATCTTCCTGCTTGCACTCGGAACTTTGTGCAAGCCGGCGTTTTCTCAAATCATAGAGGGAACACTTTACTTAAAAAGCACCAAGATGCCCGCTGAAGGGGTTTTGGTCAGTTATTCAAACAATCAAAACTATATACTAACTGATAGTACTGGAAAGTATTCCTTCCCTTTCCAAGGCAAAGGCAACTTGATTGTCAACCAACAAGACATTATTATTGATACGCTTCAGGTCTACAAAAGCGGAACCTATGATTTTTATCTTCAAGATATCACACAATTGGGGAGCATAAAAGTGAAAGGAAAAAGAAAAGATGCAAGCATCTCCATGTTCAAAGTCCAACCAATTATCAATGTTTCAGAAAGAGAATTTCAAAAATTTGCATGCTGTAACCTTTCTGATGCTTTTGAAGGTTTGCCACAAGTAGATATCAATTACGCAGATGCGGTGAGTGGTATCAAACAAATCCAATTGCTTGGTTGGGATGGTCACTATACCCAAATTACCAGTGGCGCCCTTCCCTCAATCGATGGAATTGATGCTTACGACGGACTTACCTATGTCCCTGCTCCACTCATCAAAAGTATTCAACTCACCAAAGGTCCCGGCTCGGTTGTTCATGGTTTTGAGAGTATGGCAGGACAAATCGATTATCTGTACAAACAGGCTGACGGAGACGAAAAATTACTCATTGATTACTTCTCCGCAGGAAAGCCTAAAAATGAGCTGGATGTCAGTTATCGACAAAAGTTTTCCGAAAAAGTTAGCTCAAGAATATCGGGACATCTTCACCATCAACCTTATTTCTTAGATCGCAACAATGATGGATTTTCGGACATCCCCATTGAAAATCGATTCATTTTAGACAATCGTTGGAAATTCAATTTTTCGCCCAATTGGAAAACCCAAATGGGCGTAAATTACATCAAAACCAACAGGAATTCAGGGACCCAAAAAGCGCTGTCCAAAGACTCCATTAACTTCTCAGACAATTTGTTTGGGAACAAAAACCAAAAAATTGAGCTTTGGGGAAAAACAGGCTTTGTCATTGGACATGAAACAAGTATCGGGATTCAAGTTCGGCACAAAAATCAGCAAAAAGAACTCAGTCGTTATCCAACAGCAAAATTGTCTCCCTTCATTCTTGCAATGGATCAAGCAAAGTTGAGCCAAACCCATAGCCGTATCAATCTCATTTTCCAAAAAACAATGTTGGAGGAAAAATTGGTTTCAAAAAGTGGAGTTGGTTTGTTCAGAAAATCAGATCAGGTAAGGAGCCGATACCAAGATATATTCCCCCTACTTTACCATGACTCACTGACCCAACATAATCTGGGAATTTTCTCGGAAACCCATCTCAAGCCCAATAAAAATACCTCCGCTATCTTAGGCATTAGATATGATTTCAATTCGGTCTTCGACAACTTTTTTACTTTTAGGTTCAATATACGCCAAGGACTTCCCAACAAACGAACCATTTTTAGGGCCAACATAGGAAATGGCAGAAGGCCAGTAAACATATTGGCAGATTACCAAAAATTTTTTGTTGGGAACCGATCATTTCTAAACAGCCCCAAGCTACTTTTACCCCGCCAAATGGACCACTCAATCAATTTGGGTATTTCTGCGAGCCATTTGTTCAAAATAAATCATCGTGATTTGCAACTAAGCACAGATTTCTATTTTATGGAGTTCATCCAACGCTATGTGCCTGATTTCGAAACAGACGGATTGTTTCTAATGCACTTTTTGAGAGGCGCAGGATATTCTCGGAGTTTGCAAACACAATTGGATTGGGATATCCACAAGACCATAGACCTTCGCTTGGGTTATCGGTTCCTAGAAGCAAAAACAAGATACCAAGGAGAGGGCACCCCACTTTTGCAAAATTGGCTCACACCAAAACATCGCTTTGTTTTGGCCTATACCCAGAAGCTAGCAAAAAAATGGGATGGATCGATCATCACAAATTGGAACAGTAAACAAAGATCACCTTTAAGCAAAATAAAGAACATTCCTAGTTATCAAATCTTTAATTTAAATTTTAATTACCGGCGCGATAAAATGAATTATTTCATCGGTTCAACCAATTTGTTTAACTACAAAATAGAAAATCCAATCGCAGCCGTTACAAGTCCTTCCTCGAGAAGTTTTGATGCCGGATTTGCCGGTGGACCCGTTTTGGGTAGAAATATTTATGCAGGATTCCGATACAGATGGCTAGAGAAAAAAGAAATGTTTAAATAAATCTGTAATTTTACAGTATGAAAAAAATAACTTTAATGCTTACACTAGGCCTGTTTTTCGCTGTTTCTGCCCATGCAAAAAAAGTGGAAACCAGTTTCAAAGTTTATGGCCAGTGTGGCAGTTGTAAAGACCGAATCGAGTCAAAACTATTGGACAAAAAAGGGATTAAATATGCCCAATGGGATGTAGATACCAAAGACTTAAAGGTGGTTTACAATGATAAACAATTGTCTGAAGAAGACATTTACCATCTCATTAGTGAATTGGGTTATGGCTCGGAAAAGAAAAAAGCAAACCCCGTTTGCGAAAAAAAATTGCCAAAGTGCTGCCAGCCAGGTGGTCATGGATAAGTGCTCCTGTGGCCCAACAAAAATTAAAACGATTTAAAGAATTTTCATCCTTTTCCAATACCGTGGAAAAGGATGTTTCTTTTAAAGGAAATTGGAGAAGGGACTTTTTTAAAAACCAATTCCCAATTTGTTTAGAACTTGCATGTGGCAAAGGAGAATATGCGATAGGCCTTGCAGAAAAGTATGCCAATCAAAACTTCATTGGAGTAGACATCAAAGCAAATAGAATGTGGAAGGGTGCACGATATGCATTGGAAAACCAACTGACCAATGTTGGGTTTTTAAGAACTCAGATTGATCATATCGAGCAATATTTTGAATCTTCTGAGGTAGATGAAATTTGGATTACTTTTCCCGACCCTCAGCACAAAAAAGAACGAAAAAGACTCACCAACCCAATTTTTTTAGGGTATTACAACAAAATTTTACGCCCCAAAGCATTCATACATCTTAAGACCGACGATGATTTGTTGTATGAATATACGCTAGAAATAATCTCTAAGCTTCAGTTGCCCCTACACCGAAACATCAAAGATCTTTACAAAGAGCCGCAAATATCATCTGAATTACAACTCAAAACATTTTATGAAAAACAATGGATTGAAGAAAATAAGAAAATTAAATATCTTCAATTTTCTTTGAATTAAATGCTTCTTTCTTTACAGATTTTTTCATAGGCAGCTTGAACTTTTTTAAACTTTTCTTCCGCTGCTTTGCTGTGTTCGGGCCCTAAATTGGCGACCAAATCAGGATGATATTTTCTTGCCATTTTTCGATAGGCCTTTTTTACTTCTTCGTCTGTAGCTGAAGATGCAATTTCCAAAACTTGATAAGAATTGTCCACCGATTCGGCTTTAAACATGGCCCCAATCGATTGGAATTCACTGTTGCTTATATTTAGCGCAAGTGCGATTTTTTTCAGCAAATTGAATTCACTTTCACTAATGTGGCCGTCTGCCTTTGCAACCCCAAATAGGTAATGTAGGAGTTGAATCCTTGCGGAAATCTGCATAAATCTAGCAACCTGACGACACAAAAGATCGACTTGTAAATTGCTGCTTTTTAAAATTTCGCGAAGCCTCAACATGTCTTTTTGTGTCTTATCAATTCCAAAGTTGGAGACAAAAAAATCCTTTACATAGTTTAGCTCTGTCTTCAAAATTCGTCCATCTGCCTTCATCACAGCCGCTGTCAAAAGAAGTAGTATCTGAGAAAAGTCTTGAGGGTTGGGATTGCCAAAATTTTGAGATGGTCCTCGAAAAGTACGAAACTCAATCCTCGAGGATTGGTCAATGGCGTTGCCAATGAAAAATCCGATGAGCGCACCTAAACCCCTAAAAAAAATAAAACCCAGTATGGCTCCAATCCACTTTGCCATTTAGAAATCTTGTGCTTTTTTCAAAATATCTTTAAAGGCAAATTGCTGGATGACACAAATCTTATTGCCCTTGTTTAATCGAGCATTAAATCGATTGGGGTCATGCGCTAATCTTTCTCCATTTTTTGTATAAAGACCATGCATTTTATCATAACTCTCCCGATGAAATATCTCCAGCTTAACTTTCTTATTTTTTTTGGCCCAAACTTCCATAATCACATAGGGCTTTTGACCAAAAATAGAATCCAACTCGGTTTTGGGTAAAACATCAAAGCCCTCGGCAAACTTCCTTTGAAAAGATTGAAAATAACTGGCAAAAGCTTGCCGGCTTATTTGTTTTTTCCCTTGATGGGTCCAAATTGTTTGGTTTTCCTGTTGGCTAAGCGTAAAAGAAGCGTGCGGTTCTGAAGGATACACCATAGATATTTTTTCAATCTCATCTGATTGAAAATCAAATAGTTGCTTACTTTGCCATTGGGAAGGATCCACAGAAAATCGAATATTCAAGTACCCATTAAATCCAGGAATATGGGTTACATAAGGTGTCTTTGCTCCTTCCATAAGCATGTAAGTTCCAAGCATGTCTGGCGTTGTGCCGCCAACATAATAACTTTTTATTTTTTTGTTTTGGCTATATAGTTCCACCTTTTTCCCTGCAATGCTCATACGCTTCAAAACATTTTCCATGGCCGTTTTGGGCGCTGGGCCCTTCACTTTTATTTTTCCTATGGTCTCTTTTACCAAAAGTTGAATGGCTGTAGATGAGACCTCACTGCTGTCCTGCAAAAACCATCGATTGCCTTTTTTCTCTAACCGTGCATAGGCTCCATTTCTTTTTGAAATAAAAATCTTATCTACTTCAGATGGATTTTCAATCGCAAAATTGTTGTCATTTTTTGACGCTTGGCAGGCGTATAAACAGAGTATAAGCAGAATTATTGGGGTTGTTTTTTTCATCTCAATTCAAAGTTTTTTCCCAAATAGACTTTTCTCACCATTTCATCGTTTGTTAAGTCTTTTACCTTTCCACTTTTCAGTAAGCGACCTTCGAACATAAGGTAGGCTCTATCGACAATACTAAGCGTTTCGTGTACATTATGATCTGTAATGAGAACGCCAATATTTTTACGGGTAAGCTGCAAAACAATTTGTTGAATATCTTCAACGGCAATAGGGTCTACTCCAGCAAAAGGTTCATCGAGCAATACAAAATTTGGATTCACCGCCAATGCACGAGCAATTTCAGTTCTTCTACGTTCGCCCCCAGAAAGAACAGAACCCAAATTTTTTCTAACTTTTTTTAGGCTAAACTCCTCCAACAGACTTTCCACTTTTTCTTCTCGTTCATCTTTGGCAATGTTCTGCATTTCCAAAACCGAGCGAATATTGTCTTCAACGCTTAAACCTCGAAAGACACTTGCTTCTTGGGGCAAATACCCAACTCCATTTTGTGCTCTTTTGTACATGGGCAACTTGGTTAGTTCGTGATCATCCAAAAAAATGGAACCTTCGTCAGGTTTGATTAGGCCAACTATCATATAAAAGGTAGTTGTTTTTCCGGCACCATTGGGGCCCAAAAGTCCAACGATTTCTCCTTGCTCTACTTCTAAGCTAATTTGGTCTACTACCTTTATTTTTCGATATTGCTTAACCAAATTGTCTGCCCTCAGTTTCATAAGCTTCAAATGAAATCAAAGCTATTTATAATTTTCAAGTTGTAAGCAAAACAATTTGAAAATTATTTCTATTCAACGAATATTGAATCTTTAATGATTAAAATAATAAGCACTTTTTCAAAAATTCTTTTCGCCCTGGTTTTTGCATTGATCCTTTTTATTTCACTCCCGCAAAACAGGTATTTGTATCGGGTATTAAATGATACCATTTTTAAATTCCGCCTCGGCCCAGACCAAAAGTTTTATTTGAACAACCCCAATAAGCCTGTTAAAAAAGGGAAATCGTTGCCTTGGCCTATTGCTCAATCTTACAATCATTGGAGCGAAACAGAAGCATTTAAAAAAATGCATGAAGAAAAGGAATCCTTTGCTTTTTTAGTTATTCATCAAGATAGCCTCATCTACGAAAAGTATTGGCAAAAACACAAGGACACTTCACTCTCTATCGCTTGGAGCATGAGCAAAAGTGTTATCAGCATATTGATTGGGGCAGCGATCAAAGATGGTTTTATCAAAAGTGAAGACGATTTGGTAGGTAAATATATCCCTGAATATGCAAATGAGAATTTGACCATTAAGCATCTTCTCACGATGAGTAGCCCGATCACCTATTATGAAGCGTACAATAATCCATTTGCCTACACGGCCAAAACTTTGTACGGGAGGCCCGCTTACCAAACAACAGTCAACTACAAAATGAAAGGTAGCCCCGGCAAAGTTTTAAATTACCGAAGTGGCGAAACCCAATTGTTGAGTTTTGTTCTTTCGAAAGCCACAAAACAGACGATTGCAGAATATGCCAGTAAAAAAATTTGGAAAAATATTGGCGCCGAAAATGATGCACTTTGGGCCTTATCTTTTGTGGATAGTTTGGAATTGGCCTATTGTTGCCTAAGCGCTACTGCTCGTGATTTTGCGAAAATTGGTCAACTTTGGATGCACCAAGGGGTTTCAATAAATGGAGACACCCTAGTTGATCCGTCCTTTTGGGAAAGATCTATTCGACCTGCTGAACTACTGGAAAAAAACGGAGAAAAAAACACTAGATATGGCTATCAATGGTGGATTGGAAGCCACAAAGAGGATACTTTTTATTATATGAATGGCCTCAATGGGCAATTTGTCTTGTGTGTTCCCAATAAAGAAATGATTGTCCTCAGATTGGGCAACAAAAAAAGCAAAGATGGAGACGATTTTCAATGCCCAGATATTTATAATTATCTTGAATTTGGTAAAGAAATATGCGCGCTTAAAAACGAACGATCGCCTGACCTTTAATGCCAAAACTTCTGGCATTGGTGTTTTGTAGATAGCTAAGCCGATGGATAAAATCAATTCGAATGATTTTGAATATATTCTCTATTGCATATCCTATTTCCATGTAGGGTTTATTGTTCTGAAATGTGCCTATAGGCGTAACTGCCTGACCCTTCAAATCAAATTTGGGAATCAAATCTTTATTCCTTTGACTTAAGGTTCCGTAAGCAATTTTGGTATTTGCGGCCAAACGCCATTTGAATTGTTTTAGAATAGGTATTCTATTCATTATTAGTCCATTAAACAAATGTTCGTACATAAAAGAAACCTTTTGATCTGCAACAAATTCAAAAAAATTCATCAAATTGTAAGCCGATGTTTGCGAAAGAAAAGACTGATTGCCCCTCAAAACGTCGAGTTCGGGATAGGGAATGATACCAAAAACTTTACTTAATCGAAACGTATACTCGATAGATCCATAAGCGCCGAGACTCGTGGCTTGTTGAACATGAAAATCCAACTTATCAAAGTCAAATTCTCCGCCCAAAAACCCTTTGAATCCCTTGGTATAAGTAAAGGAAAAAGCAGGAGATTTTAAATTTCCCAAACTATACCGATTGTTTTTTCGGACCACAAAAAGTTCTTTTGGACTCCACCTTCCCGACAAACTCAATGCCGTAGTATTGAATCGATTACTCATTGCAGAGTCTCCTTCATTTTGACCTGTAAAATATTGGAAGTTGAAATCTGAGAAATGTGGAAAATAAAACTCTTTGGTTCTTAGCTTAACTTTTTGTGTATACCCTTTGATGAGTTCTGATTCAAAATAAAAATTTTGTTCGACCGTTCTGTTCAATCGGTTTGAACCCAATGTTGAAGAAGCATTGAATAAAGCACTGGTCCCGTAATTTTGATTTGTCACTCCAATCTGCTCTACATCCTTTTTGGCGCTGATTCCAATTTTGGTCCAATCCGTTTGAGAAAATATATATTCTGCCGTTGCACCATATTTCCATTCCTTATCTCCAAAACCATAGGCACCATATCCCTTAAAAACAGCTTTTTTACTAAAACTTTCATTGGTACGTGCACCTAAGCACGTTCTAAACCCCTCCAGTTGGTTGAAGCCCAAAAGATAAACATAGGGTCCGATATCCAATTTTTTATAGGTTTTGTAACCCTCTACGATAAACTCTGCCAAATCAACGTAAGTTTTTATTACCGGTTGATTGGTAAGTGAGTCAACGAGTTGATATACTTTTTGATCACTTTCTGATAGTTTTTCATGACGAGAGGTATCCCAAAAATGTTGATCCCTGCTGAACGCATTTGAACGAACAACTATCTTTTCATCATAAAAATTCAAATTTTTTTGTTGTCCTATCTGAAAATTTTGATTGGATGTATAATATTGGCCAATCATACCCATTGTATTTTGTGTAATCTCACCAATGTCAATCAAAACCCTTGTTTTTTGAGGTAGCCAAATATTTTTCTTTACCTCGGTCATTTCCAATTGAATTTTTAGTTTCTCAACAAAGTTGATATTGGCTTGGTCCGTAATTTCCAAAATGGCCCTTTTTAGCGCAAATGAGGAGTCCTGAATCCAAATTACGCCTTCGAATACTAAGTCTTTCTTATTTTTTGGATTCAGTTGTATTTGATAGGTCTTTTTTTCGTTTAGATAAGGCGTATCTATCAAAGTAAAAACGTAATAATTCAGCGAAGAGTTGGACAATGGGGAAATAAAGTCTTTGTCAAGAATATAAAGACTATTTTGACTAAAATTATACGTTTGAAAAGTAGTTCCCAGAAGTTGACTTATGTAGCTTTCTTCTCCAACGCCAACCCCTTGAATTTTGGTGCCTATAATTTCTTCTTTGGTACGCCTTGGGTTGTTTTTGAAGAAATATTTACTGGCAGTTTCCGAGACAAATACTGGGAGTACAGGTTTTAAACTATCAATTTTAAAAGAACTTATGGTATCAAAAAGTGGTTGCATGGCTTCAAAAACCTTTCTTTTTTTGAATTTTTCTGTGATGTTGTCTACCGCCAATTGAATCCTTGTATAACTGTCGTATTCATATTCCGAAATTTTCTCATAGTTATATTTTGATTTATTCTTTTGGGCTTTTTCGATAATGGGATAAGCAGGGTTTTCGCCTGGTGTAAGAACAAACTCCGACAGTCCATGGGCTTTGGGTTGAAGGCTCATATTTAAGGTTGAAACACCTGTTTTAATGGGTTTTGAGAGTCCTACGTAACCCACAAAATTGGCCTCCACTGAGTCGTAATGTTTTTGCGATACCAAGACGTAATTTCCTTCAAAATCGGTGAGTGTTCCTTCTTGCGAATTTTTAAAAATAATATTGACAAAAGGAAGCGGTTCACCGGTTTCAGCATCAACAACCTTCCCGCTCAGTCGTATTTGTGCAGAGATCAGGTTTTGAAGAAAAATGAAGGCAAGGATGGTGAGGACGCATTTCATTTTTTTCAAACTTCCAAAGATTTTTTCGAACAACAAAAAATTAATTACGCTTCAACATGGTTTAACTTCCTAAAAATTGGTGAATGGAATTCAAAAAATCTTTTGGATTTTCTGCATGCACCCAGTGCCCTGCATCCTTAATTTCATCTATTTGGTAGTTGGAAAATCTTTTGTCCATTTCCTCCAAATCAGCAGCTTGAAGATAATTGCTGTTGGCGCCTTTTATGAATAAAGTAGGTTGATGGAATTGGTTTTCCAATTTAGGATTCCCAGTAATTTTGTAATAATTTGATTCAATTGCAGCCAAATTTAATTTAAGCCCATAACCACTATTTTCAAGCCTTTTAAGGTTTTTCAACAAAAACATTCTAACGGACTCACTTTCTTCATAGTGTTGAAGTGCTAAATCCGCTTCTTTTCGATTGGTGATGGAGTGAAAAGGAATTTTTTTTAAGGCCTCAAAGTATTTCTCATGCCCCCCCATATAATTTTTTGGTGCTATATCAACGACGACAAGTTTGGCTAATCTTTTTGGGAAGAGGTTGGCCAATTGCATCGCTGTTTTTCCGCCCATGGAATGACCACACAAATAAAATTGATCAATTCCTAGATGGTCGGCAAGCTTCACAAGATCAACAGCCATTTGGGAATAACTCATTTCTCGATCATGGAACGATCCCCCGTGATTTCTTTGATCAACAGTATATACGGTGTAATCGTTTTTAAGCCCATTGGCAATCTTGTGCCAATTGTCCAACATCCCAAAAAGACCATGAAGAATAAACAAGGGCATTTGGTTTTCTCCATATTTTTTGAAATGCAAGTACAATGCTACAGGAAATTTTCAACGGAATGATAAGGAAGCTCAAAAGCGTCCGCAACACCTTTATAAACCACTTTGCCGTGGATGATATTCAACCCCATTTTTAATTCCTTGTTCTCTGAACAAGCTTTTTTCCATCCTTTCTGGGCCAATTGAATTGCGTAAGGGAGGGTTGCATTGGTGAGTGCTGATGTAGAGGTATATGGCACCGCTCCTGGCATATTTGCAACACAATAATGGACAACATCATCAATAATAAAGGTAGGATCTTCGTGAGTAGTTGGTTTGCAAGTTTCGATGCAACCGCCTTGATCTACCGCAACATCTACCAATACAGTACCCGCTTGCATCATTTTAAGCATATCACGCGTAATTAGATTTGGTGCCTTGGCCCCTGGAATAAGCACTGCCCCAACAATCAAATCCATATTCGGAATAAGTTCCCTTATGTTCATTTCATTGCTATACCTCGTTATTACGTTGGCCGGCATAACATCGTTTAAATACCGAAGTCTATCTAAGTTAACATCCAAAATAGTAACTTGAGCACCCAAACCTGCCGCCATTTTTGCCGCTTGTGTTCCAACAATACCTCCTCCAATCACCAATACCTGTCCTGGGGATACTCCGGGGACTCCGCCCAAGAGCACGCCTTTTCCTTGGATTGGTTTTTCGAGATATTTGGCCCCCTCTTGTATTGCCATCCTCCCTGCTACCTCACTCATCGGAACAAGAAGTGGTAAGCTTCCTTTGCTGCTTTCCACTGTTTCATAGGCAAGACAAACAGATTGGCTTTCGATCATCGCCTGCGTGAGCGGTTTATGCGAAGCAAAGTGAAAATAGGTGAATACCAATTGATCTTTTTTAATTAGAGGATATTCCTTTTCGATGGGCTCCTTCACTTTCATAATCATTTCTGCCATTGCATAAACCTCTTCAATGGTGTTCAATAGTTTGGCTCCGGCTTTTGTATAATCATCGTTGCTAAAACCGCTTCCCACACCTGCGTCATTTTGAACAAAAACCGTGTGTCCTCTTTTTGATAATTCCAAGGCTCCACCAGGAGTCAAAGCGACTCTATTTTCGTTGTTTTTTATTTCAGTAGGCACACCGATAATCATATCCTTTGTTTGTTTTTTTAAAAAACAAAAATAATCTCTTATTGGATTGTTTTTTCTAAGGATATGTAAACCTTTGGGTTTTATTTCGCAGTGTTTTATGAAAATTAAGTTGTCCGGAGTAAATTCTCTTACCGTTGCAAGGTATGCTGCGGGAGTCTCCTTGGATTTTATCGGTTTTTCTTTACGATCTAATGATCAACAATCATTAAAGCCAAAGCAGATCTCAGAAATTTTGACATGGGTGGTGGGGCCAAAAATAATTTTAGAAATTGACGACAATCACTTGCATGATTTAGACGAATTCCAAAATATGTTTCACCCTTATGCTTTTGAGTTGATTTCATCACAAAACCACCCCAAATTTTGGACGAAGAATGAAAAGTATATTGCAAGCCCTAGGGATGGTATTTTTTATGAGCTAAGCAATCCTGGGGAAATTTCATCTCTGAAAAAAGGCGAAGGTATCCACCTATATGCTCCCCAAGAGAGCGAAACGGGCATATTAAATTTTGATTCCTTTGATCGATTGATCGCGGAAATCAGAATTGCTGACCAATAAAAAAATGAAACTGACCCGGAGTTTTTCCGCTAGGATCAGGGATGAGCGGATCAAAACCCCAAGCATAGTCTATCCCTAAGAGACCAAACATGGGCAAGTTCATTCGTACACCAAAGCCTGCTGCTCTTCGGACATCAAAAGGGTTAAATAAGTTACTCTGAAGCCAGGCATTGCCTGCTTCTAAGAAAACTTGTCCATATATTGTGGCTGAAGGATTCAAAGACAAGGGATATCTCATTTCTAGGGTATATTTGGAGAAGATTGTTGAACCCGCCCCATGAGAACGCGATAAGGATTGGTCGTCATAACCTCTCTGAGAAACAATGTCCGTTCCGTACAATGTAAATCCATTCAATCCTGACCCACCGACTCTAAATCTTTCAAAAGGGGAAAAACCTATGTTTTGATTATAAATACCTATCAATCCAAATCTAAGTTGAGGTGCCAAAACCAACTTACCAAAAAGCTTAGAAAACCACTGTGCGTCAAATTTCCACTTGTGGTATTCTACCCATTTGAATTTTTCTTCAGGCTCCATTCGATTGTAATCTTTTTCTGCGAATGAAGAGTAGGGTGGTGTTGCTTGAACATTCAATTTAAAGTTGGATCCATTTTGCGGGTAAATTGGGTGATCCGTGGAATTTCTGCTTAGATTAAAGTTGAAGTTTATGTTGTTTGAAAATCCATCCGAGTAACCAAATCCTGCACTGCCGGTACCAAATCCAAGCAAATCTCCATTGGTTAATTTATATTTTTGATAGGTAGCTGATATGCCAAGGGTGAAATAATCGTCGGGCCAAGTGAGCAGCGTTCCAAGAGCAAAAGTAATTCCTGTGGTCTTTAGGGTAGCACGATTGGGGTCATCAACTGGCCTAAAATTGCTTTGTACCGAGTGGAAAACGCTACCTGTAAATGAATTGGGTTTTCTTCCACCTAGCCAAGGCTCTGTAAAGCTAAAATTATAACTCTGAAACCCCAAACCATTGGACTGCATTCTTAGCGTAAGTCTTTGCCCATCTCCGCTAGGAAGAGGTGTCCATCCGCCTTTTTCAAATAGTTTGCTTGCGGAAAAATTGGTAAGCTGAAGACCTACAGAACCAACAAATCCTCCAAATCCAAGTCCTCCCCAACCTCCAGAGGCCTCAATTTGATCAGACGGTTTTTCTTCTACCTTGTATTCTAAATCAACCGTTCCGCTTGCAGGGTTAGGAATTGGGTTTACATCCAATGTTTCCGGGTTAAAATAGCCCAAGGCTGCCAATTCTCTCATAGATCTTTGGATGTCTGACCGGCTAAATTTCTCCCCAGGCAGGGTTCTTAAAGAACGAATAATGACGTGGTCACTCGTTTTGTCATTGCCCAATACTGAAACTCTATTGATGGTTGCTTGTTTGCCCTCATAGATTCTAATTTCTAGATCGATAGAATCATTTTCCACTGCTACTTCTACCGGATTCACTTGAAAAAAGAGGTATCCATTGTCCATGTAAATGCCTGAGATGTCTAATCCATCGGCATTCATTTGGAGGTTTTCATTTAATTTCCGCTCATCATACAGATCCCCTTTTACAATACCCAAAATGGTATCGAGTTGGCCATCCCGATAAAGGGTGTTGCCCACCCATTTGATGTTCCGAATGTAATACCTTTGTCCTTCCTTTATCCAAAGTTTAAGATGGACTCTGTTTTGCGAGGAGACATAAATACTGTCTTTTACAATTTGTGCATCTCTAAATCCACTTTGCCGGTATGTTGAGATGATATTGGGCTTGGTTTCCTTGTATTTGCTTTCGACAAACTTTGAGCTTGCAAAAGGATTTATCTTCTTGTATTTCCTTTTTGGTTTGATTTCCTTTCGCAAGGTCTTGGCTTCCATTTTTTCAAGACCTACAAATTCAATATCCTGCAACTTAATTTTCTTGCCTTTATCTACTGAAATTCTAAAAATTTGCTTGTTCTTGGCATTGATTTCATTTTCGACTTTTATACGCACTTGGGTTTGATAAAAACCTTTTTCTTTGAAATAATCCAAAATATCGGTTTTGGTCTGATTGACCAGATTTTCAGTAATGATTTTACCTCGCTTTAAATCAATTTCATCCCTTAGACTGTTTTGGTCACTTTTGCCCAGTCCTTTGAAAGAAAAAGAGGAAAGTTTTGGTCTTTCTTCCACCGATATATTCAGAAATATTTTGTTCTCTACAATTCCTGTAGAAAGGATTTGAACTTCGGAAAACCATCCTTTTTGCCATAACTTTTCTGCCGCCCTCCTTATTTCTTCTCCTGGAATTTTGATTTCTTTTCCTGGTGTTAAACCACTCATTATCGCCACGAGGTTTTGGTCCAAAGTTTGGGTACCCGAAACCGTAAGGCTCGCAATGGTAAATATGTCTGGATAAGTGTAGTTTAGGCTGAGCTGTTTGAAAGTATCTTGGGCATTTGACCCATTGGGTGCAAGCAACACCATGGATGTCCAAAGCAAAATTTTTAACTTAATTTTCCACTCGCCCATATCTTCTATTTCTTTTTTGGTAATCAAAAATCGCTTCCATAAGATTTTCCCTTCTAAAATCGGGCCAAAGCACATTGGTAAAATAAAATTCGCTATAGGCAAGCTCCCACAGCAAAAAATTGCTCAACCGAAGTTCTCCGCTTGTTCTAATCAACAAATCAGGGTGAGGAAATGCTTTGGTAGTTAGCGAATTTGTGATTTTTTTTTCATCTATTTCTTCGATGGTAATTTTTCCATCGACAACTTCTCTTGCAATATTTTTTACCGAGTTTACAATGTCCCATTTCGCGCTGTAACTTAACGCAAGTACCAAGGTCATTCTTTTGTTGTCTTTGGTTCGGCCGATTACCTTATTGAGTGTATCCTTGGTCTTTTGTGGCAAAGAGTTTGTATTGCCGATTACTTCTAATTTTATGTTGTTGTCTTGCAGTGTTTTTTCTTCTTGATTTAAGCTTTCTACCAGAAGGTTCATCAAAGCGTTTACTTCCTTCTTGGGTCTTTGCCAGTTTTCGGTACTAAATGCATAAAGTGTTAAATATCTGATCCCTAACTCCGCGCAAGTTTCTGCCGTTTCCCGCACTGCTTTGATTGCATTGTTGTGACCAAAAATTCTAACTTTCCCCTTTTGTTTTGCCCATCTACCGTTGCCATCCATAATAACAGCAACGTGCTTGGGAAGAGCTTTGGGGTCTATCTTCCCCAATAGTCCCTCTTGACTTTTGTTTTGTAACCTGGCCAACATTTAATGGGTGTGAATCGATAAGAGATGGATGCTTGAGCAAAAATAACCCAATCCTTGGTTTGAGGGTCTCCCCTAAATTTTCCTTTTTGGGATTGAGGGCTTGGGTACAACTCAATGCTTCTATCGGATAGCTGTGCAGACAAAATTCCGTATTTTTCTTCCTGCTCTTTTAAATCTGGATAGGTACCACTAACATCATCCAAGTGATCAGTATATGTTTTTCGCCACGAGGCTGCCACGGCAAATACCCAATTTTTTTGAAGAAGAAATTTTACACCAAAACTAAATGGAAGGGCAATTTGAAGATTTTTGTATTGTTCGGATGGACTTTGCCCCTCGGTTTTGTGTTCGATCAAATTGTATACCTTCTCCCCCAGTTTTGCTTTGGGATTGAAGTAAAATATAGAAAGCCCCCCCGCAACAAAAGGTGTCAATTTTTTGTCGTGAGCTTCTAGCCCAAAAGGAAAAAAATTGAATTCGATCATATTGTTTAACTCGATATAATTGGAGAAAAAATGAAGGTTTCTGGTCTTATTCTGCTCGAATAAGGAATCTGCACCCGATATTCGAGTGAAAAGAAAAGACGGTTGCCAGGAAAAATAAGAATTGAAATTTCTTCGAACAAAAACACCGATTGCCGGATGGACATTTTTGGATGTAATTTCTGGGGTAAGTTCTCCTAAATATTTTGATGCACCTAAAGTCGACCCCAGATCCCATTCCTGTGCGCCTAGTTTTGTCCATGAGGCGAGGACAATAAAGCTTATTAGAATCCTACTTTTTCTCAAAATAGTTTTTGAATCAAAAGGTGGGACATTTGGCTCGGGTACTGTTTATTCTATACGAAATAGAAAACCCGAGGATGGAATAGAAATCAAATTTACTGTCATCCCCACGCGGTGTTTTGGCCAAATCTTTGGGTGGGTTGTCCAAACTTCTGTCACTCATATAAGCAGCCATAGGGCCATTGTGCGCTTGAACAAAAAGTGGCTCAGGATAGCTTAAGCTTACATCGTCTAAATAATCTGTAAAGGTAACTCTGGTTGCATATTCAAGTCCTAAATTCCAGTTTTTGTTGAGTTTAAATTTTACACCCAAACCCAGTGGAATGGCCAACTGAGTTAGCGGATACCTTCTTCGTTCATTGTATTCTGTTGACTCTTGCCCCTCTGTGCTCAAGGGTTGTAAATCTACCCATTCTTTGTCAAGGGCTTTTAGATCGTTTTCTATGGCAGCCAATTCAGCTGCACTCAAGTTGCTGACATGTTTGCTGTTCATAAATGCATCGAAATCAAATTGCGCTTTGGGTTGGAAACTAAAAACAGAAAGACCCGTCATCAAATATGGGACCACCCCTTTTTCTTGGCGAGGAGAAATTTGAACCAAACTTAATTCTACAGCACCCGTAAAATCATAAATATTGGATTTGAAATGCAAATTTCTATTGGCTCTTTCTTCTATGTTTGGGTACCATCTGTCATCGCCTGAAACTTGATTGAAGGTTCCTGAAAGTCGGAAGGTTACTATAGGATTTGGATTCCAACGTGTGATGAGTCCAAAGCTCGGGCCTAAACCTTCTGTTGCCAGCCATCCGTTGACCAAATCTCCTGTATAATGACTGACTCCTCCGAGAAGTCCAAATTCAAGAGAACTTATTTTTTTGTAGGATTGAGCAAACAATGTGGAACAAGCAACAAAAACATGAAGTGTCCCTACCAAAAATAATTTCCGTGTCATAGTCAGAATTTTCAAATATAGCTTTATCAAAACGCTTTCTTTATTAAAAAAGTACCAAAATGAGTAAAAACTTATTCTTTGGTGGGATTCCGATTGTCCAATCCCCACAATAGTTTTCCACGCAATGTATTGAGGTAATCATCCTGATGAAAGCGAAGCATGTTGAAGGTAAAATCGGCCCTACGAACGGCCAATTGGGCAGCGCTACGAATACTAACACTTTTGGAATCGATGGTCGCCAAAATAGATTCATTTCGTCCAATTATTTCATAGCTGATCACATGGTCATCTGAAAGTACCGCAGGACGTACATTTAAGTTGTGTGGAGCAATGGGGGTCATCACCAAACTGGAAGATTGTGGGAATAAAATGGGTCCACCACAGCTCAAAGAATAACCTGTGGAACCGGTTGGCGTAGCGGTGATCAGTCCGTCGCTCCAATAGGCATTGAGAAATTCTCCATTCAAATAGGTATTGACTGTAATCATGCTTGCACTATCTTTTTTGTGGAGCACAAAATCATTCAAGGCATAAGGAAAGTCGCCAAACATGGGGGCGTCTGTTTCTATGGCCAAAACACTCCTTTTGTCTAAAAAATAATTGTGTTCTACTATTTTCTGTAAAACATAGGCCAAATCTTGCATTTGAACACTCGCCAAGAAGCCCAATCTGCCCAGATTGATTCCCAAAACGGGGGTTCCACTTTTTTTGACAAGGTGCAATGTATCTAATACCGTTCCATCGCCCCCAATGCACAGCAAGCATTCCAAATCGTGGTCAGCAATGGAATCAAAGATCATTTGGTCTGATTGATTATCTCTCCCTAAAAGTTCTGAACAATTGCTGTGAAGTACTGCTTGAATTTCAAAATTTTCCAGTATTTGCAACAGCTGACTCAGAGCCTTGCGAATTCCTTTCCCCTCCTTTCGTGCGTAGATTCCAATTTTCATTTTTAAAAAGTAGATAAAAAACTAAAGTAAAGATAAGGATTTGCCGTTCGATTGGCAGAATATTCCATCTTAAAAACTCTATCGTTCCAAAACAAAAAATGCAAACCAATGCCATAACCCAAGAGATATGTATTGCACAATTGGTTTCCTTGACGAAACAAACGATTGTGGACATATCCGTGGTCTAGGTTTGCGGTGGCCAGCAGTTTGAATGGTATGAATTTATAGTTTTCGATGTTTAATCTTTTTAAGTGAACAACCTTCTCTTCAACAATTTTGTAGTACAGACTGTTTTGGTTGCTCACAAAGTGAGCCCCGTCCATCACCTTATTTTCATAGCCCCTAAGTAGATCTTTGTATCCAAGAGACTTGTAAAAATAATAGGGTTGATATGCGCTGCTTAGCTTCGCTTTTATATTGGTCATCGCTCCCCATTTTCCTTTTCCTTCTCGGCCATAAAAAAGTTCCACTTTGGATTGCCAAATGGAAGGTTTGGCAGCGTTTAAAAATTTAATCCATTGGTTTTCTATGGAAAAATATTTCCCCGACGTTGGGAAAAATTTATTGTTTCTTTGATCATATTCTAGTTGATAGGAAAGTTTGATTGTTTTTTGTTTGTTCGATCCATCATTAAAAATAAAATGATTGTTGAGGCTTTTGAGCACCGTATCGTCTACCTGAACATCTTCGTATTTTACCAATAGCCTATTTCGGTAAAAATATCTTGGTCTAAATTCAATCATGGTTTCTGCACTTTTTTTTACAATCATCTCTTTGCCTATTTCTCTAAAAAAAAGGAGTTCATCTCCAAGGGTGTTGTACCATATTTCTTCATTTCTTCTTTGAAATATTTTTGCTTTGGCACTCCATTTTTTGTTTTTGTCGATGTTTGGAATTTGATACTCTGCACCCAAAGACTTTGTATAGCCTTCTGAAATCGTAAATTTCAAGGTTTCATTCCTGCCTCTTAAGTTGACTAGGAATAAATACAAACCATAATTGGTTCTTTGTGGATCCAAATTAAATTGTATCCACTGATTGACATTTCGGTCTGCCGATTCAATGAAAGGCCAAGGCCACAAATACCACCTTTCTACAACCTTTATACCTACTTTCACCTTTTGCCTGTTGCTGTCTAAAAAATGGGTTGAAAATGAAACTGCATTGAACAACTTAAGATTCCACAACAAATTTTTGCTCAATTGAATAAGTGAATCCAGGCTTTGTAAGGAGTATTTGTTCCCTTTGGAAATAAGCACTTCTCTCAATAGGGTACTTTCCTTGGTTCGTTTGTTCCCGGAGATTTCTATATCCATCAATAGAACTTCTTGGGAGAGCGCATTTTTGCCTAAAAAAAAATAGAAAACAAGAAAAATGGAGGTTTTGACATTAGGCATGTGATTCGAGAAATGAATCTAATAATTTATTGAAGGTTGCTGGGTGCTCCATCATGGGGGCATGACCACATTTGTCTACCCATAATAGTTGTGCATTGGGCAAGGTTTCTTTGAATTCTATGGCAACTTCTGGTGGTGTTACATTGTCGTTTTTTCCCCAAATAATGCAAACGGGCAAGTGCATACTTTTCAGTTCTTCTTTCATGTTGTGCCGGATGGCTGATTTGGCCATGGCCAGGATTCGTATTACCCTGTTTCGATTGTTGATGGTTTCAAAAACTTCGTCTACCAGCTCTTTGGTTGCTGTTTTGGGGTCATAAAAGGTAACCTCTACTTTCTCTTTGATGTATTCGTAGCTGCCCCTTTTTGGATAAGTGTCGCCCATTGCTCTTTCGTACAAGCCTGAACTGCCCGTGAGGGTAAGTGTTTTGGTGTTCCCTTTTGTGTTGGCATAATAATACAAGGCCACGTGCCCCCCCAATGAATTGCCGACGAGGTGGACTTCGTCAAAATTTTTGTGTTGTAAAAAGCGATCCAAATATTCGGCCAATCCCTTCACACCAACTTTTTTTAGGGGCATTTCAAAAATGGGCAAGAGTGGAATAACTACTTTGTATTTTTTTGAAAAATATTCCAAAACCTCTTCCCAGTTGCTCAGCGCTCCCATCAAACCGTGGAGCAAGACCAGCGTTTTTCCTTCTCCCTTCTCTACATATTTAAATTCTCCCTCTTGGATTACCTGCATGATGAAAGAACAAATAAAATCAATAAAAGGCCAAATCTTTCTTTATTCATGTAGCCAACTGTCTAAATATGCATACTTTGCAGTGATTTTTCCTTTCTCTACCAAAGTTGCATTTTGAATCATCGGGCTATTTTTCATCCATTCTGGAACAATTATTTCTTTCATTTTTTCGCTAAAGTCTTCGGAGGAGGATTTGGGCAATTCCGAGGGCAGGTTGGTCACTGCCATGATATCGATTGTATTTTGCTTGAAAGCTTCTGATGGTTCTTGTTTCTTCAAATCCCAACCGACAACAGGATCTTCAATATTTGTGGCTTTCCATGTAATCGGAATGGACCCTTTCACATCACATGTTATATCCGCAATGGTCCGTATTTGTACCTCTTCTGAAAGATCATTTATAGAAAATAGGGGTTCCATATCGTTCTCCCAATACATACCATTGATGAGCACATCTGCTTGGTGAAGGTAAGGCAAGAAAATGGAAGAATAGGCTTTGTGGTTTTTAAAAAAATGCTGTTTCTCAAAAGCTACTTGATCTTTTCTTTGGTAGAGATGTTCGTTTTTTAATTGTGTAAAAACTGGACCCCTTGAATGCTTGAATTCCTGAGGCATCACTTCTTTGATTTTCAAGTATTCTAAAATTTCCCGTATCCCATCGCTTACCTTTCCGGTTCCTGTGTAAGCAATTTTAATTTTTGGAAGCTCCATGTGCTTGAGCTGGCCAAGCAATGCCTGATAATCGGGCAGCTGATGGGCTGGAATCAATGGATGCCATCTGTTTTTTTGATGGTATGTTCGGAAAGCATTGTAAGTGCCCACAATCCCTGCCCATTTGCCAAAACCAATGACTCTGTTGCCTGCCTTGTCCACCAAACATTCATAATCTAGAAGCGTGATGTTTTTTTCGACGATAGACCGCAAAAGCACTTTGTTGTAGGGCTGTTTTTTGATGGTATGGCTAAAAAAAAAGTAGGCCTTGTTGGGAATAAGTTCCTCAAGGGGCACCTCTTTCACCCCCAACAATAGATCCGCTTCTGTGGCTCGTTCCACCAATGGAAAACCCTCATTTTGGTATGCGCTGTCTTCAAAAACTCGGTGGGGTGAGCTTTCCACAAGAATTTCCAGTTGTGGGTAAATTTCTTGAAGGCATTTTGCATCTTTTGGCGAAAGTGCCACTCTGTTGTCTTCTGGTTTTTTGCGTTCGGCGAGAATTCCTATTTTCATTCTTTGCGAAGGTATGGTAGATTGTGCATTAATGATTTTACTTTTGCCATTTCAGATTTGTTCTTTGAAAATCCTTGGGGCTGACACGGAATTGACGGGATGGCTCTTGAGGCATAAGCATGCAGAGCATTGTATGGTTGGCTCTTGAAACTAATTGTACAAATTTTATTCGGCGAATCTAATTACGCCATGGCTGCCTAATCAGATTGGGCAAACCATCGGTTCCCAATGGCTTGATTTTGGCTGCCATTGATAAGGAACTGTTCAACTACGCCAAGATATCCAAGGGCGATGTTCACCAACCTGCGGATTATTGTGTGAACTAAGGCAAATTGCAGGCTTGAAGCAAGCCTTTTTTTGCTCAAAAACCAATTGTTTCTAAGCATGTAGAAAGTGTCGTTCAAAACCTTCTCCGGACCCGGGTTCGACTCCCGGCAGCTCCACTTTTTTGAAAAAACATGCTTTTGCATTGCGTTTTGCTTAAATCATGTTTTCATTCTGTCGGATTTTAAAACAAAAAAATTTATTAATTTTTTTAACTCTCTTGCTTTCTAGCATCTTGTCTTTTGGGCAATGGTCATCAACCAATTACCACCTGTCTTTTAATCAAACTTCTAATGGTGATCAGTACATCAGTGCGTCTGGCCCCAGTCTTTCTAATTCTTTCACCATAGAAACTTGGGTAAGATTGGACAACGGTTCCTGTCCTGGTTCAAATAATCCAACCTCCAATGATGCCTTTGTATCGATAGGTGATCACAAAAGCGATCCTCAAGGCGCCTTTGGCGGTGCAGAGATTGGCATTCAAGCATATAGCTGTTCTGGCAGACCCGTTTACTCTACTTCTAACTGTAATCGTAGAAAATTTTATTTCATCGTCGGTGACGGTAATGGAGGTACTAATCCAAGTCAGTCCCAAGTTATGATGGTAAGCAGCACCACCACTCCATCTTGCAATACATGGTATCACGTGGCAGGAGTATTTGATGATGCCAACAATACAATAGAGATGTGGGTGAATGGTGTAAAGGAAAGTACACAGACTTATAGTGGTTCCGTATCTTTTCCCAACAGTATGGCCATGGGGAGAGAAGCTGTTCCAACGAGCTCCCACCAAGGATATCTAGATGGGGATTTGGACAATGTGGCCATTTGGAATACCGACAAAAGTTATACCACTAGCAATTATACTAATACCATCGCCACCAATGCCACAGACCTTGTAGACTATTACCACTTCAATCAAAGCAGCACAAGCTCTTCTGACCCTATTAGAGATGCCACGTCAAGTGCAAACAATGGTACAAATACGTCATCGGGTTCAAACTATGTTGACTTTGTCGGAAGTGGTTCAAGTACCCCCCTACCTGTTGAACTCATTCATTTTGAGCTGACACCCAATGGTGAAAGCATTGAAATCCATTGGTCCACCGCTTCGGAATTGAACAATCATTTTTTTACCTTGGAGAAATCATGGGACGGCATCCACTGGAATGTATTGGCAAAACTCGAAGGAAAGGGAACAAGCAATGATCTTTCCCATTATTCCTTTACGGACCTTCAGCCTTATCCCAACCAAACTTTTTATCGTTTGAAACAAACCGATTTCAACGGAAAATTTGAATATGTGGCCATGAAGTCTGTCAGCTCCGAAAATGGTGATATATCACAAATTTCAGTTTCCCCCAATCCAAGTTCGAATTGGTTGAAAATTGAAAATGTTTCTTTCCCATTGGAGCAAATTCGATTTTTCAATGCAATGTGCGATGACGTGTCTGATCAGATCAGCATCGTACAACAAACAAACCATTCGCTTTTGGTGGATATTTCTTCCTTGCCCAATGGTTTGCATTCGATACTATCTCCTGCATCGTCGGCCAAATTCATCAAAAAATAAGCATCATCTCCAGGGAAGCACCCAAGTTGGATGTTTTCTACCTGTTTGATGATTCTACCTTTTTTGTCTTGTGGGTTTATTTTTTTTCGCAGAAACGTTTGTACTTAATTTGGTCTTTTTGTTGTTTCTTTGTATGGGGTGAAGAGATTAGCTGCATTTTTTGTATTCTTTAATTTTTTTGTTGCTCAAAGCCAAACATTCTACCGAAATGTAGGACAAGTATACGATCAGGAAGGACAGCCCAACCAGCAATTGCTATGAGCTGTGGATTCGAATTGAATGTAAAATTTTCAGTC
>CAXDRX010000003.1:0-139463 GCA_963991985.1 uncultured bacterium | reverse complement strand
TACTTGCGGGGTCTTACCGGCAAAAAAGCCAGAATCAAGAGCAAGATTTCTTAAGGTTTTTCAATTTAATAATCGTGACGTTTGTATTTGAAGCCAATCTTCTCTGATAGTTGGTCTAACGTAAGGGTGTTATTTTTTATTAAAAGTAATTTTTGTTCATCGTCTAAGAATGAGCAATCAATATCTGATATATTGTTTCGCCATATTTTATCGAAATTATAAATCAAAATTCTTTTTTGAACCACCTGCATTAGATATTGAAAGTTGATGCTTCGCTTATCCCATACGTTCAAAATGGTTTTTGGGAAACCATTTTCAATAAAGGAACAAGGATAACAAATAAACTCACTTTTTGGGGTGCTTAAATCTCCATTTGGAGTTATTATTATTAAGTCAATTTTATTCGAATCTGCTATTACTTTTAGCGCTTTACAATCCTTTTTGATTTGTGTAATTGACTTTACTGAAACAGGTATTTCTATAGTTGAATTGACTTCAGCTCTAATTGTAGTTTCAAGTTTGGTTGTTTTGAGATAGAAAAATAAAAGTCCAAAAATTGATATAAGGGACAAAAAAACTTTGTTGGATTGGTATCGTTTTAAAAGCCATGTTAGAGAAATACCTATAAGAATAGGAAGGGCAACGAACATTCTTGAATAAGGATAAAAAATAGATTCAAAGCCATTGCTGACTTTTACTATCCCAAGAGAAAAAATGATGGTAAGAAATACAAATAATAAGGGGACGGAATATTTCATTTTTCTCAATAAAATTAAACCAATTATTAAGAAAGAAAGCGGCGCAAGAAAAGGGATTCCCCAAACGAAAGGAGCCACAAAACGGAAGTAGGAATCCATATTTTTAAAGGCTTTTAAAAAGTGTGGAAAAGAGAAATTCAGACCCCACATAGAATGGACTAAAAATGCAGGATTTTGAATGTAAAAAGTTTTGAATTGATAATAAAGAATACCAACGATTATAGATGATGGAATCACCTGTATGAAAAATGCGCTATTAAGCTGTTTTGAAATCCATAAATGTAAAAAGTAAAATAATGGTATGAACCCAGCATTGGGGTTAATGAGAAGGGAGAAAAATGAAATGAGTCCAAACCAAAACCCAAAAAAACGTTGTTTTATATTTAGTAAAAATAGAAGTGAAGCGCAGAAAAGACCCCCTACAAAGCCTCTGGATTGCGACATGAGCAAATCATATTCTACGGGCAGAGAAAGCCCCACTAAGAAAACCAATACAAATCCACATTTAAATTTTTGTTTTTCTAAATAGCTACCCACAAAAAAAAATGGTAATAAGGCCAGTATATGGGTAACTATAGACAATACCACAAATGGCTTTACACCTAGCGCAACAAATGGGGCTGATAACCAAGATTCAATTGGGAGTAGATAGTTTTGGCCATAGAAAAAAGGTTCATGAACTAAGCCCTGTGCATAGTCGGAAGCCATTAGCCAATAAATTAAATCATCTGAGCCTACATAGCGCAAGTTGTATGCGACAAACACATATATTTTAAACAGGACAAATAAGGTAGGGAGAAGAAAAGTAAGTATAGAAATGGTTTTCTACGCTTCTTTAAAAATGGAATACAGAGAATAAAATGACCGTAAGGTAAATATTTAGTAATTTCATAAACACGAATGAAAATCAAACTTTTGCCAAAACCAAGGAATCTTTAAGCAGAATTGAATGAATCATAGTCTTATTTGGATAAGACACTGTTTTTAATGAATAAATGCATTCCTTTGGAGGAAATGAAAGTTTATGAATGAAAAAGTTTGTGAAAGAATAAAAGAGCTTAGGGTTGAAAATAGGTATGCCCAAAAGGATATCGCCAAGATGCTTTGTATCAGTCAGGCAACTTACAGTCGGATGGAAAGAGGGAAAGTCCCTGTTCTCTATGATCAAGCGCTGAAAATTTCAAAATTTTATGAGGTGCACATCCGAGAGGTATACCCTGGCGAGTTGCACCAAAATTAGGTGTTGAACCTAAAGTGCATAACATCACCATCCTGCACGATGTATTCTTTGCCTTCAACACGCATTTTTCCGGCGTCTTTTGCGGCAGATTCAGACTTGTATTTTACAAAATCAGCAAAAGCAATTACCTCTGCCCTTATGAATCCTTTTTCGAAATCGGTATGGATTACCCCTGCTGCTTTGGGTGCGGTCCATCCTTTTTCTATGGTCCAAGCACGAACTTCTTTTTTGCCCGCGGTGAAATAGGTAATGTAATTGAGCAATTTGTAAGCCGATGCAATCAAACGTGCCACACCACTTTCTTTCAAGCCCATTTCTTCTAAAAAAAGCAATTGATCTTCTCTTCCTAGATCTATAAGCTCGCTTTCTATGGCAGCGCTTATCAAAAGAACTTCAGCTTCTTCATGTGCCACTGCTTCCATGAGTCTTTTGGTATACTGGTTGCCAGACACAACACTTTTTTCATCCACATTGCATACATAAAGAACAGGTTTCAGGGTAAGCAGGTTAAGATCTTTAACGGCGTCCCACTCGTTTTCTTCCTGTATGGCGTTTCGTGCTGATTTCCCCGCTTCAATTTCGTTTTTGATTTTTCCGAGGATGTCCAATTTTTTCTTGGCTTCTTTGTCTCCCGATTTGGCTACTTTTTCAGTTTTGATTATTTGATTTTCAATGCTTTCAAGATCTTTCAATTGAAGCTCAAAGTCAATAATTTCTTTGTCTCTAACCGGGTCAACACTGCCGTCTACGTGCACAATATTGTCGTCGTCGAAACAACGTACAACATGCAAAATGGCATGGGTATTTTTGATATTGCCCAAAAATTGATTGCCCAAACCTTCTCCTTTGCTTGCCCCTTTGACCAAGCCCGCAATGTCAACAATTTCGATGTTTGTTGGGATTACCTTCTCGGGTTGCACGAGTTTTTCAAGTTCAAAGAGTCTTTCGTCGGGAACGGTAATGGTTCCCACATTGGGTTCAATGGTACAAAAAGGGAAGTTGGCACTTTGAGCTTTGGCATTGCTCAGAGAATTGAACAAGGTGGATTTTCCTACATTGGGCAATCCCACGATACCGCATTTCATTGACATATTATTCGATTCCTAAATATTTGTGTGTTTGTACAGACAGTTTCCAATTGGGTTTTTTTTCGATGTATTCCAAAATCAATGGGTACATCTCCTTTTTTTTGTCCCATTCTGCTTGTAGATACAAGTCGGTTTGGGGTTTTACTTTTTGGGCATATTTTTCGGCCCATTCAAGATCGCTTTTGTGAAACACCACTACTTTGAGCTCATTTGCCCTTTGTAGAATGGAGGGGACGGGTGCTTTGAATTTTTTGGGGCTCAATGTAATCCAATCAAAAGTTCCATGAAGTTCGTAGGCACCAGAGGTTTCTATATGAATGGTTTTCCCTTTTTCTTTCAAAGCCTCGCACAATTCTGTGAGGTTGTACATGGCAGGTTCCCCGCCTGTAATAACCACAAGTTTCGTAGGGTATTGGTCTATTTCTTTGATCAATTCTTCGGTGCTTTTTAAGGGAAATTTTTCGGCAGGCCAGCTTTCTTTGATATCGCACCACACACAGCCCACGTTGCATCCGGCCAAACGGAGGAAAATGCTAGGACTTCCCGAATATTTCCCTTCTCCTTGGATGGTGAAATAGGTATGGATATGCGGGTATTTCACGCCAAATGGTTTTGTTGTTTAAAAGCCTGAAGGGTATTGGTAAGCAGGCCCAAAATGGTCATGGGCCCCACCCCACCCGGCACGGGAGTAATGAAAGAAGCTTTTTGTTGAACTTTTTCAAAATCAACATCTCCTTTTAGGGAATATCCTTTGGGAGAATTGTTGGGTACCCGACTTATCCCGACGTCGATTACGGTAGCTCCTTCTTTTACCATCTCTGCTTTTACAAATTCTGGGATGCCTAAGGCAGCCACCAAAATATCTGCTTGCTTGGTGAAATTTTGCAAGTCTTTTGTTCGGCTGTGGCATAGCGTTACGGTTGCATTTCCATAGGCATTGTTGGAAGAGAGCAACACGCTCAATGGACGTCCGACGATATTGCTTCGCCCAAGAATTACGGCATGTTTCCCTTGGGTAGGTACCTTGTAGTGTTCAATCAATTTGACAATACCAAAAGGCGTTGCAGGTAAAAATGTTTGTTGGTTCAAAATCATTTTTCCAAGACTGATGGTATGAAAACCATCCACATCTTTTTCTGGGGCGATGCTTTGGGTGATCTTGGAAGCATTCAAATGCTTGGGCAAGGGCAATTGCACGATGATTCCATTTACGGTATTGTCTTGATTCAAGTGGTCGATTTTTTTTAGTAAGTCGGCTTCATTGGTTTGTTCGGACAAATGCACAACCGTGGATTGGAAACCTACTTTGTCGCAAGCAATTTTTTTATTCTTAACATAGGTCTGGCTTGCCCCATCGTCGCCCACCAAAACTGCTACCAAATGGGGACGTTTATGTCCTGCAAGTTGTTCAACTTCAGCAGCAATTCCTTCCTTCAACAATACGGATGTTTTTTTCCCGTCAAGTATCATAAAAGAGCAAAGATATTGGCTGATCTCTAACTTTGTGGGCTAAATTGTTCTTTTGTAGCAAACACTTTGTAACCATTTTCTAAATTCTAGTGTATTATTGTGTTCTAAGACAAATGATGTGCTGAGAAAATGAAAGCTTCCAAAACGATTGTGCTGTTTTTTTTCTGCTGGTTTGCGGCTTGCTCCGAGGACGAATGGAGCTCGGTTGATCCTTACCCATATCAAGCGCCCTTTCCGATTTCTCTCAACACAGAATATCTCTATATCATCGATAGTTTGGTATATGACAATTTTAAGAAGGACAGTTTCTCTTCTAGCAAGTACCAGCTGGAAAAGGTTGTTGATGTTTTTGATTCTGTTCCTTGGAAAATTTATCGGCTAGAGATTTTTCAAAAAGACAGCATGCATCATTCCTGGAGCTATGTAAGGACGGATAAAATGGGTTTAGGTTCCAATTATTACACCAGAAGCAGCAACAATCAAAGGATTTTGTATTTACGCTTCCCATTATTGGTTGGGAGCCGATGGGATGGCAATCTATTCAATTCGTCCGGGAGAAGGAGTTTTACTTTGGTGGAGAAAGGAAAAAATCTTTCTTTTCAAGACAGCAACTACAATTTTTTTCGTGTGGAACGTACCAAAATAATCAACCCCTATCAAAATTTTACAGGAGCTGAAATTTATCTGGAATCTGTAGGTTTGTATCGGCAAGAAATTATAGAAAAAGAATTACAATTCGGATATTATGATGGATTTAAACTTACCAAGCAGCTCATTGGCTTTAAAAAATAATTTTTTTTGGATTAGCCTCTTTTTTTTTCATGGCCTGTTTGGACAAGAAAAAGAAAGCAAATATTTGTATTTGGTAGAGTTGGAAGACAAGTTGTTCAATTTCAATCGGGTAGAGGATCCAGAAAAGTATCTTTCTAAAAAAGCAATTCAAAGACGAAAAAAAATGGGGATTGCCGTGGATAAAACAGATCTGCCAGTGACGAAATTTTACCTAGAGGATTTGCGAAAATCAGGATTTCAAGTACAATACACAAGCAAATGGTTGAATGCTGTTGTTTTGAAAGTTGACCAAAAAGAGGACATTCTTCCCCTACGTGTGAAAACTTATGTGAAAGATTATACTTGGTTGGGCAAGGCGAAATCAGCAAGGCAAAACAAAGAGAAAGTTTTATGGCAAGTCAACAGAAGTGAGGTTCCCAATTTGGTGGTCGGAAGTAAAAAATACTATGGAGAGGCATGGCACCAAATTGATATGATTCAAGGACACAAGCTGCATAGCTTGGGTTTTCAAGGGCAAGGAGTAGACATGGCCATTTTTGATGCTGGTTTTCACAATTTTTCCAAACGAAAGTTAATTCCGCAAGATCAAATAAAATATACCTACGATTTTGTGCAAATGGAAACAGAGGTCCAAAGTGACGACAATCATGGCTATCAGGTCATGACTTGTATTTTAGCTGATTCCCCGGGGAAAATGGTCGGTACAGCACCCAAAGTCAATGCCTATTTGTTTCGCACGGAAGACGATGCTTCAGAAACATTGATAGAAGAAATAAATTGGGTAAAAGCGGCGGAAGTTGCCGATAGTATGGGGATTGATATCATAACGAGTTCATTGGGTTATACCACGCATGACGAAAAACAAATGGGTCATCTTTATGCAGATTTGGATGGAAGATCTACCTGGATTGCCAAAGGAGCTACAATGGCGGTAAAAAAAGGTATTTTGGTGGTCAACTCCATGGGAAATGCAGGAAGATCAGAGTGGCGCTATTTGGGTTCTCCCGCGGATGCCGTTGGGGTATTAAGTATTGGTTCTGTAGACAAGTATGGTGTTAAGTCTGGTTTTAGTTCATTTGGTCCGAATGCAGCAAATCAACAAAAGCCAAACATTACTGCCCTCGGTTCCAACGCTACGGTGGGGTCAAGTTATGGGGGTGTTACAAGAGCATCGGGAACTTCATTTAGCACTCCCATTGTTTCGGGCATGATGGCTTGTTTGATTCAGGCACATCCAGAAAAAAAACCTTCGCACATCAACTGGGCAGTGATGCAAAGTGGGAGCAAGAGATTTAGACCGGATTATGAAGATGGCTTTGGGATTCCCAATTTTTATTTGGCCCATCAGATGTTGGGTGGTGCAGAACCCAATGAAGTTCAAATATTAGAAGTCAATACAAAAAAATGCAAAAACCAGATAGATATTGGTTTGTACATTCCACAAGGAAAGGCACTCACTCAGGAAGTGTTCATACAAAAAAATGGATTTTTTGGCCTTTTTGGTGGGATATCAAAATTGGGTCTTGAAAGCGCTATGCTTGAGGGAAGCTACATTTACAAAAAAATAGCTTTGACGGGTAAAAAATTGAAAAAAATAAATTTCATTTTTAACATCAAAACCAATGATGGCGAGGAACAAAAAGGCTTTAGTTATACCTGCCGAACAAAGCAATTAGAGGCTTTTGAAACAACAGCGCTCATCAGCGATTGATCCAAATAATTCCTTTTTTGACTTTGTAATTTTTCACCTCTTCGTCGAAATACCGTAAGATATAAAACGCCTTTGTATTGCTTGGCTGATTTGCATTTGTGCTTCCGTCCCATGATTCATCTGAACGCCAGCTTTCAAACAGTTGTTCTCCCCAACGATTGAAAATTTGAAGGTGATAATCGGAAATATTTCGGGTATAAACAGAAAAATCATCGTTGATCCCGTCTGCATTAGGGCTAAAAGCGTTTGGAACAAAAACATATGATTTACAAGCTTCACCAACGGTATACTTTGCTTGGGTGGAACACAACATAGAGTCGGTCACTTTCAATGTATACACCCCTTGCTGGTTCACCAAGATGTAGGGGAGGGCATCACCAGTCTCCAGCCATTGGTAAACCACATTTTTAGGATTTACGACGGCCTTGATTTCTAAAATAAAATCTCCACAAAGATTGGTGTCGGGTGGCAAATTGATGCTTGGGCTTTTTGTGGTCCAAACCAAAACAGTATCGGAGGCTGTACCACATTTGTTTTTGATTTGTACCCAATGCTCTCCTTCTTGTTGGGTCTGAAACTTATTGCCTGTTTCACCATTTGACCAAATGTATGATTCACCATTGTTGGGTTTTCCTACGGAAAAGGAGATGTTTTCAGAAACCAAATCACAAAAATGGCGATCGTCATCAAGATCAACCGAGGGGGTTTGTTGCAATCCTAGCCGAATTCGGTCTTCCTTGGAGGCGCATTTATTTAAAACCAGTAAAATAAATTCTCCCGTATCCGTGATGTTTACCGATGGTTCTCGGACACCATGCGACCATACATATTGATTGTAATGATGGTCTTCCATATCAAAACGATAATTGACTTGTGAACAAAAAATGGAGTCATTGCCCAATTCGAATTCGGGACTTAAGTACAAATCAACAAAAATGGTATCTCTTGCTGTGCTGCAAATGTTTTTTGTTTGCACGCTGTACCAACCCGAGTCTTGCAATTGAATTTGGGATTGTGTGTCTCCAGTAGACCACAAAATTTCTTCTTCATTGTTTATGTTTCCTGCGTTCAGTATAAGTTTTACTTGGTTGCAAGCAAAGGTGTCTGGGCCTAAATTGACTACCGGATTGAGAAGAAGTTTGATGTTTGTACTGTCTATGGAGTTTCCACATTTGTTTCTAATAAATCCAATAATCTTTCCTTTATTTTTTGCTTCAAAAACTTTCTTACTGGAGACAAAAATTCCATTTTGTTGCCATAAGTAAGATTCTCCATTGGTGGAATCACCTAGTTTTAATTTCCAAGAAACTTCATTGCAGAAAGTAGTATCCACGGGAAGCTTTGCCACTGGGCTGAGATATTTTTTGATGTTAAATTGTACAGAATCTATGCCACATGAATTGCTCAGTTTTAATTGATAAAGTCCTGTATCAGAGATGGTGAATGCTTGTTGGGTGTCGTTTAGGTTCCAGATATAGGTCGTTTTTTTGTAAACAGGTGGGTTGATAGGGTATTGAATGGAGTCACAAAAAATACTATCCGATAGAAAATTTGCCAAGGGACTTCTATTGGAATCAAGGGAAATGGAAAATGTATTGCTTCCACAATTTTCGGTTTTTACTTCAACCTGATAGAGACCCGCCTCTTTGGCAATAATCGATTGGCTGGTGTCTCCCACATTCCATAGATATTCAACTTTGGGTATGGTATCGTTTTTTGCGTCTAATCGGGTCATTGGAAATCCATTGCAGAAAACAGTATCGGAACCCAACTCGGGGTCTTTGGGGCTGTATTCTTTTAGGAAGTAAATGCTGTCTTGTGTGGTGTCGCAACCGTAGGTTGCTCTTACCCACAAAAGACCAGTATCGCGGTGAATGATGTATCGCAATTTAGAGCCTGTGCTCCACAAAATGTCTGCGCCTTGATTTTTGGCATCTAATATTTCAAATACCTGGTCACATTCTATCATTGTATCTGCAAGGGAGAGCTGAATGGGGTCGATGTGGAGGGTGTCCCTAAAGTTTGAAACAAAACCGCTCCAATAGGTTCCTTTTGATTTTTCTTTGTAGGCTCCTTTGGTGGTAGGGAAGTCCCCGGAATAGGTCATTCCCCCATATAAGATATTATTGAAGCAATTGGTTCTTTTCACTCGAATTGCTCCGGGGTATTCATATCCTGATCCGCCCCAATATGTGCCATAAATTAATTTGCTCCCCAATTCGTCCAATTTGGCAATGGTGGAGCTGGTTTTCCAATACGAACTGCCACCAACACTCGATTTATTGGTTGTTTGTAATGCATCGATTGTAATGGGATAATCTGTTGACTTACTGATTCCACATACAATGGCTTCCTCTCGAATATTTGCTGAAACTCTGATATTTGGGAAAGTATACCACCACCCTGTACTTTGCCGAAAGTAGTCATCACCGCTTCCTCCTAAATAAGTGGAATAATTGATTACTCCCCCACCAGAAGGAATTTTTAAAACAAATTGGTCATAACCACCCTTGTTGTTTTTTTGGTAGGCCTCAGAACTGGTATAGAGGTCGGAACTACTGGTGTACCCAGCGAGGTAAACTTCATATTTTTTGTTTGCAAAAACCCCTTCGATGCTTTCATCACCGGTGCCGCCGAAAAGGTAGCTGTATTTTATGTTGGTTCCGGTATCAGTTCCATCCGTTTCAAAACGAACAATAAAACCGTCTGATCCACCTTTTACCGAAGAGTTAAACATAAAAGGATTGCCTCGTGATTTATAGAAGTTGGACGATTTGGTTTGACCAACGATGTAAACATTTTTGTTGGGGTCAACGAATAAGTTATGGGCAACATCATTGTCACTGCCGCCCAAATAGGTAGAATAAATTATTGAATCACCATTTTCATTCAATATGCTGAAGAAAGCATCTCTTTGGTAGTACCAGAAACCTGAACCTCCTTCGAATTTGCTTTGCAAGGCATTGGCTGTTATTGGAAAATCAGTGGTATTGGTTTCTCCGGTGAGATATATGTTACCGCTTGGTCCGATTTCCAAACTTCGCACAGAACTGATAGGATAATAGCCCGAGGTAGCAGTTTTTCCTCCGAAATAGGTTGAAAAAAGAAGAGAGTCTCCATTGGTAGAAAGCTTTGAAACAAATCCCCTGTAGCAGTAGCCAAATCCATTACCACATTTTGATCCATCTTGGGCATTTACCAATGGGAAATTATTGCTCCAAGTAATTCCGCTCAATACAACTTGGTTTTTCTTGGTAAGACCCATACTGTTGCCAATATCGTATCCTGAACCACCTAGATAGGTGAAGTAAAGAACACTATCTCCCGAGGCGTTCATTTTGCATACGAATGCATCATAGGATCCATTGGTAGAGGTGTCATAGGACCCAGAAGAACTCGGAAATATGTCGGTGGTCATGCCCGTTACATACACGTTTAAGTCATTGTCTATTTGAAGGTCATTTATCCAAGTCCAAGCATAGGTGAATTGAGATCTCCCCGTGCCATAAAAGTAAGTACTCCAATCTACATAAATGGGGTCAATAATTAGCTCGTATTTTGGGTCATATTTGGGTATGTGAAAAGTATATGTGCTATCATCCATTAAATGGTAGCTGCATTTTACTACGTGTCTTTTTCCTTGAATATTTTGGTATGCCAAGGGTATTTCTTCGGTGAATATCCCAGCTTTGGTGTACACTTTTAGTCGTTTTTTTTTGTCTAAACTAAGTTTCTGAATTCCTTTGAGTTTAATTTTTATTGCCTTATAGTCCGACATTGGCTCGATCACATAATCTGTTTTGAGGCGACCATTTCGATAATAATGAGTTGCGCTTATCCCTAGATATAAATGTTCTATAAATAATGATTTGTACTCAGGAATATTTTTTGCTTTAGCATCGATATTAGAAAACCAATGGACATTTGACTTGGTTTTTTCTTTTCCTCGAATTTGAGTTTGACGATTGCCTCCAATGAATTCCTTTTCCCAAACCAAAAATTTTGATCTGAATTCAGGAATTCCATTTTGATTTGCTTGTATTTGATGTGCTTGAGGCAAATCGCTTAGGCGCAAAGCAAAAACAAGTGCGTTGGCTTTTACTTGAATCGATGCATTTTGGCTGTTGCTTTGAAATAAGACATCGCTTTTCCATTGGCCAACATTTTGTCTGAAAGGGAAAGACAAATCATAGGCAAGACTTCTAGAAATTGAGAGAAGTAGAATCAGTAAAGTTGCAACTTGTCTCATGAATCCCTAACAAATTTAGCAAAAAGATGTTCTCAAAGCGAGAAGCCACAAGTTTAGGGTTGCTATTGAACGATTTCTAGCAGCTCTATTTCAAAAATCAAAACGCTGTATGGAGGAATGGGTCCTTGTCCACGAGGACCATAAGCCAGGTCTTGCGGAATGTACAATTCCCATTTTGAACCCACTGGCATGAGCTGCAGTGCCTCTACCCATCCTGGGATCACTCCTGTAACAGGAAAGGTAGCAGGCTGACCTCTTTCCACAGAGCTGTCAAATATGCTGCCGTCGACAAATTTTCCTGTATAGTGGGTAGTAACTTGATCATTTTTGGTGGGTTTTGGTCCCTTCCCCTCACGAAGAATTTTGTATTGTAGACCTGAGGTGGTCGTAACAATGCCTTCCTTGTTTTTGTTTTCTGCCAAAAAGTTTTCTCCTTCTTTTCTTGCTTTTTCACTTTTGGCTTCTCTTTGATCTGACATGAACTGCTGAACAATCAAGGAAGATTTTTTTACTCGATTGCTGTCTTTCCCATCGAGCGCATCCATGATCCCCGATACAAAAGCTTCTTTATTGATTTGACCAAAAGCATTTTTTCGAATGTTTTTTCCATACTCTATGCCCAAAGCGTAGTAAGCAGTATCGGTTTTTGATTTTAGTTTGACTTTTTTTGATTGTCCGTTGGTGCCACATGCAGCCAAGGCAATTAGGATGATTGTGATGTATATTGTTTTCATATTATTTAAGTTATGCATACAATTGATTACGTCTTTCTTGTAGTTGCGCATCATTGGTATAAGTTTCAAAATCCATATGCTTATCAATCATTCCATTTGGAGTGATTTCAATGATTCTGTTGGCCACTGTCTGAATTAAAGTATGGTCATGAGAAGTGAGTAAAATGATTCCGCCATAAGATTTTAGTCCATCATTGAGGGCAATTATAGATTCTAAATCTAGATGGTTCGTGGGTTCGTCAAGCATCATCAAATTTGACTCAGATAGCATCAGCTTTGAGAGCATACACCTTACTTTTTCTCCACCCGACAATACATTGGACATTTTAAAAACTTCCTCACCGCTGAATAGCATTTTCCCTAAAAACCCTCTTATGTAGGTTTCATCTTTTTCCTGGCTATATTGTCTTAGCCAGTCAATGAGGTTATGTTCTCCTGAAAAAAAGTGGCTATTTTCATTGGGTAAATATTCTTTTTTGATGGTGACACCCCAATTGATGTTCCCAGTATGCGGCTCTATTTCGTTGTTCAGTATTTTATAAAAGTGGTTGGTCGCCAAACTATCTCTTGAGAGTATCGCCACTTTGTCGCCCTTTCGAATGCTAAAGTGGAGATCTTTGAAAAATGGCTCGAAACTTAAGTTTTCTACATTCAAAACCTGGTCTCCTGCTTCCCTTTCTTGACTGAAAATGATACCTGGATATCTTCTTGTTGAGGGCTGTATTTCTTCAACGTTGAGATTTTCCAACATTTTCTTTCGAGAAGTTGCTTGTTTTGATTTTTTGACGTTTGCGCTAAATCGGGCAATGAATTCTTGCAATTCTTTTTTCTTTTCTTCTGCTTTTTTGTTTTGTTGTTGTTGTTGTCTTAATGCAAGCTGAGAAGATTCATACCAAAAGGTATAGTTTCCGGTGAAAAGCTTTATTTTTTTGAAATCTACATCGGCAATATGCGTGCATACTGTGTCTAAGAAGTGTCTGTCGTGAGAGACAACAATCACCAAGTTTTTGAACTCCAATAAAAAATCTTCGAGCCAAGAGATGGTTTCTACATCTAAGTCGTTGGTGGGCTCGTCTAAAATCAGGATGTCAGGGTTTCCGAACAAAGCTTGAGCCAGCAAAACCCTTACTTTAAGATTGTTGGGAATTTCCTTCATTAGCTGCTGATGGAGACGCTCTTCAATACCGATTCCATTGAGCAATTCGCCAGCTTCACTATCCGCTTCCCAACCATTCATTTCCGCAAATTTTTCTTCAAGCTCCGAGGCTTTGATGCCGTCTTGATCCGAAAAATCTTCTTTCAGATAAATGGCATCTTTTTCTTTCATGATTCGATAAAGTCCTTGATGACCTTGAATTACAGTTTCAATCACGCTCATTTCGTCAAATTCGAAATGATTTTGTTTTAAAACAGCCATGCGTTTCCCAGGAGCAATCTCAATATGACCATCGGTTGATTCAATTTCTCCCGATAGGATTTTTAGAAATGTTGATTTTCCTGCTCCATTGGCGCCAATAACTCCATAGCAATTGCCATCATTAAACTTAATGCTTACTTCATCGAACAACACTCGTTTGCCATACCTCAAAGAAACCCCATGCGTAGTAATCATCTTTTTTGCAAAGAAATTTAAAGTATTTTGAAAACAAACACCCTTGGGAAATTTCTTTTTTTGTTTATTTGAAACATGGGAAAGGGCGATAGAAGAAGTACCAAAGGAAAAAGAGTCTTGGGTACCTTTGGTGTCAGTAGGCCAAAGCGTTCAAAAAAGCAAAAGGCCAAAACGCCAAAGTAAGAAAAATCAATAGCTTTTTTGGTCCAAACGCATAAGCGCTTTATGTATTTGTTGTTCATTCAAGTGTTCTTTTCGTAGAAATTTTTTTGCTGTCTCGAGAAGAGGAGTATTTGGAAAATAATCATCGCGCAAGTGATGGCTCAGTTTGAGCAGAAAAAAACCATTGATCTTCCAGCTCATATGTTTTTGAAAAGACTCGGCGCTGTTTGTATTTTCCTCTATTTCTTGAACCATCTTGGGAAATTTTATTTTGAACAGTGCAGACTGTAGTGGTTTTGGAAGATTTTTCAAAGCGTTTTGAATTTCTCTAGCATTGCTTTTGCGCATTATGTTTTGATGAAAGTAATGCAACATTTGATAAACTTTTGTGGAGTAGCTATACCATATGGGAATGCGAGCCAATTCCCATTTGCCTATGGCTTTGCCTGTGCCAAAAGGAACACGTTCGCTGGGCCGAGAACTAGGGAAGACAAGGATGTCTGGGATATGTTGGAAATGATTGTACGGAATTGTTTTGTTGACAAAGTAGAAGTCTTCACCGGCTTTCCGGGTATTCATCCCACCAGATTTCTCATAGATATGCTGGGTAACAGCAAAACAGGATCCAATGGTATGGTAAATGTTTTGGAAACCAATTCTTCTGAGAAAGTGCAGATGTAGCCGAAGAAATATTTCATACAAACGAATTCCTTGGGACTGATCTATATTTTGGTGGAGAAAGTTGATGGATGCCCCATTGAGCTTATAATGGGTAAAAGATTCAAAAATTTTAGAGAAGTAATCTTGGCTTACCAAACAATCCCCATCCAGTGAGGTAATGATCCCTTGAGGAAAACTCGATTTTTTAAAAATTTGGGAAGCAAAATCCATGGCAATTTTTCTTGCCATCCCTACACCCGCTTTTTTGGGTGGAAGATGATTGTCTATTTCAACTGCGATTTTTAGTCGGGAGGAATTTGTTTTTTCGATAAATTCAATAATTTTTTGGGAGTTCTTTCTATTTCGTTCTTTCTTTTGCTCCGGTGCATTTGAAGGCGCATTGATAAATATCAAAACAAGGGCATTAAAGTCTAATTTACATTGATGAAGGGATTGAATGGTTTGAAGGAGTTCGGGCTCATCAAAAGCGGGGACAATCGTAATGATTTTTAGAGCTTCGAAAAATTTCTTTTCTATGGAGAAACTCTTGAAATAGTCCATTTACTGTTTTCATATTTATACAAAATTCGGTCGTGCATGCGGCTAGGTCTTCCTTGCCAAAATTCTGCCATTGTCGGGATAATTTTATAGCCCCCCCAAAATGAAGGTCTAGGAATTTCTTTGTTTTCGAATTTTTTGGTATAGTATGCCCATTGTTTTTCGAGCTGCTTACGGTGGTCTAGCGATTGGGATTGTTTAGAGGCCCATGCCCCTATTTGGCTGCTTCTTGGTCTTTTCTCAAAATAGATGTCAGATTGGTCTTTGGGTACTCGAACACAAGTGCCAAAAAACCGAATTTGCCTTTCTAAATCTAACCAAGTGAAATTGGCCGCAACTTGATTGTTTGTCTCTATATGTTTTGCTTTTTCACTTAAATAATTGGTATAAAAAACAAATCCATCTTCTTCAATTTCCTTTACCAAAACCGTCCGTGAGTGGGGCTGATTGTTTTGGGCCGTACTCAAAACAAACGCATTGGGCTCCATTATATTTGAATTTTGTGCATCGGAAAACCAATGAATAAATTGTTCCATTGGATGATCGCTTACATTTTCGATGTCCAATTGTGCCTTCTTGTACTCCCTTCGGAGGTCATGAATGATTTTTTTCACCGGGTAAAAATAAAAAATGCCTCGAACAAATTGCCCGAGACATTTAAATCAATTAATATGTGAACAAACTTACTTTATGGTTAATTTCTGTCTTAAAGAGCCATCTTCACCTTCTAGCTTTAGAAGGTAGTTTCCAGCATTGATGTTTTCTAGTTTGAGTGTAGCATGACCCTCTCTAAATAAAAGTTCTTTTGAAAAAATCACTTTACCTGAAATGTCTGTGATGCTTGCCTTGTAGTTTGCAGTAGCGCTTGTTTGAAGCTGGATAGATACCAAATCCTTGGCTGGATTCGGGTAGAGAACAAAACCGTTTTCTTTGTCTAACTGATCGATACCAATAGACCAATCGGTATATACGGTTTGAGTAGTATCCATGCACTTGCAACCCAGCTCGGTGGTGATGAAAAGAATAACTCTGTATTCGTTGTTTTCAAAAGGAAAGGAGTGTGTCGGAGAAACATCATTGGAATAACCTGTTCCACCAAATTGCCACTGATAGGCATCTGCACCATAATCGCCATTGCTTGGTGTGAAAGTCCAAATCCTTCTATCGGTTTTGTCTTTTGCTGCTGTAAAACCACAATTGGGAATTTCTCCTACTTCGATGGTTTTTGAGAATGTATCTCGGCAACCTTGATTGATAGACGCTACTAGGGAAACCGTGTAAGAACTCTTGCTAGAAACATTGTAGATGTGCGTTGCAGCCAAATCGTTGGAAGCATTGCCGTCACCAAAATCCCAAGCATAAGAAACTTTACCGCCTTGGCTCTTGGTGGTGTTGATGAAGTTCACCTGTTCTCCAGAACATGCATTGCCAACTTCAAATCCCGCAGTAGGTTGGGTGCCGACAAATATGTCCATAGATTTTGAAGATGAACAACCATTTTTCGCAAAAGCTTGGAGTTTAATGGTTTTGTTGCCCAAATCACTATACTGATAACTTTGAGGGTCTTTGTCAGTTGAAGTATTTCCATCTCCAAAACTCCATAGGTAGGTAACCGACAGCCCATTTTCATTGCTGAGGTTGGTAATGCTTGTGGGATCAATATCACAAGCTTGCCCAACACTAAAGTCAGCCAAAGGAGAAGCTGCAACGCTTATGGTTTTGGTGATTGAATCTTTACAACCAAACTTAGTGGTTGTAATGAGCTTGACATCTTTGTCTCCGTTTGATGTGAAAGTATAATCTTCCTTGGACAAGGTTCCGAACTCGTTGTTTTCAAATGTCCAGCTATGTCCCACATAAGAATTGTCTCCAATAGTGGAGGAACTTTCAAAATTAATGGGGGAGTTGGCACAGATTCCAGTAGAAGTAAAATTCGCTGTTGGTTTTGCAAATTGGAATGCAGTTTTACTTTCTTCGCTTACACATCCATTGGCTTCAGCAAACAAAGTTATTTTATAGGCTCCAAATTTGCTGTACTGATGGGAGGGAGATTTCAAAGCACTTGAGTCTCCATCTCCAAATTTCCAATTCCATTTTATGGTGCCCGAAGATATGGTTGTATTGTTTTGGATGTTTAAGGGCGCGCCTTCACAGGCATTAAAAATCTTGAAGTCTATGTTTGGAATTTCAAATACCTCAATGGAAAAGCTTGTGTCTATTTCGATTCCTAAATCAGAAACGGCAGTCAATTTAACATTGTATTTGCCAAACTTTTCATAGATATGAATTGGGGAGATAATGTCGGAAGTATTCCCATCCCCAAAATCCCAGAAGAAAGTTGAATAACCACTTGAGATAGTGGAATTGTTTTTGAATTGGATGAAATCTCCCAAACAAACATCATTACTAGAAAAAACCAACTTGGTGGTTGGCGCGATGAATAGCGTTCTCTTAACTAGAGTATCACAATTGTTTTTCAGTTCTCTTATGATCCAGTTTATTTCAACCGTTGAATCTGCCCATCCCATATCTGTTGTGTATTTTAAGTTTCCGTTCCCTGAAGATGAAGGGTTGGTAAATGCGTATGAGGAGGTATCTACAGGCGTACCATTGGCGCTTGTCAAACTTACATCTACTACTTCCCAAGTGCTTCCGTGGTCGGCATTGTTAAATCCTGTGGGTGGCAAAAGCTCATAGTTTAGTTCTTTGTTTTCAGCGGCAATATCGGGATTATTGGCATTGCCTGCGTACAAGAAACCTTCGAATGTTGAAGCTGAGTCAATGGAAGCTCCTGATGCCAATTTATTGATGGTGATTTCGCTAGAATCGGCAGGGCTTGGGCATTCGGCAATGGCATAGTAGAGTTCAAGATCTCCACCTCTTGGTGAAAAGACACCACCGAAATTGTTGTACGAGCCCTGGCCCCTCGTAATGGTGAAAGGTCCTGAGGTAATTACATCACCCGCTCCTTGAAGGGTTCTGTAATTTATTTGGGTTCCTGTGCTCAGTCTTACACACAGACCATAAGATTTTCCTGCTTTAAGTTTGAAAGGTATATTGACAACCGTTCTTCGGTTGAGACCAGCGGGAGTAACGGTTTGTGTACCCACCTGGGTCCAAGCAGAACGATTGGTTTGGGCGCCGTTGTATGAACCATCTTTGATGTAAAGTTCTACTGTTTCTTGCGCACCCGCATCGATATTGGTTGCAAAACTATCGATAGTGATATCTCTCGAGCTCGTTATGTCGACAAAAAATCCTTCTTGCCCATTGTTTGCGGTAAATGGTGTAGAGGCTGTTCCTGCTTGGAAGTTTCTCGTAGCAGAAACAAAATATTTATGTTTTCCTGATTTCAAAAAGGGAGTCAGGAAAGAACTTCCAACCCCCAATAAATTGGTCATGCTGGAGGTGTCACTCCATAGCAGCGAATCAAGGCTGGGGTTTGTGGGCTTGGCAACCAACAATACTTCTTGACCTCCGCACACGGCAGTGTCGTTGATGGATGGGGGACTTGGGGTCCCAAGTGTTCGCCAAGCGATAGAAGAAGAATCATTTGCAGAAACACTATCTACAAAACCGTTGGGTGAGGAAGTCCAAGCCTGGAGGGTGTAGTTGGTGCCCGAAACAAATTTCACATTGCTTGCTACGGTAATTAGGGTATCTGTAAGTGGAGCTAAGGTTGTGGTGCAACTTTTGGTTACAGGTGTGCCATTGTTGAGCTGATAGGTTAAGTCAAAAGTATTGAGCGTTTTCTTCCCATAGTTGGCCACTCTCACTTCAATATCGTCTGTATTGGAGCATTTGTCAATTTCATTGATGGACAATACCGCGGCATCGTAGTTGGTTGATACTTTTTCAAAATGCACTTCTACCTTTTGCGTTGGCGGACCACATGAAGTGGTTCCTACGCCACCCCAATTTGCATTTCCGATTCCAGGTCGTATGATAAAATTATTATTGCATGCGCAACCCGCATTGGAAGCATCTGCCTCGAGCATTACATCGTTGGTAGAATTCCCGCAGTTGGTGGATTGACAGTTTTTGGCCACCGAAAAATCAAAACCATTGCAGGTAACCGTAATAGAAATATTTGCGGAGGAAGCATCTTTCAAGGCCTGAGCAATTTGCCTTACTTTGTGAACATCAGAACAAGTCCTTGCGCTGTTTGCTTGGTTACTAGTAAAAGTAAGTTTTGTAAATTGATACTTGGCCGTGTCTAGATTCTTTCGAAAGTCAATCCAATTGTCATACTGTCTGTCTCCAGGGCAATAGGAGGCGCCATTGGTAAAGGTTTCCACGTAAGACTCCTTGTTTTGGGCCTTGGCACTCAAAAAATGAGCAGTGAAAAAAGAAAGAAAAAGAAATTGATAGTAAAACTTAACACGCATATTTTCCGAATTAACGAAAAAATAATTTATAACAAAAAAAAGTTAAGAAAAAATAATGTGATTAATTTGGTCGACTCCGAAATTTACCACTCGACATTTTTTTCATCATTTTCTTCATTTCGGTAAATTGTTTTAGGAGCTTATTGATTTCCGACACATTTGTCCCACTTCCCTGTGCAATGCGTGTTTTGCGGGAGCCATTGATTATTTCGGGCTTTTGTTTTTCAATTGGTGTCATCGAGTTGATGATGGCTTCGATGTTTTTGAAAGCGTCGTCCGAAATGTCTACATCTTTGATTGCTTTGCCCATCCCAGGGACCATCTTCATCAAATCTTTGATGTTTCCCATTTTCTTTATCTGCTGAATTTGGCTGTAAAAGTCTTGCAAATCAAATTGGTTTTTCCGCAATTTTTTTTGCAAACGCTGCGCCTCTTTCTGATCGACAACCTCCTGTGCTTTTTCTACCAAAGACACGACATCACCTTTCCCCAAAATCCTAGAGGCCATTCGGTCGGGATGAAAAATATCAAGGGCATCCATTTTCTCCCCGTTGCTGATAAATTTGATGGGTTTATTCACAACACTTTTAATGGAAAGAGCAGCTCCACCTCGGGTATCGCCGTCAAGTTTTGTTAGGACAACTCCACTAAAATCCAATACATCGTTGAAAGCTTTGGCTGTATTTACGGCATCTTGCCCCGTCATGGAATCTACCACAAAAAGAATTTCATGGGCTTGGGTTGTCTTTTTGATTTCGGCTATCTCATCCATCATAAGTTGATCTACGGAAAGACGTCCTGCGGTATCAATGATGACTACATTGTTTTGTTGAATTTTTGCATGTTGGATAGCTTTTTGTGCGATTTCCACAGGTTTTTTGTTTTCAGGTTCGGCAAAAACAGGAATGCCCAATTGTTCGCCCAAAACTTGAAGTTGGTTAATTGCGGCAGGTCGGTATACATCACAGGCCACCAATAAAGGATTCTTCCCATTGCTTTTTAAATATTTGGACAATTTCCCTGAAAACGTGGTTTTACCAGACCCTTGTAGGCCAGAAATTAAAATGATGCTTGGATTGCCCTTGAGGTGAATGTCTTCAGTGTTGGTCCCAAGAAGTTTGACCATCTCGTCGTAAACGATTTTTGTCATTAGTTGGCCCGGACTTACCGAGGTAATGACATTTTGGCCCAAAGCCTCTTCTTTTACACGATTGGTAAAATCTTTGGCCAATTTGTAGTTCACATCGGCTTCTACGAGCGCTCTTCTAATCTCTTTTACTGTTTCGGCTACATTAATTTCTGATATTCTTCCTTGGCCTTTTAGTGTTTTTAAGGCACCTTCTAATCTTTCACTGAGTTTGTCAAACATGAAAAGGGCAAAATTAAAGTGCAAATGGAAACAATCGGCAAAACCAATTTTTTTCTTTTGACTTTGTCTTTTCTTTTTACATTTGGCGGATGAATTTTAGCACAAAAAAGGCTTTTCTTTTTCTCGGTTTTGGAATTCTTATGTCTTTTATGATGATTTCTTGCTTAGAAGGTGACAAAGAACGTTTGAAACATGCCAATGCGCTTTATCAGCAATCTCAAGAAAACAAAGATTACATAACTAGCCTCGTGGCCCTCAACGAAATTGTTTTGTTGGATACTCAGGTGGGTGCATACCATGATAGTTTGGCAAGAATATATTTGGCTCAAGGAAATTATGATGCGGCGCTAAAATTTGGCCAAAAAGTGCTCAAACAGCAACCCGATTATCAAAAAATGATTGAATTGGTGGGGCTGTCTCATGAAGCTTTGGGGAATATGGAAGAAGCCATACAAAAATTTGCCTCTTTGTTTTTGAGGACAGGTCAGTTGAAATATCAATATGAGATTGGGAAAATTGAGTTGGGTCGCCAAAATTATGTGGCGGCAGACTCTGTTTTAAATTTTATCACCAATGATACTTCGGGGGATAAATCTACGGTGGATATGCAAAGTGCTTCCGGGAAAGTATCAAAAATAGCTACCACTGCTGCTGCCAACTATTTACAGGGTGTATTGCTTGTGGAGCGTGAGCAAAAATTCAAATTAGGAGCAAAAAAAATGCGTGCTGCATTGGCAATTGAGCCCAATTTTGAGTTGGCCATTCAATATTTGCAGGAACTGGAGAGGTATCAGCAAATGATGGCTTACCCAAGAAGATAGGTTTTACATATTCCAAATAACTTCATCGTCTTCGGCTTGATGGACCAAATAACGACCGAGCGTAAAAAAATAGTCAGAGAGCCTATTGAGATAGGCAATAATGATTTGATTTTTGTTGTCATCTAAAAGCATATCAACCACCAATCTCTCCGCTCTTCTTGTAATGGTCCTACAGACGTGTGCGAGCGCTGAAGGCTTGTTGCCACCCGGCAGGATGAAATTTTTTAAGGGTTTCAGATGGCTGTCCATTTGGTCAATTTCCATCTCCAAAAATGAGATATCTGCTTCAGCAACATTGTTCAATTGTATGTTTGACTTCGTGTGGTCATTGGCCAGATTGCTTCCAATGGTGAAAAGATTGTTTTGGATTCTTATCAATGATTTTTTTTCATGATTCAAAACTTCTTCTGCCAATAGTCCGATGAATGAATTGAGCTCATCAATGGTGCCATAGGCAATTATTTTGTTGCTGTTTTTGGCCACCCGAGTCCCGCCCAGCAGGGAAGTTTTTCCCTTGTCTCCTGTTTTAGTGTATATTTTCAATTTTGCCGTCTTTCATTTTAACAATCCTTTTGGCATTTTGTGCGATGTCCTCTTCATGGGTCACCATGACAACCGTATTGCCTTTGCGATTGATTTCAGAAAAAATGTGCATAATATCTGCGGAACTTTTTGAGTCTAAGTTTCCCGTTGGTTCATCGGCTAAAATAATACTTGGGTTGTTGATCAAACTTCTTGCGATGGCAACTCTTTGCCTTTGTCCTCCAGACAATTCATTTGGCTTATGTTTCATGCGGTCTTGCAGACCAACGCTATGAAGTGCTTTTTCAGCTCTTTCAAGACGATCAGCTTTTTTTACTCCAGCATAGATTAGGGGGATCGCAACATTTTCTAAGGCGGTCATCCGGGGCAAAAGGTTGAACGATTGGAAAACAAATCCGATTTCTCGGTTTCTAATTTCGGCCAACTCATTGTCTTTCAATTGGTTGATTTTTTTTTGGTTCAAAACGTAGTCTCCTGAGCTTGGTGTGTCTAAGGCTCCAATGATATTCATGAGGGTAGATTTTCCGCTTCCTGAGGGACCCATAAGGGCCAAATAATCTCCTTTCTCAATTTTGAGATTGACACCGTTTAAAGCGAAAAGCTGGTTGTTGCCCAAGGTATAAACCTTATAAATATTTTTTAGATCAATGATATTCAAAGCTTCATTTTACTTTGGGAACCTTTACATAGTCAGAATCGGCCAATGGTGCAATGTTGAGCGCTTCGGATTTTTTTAGGGTATTTTTGGGAATGTCTTTTCTCAATGGTATTTCATTTTCGTTCAAATAGATGAGGGGTTCAAGTCCTTCAGTATCTACTTGGGTAAGTGTTTCACAAAAAGATAAGATTTTTTGAAGATCTTTTTGGATGGCTTTCTTTTCGTCTTTTTCAAAAGATAGTCTGGCCAAAGCAGCCAGTTCGTCAATTTTTTCGAAAGTAAGATCACTCATTTTTTTCTTTTAATTTATTTTCAATTATATGATAAACTTTTAAACTTAGTGCCTTGGCATCTGAAGAATTCAATTCATCGGTGGGGATTGGTTTGTGGATAAAATTTCTCATTTTTCCGGGTGTGCCTCCTTTGCTCCACCCGTCATAAAACAAGCGTCGGTGATTGTCTAGAATACTTACCGGTAAAATGGGCAATTTGTGTTCTATGGCCAATTTGAAAGCACCCAATTTAAAGGGCATCATATTGGGAATGGATTTGCTCATTTTGCCTTCTGGGAAGATGGCCAAGCTATGTCCATCTTTTAAACTTTTGGCTGATTGATGCATGGTTTCTTTGGCGCCTTTTTTTGTATATCGATCCGTGGCAATGTCTATGGTTTTGAAGAATAGATTAAACAATGGAATTTTTAAAAGTTCTGCCTTGGCAATGAAGCGAAAAAAAATGGGGAGTTGAACATTTAGGCTTAGAATGTCTAAATATGAAAAATGATTGGCTACGATAAGGTAAGTGCCATTTGGATTGATTTTTTGTTGATAGATATTTTGGGGTCTTAGGCCACTGAGTGCCATGATAATTTTGCCCCATATTCTTCTAAGCTTGTGGGCATTTTTCCAACCCTTGTCTCTATTTTGAACCCTCAGGAACCAATAGAAAAGGGGGTAAAGAAGAAGGAAGAAAATCACAAAAAGGATAAGAAAATAAAGAATCCAAGTTCTTTTGAAGAATAGTTTCATGAAGAAAAGATATTTTGTAGCTCTTTGAGTTGTTCTTCCAAAAATATCTTGATTTTGGATTTTGCAATGGCCCAAACCACTGGTGAGGTATCTACTTTTGCCAAACAATAAATACAGGACTTTTCGTGTTTCCAGTGAATAGAAATTGGAACAGGAAGTCCATTGTTTGAAGTTTGAATAAGGCTGTTTGTGCTGCTTTCGAAATTCAATTCGATTTTTCCTAAATGTTCAAGTTTGTATATCAAACTTAGGTCTTTTGCTTCTGTATCTTCAACCAGATGATCCAATAAGGGCAAATGGTTTTTTGGTGAAGAGAGATAGGCAAATATTTCTTCCGTTGATTGTTTTAGTTCGAAAGCTTGGGTTTTAAGTTTCATTAGGATTTGGTGATTTTCCAAAAAATAAGGCAACAAAAACGGAAGCAAAAAGGCCTGAAAAAAGATTTGAAAATAATTTGGCAACGCCCCAATTGGCAGGTTTAGAACTGATTTCTAGTGTTTTTTTTGCTTCTTCTCTTTCAAAGGGTTTGTTCTGTATTTTGCTCAAGTGTTCTTGTTTGTTCAAAGTGTCATTTTTGATTTCTTCCAAGGTGTTCGGTTGTTGGAAATATAAAAATGAGTAGGCTAGGAGCATGACCAGTGCTTTGATACTCGCGATGAGCATACCGCTAAAAACAATTTGTCCTTTTCTTAAAATTCCTCTGCCATGTATCCAGGCAAAAGCTACAATGGTCGATACTAGGATTCCAAACTGCGCAGTAAGAACCAAGGCTTTGGTTTGGGGGATAATGTACCATCGATGGTAAAAATAAAAATATTGTAGTACTGCACCCAAAAGGCCAGCAGTAAGACCAAAAAGCCAATATTTGTTTTTAAAAGGAATCGTTCTTATTCTTCCAAATTTTCTTCCTTGTTTCTTTGAAACTCATCAAAGTCATACTCGGGCATTAGCTCAGTTTTTACATGGTTGATGGTTTCGTTGAAGGCATCTACAAATTTGTTAAAATCTTCCTTGTACAAGAAAATTTTGTGTTTCACATAACCGCCGTCGTCATGTCGTTTTTTGCTTTCCGTGATGGTAATGTAATAATCGTTGGAACGTGTAGACTTTACGTCAAAAAAATACGTTCTTTTCCCTGCTTTTACCCTTTTGGAGAATACTTCTTGTCCGTCAAAATTTCCGCTCATCGTTTTCCGTTGATCAAAACAAATATATTTTTTTTATAATCTATCTACTTAATGGTCAATAAATCCAAAAAATTATTTTTCTGATTGCATTTCAAATAACTTTTGGTAAAGATTTTTTTTCTTCATCAAAGAATGATGGTCGCCGTTTTCAATAATTACACCATTTTCAAGGACCAATATATTGTCCAAATGGGTAAAACAATCTACCCTATGGCTCACATAAATGATGGTGGTTTGTGGGAGTTTAGTGAATAGGTTTTTTAAAACAATTTGTTCTGTTTTGGTATCTACTGCGGAAAGGCCATCGTCTATGATTAGGACTTCTGGTTTTTTGAGTAAAGCTCTTGCAAGCGTTAGTCTTTGTTTTTGTCCTCCCGAAAGTGAGATGCCACGTTCGCCAATTTCTGTTTGATATTGGTCCGGAAAATCTTTTACATCTTGGTGAAGCGCACATATTTTGCTCATCTCGAGCATTTCTTTGTGGTCAACTTCCATGGCATTCAAACCAAAACATAAGTTGTTTTTGATGGTGTCGCTGAACAGAAAAGTATCCTGAGGGACATAACCAAATTTTTCAAGAAAGGATTTATTTTCAATTGTTCGAATCTCATTTTGATCCATTAGAATCTCTCCTTCAAAATTTTCATATTGTCTGAGGAGTAGGCAAAGAATTGTTGATTTCCCGGAACCTGTGATCCCTGTGATTCCTATTTTTTTGCCTTTTTGAAGGATGAAAGAAATATTTTTCAGGGCATTTTCTGTTTTGTCTTGATAGCAAAAATTTACATTTCGAAACTCAATTTTATTTTGAAATGGTGTCATCTCCACATGGGCGTTTTCCTTTACATGAGGTTTTATTTTCAAAAAGTCATTGATTCTTTTTTGTGAGGCGGCCGCTCTTTGAACCAAGGAGGTTACCCATCCTAATGAAGCCACCGGCCATGTGAGCATGCTTACATAGATGATATATTCCGCAATGTTGCCAAATGAAAAACTACCTTCAATCACTGCCATGCCCCCAACATATACCGTTATGATGATACTTGCACTTACCAACATCATGACCATCGGGTGGAAGAGTGCATTCACTTTAACCAAAGAAAGGTTGTCTGTTTTGTAGCTTTGGGAAAGAGATTTAAATCGTTGATGAAATACGGTTTCCAATGCATAACTTTTTACGAGTCGAATGCCGGAAAGATATTCTTGGACAAAACTTGTAAGTCGTGAAAGTTTCTTTTGAATCAAATCGCTTCGTTTGTTCATTATGTCACTTATAAGGTAGATCGAAACAGATAGAATGGGCAAAGGAATGAGAACCAGCAATGAAATTTGGGTATTGATTGAAAACATCAAAAAAAGGATCAATCCAAAAAGCCAGAACAAATTGATTGTATACATGATGGCTGGCCCAAGGTACATTCTGACTCTACTGACATCTTCACTGATTCTATTCATTAGGTCGCCTGTGTAGTTTTTGTCGTAGAAAGCTTTGTCTAATTTCTGATATTGGTCATATATTTCATTTTTCAAATCGTATTCTATGTATCTCGAAGCGACAATAATGGTTTGACGCATGAAGTACATAAAAATGCCTTTCAATAGGGCTGCAGCCAAAATCAGAAAAGCGAAGAAAAAAGCCATTTTCATTCCAGACTTTTTCAGTAGGTGAAAAAATTGAGCATCGCTCAACAAAAGATAAAAATTGAGGCGGAGAGCAATACTATCGACGGCATTCCGAACCAATGGGGCAATCATTATTGCGAAAAAATTCGATAGGGCAATGAAAACAAAACCAAGTAGATAAAGCCATTTATACTTGAGTAAATATTTGTTTAAAAAAGATAACTCTCCCAAGGCGAGTGCAAAGGAATACATTCATTTTAAACAGGAAAGAAACGAGTGAAAATAATGTTGAATATATTTTTTATCGAATTGCCATGGTTTTATCGGAAATAGAAAGTAAGCTTGCCTTGAAATTTCTTTGCGGTTGATAAATCCAAGCAAAACATCCTTCTATACACCTTCGTTTTTTTGGTTGGCTTCTGTTGTTTTTTTCTTGTTTTTGGCATTTTGGGCAATTGTTTCAAAGGGTGCTTGGGGAGGAATGGATAGTTACGAACACTATTTAATATCACGCTACAGTTGGCAGCATCCTACTCTTTTTTTAGACAATTGGGGGAAACCACTTTTTACTTTGTCTCACTCAATTTTTGCCCAGTTCGGCTTTACCTTCTTTAAAGTTGTTAATGTTTTTTGGATTTTGGTGATCGCAGTGATTTTGAAATCAATGCTCCAAAAAGTTTCTCCAAAAGTGATACCGTTTATTCCATTGTTGCTATTTACTTCTCCTATGGTTATGAAAAATTCAGTGAGTGGTTTAACGGAGCCATTTACAGCAATATTGGTCTTGGTTACTTTATCTTTATTTATAAAAAAACAATGGACAGTGGGAGCAATTTTTGCTGGGTTTTTGCCCTATGTCAGGTCGGAGGGTTATCTCATTGCTCTGGTGATTGGTTTATTTTTAATCTACCAAAAACAGTTTAGGAGTTTTTTCTGCTTAGTCATTGGCTCCTTATTTTTCAATACTCTAGGAGGTATAATTACAGGGGATTGGCTTTGGATTTATAATTCAAATCCTTATATCGAGGCGCAGGTATACAATAAAGGTGCCTGTGGTTCTGGTTCACTTTTTCATTATTTAATCGAATCTGAGTTCATTTTTGGATGGTTGTTTCTTTTGCTATTGCCTCTGGCCATTGGGACAGCGTTCAGAAAGAAAAATTTGAATCGGATAGAAATGAAAATTCTCGTCCTCTTTGTTTGTATTTTCCTCTTTTATTTTGGCGTTCATTCGTTTATTTGGTGGAGAGGATTGATGGGTTCTTGCGGTTACACGCGAGTCATGATTGTCATCTTTCCCATCGCCATTTTTTTATTGTTATACATGCTCGCTCCTATGATTGAGAAGAAAGGAAAAATTTTTCCAATTAGTTATATTATTGCGGCGATTATTGCTTTTGCCATTTTTTTTGATTTGGGAAAAAAAACATTTCCTTTAGACATAGACAATGAGCAAAAGGAGATGATTAAAGTGGCCGAATGGCTAAAAGAAAATACCACCGATGAAGATCTATTGTATTTTCAATTCCCTTACTTAAATGTGGTAGGAAATATCAATCCGTTCGATGACAAAAGACACAGGAAACTTTTCCATTTTGGATTTAAGCATGCCCCATTGGGTAGCGTAATAATTTGGGATGCACATTTTGGTCCGAATGATTGCCATATTCCGCTAGACTATCTGAAAAAATCAGAAGATTTAGAAGAAATGATGCACATCGTTCCAGACCAATCATTTAAGACAATGAATAACTATGACTTTGAAGTTTATATATTCAAAAGAGTAAGAGAAAACGACAAACGAGACAAACCCAATGCTTACTAGAAGACTTATAAGAATTAAGGTTTTTCAGTGCCTTTACGGAGCAACTGTTGGAAATACAATTGATCAATCTTATTCCGGTTTGGTGGGTAAGTTACATCAGTCTGTCCAAGGATTTTACGAAACTTTTCAGGCAGTCTTATTGCTCCCCTTGTCTTGCAAACAGTTTTTGCAGAATTATTTAAATCCATCGGAAGAGAAGTACATCATCGATGATTTGTCCGTTAAAACCTATGAATCATTTACCCAAAATCCAATTTTACTCGATTTAGAAAATCAAACGATTGCGAGAGAATTTTTTAATTCACCGAGTATTCAGTGGCTCAGTTATGAAACTTTGCTTAGGGACATTTATAAAGAATACATAAAAGGAAAGATCGGCAACTCGATAGATATATTGAATCCCCAGTGGCCCTTTTTTTATCAAATGATTTGTGATTTTTTTGACTTCATACTAAATGGGAATGCTTCTTTTGATCAAATCATGGAAAGTGAAAGAATTCAGTGGTATGACGAGAAAGTTTCAGTAAAAAAAATGATACAAAATGCCATTAAAACGTACAAATCGCCCAAACCAAAATTTAATCTAAAATCAAACAAAGACAATATTTTGAGGGAACAAGATTTTGGAGACTTATTGTTGGAGAAGGCACTTTTGGATTATGCTAGTATTCAGGACCTAATTGACCAACAAACCTCTAAATGGGAACTTGAACGGATTGCCAAGGTAGACAAAATTTTGATGACCTTGGCCTTGGTTGAAATGATTTACTTTCCCGATATCCCACTTAAAGTGAGCATCAATGAATACATTGATATCGCAAAGGACTATTCTACAAAGGATAGCGGTAAGTTTGTCAATGGTATTTTGGATAAGGTAAAAAATTATTTAATTCAGGAAGGCAAACTAAATAAGACGGGCAGGGGTTTACAATAAAATAATACATTTGTGTCTATGCGTCATTTGTTTACTCTTACCGTTGGAATCTTTATTTTTTTTGCTGCTTGTAAAAAAAAGGCTCAGATAGATACGTCCATAATAGAAAATAAGGCAACGGTCGACAATCCTGAGGCAGCGAATACATTTGCTAAATTCCAATTTGAAGAAACATTTAAGGATTTTGGAGTGATCAACGAAGGTGAAGTGGTGGAGCACACATTTGAATTCAAAAATGCAGGTGAAGAAGATTTAATTATCACAAATGTTCAGACATCTTGTGGTTGCACTGCTTCGAATTGGCCTCGGAATGCTATCTCCCCAGGACAATCATCGAAACTAATTGTAAGCTTTAATAGCAAAGGAAAAAAAGGACAAAATACCAAAGAAATTACGGTCATTGGGAATACCAGACCAACACAAACAATTTTAACTATAAAAGCAAACGTAATTCCAAAATGATGTTTACGATGATTTTTCTACAGTCTGAGCCAGGGGGTGCCATGGGATCTTCGTTCATGGTGATGATGGGTCTTGTTATGCTCGTGTTTTATTTGTTTATGGTATTGCCCCAAAGTCGAAGAAACAAAAAGCAAAAAAATTATAGGGAAAACATAAAAAAAGGTGATCGAGTAATCACCAATGGAGGAATTCACGGAAAAATCGCTGAAGTGAAAGGGGACTCATTTTTGTTGGAATTAGAAACATCAACCAAAATAAAGATTGAAAAATCCTCCATCAATATGGAGTTATCTTTGGCCAAATACAAGCCAAAAGAAGATAAGTAGATTTTAGATTTATAATGGGAAAAACAATTCAGGTTGGAGTAACTGGTGGAATCGGAGTTGGAAAAACAACGGTGGGCCAAATTTTTGAAACCCTGGGAGCACCCATATACAAATCAGATGATCGAGCTAAAATTCTTATGAATAGCAACGATCAATTAAAATCTCAAATTATTGAAGCTTTTGGTTATGATGCTTACAATCGTGACAAACAGTTAAATAGGTCTTACCTTGCCACTGTGGTTTTTAACAACCCAAAAAAGTTACAAGTTTTGAATTCTTTGGTCCATCCTGCAGTTTTGGAAGATTACAGAAATTGGTTTTCCGAACAAAATAATGTGCCATACACCATTAAAGAAGCTGCACTCATGTTCGAAACAGATAGCCACAAATCAATGGATTGCATCATAGTGGTAACCTGCCCCATCAATCTTAGAATCGATCGGATTGTGAAAAGAGACCACATGAAAAGAGACGAGGTGCTGAAGAGGATTGAAAATCAAATGAGCGACAAACAAAGGCTTGAAAAAGCCCAGTATCGGGTAAAAAACGATGGGAAACAAAGCATTATAAAGCAAACAATAGATCTTCACCACAAGTTTTTGAACTTATCAAAAAATGCTTAAACTTGAGCAATTACTTATATGAGTAAAGAACAGATTACCATTCTAGAACATCAGACAATTCGAAGAAAGTTGGTTAGGATGGCGTGGGAAGTTTATGAAGAATTGTTCCAAGCCACAGAAATATGCTTCATTGGAATTGAAGGCATGGGAGAGAAAATAGCAATCTTGGTTAAAGAAGAATTTTCAAAGATTTCAGATATTAAAACCCACCACTCAGTCATTAAAATAGACAAAAGTAAACCTCAAAACGTGTCTTTTGCAGGCAACCAAAAAATCCTTACCCAAGCAAAGGTTGTATTGGTAGATGATGTTTTAAATAGTGGCAAAACCATGTTTTATGCGCTTTCTTGTCTCAATAAATATGATATTCAATCAATTACCACTTTGGTTTTGGCCAACCGAGACCATAAGAAATTTCCAGTTGAAGCCAATATCGTTGGTATTTCACTGGCTACAACCCGAATAGAAACAATTTACTTTCTTGAGGAAAATGGAAAGATGAAGGTAAATCTTCAATAATTTTATCCAAGTAGTTTCCACAGATTACTAAGTTATGAACCAATCATGTAATATTCGTATTTTTACCGAGTATGAGCCAAACAACACAAAATCTAAGTAAAATTGTTTCCCAAACTCGGAGAGACATTGTTCGAATGGTTCATGCAGTACAATCGGGACATCCTGGTGGCTCATTGGGATGCGCAGAATTATTGGTTTATCTCTTTCACAACTACCTAGATTATAAAATCCCCATGGATTCCAATGGAGCGGGTGAAGATATTTTTTTACTTTCCAATGGGCATATTTCCCCTGTGCTGTACTCGGTTTTGGCTAGAGCAGGTTTTTTTGAAATAGATGAGCTCAAAACCTTTCGTAAATTGAACTCAAGACTGCAAGGACATCCTGCCGTAAAGGAAAAACTTCCCGGTATTCGTGTGGCCACAGGGTCCCTCGGGCAAGGTCTTTCCGTTGGGATTGGTATAGCAGAAGGTAAAAGGTTGAAAAAAGATGATAAACAAACAGTGGTCCTTATGGGAGATGGAGAATTACAGGAGGGACAATGTTGGGAGGCAATTATGTATGCTGGTCACAATAAGCTTAGTCGTTTGATTGCCATTATTGATTTTAATGGTCAACAAATTGATGGAGCAACACAAGACATAATGGGTTTTGCTGAGCTCGAATCAAAATTTCATTCTTTTGGTTGGCATACAACCCAAATGAACGGCAACAGCCTTGAAGACATTCACAACAAAATGCAGAAACTAAAAACTTCACCATCCCCAAAGCCTAAAGTCGTCATTATGAAAACAGAGATGGGCAATGGTGTTGACTTTATGATGGGAAGCCACAAATGGCATGGAATAGCACCCAATGACGAACAATTGGAGGAGGCATTGCGTCAAAACCCAGAAACCCTTGGCGATTACTAATTTGTATAGAAGAAAAAAAATATTTACCCTTTTTATTTTTCTAATTCTTGGTTTCGTCTTGTGTTCAACATTGCCAGCACAAAACCAAGGATTCAACAAAACACGAATTTTATTTCTTCTTGATGCTTCGGGTTCTATGTATGCAAAAATGGAGGAGAGCAATCGAATCAATATAGCAAAAAAACTTTTGATAAGGCTCGCTGACAGCCTAACACAACTGGAAAATGTAGAAATCGCTTTGCGTGTTTATGGACACCAAAGTATGAAACAAAAAAGAAATTGTAGAGATACAAAATTGGAGGTACCATTTGGAGAATTAAACCAAATTCAGATTCGGGAAAAAATAAAAGGTATCCGCCCCAAAGGAACAACATTGATTGCTTATTCTCTTCAAGAGGCTGCCTATGATTTTCCACAAGACAAGGCTTCAAGGAATATAATTATCCTAATAACCGATGGCATAGAAGAATGTGATGGTGATCCTTGTGCTGTATCACTTGCATTACAAAAGCAAGGGGTTATACTAAAGCCTTTTATTATCGGGTTGGGGAAAAATGCTAAGTTTAGAAGTGAATTTGATTGTGTAGGTCAATTTTTTGAAGCAAAGACTGAGAAAGATTTTCAAAATGTTTTAAATATTGTTGTCTCTCAAGCACTCAACAACACAACAATTCAAGTGAATCTGCTCGATGTTTATGGAAGACCTACGGAAACAGATGTAAATATGACTTTTTATGAAAGTCACTCAGGAAGAATAGCCAATAATTTTGTACATACGCTCAACTATCGTGGACTTCCGGATACCTTTTATTTGGACCCTTCATTGGCTTATGATCTGGAAATACATACCATACCGAAAGTTGTTCGAAAAAATTATAAACCAATCGCTGGTCAACACAATACACTTGCCGTGGATGCACCGCAGGGAAAATTAAATTTGGTTGTAGATGGAATCACCAATTATAACAATCTTCAAGCCTTAATTTTACATCCAAAGACCAATCAAATAGTCCATGTTCAATCATTTAATGACATCGAAAAATATTTGGTTGGCAAATATGATATTGAAATACTATCTCTTCCGAGGATAAGGCAAAAGGAAGTGGACATAAAACAATCGCAGACCACCACAATACAAATTCCTCAACCTGGCAAATTGTCCATTGTAAACAGAAGAAATATTGTAGGTGGAATATTCTACAAAAAAGAAAATAAAATGGAAAAAGTATTTTCCTTTAATGGGGGAAGCTCTGAAGAAATCGTTCTTCAGCCGGGAAAATATTTTATCATCACTCGAGAAGGGGCCAATAAAAGTACAATAGAGACCAAAATTCAGGAAATTCAAATAAAATCAGGACGATTAGAACAAATAGCATATTACTAATGGAATATAAAGACACAAGATCGGGGTTTGGCGATGCTCTTTTCGAATTGGGACAAGAAGATGAAAAGGTAGTAGCCCTTTGTGCAGACCTTACAGGTTCGCTCAAGATGAACAAATTTAAAGAGGCATTCCCCGAGAGATTTTTTCAAGTAGGCATCGCTGAACAGAATATGATGGGCATTGCTGCTGGTTTGGCTACAGCAGGATTTATTCCATTTACCGGTACTTTTGCCAACTTTTCTACTGGAAGGGTTTACGATCAAATTCGTCAGTCCATTGCCTACTCTGAAAAAAATGTGAAAATTTGTGCCTCACATGCAGGGCTCACCTTAGGGGAAGATGGCGCTACACACCAAATACTAGAGGATATTGGGCTCATGAAAATGTTGCCCGGAATGACCGTCCTCAACCCTTGTGATTACTTACAAACCAAATTGGCAACCAAGGCAATTTATCATCACAATGGACCTGTTTATCTACGATTTGGTCGTCCAAAATGGCCCATTTTTACCTCAGAGACCCAAGAATTTATCATTGGAAAAGCACAAAAGATTACAGAAGGTAGAGATATAAGTATTTTGGCGACAGGACATTTGGTATGGTATGCCATGCAAGCCCAGGAGATTTTGGAGAAAGAAGGTATTTCAGTAGAATTATTGAACATCCACACAATAAAGCCTATAGACAAAGAGGCCATCCTTACTACCGCCAAAAAAACAGGTAGAGTTTTGGTAGCGGAAGAACACCAGAAAAGTGGTGGATTGGGAGAGAGTGTTGCCTCTATTTTGGCACAGAATCATCCAACAAAGATGAAACTAATTGGAGTTGATGATAGCTTTGGTGAAAGTGGTAAGCCATCAGAACTATTAGAAAAATATGGCCTGTCGGTCTCAGACATCGTTCAAACTGCTAGAAGTTTTGACTAAGACTTTAGTGCTTTGCTCTTGAGTTTTTGGCTTAGCTCAATGCCCAAGTACCAGTCAATCAAGGCATGGGTGAGATAAATCAGAGGGGTTAAAACAATCGCCAAAACAACTTTGTATACATAATTGGTTGTGGCAATTGAAAGCACCAGAGAAAATGGCCATCCTGCGCCAAGGTAAAAGGCAACAAACAAAACCACAAAACTATCTACCATTTGTGAAAATAGGGTAGAACCAGTTGCTCGGAGCCAAACAAGTTTTTCCCCGGTTCTCCTTTTGATCATTTTAAATACGGAAATGTCCAATATTTGCCCAATCAAAAATGCAATGAGACTCCCAAGAATGATCCAATTGCTTTGGCCAAAAATCGCTTGATAAGCCATTTGCATATCGTTGATATTTTTATCAGTATTCACTTTGGGCCACCATGAGGCAGGTGCTGCAGAGATACTTAATTTGACGACTAAAAAACTATAGGAAATTAGAATGGCAGTGAAAACCGACAGAAAAAACACCCCTCTTTTCCCGTAATACTCATTAATTACGTCTGTAAGCACAAAAACAAAGGGCCACAGCAAGACGCCTGCTGTCATATCGAAGGGACCAAAAGGCACTTTGGAAGCTACCAATCCCAGAGATTTTTCTACAGAAAAAATTTTGACACCAATAAATTCGGCCAAAAGAGCATTGGAGACAAACACGCCCCCCAAGCAAACAAATAAGATACTTTCTTTTGAAAGAAATTGAAATTTCACTTGGGGCGAAAGTAGGAGGAAAAAATCTAAAATAAGGACTGGTAGATATCCATCAATTTTTTGGACAGATTTTTCCGGTTGTAAGTATTTATTGCAAATTGCTCCGCTTTCACTAATTTTTGAAGTGAAACTGCTTGAAGATCTAGAATTTTTTTGCCTATATCTTCCACATCTTTTGGATCACAGTAGCTTGCCAAATGATTGGTGGCATCGGGCATCGATGAAACATTGGAGCACAAGACAGGTATCCTGCATAGCATAGCTTCTATTGGAGGAATGCCAAATCCTTCGTAAAATGATGGGTACAATAGTCCCTCACTTTCAGACAAAATATGGCGCAACATTTCCATACTCTTTACATTGCTTAGAAAGTGAAATTTGTCTTTTAGATGGTAAGCAGCAATTTTTTCTTTACATTTTCTCAAATAATCTTTGCCGTGTCCTATGACAACAACTTTTGTTGCCAACTTTTGATGAATGAGTCGATAAGCTTCTATAATCCCCAGCAAATTTTTTCTAGGGGTGATGCTCCCAATGACAACAAAATATTTTTTTGGTAATGCTGGAAAATTTTCAATTTGACTTGAAGATTTTTCAAAAAAAACTGGGTGAATATTGGGGGGTAGCACCTCAATTTTATTCTCATCTAGACGGTAATGAAGAATCAAATCTTGCTTTGTGTTTTCACTAATGGCAATTATTTTATCTGCCATTTTAGTGCCGTGAAGAATTTTTTGATGATAAAATTGCCGATCAATAAAAGAATAATGTTTTGGATAAATCTTGTGAATTACATCATGTATCGAAATCACTTTCTTTATTTTCAACGCACGATTAATTGTAGGCATTTCATTGCTGAGACCATGGAAAATATCCAGCTTTTTTAAAGCATAAGATAAGCCAAAACGTCTCCACCAAACGTAGGGCTGAAAAGGCTTTGGAGAAATGATTTTGTAATTGAAGGACTCAGCAAACTCCGCTGAATATTTAGGATGCCGTTCTTTTGTTTTACCAAATAAAAAACAATTTACTTCTGGGTGCTCAATTTTTAAATTGCGAACCAAATCTCTGCTATAATTGCCCAGACCGGTTGAATTTTGAAAAATTCTTTTGGCATCAAAACCAATATTTATCATTTGTTCAAAATCAGCACTTAAATGTATCTACCCTGTTTAAGTCCCCACATATGTAGTCTCAATTCTATAGACGTCTTCAATACACCAAAGCCGTATTTTAAGCTTCTCCTAAAATTAATTGAGGAAGCTTCTTCGAAATATTTTGTTGGGCATGTTATTTCACCGATTTCGAATCCTTTACTAAAAATTTGAGCAATCACTTGGTTGTCAAAGATAAAATCGTCGGAGTTTTTCTCGAAGTTGATGGTTCTCAATACATCCGTATGAAATGCTCTGTAACCGGTATGATATTCAGACAATTTTTGACCAATAATTATGTTTTGCGCTAGCGTAAGAAATCGATTGGCAATGTATTTATATAGAGGCATGCCACCTTTCAATGCTCCTTTCCCAAGAATTCGACTTCCAAAGACTACAGGATAAACCCCATTCCCAATGATGCTTACCATAGCTTCAACAAGTTGTGGAGTATATTGATAATCGGGATGAAGCATGATAACCATATCCACGCCCAACTCCAAGGCCTTTTTGTAACACGATTTTTGGTTCCCTCCATATCCTCTATTATTTTGATGTATTACGATATGTTTTATGCCAATTTTGTGACCAATTTCGGAAGTCTTATCCTTACTCGCATCGTCAACCAAAATAACTTCGTCAACCCAGTGGTGAGGAATCTCTTTGTAAGTTTTCTCAAGCGTTTGTTCTGCATTGTAAGCAGGAAGGACAACCGCAATTTTTTGATTTTTATACATCCCCTTAAAACATCAATATATATGCAGCAGCACCTGAAAAATAGCCCAAAATGGCAAGCCAACTTATTTTCTTTAAATACCAAAAAAAGTCTATTTTTTCCAATCCCATAATGGCTACTCCAGCAGCAGAACCAATAATTAGTGCACTTCCTCCAGTTCCAGCGCAATAAGCCAAGAATTGCCAAAAAGGGCCATTGGATACAAAATTTTTCGACCAAGGATCGATGGTGTCTATCGGCGCAATTTCATACATGCCCTGGGCGGCTGCTACGAGAGGAACATTGTCCACAAGAGCACTGAGTAATCCCACAAGAATGTTTATACTGTATATATCTTTCAATTGGCTGTCCAAGGTTTGGGCAACACGATTTAAGTGTCCAAACTCTTGAAGAGCACTTACCGCCATCAAAATTCCTAAAAAAAACAGCACACTAGCAACATCAATTTTCTGAAGAACACTTACTACAGTCAAGTGTCTTCTTTCGGTATTATTTAGACTTCGTTTGTGCAACATTTCTGTGATCGCCCAAAGAACGCCTAAGCTCAGCATCATTCCCATGAAGGGTGGCAAATGCGTAACGGTTTTGAAAATAGGTACAAAAAGTAGACCCAAAACACCGGCAAAGAAAACAAGGGTTTTGATCCGTTTTGAAACGGGTTGAAGATAATGTTCCGCGCCATGACTTGCCATTGGCCTTTCTACGGAACCTTTTAATATAAAGGAACAAGCTATCAAAGGCACCAGCATTGAAATCAAACTTGGAATGAGCAGGGTGAAAATCATACTGGGTACATTTGGAAGTTGACCCTTTATCCATAGCATGGTTGTTGTAACATCTCCTATGGGCGACCAAGCCCCGCCAGAATTTGCCGCGATCACAACAAAACCCGCAAAAAACCATCGGGTTCCTGTATCTTTTATTAATTTTCTCAAAAGAGAAACCATAACAATGGAGGTCGTCAAGTTGTCCAAAGCTGCAGAGAGAAAAAAGGTAAGAATGGATAGAATCCAAAGGAGAGTGACCTTCTTATTTGTTTTTATTCGATCCGTAATGATGGAGAACCCCTCATGAGCATCCACAAGCTCAACAATGGTCATGGCACCTAGCAGAAAAAAAAGAATACTGGCAATTTCATACAAATGATGAATCAAACCACCACGAAATGGAATAGATGCGTCTCCGTGTTCAATAAGATGACCAACATCGTGGTTTCCATGTAAGGAAAAAACATAAATCGTCCAACATAGCATTCCGGTTATCAATGCCGAAGCGGCTTTGTCTACCTTTATATTGTGCTCAAGCGTAATGCAAGCATATCCAACTACAAACACAATGATGATAAGAGTACCCCACACGGGTAGCAAAAATATAAATCTTCGTGATTTATATTTTAAAGATGCAATTTATTATAAGCGGGAATGTGTTGAAGGGCTTGGTAGTGACCATTTTTTCTTTCGAAAACATAGGTTTGGGACAAATTAGAAACCACTAAAACAGGAACCTGAAGTACAAAATTATAACGAGCGATTTGAAATGCTGTTGAATGATCAAGTTTTACTTTTGGCGACTTAAATTCGGCCAAAAAAATAGGCGTTAGATTGGGCTTATAAACAACCAAATCAGCTCTTTTCTGCATTCCGTTGATTGGAACATTGCACTCTTCCTTCATTAATGATTTTGGATATTCTTTTTTTTCGATAAGAAAATTTACAAAACACTGTCGAACCGTTTCTTCTGGCGTTTTTATCAAATATTTTTTCCTTAGTATTGAGTATAGATGAATTTTTCCATTCATTTCCTTTTGCTTAATTCGTGTTTCCAAAAAGTAAATGTCCTCCAAACCAAGTATTTTTTCGCAAATTAATGATATCTCAGAACGGACAAAATCAAAGGATTTGCCACCGGTGGTCCTTCTTCAGGGAACAGAAAGCTATTTTCTTGACAAAGCCTTGGAAATTTTGGAAAACAACTTGCTTTCAGAAACAGAAAAAGCATTCAATCAAAACGTGTTTTATGGAAAAGAAATCCATGCAAATGATTTGGTAGCGGCTTGCCGTCGTTTGCCAATGATGGCAAAATATCAGGTTATAATCCTAAAAGAAGCACAACAATGCAGATCCTTAGACCAACTTGAAAACTATGTGAACAAACCTGTTGAGAGTACCAAACTAATTTTGGTGCACAGGAAAGGGAAAATCAGATCGAATAGTAAACTTGGGAAAGCACTCAAAAAATTTTTGGTTTTGACATGTGAGGAACTAAGAGATTTCGAGGTCCCAAACTTTGTTCAAAACTATGGCAAGCAGAATCATTTAGAAGTACCCATGAATGTAGCTCAATTGTTTCTGGAATTTTTTGGCAGCAACCTTCAAGGGATTGTTCAGACCATCAATCGAATCAAAAACGATTCAAAAACAGAAGGAATGAAAGCCATCAGTGAAGCGCAATTTTTTCATTTTGCCTCCATAGACAGAGAATTTAATCTCTATGAACTTCAGCAAGCAATAGGAGTTGGAAATTTTGACAAAACTTTAAAAATTCTCATGCATTTTGGTCAGAACTCTAAGAAAGTCCCTCCTGTGATGGTTGTTTCTTCTTTATTTAATTTTTTCAGCAAAACACTACTCGCACTAAAATTGCCTTCAGAGAGGTACAAAATGAATAAGGCAATACAGAATTTTGCTTCGCGCATGGACGTAAAAAAAGTGGCGATGAATATTTCTATTCTTCAACAAATAGACTTACAAAACAAAGGGATTGAAGGAAGTCAAAGAAATGACTTAGCGCTTTTAAAAGAATTGGCTTGCCGCCTGAAACTTAAATAAGTCCAATTTCAAATGTCCTATAGTTTTATTTTTAGGTTAAATTTGATTTAATATGAAAAAAATTATATCAATACAATTGTCTTTATTAATCTATATAACTGCATGGGGCCAAGAGGTTTCACTGGTTGAGGAAAGTAAGGACATGAAGCAACCACAAAACGCTCAAATTACTCAAAACGGTATTCAGGCTTATCCAGTCTCTAGCGGGTCAAGTAATTCCCCAACAAGAAATATTTCTGTTCTTAACAAACTAATCAACTACAATTTTATTAAGATAGGTGAATCATTCTACGATTTACAGACCAACGCCTCCGTTGGAAGAAGAATTCATTTGTTGGACAATGGTGCAGTTTCTGCAGTTTGGACTTCTTCGCCAAACAATACGATTGGTTGGCCCGACAGGGGAACAGGGTACAACTATAGTACGGATAGAGTGGATTGGCAAACACCGGTTTCCTCCCGAATTGAATCTGTGGTAAGAACAGGATGGCCGTCCATTGGTATTTTGGCAGATGGTTCTGAGTTTGTGATGGCACACTCATCCAATGATGGTGGATTTGTATTGGCAAAAAATATGGGTCAAGGTACCAATTTCAGTGACGGAAACGGTACGCGAGTTTTGGACGATTTGACAACTTCAGAAGAACGAGTGCCTATATGGAACCGATCTGCTGCAAGTGGAAACAACATATATACGATTTCCAACTACTGGGCGAGTGAAGATGCGGGGGTTCCCGTTGTAACAAAAGATGGTATTTCAAGTCCAACTACGTATTCAAAATCTTCCGACGGTGGAGCAACTTGGGATATTGAACATATTTTATTGCCAGGTTATGACAATACAAAATATGACAATGGGGGCGGAGATAGCTATGCCATTGATGCCAAAGACAATATTGTAGCCATCTGCATCGGTGGGGTAGGAAATGAAGTGGCCGTTTGGAAATCAACAGATTATGGTGACAATTTTACCCGTATCATTGCAGATTCTTTTGCTTTTACACCTTTCGATGGCAATCAATATATTCCTTTTGATGAGCAAACAGGCGATGGCAGGGTACCCAACAACGATGGCTCCGTGGAGGTAATTATTGACAATGACGGGAAAGTGCATGCCTTTTGGGGTCTCACGTATGTTGGAGACAATGACACTACAGTAGATGGCTATTCTTTCTGGCCTGGAGCGGCTCAGATTAGGCACTGGAAAGAAGGTATAGATACATCTCGTTTGGCTGGTTCTACTATTGATATGGATGCCAACAACCAGATTGATATTACCCAAGAGACTATTGCTTCTTTAGATGCAACAGGCAATCTTCCTTCTGATAGAAGTTTTGCCGCCAGATATGGGAATACCAGTGTTTTAACCCAACCAAGTGCCTCCATAGGTCCAGATGGAACGCTTTATGTCACTTACTCCTCGGCCATAGAAACAGATATTAGTTTATTCAATGCCAACTTTAGAGACGTTTTGGTCTCCTACTCAACCGATGGAGGTTTGACTTGGCAAGGTCCTCAAAACATTACTCAAATGCGACAAAAAGAGGCGACCTTTGGATGTGTTGCTAAGCAAGCCAATGATTATTTACATTTGATTTTTCAAGTAGACAACATCCCAGGCACCCATTTGCAGAATGATGGAAATACTGGATTACATCCGAATGAAAAAGTGGATATTTACTACGCAGCTATCCCTACCTCTGAAATCACTTCAAATTCTATAGGACAACATACGTTGGGCGAAAATAGAATTCAGAGAGATCCTCAGGTTTTTGTTGTCGGTCAAAATTCTCCGAATCCATTTGCTTATCAAACAGAAGTCACGATTTTCCTCAATGAGTCAAGTTCTTTGGAGTTGGGTGTATTTGATTTAACGGGGAAACAGCTTATCAAGCGAAATCTTGGCGAATTGCCCAAGGGAAATCATATTGTCACTATTGATGGAAGTCAATTGAATACAGGAATATATTTTTATACCCTGTCTGCCCAAGGATATCGAGTCACTAAGAAAATGAATGTTGTTCGGTAACCAATACCAAAGGCGACCAATAAAAAGGCAATCTGTTTACGGTTGTCTTTTTTTATTTATTCAAAAAATCAACTGCCCCGTTTGACAAATTGTAGTATGCCGGTAGAATTTGAACCTGCTTTGAATTGACAGCATCTGCGATGATTTCTGAATCATCAATCAACCTTTGTGCATTTAATTGTGCATTGAGGTGGATGGTTTCTTTTTCTTCTAGGCCTTTCTCTACGGAAGGATTGATGTAAGAGACCAAATGGTTTAAATTGTTGCCAAGGTCACCACCTGCCATGGCAGCTTTCACAGCACCACAACTTTCGTGTCCCAAGACAACAATGGTATTGGTTTTTAGATGGGCAACAGCATATTCTATACTCGCAATACTCGAAGCATTGGCGATGTTGCCTGCTACTCGTATAACAAATACTTCTCCTAAGCCTGTATCGAAGAGCATTTCAGGAACTACTCTGCTATCCGCGCAACAGAGTACGATTGCGTAAGGTGATTGGCCACTTGTTAAATGTTCTCTGCGTTCGGAATGATTGTTCCCTCCATTCAAATTGTCGTTAACAAATCGATGGTTTCCTTCTCTAAGTCTTTTGATTACTTCGTTTTGTGTCATGATATTCATTTTTAAGCCTTGCTGTTTGTATCTAGTTATTCAATTTTTGCATTCAGTCCTCTTCTGCACAAATCATTGCAAATGGGTTGAAGTGTTTCAAAACTTCCTGTTTTTACTTCGCACTTCCCTTTATAGTGAACCAAATAGGCACATTGTTCTGCTTGTTCCGGTGTATGTTGGCACAAATCAATGAGGCAATCAATTACCCAGTCAAAGGTGTTTACATCGTCGTTGAAAAGAACGATATTGTTCTCACCGATGAGCAAGTCAATTTCCTCACCCAACTTTATTTCTTCTGGCTTACTATTCGACATTATTTTTAGATCAAATCTTGTTTTCTTTTCCAGCCAATAGGCTTTTTAAATTTTTTCTGTGGGTATACAAAGTTAAAATCATTGAGGAAAAACCAAAGATTAAAAAGCTAAGGTTTTGGTGTTTGAAAACAAAAATACCCAAAATACCATAGGAAAAAATAGCCACTAAGCTTGCCAAAGAAACATATCTAAATAAGCACAACAAAAAAATAAAAATAGTGATGCAAACCAAGGCCAACGACCAATCAAAAGCCAAAGCAGTACCGAGAAGTGTGGCAATCCCTTTACCTCCTTTGCCTTTCAAAAATGGGCTAAAACAATGACCCAAAACCGAAGCCCCACCCAAAAGCAAAAGGAAAGGATCATTGAAATAGAGCGACCCAAGATAAACGGGAAAGAACCCTTTGGAAGCATCAAGAATAAGTACGCTTATTCCTGCTTTTTTTCCCAAAATTCGAAATGTATTGGTGGCCCCAGGATTGCCACTGCCCTGTTTCCTCACATCCGTTTTATAAAACAAAACGCCAATGAGAATGGCAAAAGGTATTGACCCCAACAGATAAGCGCAAAATGTAAAAAACAAGATCGTACTATTCATAGGTTTCAATTTTATCCAACCATCTTGTTACCGATCTTGGGCTTGCCAAACGAACATAATACCCTTTTCGATTGATTTCTTTCATTTGTTTACGGTCATAAATACTTTGATTAAAAGATTCGTCTGTAGAATAGACCATTAAATTTCCCCGAAAAAAATCAAAATAAAACCAATTGTATTTGTCTATTTCAAGATACCATTTGAACCGCGTTCCAGATCTTTTTAGGTTGATTTCCATTTTGCTTTCAATTTGTTTTTGAATCGACTGGTCTTTGATGCGAAGTATTGAAATAGGATCGATGGAAATCAGACTATTCATCTTGGCTTGAGTAAATAATCTTACCGAGGACAGAATGAAATCATATTCCATTTCTTTGGGGAATTCTAGATTATCACCCTCGCTTTTATTTTTTAAAATTTTTTTCAGTTGCTTGTTGGTTAAAAATTCAGCCATATTTCTAATCGTCTTATCCCTTTGCAGTTCGGTTCTTGCCAACCCATTTCCTTTGTTTCGAATTACGTCAACTAGCGCTTCATACGCTGTTTTGGGCAATAGTAAGTTTAGACCCAAAAAAGCATCAATAGAAAACACAGAGTCTTGTGCTTTTTTGGAGAAAATACCGCTCGAAATTGTAGAAACTTGATTTTGAAAATCCATGTTCAAATCAAATTTGCCTTCGGCAAGTATATCACCAGTTTGGTCATTAAAAGAAATATAACTTCCTCTATATGAGTTTTTTAATAATTTGGCGCTATCTCCTACAAAGAATGTTTTTGACATATCATCATAGTAGAATATACCTGTGTCTTGATTAATGGAAGCGTGGAGATAAGAAATTTTTGGACTAAAAAAACTAGGATAAGCATGCAACGAGTCTCTGGTAAGGGAAATACCCGTAAATATTTTTCTTCGATCTTGGTCGCGAGGATTATTTGCATCAATGATAACACTCATAGGGTTGGGTTGGTCTTTATATTTTAGGTATCGCGTTTTGATGCTATCAAAGCTGTGAATTGGCTTGACAAAACCATCCCAAGCGATGAAGGGTTGTTGGCTATTCAAATGGGTTTTACCTCGAAAGGCAATTTTGGGAGAAAGGAAAAATAAAGAAGAGTCCGACACATATCCTGTGGCCGAGAGAGAAGTGTCATTGTTGATAAAAATTTTGCTGAAAAACATTTTTTGCCTGCTCTTAAATTTGTCATCATACAGGTGTTCTCCATTTCCGCTTAATTCGATCTTGCTTTTAATTTTCAAATCACAATCATACAATTGATGAAACTTGTTCTCTCGACCAGCCAAAATTTGAGATTTTTTTAGTCGATCTATTTCTCCGTCTAGCGCAACTTTTACCGTCTTTTCAAAAGGGAAAATACGTGAGTCCGCGATATCAATATAAGTTACTCCATACGTAGTAAGCATAGAGGTCTTCATATCAAAGAGGGCATGAGAACTCATAAAATACAAGCCTTTATGACTTGGTTTATCACTTTTGAAAAGCCCATTTTCTTTGGCTACGCTGAGGTTCCTTTTGAATTCAATGGTATGCTGGTCCATATCCCAAGTAAAATCACCTAAATTGGTTGAGAACAGGTTTTGTGGCAATTGTGTGAATTCTTTTGGGTTGCTTGAACTAAACTTCCCCAGTCGAGAATCAAAATCAACAGAAACATTGATGAAACTAGATTTTAGTGCAATTTGGCTACCATCCATAGATTTTATTTGGACACTGGCAGAGTCAGAGAACGCTTTGTTTGGACCAAAGATTAGATGCTTGGATTGAACAAAAGCTTGAGGCCAATCTAAAATTCCATTTCCATAAACCTTCTTAGGTGTTTGTGTTAAGGTGCCCTGAAAAGTCTGTCCGTTTTGAAGGATATTGACTTTTTCCTTTTTTGTATTCAATAACAATGCATCGTCATTTGGGGTCCATGTTAAATCAATGTTTGCTGCACTGATGCTCGGATATTTTTCATTTTTCTCGAGACGATAGGACTTTGCTTTGGTAGACAATTTTTGGGGAAGAAGTAAGATCTCATCAGAAGAAAATTCTGCCCCTTCGTACACAATTTCTCCATTGGCGTAAAACCCTTTGTTGCTCATATGCAAAGAAATTTTTCCGGCTCCCTTCCCATGGTAAAGAGGAAAATTGTTTTTTTCTTTTTCGAAGCCCAAAGAATAATCTTCCATGATGTAAATATCTAAAGGCATATCCGGGACAATACCAGCGGATTTAAATATCCCGGGAAATCGGATGCCTCGCTGGGTGAAATTGTCTAAGCTATCTATAACAAAAGGTTCTACTTCGAATCTAAAGTCATCTTTTTTATAGGCTCCTTGATGAATTTCTGGTTTTTCGTAATGGACAAGTGAAGTGCCTCGGCTAATAAATTTTGGATATTCAGGATATTTTTTTAGCCCAGACTTATTTTGAGCTTGATCAATTTTGATTATCCCATTTAAGTCAGTAAGCACGGAATTGACTTGCCTGATTCTATTGCTGCCATCTTTTTCAGGGAAGAAAAGTCTCAACGAATCGATTAGTTGACTTTCCAGATCAAATTTTTTATAGCTGAAGTCGAACCTTTTGGCATAAAATTGCAATCTGCCTGCCCGAACAACTCCACCAAATCTTAGGTCTCTGCCATGCTTCAGAAAAACTTCTTGCTCGTAAGGTTTTACCAAAACATTCTGAGAGTCACTAAATTGAAACAAGCGAACTCCTTGAAGATGCATTTCGTTGTTGATGAAAGATAAAGTGGCATTTGGGCGTTTGCCAATTACAGAATTGAACTGGATGACGTCATAATCAGTAATTTTTCGATGACTATTGCTGTAATGAAAAATCTTAGAAAACACATGAATTGTATCGGTTTGTGCATTGTAAGAAATAAAACCATTGTCTGCTAATTGAATGACTTGAGACTTCATTCTGTCTGGCGTACTTCGGTGTGCTTTGGCAAATTTTTCTAGCGTAAAATCTCTTGTTCGTTTTTTTATGGCATATCTTTCTACTCTATTGATTGGATTGAAGGGAAGCATTCTGCCCATACGTTCATACCTAAATTCCTTAAAATATTGGGTAGACTCAAAATTAGCCGTTGCATCGGGTTGAGCCATTTTGAAAGCCAAAAAATCCTCAGTTATTTTCCATTGAAGGACATCTACATATATTTCCATTTGATGGTCATTGTTTAAGAAAGGTGACCTTTGAAACCCTTCCTCTCCCCGTGTGGCAATAACTTCTTCTTTTTTGATGTCAAAAATGATGTTTACCCGAGGATGACTGATTGTACCACTGTCCATATATAAAGTCAGATTTGCATTGGGGCATGACAGCCTGTTGGAGCTTATGGCAAATAGTTCGGCGGTGGCCTTCAACTTTGTTTTGTCTTTATACAGGACTTTAATTATTGCAGGTTGCTTATTGCTTCCTTTGCCATAAAACGTATTTCCTTTCATCCGGAAGCCTCCGACCAAATTTATTTTTTGGTTGGCAAAATCCCCAAGAGCAATATCATTTCTGTAGGATTCAAAAAGTGGAAACATGGCATTTTTAAAAATGGTATCACCTGCTGCCAACCTAGTGCTGCTTATCTTATCAGTCAATTTTCCATACAAACCTTCATTGACAATTCCTTTATAGGTGAACAATGCAGAATCTGCCTCGAAAAAACCGTTGGCAAGATTGAGCTTGTATTTCCCAAATTTGGCATAAACGCTATCCGTAGCTAAGCCAACTCTTGCCCAATCAATGGAACCATTTTGGCCTGTCCAACTTTGCTCACTGAGGCTGAAAGTACCACTTGTATTTTTGATTTTAATTTTGTCTCCGCCACCGATTGCTTTGGCAAACAATGTCACATCTTCGAATGAAATTTGAAAATCGTTTTGTTTGAAGGTAAATGCATAATCGGTTGGGCTCGTGTACCATTGTTTTGATTTGCTTTGGAAAAATGTAAAATTTTCGAAGAGTCCTTTGGAAACTTCTAAAATATTTAAAAATTGGTTTTTATTGGTCCTCAAAATAATCTGAGTTTTGTCTAGCCAATATTGAAATTTTTTTGGATTCAAATTTCCTGTGTCATTTCCCAGCAGCAATGCTTGCAAAAGCAAATGAAAATCTTTTTCATCCATCTTCTTCGATAGCATATTGTTGCTGAGACGAATGATGTTTGTTTTGTTTTCCGGTAAAAAAAAGTCGTTTACAAAAGAAACTTCAAACTTTTTGAATGTCTCTTGAATATCTTTTTTTTGAGAACTTGTTAAATATTTTCCTAATTCTTCAATAAACACATTTGGTTTTTGTGAAAACGATTTCGGCTGAGACCATGCCAAGCTGCAAATGATAAGGGCCGCACAGCATAGAATTGATTTTTTTAAATTACCCAAATTGTATGGCACACCATTCATTTTTTTTAAATTCATTTTGTTTTTTCAGCCCAAATTTCTGAGCAAGTTTTGATAACGACTTATCATCAGAAGATAAAAAACCGCTCATGAGCAAAACGCCATTTTTACGTAACATCTTACAATAGAGAGGAAGAAATTCCAAATTCACATTTTTTGTTATGTTGGAAATAATTACGTCAAAATACAAATGTCCCACACGATCAATACTTCCCTGCCATATTTTAGACTTTGTACAGCTGTTTTGTTTAACATTCTCATGACAGTTGTTGACACAATTTGAGTCATTATCCACCATAATGATTTCTTTTGCTTGACGCTTTTCAGCAAAAATCCCAAGAATTCCAGAGCCACAGCCCATATCTAAGACTGTTTTGTTTTTTAAATCGAGCTCATTCAACAAATGCAGAAGGCCATATGTGGTTTCATGGTGACCTGTGCCAAAAGCCATGGATGGCTTAATGATGATTTGAGGTAAACTATCCTTAGGTTTTTTGTGAAAAGGCGCCAAAATATGCGCAACATTTTTCACCAAAACTGGAGCATAATTGCTTTCCCACATTGCATTCCAATTTTTGTTTGGAACTGGAGTAAGGGCCAAATTTGGCAGATTTTTATTTACAAAAAAGGCCTTTATTTCGTCCGAATGTTTCTCTAAGAAGTAAATTTTCCAATCATCGCGCTCCTCTAAAATGCCTTCAATGGGGAGCTCCCATAAAAAGGCTACATCCACCTCGGAAAAGTTTTCCTTAGAAATATTAATCTTCTGAAGACTCAAAGGAAACCAAAGGTACAAATAGCACAAAAAAGAAAGACCTTTTTAGGGTTAAAATTGTTTAAACAGTGACCATTTGGACAAAACATCTTTTTTCGGCAAAATAGAAAACTGGTTTCTTAAAAATCACTGGGAGTGGTATAACTTCCAACGTCGAACGGCCGAACACTATTTTAACAATCAAAATGGCCTGCTCAATGCTCCGACGGGAAGTGGGAAAACCTATGCTCTGGCATTACCGATTTTAGTAAAACACGGCTTTGAAGTGCCCAAAAAGGGTATTCGAGTTTTATGGATCACCCCACTTAGAGCCTTGTCTTCAGACATATGTCAGGCCATTCAAAAGGCAGCTGATGACTTACAGATACCATGGAAAGTATCTTTGAGACATGGAGATATTTCAAGTAAATTAAAACAAGAGCAGATGAAAAATCCTCCTCAAGTTTTGGTGACAACACCAGAGAGTATTCACATTTTGCTGGCCAATAAAAATCGAGAGCACTTGTTCCAAAGTCTCGATTGCCTTGTGGTAGATGAGTGGCACGAACTAATGGGAAACAAAAGGGGTGTTATGACAGAATTGGCATTATCTGCACTCAGAATGTATGGTGGAGAATTCAAAATTTGGGGTATTTCTGCGACCATTGGAAATCTTGAGCAAGCCAAAAATATATTGGCGGGTAAGGATGCTGTTTTGGTAAAAAGCAAAAGAAAAAAGGTAATGGATGTGCAAACTATTTTGCCAAGGCAAATCGAAAAATTGCCTTGGGCTGGCCATCTTGGCATAAGCATGTCCAAACAAATTGATAAAATTTTACAAAAGACTCAAACATGTCTCATTTTTACCAATACGCGGGGGCAGGCAGAAATATGGTATCAAAAAATTTTGGATGCCAACCCTCATTGGGCAGGTCTATTGGCTATGCATCATGGAAGCTTAGGAAAGGAAGTAAGGCATTGGGTAGAAGAAGCTTTACACATTGGTAGTTTAAAAGCAGTGGTATGTACTTCAAGCTTAGATTTGGGTGTTGATTTTCGGCCAGTTGATGCAGTTATTCAGATTGGCAGTCCGAAAGGTATTTCAAGATTTGTACAAAGAGGAGGCAGGAGTGGTCATGGTCCAGGTCTGGCAAGTAAACTCTTTTTTTTGCCGACCAATATATTAGAATTGATTGAAGCATCGGCTTTGAAAAAGGCCATTCATCTGAATATTTTTGAGTCCCGACAAGCTCTTCAGCTTTCTTTTGATGTGCTTATTCAATTTTTGATAACCTTGGCCGTTGGAGGTGGTTTCCAAGCACATGAAGTTTTCAATCAAATTAAAAAATTGCATGCCTTCTCTTTGCTTACACAGGAAGAATTTGCGTGGTGTTTACATTTTATACAGCAGGGCGGAAAGGGATTGCATGCCTATGAAGATTTTAAAAAGGTAGAAAAAGAAAATGGGAAATTTGTGGTAAAAAACAAACGCATTGCCATGCGTCATCGACTGAGTATAGGTGCTATTGTGAGTGAAGCAAGCTTAAAGGTGAAACTTCAAAATGGAAAAGTTTTGGGACATATTGAGGAGTATTTTATCAGTAAATTGAGCTTGGGGAGTGCTTTTACTTTTGCAGGAGCAATATATGACCTAATTGAAGTAAAAGGGATGGAAGTAAGTGTAAAAAAGTCGAAGAAAAAAAGTGCCATAGTGCCTTCGTGGATGGGGGGCAGGATGAGTCTAACCAGCGAAATTTCAGATCTCTTGCGCAAGGAGTTGTCGATTCCAGAAAAGGAACAGAGTTTAGAAATGAAAAAATTGGCCCCTTTGATTGGACTGCAAAATGAAAGATCGATTGTCCCGTCTCCTGAGCAATTTCTCATTGAAATTTTCGAAAGTAAAAACGGTCATCATGTATTTATGTATCCATTTGAGGGCAGAAAAATTCATGAAGGTTTAAGCATGTTGCTGGCCTATCGGTTGAGCAAAATCAAACCAATTTCAGCAAGTTTGGCTATGAATGATTACGGCTTTGAAATGGTTTCGGCAAATCAGATTCCGATATTTCAAGGTTTGGAGCAGGATTTGTTTACAACAGACCATTTACTTCGGGACATTCAAAATAGTTCAAACCAAAAGGCAATGGCCCAAAGGAAATTCAGAGACATCGCCTCTATTGCTGGTCTCACTTTCAAAGGTTTTCCCAATAAGGGGCAAGGCGAAAAACATTTGCAAGCCAATGCACAGCTTTTTTTTAATGTCTTTAGCGATTACGACCCAGAAAATCTCTTACTGCGTCAAGCCTTTGATGAGGTGCTTTTTGAACAACTTGATGAACAAAGAATTTTTCAGGCACTACATCGCATCAATCAACAAGAAATAGTAGTAAAAAAACTTCAAAAACCTTCACCTTTTTCTTTCCCAATCATGGTAGATCGGCTGAACCGAAATAATATAAGTAGCGAAAAAATGGAGCAAAGAATAAAACGACTTATACAAACTTTGGAAAATTGAAGTTGTTCTGATTGAGAATGTTTAAGCTTGTATACTTTTGAAAAACACCAAATTTTTTGCTGGCTTCCTGCTACTCGTTCTTGGACTTATTTGGGGTAGCAGCTTCATTCTGATGAAGATTGGATTGAAAAGCTTATTGCCCATCCAAATTGCTTCCTTGCGCATTTCGATTGCAGGCTTGTTTTTATTGCCCTTCATCATGCGTTATGTCAAAAGGGTAGAGAAAAAAGATAGGATTTGGATTTTTCTTACCGGACTGGTAGGCAATGGAATCCCTGCATTTTTATTTGCCTATGCCCAAACAAAAGTAAGTAGTTCTCTTACGGGCGCACTCAATTCACTGACGCCCATTTTTGCACTGCTTACGGGGTTGTTTATTTTTCGCCAATCTCTCAACAAACACAAAATTGCTGGCGTAGCCATTGGTTTTTTTGGCTCGGTGATATTGCTTACCTGGCAGGGAGATGGGGGATTCAGTTTTTCACCTTCAGCATTATGGATTGTATTGGCTACTTTTATGTATGGCTTGAACGTAAATATTTTAAAGCTAAAGCTTTCAAAGTATCCACCACTCATGATTGCCAGTTTGCCTATGGGTACCTTATTCTTACCTTCAAGCCTAATTTTTTTATCTTTTCCATTGCCTAACTTTAGTGCTCAAGCGGTAGTGCAATCTGTGGTTTCCATCGCACTTTTGGGGACTGTGGGAACAGCTTTTGCGCTTATACTCTTCAATCGATTGATCCAGATTTCAAGTGCGGTTTTTGCTTCATCAGTCACCTATCTTATCCCTTTTGTCGCTTTGTTGATTGGTTGGCTTGATGGAGAACAAGTGGGTTGGATTCAAATTCTTGCTGTTTTGCTTATTATAAGCGGTATTTTAATCATTCGCCTGGGCAACAAATAGCATTTGATATTGCAATTATTCCTCAAATGAGTTTTTTAAAAGGTGTTCCAATTCATTCCAGTTTTTGACCAATCTCCTAATGTTTTCAGGATTTTGCTTTTTGAGTCTTAATTGTATTCGCTTTCTTTCCAAGCCCAAAAAATCAAAAATGTTGTCTAAGGTTTCTTGGGGTTTTGACGTAAAATTTTCATAAGATATTTCCAAGATATGTCTGTGGTTGAAACGCATTCTAAAATCGTTTTCCCAGTTGATTGTCTTTTGTATTTCGGAGGTTAATAGTTTTGGATCCAAGTGTATCCTTCTAAAGAATAAAGGAAGTTTCCACGAAAATTTTTGTTTCCAGATTTTGGTTTTTGAGGCGATAATTTGTGATACTACCGTTCGTGCCTTGTCTTTTCTGGTGAGATGAATCAGCTGAATTTTTGGGTTTTCGTTGAGAAAATCCCAAACATATTCTTGCCTTTTGGTTGCGTGATAATAGAACAACTTACACCCCAATGCCTTTTCGGGTCGTTTTAGCCAATGTTTAATTTGTTCTTCGGCATTGATTGCTTGATTTTTGAATAGTTCTCCCCGTACAAAAATATTGGGGTGTTGTTTCAGGCAATCCAATAGAAGGTTGGAGCCAGTCCTTGATCTGCAAACTACCAAAAACAGGGTTTTTGTTTCTATTGTTATTTTTTGACCATCAGGCATTTTTTGCCAACAAAAAGCCCAACCAAGACATAGGTAAATAGGCCAATCCTATGTCTAAGATTGCAAACCACAAAGGTGTTTCTCTAGCACCAACCTCCATAATGCCACCCAATAAAAAGAATGATCCAATGATTACAGCCCCCAACCACTGTTTTTTTTCCATCATTCTACAGGCCACCCAAGCACCTGCGAAGGTGCCTCCGGCGTGCCCCAGGAATGGAGCGATAAAGTGTTCCCATTCAAAACTTTGGATATGGGCATCTAAGCTTTCTTGTTTCAGTTCAACTCCCTCGGGCAAAGGGAAAATTTGCAGAAAAAGCAAGATGAGGCCAATATTGGTCAACATCCCCAAAAGTAGACCAATCACAGGGCCTAAAACATTTTTCATCATAGGATTCATAATCATCAAAAATAGCTTTTTACCAGTTCAAAATTTTGGCAAAAAGTAAGGGTGCAACTATTGAGGCGTCACTTTCAATGATAAATTTTGGAGTTTCGATGCCTAGTTTACCCCAAGTAATTTTTTCATTGGGTATTGCACCTGAATAAGAGCCATAACTGGTTGTTGAATCTGAAATTTGACAGTAATAACTCCATAAGGGAATATTTTTTTCCTGTAAGTCTTGGTGAAGCATGGGCACAACACATATCGGGAAGTCCCCTGCGATTCCCCCACCAATTTGAAAAAAACCAACACTTGACTTCTTTGTATTTTTTTTGTACCAATCGGCCAGCCAAACCATGTATTCTATACCGCTTTTCATGATTTGCGTGGGAATATGATCACCAATGCAAAAAGCCGCAAAAATATTGCCTAGCGTACTATCTTCCCATCCAGGCACTACCAATGGAAGGTTGTTTTTTGCTGCTGCCAAAAGCCAAGAATCATTTGGGTTTATTTGGTAGGAATCTTGCAAATCTCCCTCTAATAATAGATCATACAAAAATTGATGCGGGAATTTCCTATCGTCATTTTGATAGGCATGCATCCAGCGTTTTTTGATGGGTTTTTCAATTCTTCTAAAAGCTTCTTCTTCTGGTATGCAAGTATCGGTAACACGATTGAGCCCTTTTTCAAATAGCTTTTGTTCTTCCTCTGGACTTAAATTTCGGTAATTGGGTATCTTTTTGTAGTGTTTGTGTGCCACCAAATTCATTAAGTCTTCTTCTAAGTTGGCTCCTGTGCAGGAAATGATGTGCACTTTGTCTTGTCGGATCATCTCGGCCAAAATTTTCCCAATTTCTGCGGTACTCATAGCCCCTGCCAGGGTAATCATCATTTTGTTCCCTTGTGCCAATTGATCTTTGTAACTTTCAGCGGCATGGGCAAGTGAAGCTGCATTGAAATGCAAAAAATATTTGTCTATGAAAGATGAAATTTTAGTCATATCCTAAAATGTTGAGCATTTGCGACGATTTTTGAGTTTCGTTGAATACTTCAATATTCAAATTTCCATTTAACTCTTTTCTAATCAAAATATGTTTGGGGTGCGGGAGCAAACAATGTTGAATTCCACCATATCCGGCGAGAGAATCTTGATAAGCTCCTGTATTGAAAAATCCAATGTATAAGTCTTCGTTTGGTATAAATTGAGGCAAATAAATGGCGTTGGTATGTTGCTCTGAATTGTAGTAATCGTCGCTATCACAGGTGAGACCACCCAGCAAAACTCTCTCATATTCTCTATCCCATGCGTTGAGCGGAAATAAAATAAATCGTTTGTTGATTGCCCAGGTATCTGGCAGTGTTGTCATAAAGCTTCCATCAATCAGATTCCATCTTTCTCGGTCATTTTGCAATTTTTGTTTCAAAACTTTAAACAGGGTAAGGCCACTTTCACCAACTGTAAAACTTCCAAACTCAGTATATATATCGGGGTGTTTAATTTGAGATTCGGTGCAGTGGATTTTTATTTGTAAAATGATTTCATTAATAATTTCTTCATAATCAAAATGGAAACCCAAGGAATTTGGTATCGGCAAACCTCCACCAATATTCAAATTGGATAAAGATGAACATACTTTCGACAAGGCAGTATAAACGTTGAGTGCTTTTCGAAGTTCATTCCAATAATAAGATGTGTCATGGATGCCTGTATTAATAAAAAAATGTAGCATTTCAACAGAGATTTGTGCATCATTTTGGAGGTTTTTTAAGAAATACGGTAAAATGTCTCTGTAGCCAATGCCCAAACGGGAAGTGTAAAACGCAAACTTTGGTTCTTCTTCACTCGCTATTCTGATACCAATTTTGATTTTTTGATTGGTAAGTTCTTTAAGTCTTTCCAATTCAGTTGTATTATCTAAAACAACAGTTATGTCAGTGAATCCTAGGTTGATAAGTTGGGCAATTTCTTCGAGATAATCATTGGTCTTATAACCATTGCAAATGATTTTTTTTGCCTGCGATATTTTATTGTTTTCCCATAAATTTTTGATCAAATGCAAGTCAAAGGCGCTGGAGGTCTCCAAATGTGCACCCTGTGCCAAAACTTCTTCCAAAACAAATTTGAAATGGTTGCTTTTTGTGCAATAACAATAGTGGTATTTGCCAGAAAAATCAGCTCTGTCAATGGCATTTTGAAACCAATTTTTTGACTTTTTTATCTTCTCACCAATTGTATTTAAATAGGTTACTCGAAGGGGTGTACCATATTTTTTGGCAATCTCTTTTAAATTGATATTTTCATAAAGCAAATCAAAGTTTTGGTTTATCGAAAATTGATTTTGCGGGAATTTAAATGTTTGTTCTACCAGGTGTATGTACTTTTTTTTCAATCGGTCTTTTCTTAAGAATACAAAAATTGGTTATTATTGGGACTTATTAATATGCCTATTCAAAAAATCTTATTTTCCTTTTGCATAGCTATTATAGCTTTTGTAAACTTATCCAACCGTACGGGAGCGAGCGCAGTTTTGGGCCATACCGGCTCTCCAGGTGACAATAATATTTCGTGTGTGAATTGTCATGGAGCTGTAGCCAAAGACCAAATCAATATGATCAGTACCAACATGACTGGTGGGGCATATACACCTGGGGATACTTTTGAAGTTTCGGTTACAGCGGAAGACCCAGGAAAATCAGTATTTGGATTTGAAATAACATGTGAAAAAACTGGCACCAAAGAAAAAATAGGAACTTGGATTAAAAATTCAGAAACAAGGTTGAAGCGAAATGGTGGGAATATTGGGCACAACGGAAAAAATACGAATAAACAAGACAAAAAAACATGGACCATCAAATGGGTGGCACCACCTTCTGGAAAAGGCGATTTGACTTTTTATGCGGTAACTATGTGCACCAATGGCGATGGAACACCTACCAATGACAATCACTATTCTTCAACATATTCTGTGGTTGAGGGAAAGGTAAGTGCAGTGAAAAAGATGTCTATGCCTGAAGTGACAGTATTCCCCAATCCCGTAAATAATTTTGTTAGGGTGAACAAACCAAATGCAGTTTTAAAGATTTACAATTTTTCCGGGGAGCTTTTACAAAGCAGCAAATCAAACCAAATGGATATTCGGCAATTACCTGCGGGGGTATTCTTACTTGAAGTAAAGATATCCGATCAAAGTATTTATCAAAAAATACAGAAACTATAACAACCGCAAACGGTTATTATTTTGAATAAAGGCAAATTAGCTGTCTTTTTTAAGTAATTGGCCAAAAATCTAGAAAATATTGAAGTTGTTGGGGCGCAAGAACACAATCTTCAGAACCTTTCGGTAAATATTCCACGCAACACGCTAACGGTTATAACAGGTGTAAGTGGAAGTGGAAAAAGTTCATTGGCATTTGATACCCTTTATGCCGAAGGACAAAGAAGATATTTAGAGAGTTATGGAACTTATGCCCGTCAATTTGTTGGAAATCTTAAACGTCCTAAGGTCGAATCCATAAAAGGTTTAAGCCCAGTTGTAGCAATAGAACAAAAAACCGTTTCAAAAAATCCGAGAAGCACCGTTGGGACAATCACTGAGATTTACGATTTTTTGCGACTGTTATATGCAAGAGCTTCAGAGGCCTACTCCATGGAAACAAACTTGCCCATGGTGAGAATGTCGAAGGAGGAAATTGTAAAAAAAATAATTGAACAATTTCAAAACAAAGCACACCTCATTTTGGCGCCACTGGTAAAAAGGCGAAAGGGTCATTATAAGGAACTTTTTGTTCAGCTTAGGCGAAAAGGATTTACCAAAGTCCGTGTGGATGGAAAAATATTGGAAATCCAACCCGACATGAAGTTAAACAGATATCAAGTGCATGATATCGAAGTTCTAGTAGACCAGATTGAGCCTTCTCCCAGAAATAAATCCAGAATGCAAGAGAGCATTCATTTGGCAATGAAAAATGGTGAAGGAAGTGTGCAGATTTTTGACTTGGGGAATCAAAAAAACGCCTATTTCTCTCTTGCATTTGTAGATCCCAAAACGGGTCTTTCCTATGATGAACCGCAGCCCAATACATTTTCCTTTAATAGTCCCTACGGGTATTGTCCGACTTGCGAAGGCTTGGGCATGGAAAGTACCATTGATGAAAAATTAATCTTTAAAGATGAAAATCTGAGCATTAATAAGGGTGCGATAGCACCATTGGGTTTGTACCGGGAAAACAATTCATTTGCCAAACTTAGAGGCCTAAGCAAGGCAATCAAATTTAGTATGGCAGATCCAATTTCAAAATTGAATGAAAAACAAAAAGATGCCATTCTAAACGGTTATGCCGAAGACATCGAAATACGCACGCCATATGGGGCTAAATATCGTGGCAGATGGCATGGTGTTTTGCCGATGCTCAACAAAGCAATTTATGAAAAAAGCTATGATCAACTTTACCGATGGGCAGAAGAGTTTCTGACCGTACAGACCTGCAAAGCTTGTGATGGATTTCGTTTGAAAAAAGAGGCGCTGCAATTCAAATTTGGTGATACTCATATCGGTCACCTTGCGCAAATGAGCATTGATCAGTTGAGATTTTGGCTAGAACAGTTGCCCAATCATTTGAGCGACAGACAATCGAAAATTGCTCTTGGACTGCTAAAAGAAATATCCGAGAGAGTGAACTTTTTGATGGATGTCGGCTTAGGATATCTAACTTTAAATAGCCCGTCTAGAACCCTGTCGGGTGGCGAAGCACAGAGAATACGTTTGGCAACACAGATAGGTTCAAAACTAGAGGAAGTACTTTATATCCTTGATGAACCAAGCATAGGTCTACATCAAAAAGACAATCATAAATTGATCGATGCCTTGAAGGAACTACGCGATATGGGCAATACGGTCATTGTTGTGGAACACGACAAGGACATCATGAGCAATGCCGATCATATTTTAGATATTGGTCCAAAAGCAGGAGCCCATGGTGGGAAACTAGTTGCGGCGGGCAACTACACTCAAATTGCTGCTCAAAATTCTCTTACTTCTGACTATTTAAAAGGGAAAAAGCAAATAGAAATACCAAATGTAAGGAGGAAAGGAAACGGAAAAAAAATTCAACTTATGGGTTGCTCAGGAAACAACTTAAAGAACATTGATTTTTTATTGCCTTTAGGAAAGTTTGTTTGCGTATCGGGCGTTTCAGGAAGTGGTAAATCAACGCTTATCAATGAAACGCTCAGTCCGATACTGCACAATTATGTTTACCAATCCAAAAAAAGAGCTTTGCCTTACAAATCAATAAAAGGTCTAAAATATATTGACAAGGTTATCTCCATAGATCAATCACCGATTGGCAGAACACCCAGAAGCAACCCAGCTACTTATGTTGGTTTTTTTACGGGCATAAGGACCCTGTTTGCAGAATTGACCGAGAGCAAAGTAAGAGGATTTAAGCCAGGTAGATTTAGTTTCAATGTAAAAGGTGGACGTTGTGAAAATTGTAAAGGTGGAGGTAAAACAGTGATTGAAATGAGCTTTTTACCCGATGTCGAAGTGCTTTGTAGTTCATGTCAGGGAAAACGTTTCAATCGGGAAACATTGAGCGTTCGGTACAAAGGAAAAACCATTACGGATGTACTGAATATGACAGTAAACGAAGCCTGTGATTTTTTTGAGTCTATTCCGAGTGTTTTTAGGAAAATTGATGCACTCAAACAGGTAGGCCTAGGCTATATTCAATTGGGGCAAAGTGCAGTGACCTTATCTGGTGGAGAAGCTCAAAGGGTTAAACTGGCCACTGAATTGTCAAAAATAAGTACGGGAAATACAGTATATATTCTTGATGAACCAACTACCGGATTGCATTTTGAAGACATCTCCATTCTACTGTCTGTATTGAATAAAATTGTGGACAAAGGAAATACTGTTTTGGTGATAGAGCACAATTTGGATGTAATCAAAGTAGCCGATTGGGTAGTTGATATGGGACCGGAAGGTGGAGCGAAAGGGGGTGAAATTGTGGCTGAAGGGAATCCAGAGGAAGTGGCAAAAAAGCTTGCTCCAACAGCTCCATTCTTAAGAAACGAGTTGCAGATTACTGCATCAAAATAGCATGAAGTCCTTTGGCATCTTCCCCCATCAAAACAATTCTTTTGATGGCTTGAAAAATGGGTAATTCGGGCAGTTCGGGTACATTGCTTAAAACAAAATAGCCTTCAGGGGTCATTTGAAGCCCATCCAAATGTATATTGTGTTTCTTGTTTGATGCAAGGGTGTAACCCAGTCGATAGTTACGGCTATGCTTGCTATAAGTCGTAACCAATAGGTCGCCCAATATATGATGGTCACCTGTATCATTGAATTTTTTTAAAAAGCTCTCCAATTCCAAATAGCATTTTGACACAAACAAAGCTTTTAGATTGTCACTGATGTACCAAGCGTCCAGCAAACCAGAACCAATGGCATAGGCATTTTTGAGTGCGCTAGCCCATTCAAGAGATCTTGTGTTATTTTGCCATTGAACAGTAAAGTTGGTTTGTTGAATTTTTTTTCTAAAAGGTTCAAAAAGAAATTTGTTATTGCTTGCAATCGCAACCTGAGTAGGTTTGTTTTGCTTTACCTCTTCTGCGTGTGATGGACCAACCAAAACAGAGGTTAAAGAGTCCGGAAAATCAAAATCTTCCTCAAGGCATTGGATAAAGGGTTTTTGGTAATCTTTTAGAATGCCCTTAGCAACCGAAACAATTGGAATTTTATGTTTTGAACAAAAGGAAACAATAGAGTGGATATATTCATGCAAGAAGGCTGCCGGTATAGCTACCAACATAAAGTTTGGAAGCTCATCAAATTGTAAGAATGGAGCGGTCTTAATATTTTGTTTTGATGCGTCTTTTTCTAAGACCTGCGGATCAAAGTCATTATGAAAGGAGTGCCATTCTATGGGGCCATTAGAGCTCAAAATAGATGCCAAAACAGAACCCCAACTACCCCCTCCTAAAACTGTTATTCTTTTTTTCTTGATTTTCTTCTTCTTTTTTTAGCGCCAAACTTCCCTGCCTTTCCTTTGCGTTGAGCGTATACCTGTAGACCATCTTTCAGACCTTGACTTACAGCATCAAATGGCCCAATAATTACCTTAGAAGACGAATCAATTCCTTCTATAATTTCTATGTAACGAGCATCTTGGATACCCACCTTAACTTTTTGTTTTTTTGCCATGCCTTGGTCGGTAACAAAAACAACTTCGACTTTTTTATCAGATGAGGAGTTTTCCAATCTTGCTGTGACTGCTTCTATGGGCAGTGACAGAGCATTTTCTTTTTTTCGAGTAATAATTTCCACACTTGCACTCAAGCCAGGTAGAAATGGTTCTTTGCCTTTTTTGTTTAAATCTTGGTAAGAGGATTCCAGCAATCTCACCTTGATTTCAAATTCGGTTACTTCACCATTGTTGGCCCCTTGAACGTTAGAGCTTGTAGAAGATTTTGCCATCTCGGTGACCACGCCTTTAAATTTTCGTTCACCGTATGCATCTACTTCTATATAGCAACTGTCACCGAGTTCTATTTCTAAAATATCATTTTCACTCACTGTAACCAATACCTCCATATTCTTGAAGTTTGACAAAATCATCATTTCTGTACCTGCCATTTGTGCTGTTCCTACCACGCGCTCCCCTTGCTCTACCTTTAATTTTGAGATGACTCCGCTCGAAGGAGAGCTTATGTTGGTAAGCATTAATCCTTTAATGGCTTCTTTCAAGTTGGCTTCAGCAGTTTCTATGGCATATTTTGCCGAAAGTACCCTTTCCTCAGATGCTTTTTGGTCTGCCACAGCAATTTCAAAATTGGTTTCTATTTGTTCCCACTCTGTTTGACCAATTACCCCATTTTGAAATAGCTTTTTGTTGCGCACAAAGTTTGATTCGGCTTGTTTTTTTCTTAGTTTGGATTGCAACAAGGTTGCTTTAGCATTTTGAAGGTTGACTTTTGCGGTTTTTAGTCCTGCAGAGGCTCGATCCTTGGCAGTGATATATATTTCTGGATCTATTTTCGCCAATAATTGACCTGGTTCTACCGTATCGCCTTCGTGGACATACAGTGAAATAATCTCCCCAGAAACATCTGAACTTATACTTACGTCAACCTCTGGTTGGATTTTACCACTTGCAAAAACAGACTCTGTGATGGTGCGAAATTTTGCCTTGCCAAGGGACACTGCAATTCCCTTTGGCTGAAGTTGTTTCTTGGTAATGAAGAGCGCAAGAATCAAAAGCAGGATGCCTAAGGAGATATAGATTGTTTTTCTTTTCATTATAGTTTTAGCGGTTTGCCTTGGTAAAAATCCAATATTAATTTTCTAAAAAGGAAGTCGTATTGTGCCCTTAAATTATTGGAAATGACGGATTCTAAGTTGTTTTTCGCCAATAGCAAATCAAAGCTATTCGCTAAACCAGCTTCAAATCTTTGTTGAATCAGTGCATAATTTTTTTCTTGAATTCTTTGGTTTTCTTTGGAGGCTTGCAAACTAGCTGCAGCATTGAGATAATCTGTATAGGCTTGTGCCACATTTAGTCGCAAGGTATTTTTTGCATTTTCTTGATTTTTTTCGGCAATTTCTGCCTGTATTTTGGCGTTTTGCCATCGATTTCTATTGCTCAATTGATTAAAAATCGGAATACGCAAGGAAAATCCAACACTCTGGCCCAAATTGTTGCTCAGTTGGTCAAAATAAGGAGTGCGCATATAAGTTCCATTCAGCCTTTGTACTAGAACAGCATCATTGGTTGAATTTACAAAGCCAATGCTATCAAAACTTGGATTAAAATCAGTGATGCTTTTGTTGGATTGCGAATAAACAGTTTGTAAGGAATAAAATGAGGAGAGGGTAGGCAACATAGCGGCTCTTGCCAGCTGAATGTCTAGATTTGCTTGTTCGGCTTGTTTTTTCGCCAATTCTATTTGGGGCATTTGGTTTTCTGCAGTTTGATAGATGGTTGTCAAACTTTCAATAGTAGAGATCTCTATTTCAATGGATTTCGGTGGCAAAACAGAAAAGTTCTCTTCTATGGGTATTTGAAGCAAATTTTTGAGTCGAACGTAATTTGACCTGATCAGGTTTTCGGCATTTACCAAATTTACCTGGTCTTGAGCCAATTGTGCTTCTAAAGTTAAAATTTGGGAAGGGTCGATAACTCCCGCATCGTATAGTTTTTGAATTCTGTTGAGTTGTACATTTGTTCTCTCTTCTTGCTTCTGCGCTATTTTCTTTTGTTGAATGCTAAACAAAACTTGCAAATATGCATTGGCTACTGAAAGGGCTATATTGTTTTTCACAACCTTTAGTGAACTTCCTGCAATCTGGTAGGATAAATTTTGTCTCCTGATATTATTATTTATTCGAAATCCGTTAAACAGTGTAATCCCGCTTGAGAGGCTGAATCGGTTGGTCTGAATACTTTGATTTGAAAATGTATTGGTAAATGGGTCGATGGCTCTTCCGAGATTATAATTATGGTTGGCGTCCATACCCAAACTGGGAAGTCTATCTAATTTGCTTTGATTTTGATTGTTTTTGGCGATAGCTAGTTGAAGCTGACCTACATGAATGTCAAGATTTTTTTCAAAAGCGTGGCTGATGCATTTTTGCAAGTCCCAAATTTGACTCGAAGCCAATTCACATAAAAAAAGAAGCGTTAGGGCACTAAACCATTTCTGCATGCTCCAAAAGTACAAATGTTCTTTATTTATGAATAAATGTTGGTCGATCAATGAGAGATTTATTCAGATTAGCACCTACATTCGAAACATCGATTCAAAGCATATTTACTTAACTTTCGATGATGGCCCACACCCGAGCATTACGCCGTGGGTGATGGATCAGTTGGCCTTCCACGGGGCAAAGGCCACTTTCTTTTGTGTTGGACAGAATATTAACAAATATCCTGATACATTTCAGGAAATAAAAAATAGGGGTCATCAGGTAGGCAATCATACCTACAACCATTTAAAAGGTTGGTTTACAAAAAATAAGGATTATTACAGCAATATTTCCGAATGTCAAAACTTAATGCCGGGAAATAAGCTTTTCAGGCCGCCATATGGAAGGATAAAACCGACTCAATATTTTCATTTAAGAAAATCTTTTAGGATAATAATGTGGAATCAACTGAGCTGGGATTTTTTAAAAAATTTAGATCGTGAAAAAGCCCTATTGGGACTCAAAAATAGAGCAAGGAAAAAATCAATCATCGTTTTTCATGACAGCGTCAAGGCCCAAAAAAATTTAGAATATCTTCTTCCAAGATATTTAGAATATTTGTCAGAAGAAGAGCTTATTTCTAGAGGTTTATGATAATTCTTCAAATTTCTGCTTTGTTTCTCCTTTTGCTATTTTTCTTGTTACTTGCTTTTTCAATTTACGGCATTTCAATCCATCAAGAAGAGAAAGCTTATGAAGGGCAAAATCTTCCAAAGGTAAGCTTGTTGTTGGCCGCTCGAAATGAGGAAAAATTGATATTGAGATCTTTAGAAAGTATTGCAAATCTGGAATATCCCAGAGAAAAATTAGAAGTACTTATTGGAAATGATCAATCTACAGATCAAACGGAATCTCTAATCAGAAAATTTATTCAGGAGAAAGAAAATTATAAAATGTTTAACATCCAAAACAATCTAGGCAAAGGACGCGGTAAGGCCAATGTATTGGCACACCTAGCACATCAATCGAGCGGAGATTTTTTCTTGATTACTGATGTTGATGTACAACTGCCAAAATTTTGGATAAAAGGTATGATCAGTGCTTTTGAACCAGAAATCGGGATTGTCTCGGGCACAACCATGTGTGCGGTGGATCCTAGTCTAAACAATTCCTTCAAAATAGGCTATCTCAGTAAGTGGTTTTCCAAAATGCAAGCAATGGATTGGTTGCATTTTATGGGTTATATCAAAGCTTTTGCCAATATGGGTGTCTCTTGTACCAGCGTAGGAAATAATATGGCGGTAAGAGCCAAGGCATATTGGCAAACAGGCGGATATGAGCAAATTGAGTTTAGTATTACCGAAGACTACAAATTGTTTGAAGCAGTAACGAATTTAGGCTGGAGTTGGAAAAACTTAGGCAATGCGCAAACTTTGGGGAAAGCATACTATATACCCAATGTAAAAGAAATGCTTGAACAAAGAAAAAGATGGCTTATTGGTGCAAAGGATTTGCCTTGGAATTGGAAATGTATGCTTGTTTTATACGGTTTGTTTTATCCTCTTGTTTTCACTTTACTTTTTATTGAAATACATTGGGCTTTATTTTTCTTAGGATTGAAATTTTTTGCACAAATGGTATTTATCACACAATTGGTTCAAAAAGTAGAAGAACGGCAATGGAGTGCTTTGGACTTTTTGACTTATGAAATCTACTTATTTTTGAACACCATGGCAACCTCCATATATTATTTTTTACCTAAAAAATCGGTTTGGAAAGGAAGGCCCTACAGCAAAAAAAACATTTTGGATTAAAAGTCAAGACCTTGCAGATCTGTATCTATTTTTTCTTGGTTGCTCGTGTCGGTAGCGCACTCAAGGAGGAACTCTAAGGTGTTTTCTGGTTTTTCAAAAGGTCTAGGGATCAGTCCGATGTCTTTGTCTTTGTAAACTCTTTGAATAAAATAGGCATATATGGGCAGGGCCATATTTGCTCCTTGTCCATACAAAGTGCTTCTAAAATGAACCCTCCGATCTTCTGCACCTACCCAGCATCCACCAACCAAATCTGGCGTAATGCCCATAAACCAACCATCACTGTTGTTTTGGGTAGTTCCTGTTTTGCCCCCGATAGTCCACTCTTGTGGAATTGCATATTTGCTGTATAGTCTTCTTCCCGTTCCACTTTGGGTTACTTTTTCTAGCATTCTACACATCGTATAGGCGGTTTGCTCTCTCATAGCTTCTCTTTTCTTAGGAAAAAATTCTTCAATTACATTTCCATTTTTATCTTCAATTTTTCTGATAAAATGAGGTTCAATCCAAACGCCTTTGTTGACGAAAGTGCCATAGGCCCCCACCATTTCAAAAACAGATAAGTCCATAACTCCCAAGCAAATGGAAGGGTAGTTGATGAATTTTTCCTCATTGAGGCCCATTTTTATGCCCAATTTTTTAACTGCCATTGGCCCTTGGTACCCCAACCTTTTAAGTACTCTTGCCGTAACAGTGTTGATGGAGTTTTTGAGCCCATCATATAAGCTAATCATTTCTGTTTCGACTTTCGAGGAGTTTTTCGGGGTCCATGTTTTACCATCGTCCATTTCAAATGTAACTGGACCCGTAGGGACCCGTTCGCATGGCTCAATTTTTTCATCTTCCAGAGCTCGTGCATAAACAAAAGGCTTGAATGTTGAACCTACTTGCCTTGTAGCTGTTTTGGCAACATGGTCGTATTGAAAATACGCCAAATTTATTCCACCAACCCAAGCTTTTATTTCACCTGTTTGGGGTTCCATGGCCATAAAACCAGTATGAAGAATTTGTTTGTAGTATTTCAAAGAGTCATAAACGCTAAAATTGACTTCTTTTTCACCTTCCCAAGAAAAAACAGTCATGTGATGTTTCTCATTCAAAGCTTTTTCAATGGCCTTTGGAGAAAGGCCTCTTTTCTTTAGGGCACGATATTGAGGTGTTTTTTTAATTTGATTGGGAATGTATTGAGCGTCTATTTTCCAATTGTTTTTTTCGTCTCTCCATGGTTCTTGTTTGGTCCTTTTGGTTTCTGCGTAAAATTGTTTTTGTAAATTAGACATGTGCTTCTTTACAGAAAACTCTGCATGTTTTTGCATTTTCTCGTCCAAAGTGGTGTAAATTTTTAAGCCATCTTCATAAAGATTGATTCCTTTTTTTGAAGCCCATGGTTTAAGCATATTTCTTAAATGCTCCCTGAAGTAGGTCGCGCTTCCTCGAAGATGAGAGGTTCTATTGTAATCCAGAATGATGGGTAATTCACATAAATTTTTGTAAGCTTCTTCTTCCAAATAATTGTATTTTTTCATTTGCGCAAATACAGTATTTCTTCGTGCCAGAGCTTTTTTTGGATTTCTTTTTGGATTATAAGTCCCACTGGCTTTAAGCATACCGATCAGCATTGCTGCTTCTTCTATTTTCAGCAATTTTACAGGCTTGTTAAAAAAAGTTTTGGCCGCGGATTTTATTCCATAGCTATTGCCCCAGGGTACTGTATTAAAATACAATAAAATGATTTCATTTTTGGTATATTTTTTTTCCAATTCAACCGCGATGATTTGCTCTTTTGCTTTTTGTATTACTCTGCCAAATAAGGATTTGGGTTGATTGTGAAATAAGTTTTTAGCAAGTTGTTGTGTTATGGTGCTTCCTCCTCCTCTTTTCCCCAACAAAAGAATCGCTCTTGCCAATGCTTTGGGATCTATTCCAACGTGCTTATAAAAACGTGCGTCTTCTGTTGCCACCAATGCTTCGATCATGTATTTTGGAATTTCTTTAAATGTGATGTTGGTTCTGTCTTCCCTAAAATAAAATTTACCGATTAGCGCATTGTTTGAAGAATAAATCTCAGTAGCCAGCGCAGATTGCGGATTTTCCAAGGTGGTTGGATTGGGTAATTTCCCAAATAAACCAATTTTGATGAGCAGAAACAGCACAACCAGCGTGAATAACGAAGAAGCAAATATTTTCCAGATAATTTGAACTGTCCTTGTAGTAAGGTTTCTTTTTTTCGATTGTTTCAAGATTTATCGAAGATAGTTTTTCTCAAAAAAAATTTTATAATTTTCCCAATCCCCGTTTTGCAATAGAGATTGAAGATTTTTGCTTTGGATGATAAAGTTTGAAGTCTTGGACAAATTATGTTTGGTAAAGATGTTCTTCAGCTCTTTGGCTTGGTAATATAAGAGTGCTTCAGCAGCAGATGGGAAAGTTTTGATCAACAGCAAGTGGTCTTTTTTTTCTCCAAACAAATAACTTGAAATGGTTAGCGTTTTATTTCCATAGTTGGTGTTGAATTGGGCAAGGGACATCTTTAATGATTTTATATCTGAATTTTGAGGAGCAATGAGTGCAAAAAAGTGTGGTTCTTGCGGCTGAAAGGCGTAGCTCTTTTGACTCATTTCATTGCTTACTGAATCCTCCTTGGATTCAAGAATGCTGATGGCATAGGCAGCAGACCTACTTTCTGGGGTGTTGGGGTACGAATTTTTTACAAAAATCAGTTCATCAATATACGCTTCTTTACCTTCCAATGCTCCAATAGCACGGGCATAAAGCAAATCAAATTTTGCTTGAATAGAATTGCCTCCAAGATAGGAGTCAAACAATTTTTTCTGTTCAATCAATGATTTGTATTTCTCTTCCATTGCCAATTGGTAAAGTTTTTGATAAGCTAAATTTGCGGAGTCGGATTCCCCAATAGCTAGATTGTCCCCATCGATGAGTTGATTGTACTTATTTTCGGGATACTTGTCCATCAAGGTTTGCTGTATTTCGTTCATTTTTATTTCATCTTCTTGTGCTTTGTAGCAATTGTAAAGTGCATAAAGAACCTCAGGTTCGAGTGAGCAATTGGGGTATCTCAAAAGAAGCGTAGAATAATTTGAGATGGACAAGGGATAGTTGTTTAAATCTTCTTGATACATTTTCCCAATCTTAAAATAGCTATTTTGAATGCTTTGGATGTAGGCCTTTTTTAGTTCACTACCAAAAGGAATTTCCATGTAGTATTTCCTTTTGTCTTGGTCAACTTTTGCCAAGATAATATTTTGTTCTTCGTTTTTTAATTCTTCATTTTTCGTTTGTTCAGCCTTTATTTTGTTCTTTTTTTCTTCGCGAATCATTTGGGCCAACTTGGTGTTTAATCGCCACCAATCGCTATACTTCCGATTCCCCCATTTTCTTTTGAACTCCGTATATCCCCTTGCTACAGCGGCATTGTTGTAAAAATACCAGGTGCCTCCTGAATTTTGTTGTATTTTTTGAGGAGCCAAGTTGTTTTGTAATTCCAAACTTTGTTGTTTCAAAATGGCTTCTTCTTTTGCTTCTTTTTCTTTTTCAATTGCAGCATCTACGACGATTTCTATTTCTTCTAAGCTAAGGGAACTAAGTTCTAGGAGGCTATCTTTTTTGCTTATATTAAGTAAGTTGTCAATGAGTTCACTCAAGAGCAGATGAGTTGATTTGATCTCGTCATAATCCACATGATTATTGTCTATAAACAGCATCGTACTGTCATAATAAGATTGTGCCAACGGATATTTTTTTTCACCAAAATAGTATTTGCCAAGTGCCAAAAAACTACTCGCTTTTTGATTGTTGTTCTTGGTGCTATTGCGGGCAGAGAGTTTGAGATTATTGATGGCGTTTTGGATGTTTTTTGCGGCAAACTCAATTTGAGCTATTTCGAAATATATTTGGTCAAAATAATCGAGGTTCTTATCATCCTTCAACATTCTGGTTAAATACTTAATGCCTTGTTTAATGGATTTTGGATCACTTGAATGGGCAACCGATTTGGCCAATCCTAAATTGGCTTGAAACGTATAGGTATAAGGTGCATTTAATTTATTGACTTTTACGAAGTGATTTTTCGCTTTGGCTTTGTTGTTCAGGGCTAGATTCACTTGTCCCAAAATAAAGTGCCACCGATATTTTTCAGTTCTTTCCTTGCTTAGCACGATGGCTTTTTCTAAGTGGTTAATGACAAAAGGCAGATTGTTGTTGCGTAAAAAAATATCCGCCCTGGTTGCATGGAATTCTTTGGTATTTTCTCGACTCATTCTATCCATTAAGTCTTTGTCTTCCATGGTCAAGGCCAAAATAGATTCCGCGTTTCCAATTTGCCCCATTTGCAGATAGCTTTTTACAATCCAAAGCTGTGCAAGGTCCTTTAGGATCGGATCATTGTATTTCCCGTGAACAAATTGGAAAGTTTCAATGGCAGAGAAAAAATCGCGTTTGAAAAAATATCCAATGCCGATCAGAAAATAAGAATCATCAACCCATTTGCTTGTGGGTCTATTTTGAATGACTTTAGATGTTTTTTTGTGAAGTTCCTCTAAATAGTTTTTGGCTACGTTTGAGTTGTCATCCGTTCCGTATTGGAATATCGAAAGAATTTTGGAAAAATCTTCTAAGTGATTTTGTGCAATGGATTTTTTTGCTTTTTCAAGTTTTTGAGTTGCGTTGAAATAAATATTGTAACGGGCAATGGTATTGTTCCAAGCTCTCTTTAGGGCATTTTCTTCTTTTTCTTTCGAAGAACCGTTAAGACTAAGAAAAACAAAAAGCCACAAAAGGGATACTTTTTTTAAATCAAAATGCATTTAATAGAAAACTTCCAAAATACAAATTTATTTTTGAAAAGCTCATGAAAGTAAAGAATGCCAAAAACTTTAAGAAAAAGTTGGGCAAAAGATATCAATTGGTTGTGAGAGAGGATAAAACGCTGGCAGAGAAATTTCGTTTAAAACTCAATTTAGCAAACGTGCTCATTGTCCTCTCTTTTTTATTCTGTGTGGGGTTTATCTTAAGTTTTATTTTGATTACCCAAACCCCAATTTCTTCACTTTCGTCAGAGGCCTCTGCAATTGAGTTGCAGAAGGCAAATCAAAAATTGCTTCGAAAGGTAGACGAGTTGGAGAGGCAGTTGGAAAAGTTGGAAAGAAAAGAGAAAGAGCTGAACCGAATACTTGAATCGGTAGAATACAAAAATGCTCCAATCCAAAATCCTTTTCATTTTGCCCAAATCAAAAATGGACAGCAGTTAAAAGATGAAAAATCTATGCCGATTTTAAAGTCCCCCTTGTCTGGAATAATAAGCAAATCCTTTGATCCTTTGATGGAGCATTATGGTGTAGATTTGGTTGGAAAAATCAATTCCCCAGTCAAAGCCATAGCCAGAGGAACGGTAGTTTTTGCTGGGTGGACCCCAGACAAAGGTCATGTTCTTGTGTTGCAGCACAACAGTAATTTTGTTTCCGTTTACAAACACAATTCCACAAAATTGAAAAAAGAAGGTAATTTCGTCCAGCAAGGGGAGACCATTGCAATCAATGGAAATTCGGGTGAGCTTTCTACGGGACCTCATTTGCATTTTGAATTGTGGCACAATGGATCACCTCAGAATCCAGAGGATTTTGTAACCTTTTGAAATATGTTAAAAAATAATAAATCTGTAGACAGAAATACATTTGAATCCAAAGGGAATTCGTCTTTGAATTTGATTGGCAATGGCACCGAAATTGTTGGTGACATAAAGGTAAAAGGAGACCTACGGGTTGATGGGAAAGTTTCTGGAAATATACAATGTGAATCCAAAGTGGTTTTGGGTGCTCATGGCATGGTAAAAGGAAATATTGTGTCTGCACATGCCGACATTTCTGGAACTGTCAATGGAAATTTAAGGATTGATGGTTTTCTTTTCCTGAAATCAGGAGGAACCGTAAACGGAGATTTGGAAATAAGGAATTTGGTAGTGGAAGAAAATGGTGTTTTCAATGGACAATGTACCATGCTAAAAAAGGGGAAGGAAATGCATGGAAATTTGATGAAAGAAAATATCGAGAAAAAGGTTGAGTAAAGTCAAAAACGAGTACTTGAAATACACTGCTATTTCAACAATTATTGTTGTTAGCGTTCTTGCAGCATTTTTTTTGGGTAGATATTTAGACGCTTTGTATTTTGGACAAAAGAATATTCTTTCTGTTGTTTTTTCAATGTTGGTTGTTTTAGGTTTGTTGTACAGACTAATGATCGATTTAAAATGACTAAGATCCCTTTTTACCTGCAGCTATTCGTCTTGATGATCATTTCTTGGGCTTTTGTTTTGGGAGCAAACTATTTATTGGCCAAACCCCAAAACAATGCTTTTTTGGGTATAGGTATTCTGGCATTTGCTGCCCTCAATATACTGAACCGATTTTTTTTTAAGCTGATGGCCAAAGGAAATCACTTTCAATTTAATTCTTTCTTTTTATTACAAAGTTTTTTACGAACAATACTTGCTTTGGGCATGGTCTTAGGTTATCTGTTTTTGGTAAAAAAACCAGGACTTTGGTTGGTTGTGGAATATTTTGTGATTTATTTAATTTTTACCTTGGCGGAAATCATTCGATTTGTATTTAATTTGCGACCGTTTAAGGAAAATTGAAAACGAATCGAAAGCATAAAACGCTGATTTTTACTGCATTACTTATTTTTTGCACGCCAAAAGCCTTTGCAAACGAAAATAAGCAAAAGCACAGCACGGATGAAAAAGTTCATATTGCTGAAAACAATCAGGCCTTCAACATTGGTGAAATGATCATGCACCACATATCTGATGCGCATCAAATTCACTTTTTAACCCTCAATGAACACACCGAAAAAGAAAGGCACCTATCGATTAATCTGCCCATCATTTTATGGGATAACGGTTTACGTATTTTCTCGAGCATTAAATTTTATGAACATCCCCATCATCAAGAACATTTAAAATCTCATGGTTATAAGCATGGTGAATACATCATGGTAGACGAAAAAATATACAAAACCAACCCAAATGGAAATCTTACGCTTCGGGAGGATGGAACCATTGATGCGAGTAATTTGGTGCCTACCGATTTGTCGATAACAAAAAGCGGTTTAGGCTTCATCATTTCATGTCTTTTGGTTTTGCTTTTATTTTCGAGAGTTGCCAACAAAGGGAAGGAGAACAAGGGCAAGGCTCCATCAGGGATTCAAAGTATAATGGAGCCAATGATACTTTTGGTCAAAGATCAGATTGTTGTGCCATCGATGGGAGTTGATCGAGCTAAACGATTTTTACCGTTTCTATTGTCGGTTTTCTTCATTATTTGGATTGCCAACCTGCTAGGATTGGTTCCCTTTCTTGGCGGATTCAACATCATGGGTACGATGGGCGTTACCATGGTATTGGCGACCCTAGTCTTTATCATTACTACAATAAGGGGGAATAAACATTATTGGATGCATATTCTTTGGCCGTCAGGTGTGCCCTCTTTTGTCAAGTTTATTTTGGTCCCTATAGAAATCCTAGGAATTTTTATAAAGCCTGTTGTTTTGATGATTCGTTTGACTGCGAATATAACTGCTGGTCACATCATTATTTTGGCTTTTACTGGTTTGGTAATTATGATGGGACAAAATTCAAATTTAGCAGGATTTGGAACAGGAATAGGAGCAACCCTATTTATGGTGTTTATGTTTGCCATAGAACTTTTGGTTGCCTTTTTGCAAGCATACGTTTTTACTCTATTGGCCGCACTGTACTTTGCAGATGCAACACAGGAAGGTCATCATTAAATATGTCTAAAATAAAACAAAATATAACATGGAATTTTTAAGTATCATTCTTCAAGAAGTAGCAGGTAATGTAAAAGGCTTTGCAGCTATCGGAGCAGGATTGGCTGCAATCGGTGCTGGGCTAGGTATTGGTAGAATTGGTGGATCTGCAGTTGAGTCAATTGCGCGACAACCAGAAGCTATTGGTGATATACGGTCAAATATGATTGTTGCTGCTGCGCTTATCGAGGGAGTTGCTCTATTTGCGGTAATTGTTGCCCTATTGGTTGTACTTTAGTCAATAAAAACCAATGATTTATTTAAATGCACTGCTAAATGTAGGTGTTGGAACAATTTTTTGGACTAGTTTGTCCTTTTTCATTGTGGCTTTTTTGCTAAAGAAGTTTGCTTGGGGGCCTATTTTGTCTTCTATAGAAGAAAGAGATAATTTTATTGCTAAGTCTCTTGAAAAAGCAGAAGAAGCGAAACTTGAAATGCAATCTTTGAAGGCGGAAAACGAAAAAATTCTTTCGGAGGCAAGAGCGGAAAGAGAAACTATTTTAAAAGAAGCAAGAGCCATGAAAGAACAGATAGTGCAAGAAGCAAAGAAAACCGCCAGCTTGGAAAAAGCAAGAATGGTGAAACAGGCCAAAGATGAAATCATAAGAGAAAAAGCCAATGCTTTGTCGGAGGTCAAAAACCAAGTAGCCCAACTTTCCCTTGAAATTGCAGAAAAAGTCATAAAACAAGAGCTTAATGGGGATGAAAAACATCGAAGCTTAGTCCAACAAGAAATACAATCTGCCAACCTTAACTAATGTCGAACAACAAAGTAGCCAAACGGTACGGAAAATCACTTTACCTATTTGCCCAAGAAAAAAAGGTAGTAGAAGAAGTATTGGCCGATGTGAAAGAGCTACTTCAAATCATGAATGAAGTTCCTGCTTTTGAGCAGGTAATGAACAATCCTGTTTTTACGATAAATAAGAAAAAATCGATCTTACGAAAGATAGTTAAAAGCGCAAATGATGTAACCCAAAAGTTTGTGGAGAAGGTTGTTGAAAAAGGCCGCTCTGCTTACATCAAGCAAATTTGTACTTCTTTCGAAGAAATTTACCGCAACCAAGAAGGGATCATTTCGGGAGAAATTCAGTCCTTTGTTTCTTTGGATAAAACCATTATATCCAAAGTTCAAAAACAGCTTTCAGATCAAATCAAGGGAAAGGAAATACAACTAGAAAATGTTGTAAATCCAGAAATCTTGGGTGGGTTTGTGGTTAAATTTCAAGATAAATTATTAGACCAAAGCGTTAGAAAACAATTGACTCTTATCAAACAAACCATAATTAAATAATAAAATGTCACAAATAAGACCCGACGAAGTATCAACAATAATTAGAGAAGAATTGGCAGGTGTCCAAAGTGCTGCTCAAATAGAAGAGGTAGGAACAGTACTCGAAGTAGGAGATGGTATTGCTCGAATCTATGGACTCACATCGGTACAATCTGGCGAATTGATAGAATTTGAATCCGGTGTTACGGGAATTGTCTTAAATCTAGAGGAGAATAATGTAGGTGCTGTCCTTTTGGGCCCGTCAATCTCCATCAAAGAAGGCGATTCGGTGAAAAGAACAAATAGAATAGCTTCCATAAAGGTTGGAGAGGGGATGTTGGGTAGAGTGGTTGATACATTGGGTCAACCCATTGATGGAAAAGGTGACATAAAAGGGGATTTGTACGATTTGCCAATTGAAAGAAAAGCCCCTGGAGTTATTTTTCGTCAACCTGTCAATGAACCCTTACAAACAGGTATCAAAGCAATCGACTCAATGATTCCTATTGGTAGGGGACAGAGGGAACTCATCATCGGAGACAGACAAACAGGGAAAACAGCCATTGCCATAGATACCATTATCAACCAAAAGGAATTTCATCAAAGAGGAGAAACTGTTTTTTGTATTTATGTAGCCATTGGTCAAAAAGCCTCCACAGTAAAACAAATTACCAAAGCGTTGGAAGATGCTGGAGCACTGGAATATACGGTAGTTGTAGCAGCCAATGCTTCTGATCCCGCTCCAATGCAATTTTATGCCCCTATGGCAGGCGCGGCAATAGGCGAATTCTTTAGAGATCAAGGCAATCCGGCGCTTGTAATTTATGATGACCTATCCAAGCAGGCGGTTGCTTATCGAGAGGTTTCTTTGTTGCTGCGAAGACCCCCTGGCAGAGAAGCATATCCTGGTGACGTTTTTTACTTGCACAGTCGTTTGCTTGAAAGAGCTTGTAAGTTGATAAACAATGACGACATTGTCAAAGGCATGAACGATTTGCCAGATGCCATGAAGCCATTGGTAAAAGGTGGAGGGAGTTTAACTGCTTTGCCTATTATTGAGACGCAGGCAGGAGATGTTTCTGCCTATATCCCAACCAATGTAATTTCGATTACAGATGGCCAAATTTTTCTGGAAAGTGACTTATTTAATTCTGGAATTCGTCCAGCAATCAATGTAGGGATTTCAGTTTCTAGAGTGGGGGGGTCTGCTCAAATAAAATCGATGAAAAAAACGGCAGGTACATTAAAGTTAGATCAAGCCCAATACAGAGAATTAGAAGCTTTCGCAAAATTTGGTTCCGATCTAGATGCTGCCACCAAAAGGATTCTTGAAAAGGGAGCTAGAAACGTAGAAATACTAAAACAAAAACAATATAGCCCTTATCCAGTTGAAGAGCAAGTGGCCATTATATTCTTAGGTACGGAAGGTCTTTTAAGTAAAATTCCAACGAGTAAAGTAGCTGATTTTGAAGACAATTTTTTGAGCATTATGCGAACCAAAGGAGCCAAGACTTTAGAACAATTGAAGGCAGGTAAAATAAATGATGAGCTCAAGGATTCGCTAAGAAAATTTGGCAAAGAAGTTTCAAAAGGGTTTGAGATAGAGTAAAATGCCCAATTTAAAAGAGGTAAGAAATAGAATTGGCTCCACACAGAGTACCAGGCAAATCACCAAGGCGATGAAATTGGTTTCCGCTACCAAATTGCGGAAAGCACAAGAAGCTATTATCAAAATGCGGCCCTATGCAGAAAAATTGAGCCAAATTTTGGCCAATTTGAAAGACAGTGTGAAGGAAAATGAAGAATTGCTGAGGTATTTTGAAAAACGAGAAGCACGCAAAGTTTTGCTTGTAGCCATCAGCTCTGATAGAGGTTTAGCGGGCGCTTTTAACGCCAATGTTATCAAAGCCACCAAGCGATTGCTTGGAGAAACCTACAAGCACCTTGATGTGGAAACTGATGTAGAAATCCTTTACATAGGAAAAAAAGCGTATGAAATTTTGAAAAATGTCTTTCAAAACCCTCACAATACAGAACACATGGACCTGTTTGCTCATTTGGATGCAGAGCAAGCATTTGCCTTAACAGATATACTCATTCAAAAGTTCTTGAGTAAAGAGGTTGATGCGGTGCTTATGGTGTATAACAGTTTCAAAAATGCAGCCACCCAAATGGTAAAAACAGAAACCCTGTTGCCCATACAAACAGATAAAAATGAACAAAAAAGGACAAAAAACGAATATATTTTTGAACCAGATAAGGTGGGTATTTTGGAAGATTTGATCCCTAGAAGTGTGAAAACACAATTTTTTAAGGCACTGTTGGATTCCAGTGCTGGTGAACATGGTGCAAGGATGGTAGCCATGGACAAAGCCACAGAAAATGCAGGGGAGCTGCTCAATAATCTGAAGTTGCAATACAACCAAGCAAGACAAGCTGCCATTACCAATGAAATTTTAGAAATTGTCGGTGGTGCAGCTGCTTTGGATGGTTAATTATTACTGAATCCTCTTCTTTTGTTATTGGAGAAAGAAAAATCCTATTTTCTTAGATGTTTTAGCTCTTTCAAAAATTGTCTGAACCCTTTTGCAGTAAACATGGTTTTGAATTCCTCTAAAAGTGATTTTTTTTCAGTTGTTACTTTTGAATTGGGCTGTAATACAAGTTCATTTTTTAGGTTTTCTACGGCCATCTGTGCTTCTGCACTCCACTTCTGTGGTTGGTTGCTACTCATTTTATAGCCCAAAATTTCAAGATTATTGTCAATAATCTCATCTTCTGGATCCAAATGTTTTGCCTTTTGGTAGTCTTCCAATGCTTGCTGTAAAAGGCACATCTTTTCTTTGGCAAAGGCCCGGCAAGAATAAAAATATGGGTTGTTGTTTTCGAGTGCTATGGCTTTGTCAAAAGCCAACAAAGCTTCTTTATTCCTTTGATTAAACATTACGACACCCAGTTCGTTCCAATAGTTTGGATTTTTTTCGTCGATATCTAGAAGGTGTTCCCAAATTTCCTGTGCTTTTTTATAAACTTCCAATTTAGAATAACATCTTGCTTTTAGTTCCATGCCAGCAAAGGACTTATTGTCTTCGAGCATCTTAATGCAAGACTTAAATTCTTGGTTGGTGAACAGTTGTTGGGCTTTTTGCATAAGGACTTCAATCTTCATGGATGTCACCTACCATATTTTCTGGTTTAACCCATTCATCAAATTGACGCTCTGTGAGCAATCCCAAGGCAAGCGCAGCTGTTTTTAAACTTGTACCTTCTGCATAGGCTTTTTTTGCAATTTTAGCGGCATTGTCATAACCAATATGTGGATTGAGTGCGGTGACGAGCATCAATGAATTTTCTAAATTGTCTTTTATGACCTGGTGATTGGGTTGCAATTCTTGGACACATTTGTTGTTGAAAGAAAGACAAGCTTGTCCTAGAATTTTTGCAGATTGCAACAAGTTGGCGGCTATCATGGGCTTAAATACATTCAGTTCAAAATGGCCATTGCTTCCTCCAATGGTTACGGCTACATCATTGCCCATTACTTGTGCGCAAACCATTGTGAGTGCTTCGGCTTGGGTCGGATTCACTTTGCCTGGCATAATACTAGAACCTGGTTCGTTGGTTGGGATAATGATTTCACCAATGCCACTTCTTGGTCCTGAGGCGAGCATCCGAATATCATTGCCTATTTTCATCAGGGAAACAGCTGTTCTTTTCAGTGCGCCATGTAGTTCTACCATGGCATCGTGCGCTGCCAAGGCTTCAAATTTGTTTTTGGCTGTTTTTAGCGGCAAAGCTGTTTCTTTGGCAATTTTTTTGGCCACCATATCGGCATAACCTTTGGGTGCATTTAAACCCGTTCCAACCGCCGTGCCTCCGAGTGCCAATTCTGAGGCAGTATCCATGGCTTTTTCCAAAGCTTTGAGGCTGAGTTCAAGTTGTCTTCGATAGCCTGAGAGTTCTTGTCCAAGTGTGATGGGCGTGGCATCCATGAAGTGGGTACGACCAATTTTTACAACTTCTTTAAATTCCCTTGCTTTTTTCTTTAATGTATTTTTCAGGACTTGAATCCCCGGAATTACAAAATCAATCATTTGTTGATAGACTGCAATGGTCATGGCAGTGGGAAATGTATCATTGGAGCTTTGTGATTTGTTTACGTCATCATTGGGATGGAGTACTTTTTGCAGATCGGAAAGTTTGCCGCCGTTGAGGACATGGCCACGATTGGCGATCACTTCGTTTATGTTCATATTGGATTGAGTGCCCGAACCAGTTTGCCATACAACCAATGGAAAATGTTCGTCAAGTTTACCTTCCATAATTTCATCACAAGCTTTTGAAATTAAGTTCATTTTTGTTTCAGACAAAATACCCAACTGAAAATTGGTTTGTGCTGCACATTTTTTCAAAACGCCGAAAGCTCGAATAATTTCGATAGGCATTTTCTGGTCACCAATAACAAAATTTTGAAGTGATCTTTGGGTTTGTGCTCCCCAATATTTTGTTGCTTCTACTTTGATTTCTCCAATACTGTCGCGTTCTACTCGATGATCCATGAGTCAAAAATAGGAGCTAATGTAGAAATAAGGGTTTTGATTTTTATTTTTTTTGTTTGTAGATGGGTACAGTACTGCAGGGTTCACCATACATGATACTTTTGACGATTGGTTTTAATTTTTGAGTGATTCTAAGGTAAGCGGAAGTAGGAATAGGTTTGTCGAAACAACCTTTTATAACAACCCTTTTTTCTTCAAAATCATTTGGATTCAGTTGGTCAATCCAATCATTTATCATCAGTTCTTCAACTTTGGATTTGTTTCCGAAAGTAATGCTGGTGCAAATTCCTTCCAATTTACTTGCAATAAGCATATATGCCCACAAAGGAACAATGGCGTCTGTAGAGCAAAAAACACCAACATACTTACCATGAAATGATTCTGTTTCTAGATTCTTAAGCGCATATCTGAATTCTTTTTCTTTTAAAACAAGTCCTTGAAATAGGAAGTCCTTTAAGTCAAACAGCACAATTTTTTTATCATTTATTTGCTTGTCTAGCTCCAGGGTAAGGATTCCACTTTGGGCAACCTTATTAACGATTTCCATCTTTATTTAACTTCTGTTATTTTAAGGGTATTGGTTCTCGGTTTCTTTTTTATCGGCATGCTGGCTGTGTTGATCACCAAATCTCCTTTTTTGATGAGTTCTTTTTCCTTATGCAAAATGTCAACAACATCAACGATAGTTTGGTCTGTACTTATCATTTTATTGTAATGAAATCCACGTAGGTTCCATACGAGGTTGAGTGTTTTAAGGATTTTTTTATTGGAAGAAAAATAGTAGAGGTCGGCATTTGGTCTGTAGCTTGAAATTTTTTGAGCCGCGTAGCCCGACTGTGTCATGGTCACAATGGCCTTTGCTTTTACGTGGTCACTTACGCGAACTGCTGTAAAGCAAATTTCATCGGACAGGAACTTATCTGAATCGTCTTTGGGTTTTTTCCCTTTGTAATAAACTTCTTTGGAGTTTTTCTCCGTAGATGAAACAATTCGTTGAACTGCCTGAACTGCCTTCAGCGGATATTTTCCAATAGAAGTCTCACCGCTAAGCATGACTGCATCTGCTCCATCGATGACTGCATTGGCAACATCGTTTGCTTCTGCTCTAGTTGGCGTGGGGTTGTTGATCATACTTTCCATCATTTGAGTTGCAATGATTACAGGTTTGGCAGCTATGATGCATTTTCGAACAACATCTTTCTGAATAATAGGTACCTTTTCCATAGGCATTTCTACACCTAAATCACCCCGAGCAACCATTACTCCATCAGATGCTTTAATTATTTCGTCCAGATTGTCAACAGCTTGAGGTTTTTCAATTTTAGCAATAATTCTTGCATCACTTTCTTTACCTTCAATGTAATGTCTTAAGATTTTGATGTCGTCTTGATGTCGAACAAAACTTAGACCTATCCACTGCACTTCTTGAGACAAAATGAATTCTAGGTCTTTTAAATCTTTTTTTGTCAGGCAAGGCACGGTAAGGTCGGTCTTGGGCAAATTAAATCCCTTTTTTGAGCTTAGAATACCACCAACCTTAACCATGGCTTTTACATTTTTCTCATCTAATATTTCTACAAATTCCATTTCCATTTTGCCATCATCTAAGAGCACATTTTCTCCAATTTTGACATCCTTCGCAAGGAATTTGTAAGTAACACTGATTTTTTCATGATTGCCAATGACATCCTCTGTACTTATGGTTAAAATTTGTCCTTCTTTGAATTCAACACCATTGTCCTCCATTTCCCCTATCCTTAGCTTAGGTCCTTGTAAATCAGCCAATATGCATACATTGCTATTGAGTTCTTTATTGATTTTTTCTATGGTTTTGATAACTTCTAAATGTTGCTCATGTGAACCATGAGAGAAATTGATTCTGCACACATCTACACCGCTCAATATCATTGATTTGAGCGTTTTGTAATCGGAAGAAGCAGGTCCGATGGTTGCAATCATTTTGGTTTTGTTGTACTTGGCCAGTTTGATCATATTGGAAGATTGTATATTGTTTTTCCTGAAAACATTTCAAATCTAAGTTCTTGAATTAATCTTATCATTACAATTGACCGAATCTTTCTGATAAATTCACCAATTGTTTTTTTTCCATTGATTGGATTTTGAAGAATAATGATATAGTCAAACATTGAAATATTCTTATCTGCAATAAAAGCACCTTTGGTTGATTTGGTTTTAATAAGTTTCCAAATTTGTTCTGCCTCGTCTTCAAATTCAAAAAGCTCAAAATAGTGAACTTGATGGTGGATTTTTAGTTCGTGGTCTTTGACCCGTTGGAAAGACATTTTTAAAAATTTATTCATTGCCCAAGCAACTTTATAGGCTGGTTCATTTGCGGAGACAATGAAATATAAATTGTTTTCCGGAACAAAAAAGTCTTGAAAGCTTAGAGATGTATTCACAAAATGTTATCTACAAAAATATACACTTGTTGAAAAATTGACATTTGGCATTTCGTGCTAAATAACTGTTATTTGTGCTCACAAAAAATTCATTTGAAAAAAATGTCAGACATCTCAACTAAAGTAAAAGAAATTATCGTAGATAAACTTGGTGTAGAAGAATCTGAAGTAACCAACGAGGCAAGCTTTACCAATGATTTGGGAGCAGACTCATTGGATACGGTAGAACTTATCATGGAATTTGAAAAAGAGTTCAATATTGCTATTCCCGATGAACAAGCAGAAAAAATTGCGACAGTTGGGGATGCAATAAGCTTTATCCAAGAAAATAGTTGATAATTTATGCCCCGTACCTTGGAACTCAAAAGAGTGGTTGTAACGGGTATGGGAGCCGTTACACCACTCGGAAACGATATTGATTCTTTTTGGAATTCCCTCAAGGAGGGTTCCAGCGGAGCGAAGCCAATCTCCAGATTTGATCCTTCGGAGTTTAAAACAAAGTTTGCTTGTGAAGTAAAAAACTTTGACCCTACTGACTATATAGATCGAAAAAAGGCAAGGAAAATGGATCTCTACACGCAATATGCTATGGCTACAGCGCAGCAAGCTGTGGAAGATTCTAATTTGGTTTTAGAAACCTTGGACAAAAATCGGTCTGGAGTAATTTGGGGAACAGGCATTGGCGGACAAATAAGTTTTCAGAATGAAATCATCGACTTTGTGGAAAGAGGAAAAACAGCTCGTTTTAATCCTTTTTTCATCCCTAAAATGATTGGAAACATTGCTGCAGGGTACGTCTCTATAGAATATGGTTTTAGAGGCCCGAATGTTGCCACTGTAAGTGCCTGTGCCTCTTCAAATCATGCAATACTCGAAGCATTTACCAACATACAGTTGGGAAAAGCAGATGTGATGATTACCGGAGGATCCGAGGCCAGTATCGTTGAAACAGCCCTGGGAGGTTTCAATGCCATGAAAGCTTTATCTGAAAGAAATGATTCTCCCGAAACCGCCTCAAGACCATTTGATGGAAGTCGTGATGGTTTTGTATTGGGCGAAGGAGGTGGCTCTCTAATTCTGGAGGAACTAAATCATGCTTTGGATAGAGGGGCCAATATTTATGCAGAAGTATTGGGCGGTGCCATGACGGCAGATGCTTATCACATAACCGCTCCGCATCCTCAAGGGGAGGGCGTAAAGCTTGCTTTGCGAAATGTTCTCAATAATACAGAATTGTCAACTTCCGATGTGGATTACATCAATGTGCATGGCACCTCAACTCCTCTTGGAGATATTCATGAATTGGAAGCAATTGTGGATGTTTTTGGGAGTGATGCCTATGAATTAAATATTTCTAGTACAAAGTCTATGACCGGCCATTTACTCGGTGCCGCAGGAGCTGTGGAAGGTATCGCCAGCATATTGGCCATCAAGCATGGTATTGTTCCGCCAACCATCAATCACACGATGCATGATGAGGGAATAGACGAAAAGCTAAATCTTACGTTGAATCAAGCCGAGGTCAAAGATATCTCTGTTGCCCTGAGCAACACTTTTGGGTTTGGGGGCCACAATGTTACGGTTGCTTTTCAAAAGTTTAAAACCTAATGTCCTCTTCTTTTGGCAAAAAGCTAAAAAACATCTTGGGGTTTAGACCCCGCAACCTAGCCTTGTATCAACAAGCGCTAACGCACCAGTCAAAGGCCAAAAGGGTTCTCAATAATAAAGGAAACGACAGCAACGAAAGGCTTGAATATTTAGGTGATGCTGTTTTGGATTTGCTTGTTGCAGAGTATCTTTTCAAAAAATATCCTTTCAAGGATGAGGGTTTTCTTACTGAAATGAGGGCGAAAATGGTCAATCGAGAAATGCTTTCTAAGATTTCTAATCAAATGGGAATTATAGAAGTAATGTTTATGGATTCTCATTTAAATAAAAATAGATTTGCGGCTCGAAATGTTGGAGGAAATGCCTTGGAGGCTTTGGTAGGCGCGATCTACTTAGATTTGGGCTATAAAAAAACATATCGGTTTGTTGTTTCCCAGTTGATTGAGCCTTTTATTGACGTTGAGAGCCTAAAAGAGTCTCGGATGAACAGTAAGGGATCTTTATTTGAGTGGGCCCAACGCAACAAAAAGTCTCTTGGTTTTGATGTTCATATTGTAGATGAAAATAAACGGCGAAAGCAATACCTAGTGAAGGTAATGGTCGATGGTGAAGCGCTTGCTGAAGCCCTGCAACCCACCAAAAAAAAAGCGGAGCAGCTTGCTTCGGATAGGGCATGTGAGATTCTAGAGATAGAATAAATTGGTTTTAAAAAACTTTAGGCAGTTAATTTCGCTTTCAAGATTGAACTTATTGTTTTTCCGTCTGCCGCACCTGCTGTTTTTGCCATAATTTTCGGCATCACTTTTCCCATATCGCTCATAGTTTTGGCATTTGTCTCTTGTAATACTTCTTCGATAATTTTTTCTAGCGCATTTTGACTGAGTTGCTTGGGTAAGAACTTCTCAATAACTGAAAGTTGTGCCATTTCTTTGCTGGCCAATTCTGGTCGATTTTCCCTTGAAAAAATTTCAATAGATTCCCTTCTTTGCTTTGCAAGCTTTTGAAGGAGTCTTGTTTCTTCTTCTGCTTGTAGTTCATCCTTTCTGCCGGATGCTGTTTTCGCGAGTGAAATGGCCGCTTTAATTGCCCGCAAGGCTTCCAAAGAAATTTTATCTTTATTCTTCATGGCCATTTTCATTTGGCCCATAATTTGTTCTTGTAAGGTCATTTAAATTCTCAAATCTCCTGGTTTTCTGCCTGGTTGTGGGTGCTTACCATCCAAGAAGAAAGTAAAGCTATCTCCACGTAAACCAATTCTCAGTGCTTCAAGGGCCAAAATTTCGTTTGGGGCAATATTGCCTAAGCTCACATTCGTTCCGTACAGTTTTATGAACCAAACTTGTTGTGCTTTTTTTGGTGCTTCCCAAATTATGTCTTCCTGGGAAATTTTTGTAAGAATCTCTTCTACCAATCCGGATCGTACTTCACCAGTCCCTCTAAAAATACCAACCGTGCCACTTTCTCTTGCCTCTGCAATTACTTTCCAGGAGCCTGCCTCAATTTCGGCATTCATCATTTCTATCCATTTGTATGGGGGAATGATTTTTTCTGTATCCTTTGAACCCACTTCACTGAGCACTTTGTAATTTCTGGCAAATCGACGAATTAAGTTGCATTTTTCATCGGAATTTATTTCAATGGATCCGTCTGAGATTTCCACATAATGAAGGCCTAAGTCATCCAACATTCTCTCATAATCGTCCAAACGATTTCTAACATAAAAAGCTTCAAACAAGGTTCCCCCCAAATAAACAGGAATACCTGAATTCTGGTAAATATCAATTTTTTCTTTTAACTGGGGAGTTACCATGGATGTCCCAAATCCCAGTTTTATGATGTCTATAAAATCGGATCCAATGGCAACAGTGTCCTCCGCACCGCGAAGGCTTAGTCCTTTGTCCATAACCATCGTGATGCCTTCGTTTCTTGGTTTTTTACTTCGATTTGGAATTTGAGATAATGGGTAATTCATCACTTATTGATAGATGTCTATTAAATCTTGAACCGCTGTGTTGTGTGTCAAAAATGGAGCAATTTCAAACAAAATTTCTAATTTGCTTGGATTGATTTTTAATGCTAAGGTTAAAGCATCAAGTGCTTTTTGATTTTCGCCCAAAATAAACTTTGCTGCGCTGAGGTGGTAAAGAACAGATGCATTTTCAGGTAGGTATTGAAGCGCTTTTTCCAAAGTATCTGAAGCTTCTTGGTACTGGCTGTCAATTATTTGGTATTTGGCAAGCTGCGTCCATGCAAACCAATTGTCAGAATTATTGATGACAAATTGTCTAAAAATTTCAATGGATTGATCAATACGATTTTGATAACAATAGGCCTCTGCTAAGCGGAAGGCATATTCCTGATCGTTCCCATCCAATTCGAAAGCCTTCTCCAAAAACGGAATTGCTTCCGCATAATTGTTCTGGTTGTTTATGATGCTCAAGCCGAGACCAAACCACGCTTCCGACAAAAATTCATCTAATTCTATGGCTTTTCTATATTGCTTTTGGGCTTCCACCATACGATTTTTTTGTTCATAACAAGCCGCCAAATCCGTTCGGATTAACCCATCATCACCTCCATGCTTCAGGCAAAGGTTGAAGTATTTTATCGCCTGTTTGAAGTTTTTTTCTTCAAATAGCAAAACAGCAGAATTGTAGTAAGCGGGCATATAGCTATCGTGAATCACAAGGCAGTAATCATAAGCTTTTAGGGCAAGATTAGTCTTTTTGCCTGCTTGGTACAGTAAACCGAGAAAGTACCATGCTGAAAAGTTGTAAGGTGAACAATCTATGATGCCATTGAAAAAAGCAATTCCTTCTTGAGTTTTTTTGGCTTCATCAAAACAGAAATGAATATCTCCCAAAATGTGTTCATTTAATTCTTTATTCTTTGCTGCTCTATCAAAAAAATGAAGGGCTCTTTTTGTTTGAGATGTTTGGAGATAACAATTGCCAATACACAATAATATCTCGCTAAGATTTTCTTCGCTTTTTTGTGTTTTAAGATAAAAATGAAGGGCAGTTTTGTATTCTTTTTGACGTTCGTAGATTTCTCCAATCATCAACAATGTTTCTGTGTTGGCAGGATCGTTTTCTAACGATTTTTTTAACAATTTAATTCCTTCCTCAATTTTTCCTTGGAGGGTAAGAATTTGTGCTCTTTTTTGGGCGTAATAACTGTCGTAGGGATACAATTCTTGGCCCTTATTAACTGCCTGTGTAGCCAACTTTAGATTGTCGGAAAAAATGTAATGCTCAATGATTTCTTCTAGTTCTTCAGAATCAAAAAAAAGGTTGGTATTGGTTCTCAATGAATTCTCAAACTTATCGAGTGCCTCATTCAAATTGGATTCTTGAAAATCTTCGTTGTTTAACAATTTTTAATAATATTCAAATCTAATCAAACTAAAATATTCATTATAATTGAATGATTTGAAATCATTGTCAAGTATCAACAACTTTTCCCACAAGAAAAAATTAATTTTTTTGTATTTGGTCTTTCAGGTTTTTCTCGTTCACTGCCCACTGGCAAACAATTTTTTGAACCTGGCAGATTCTTCAGTTACAAATTACACCCAAAGAATTTACCCTGCTTTGGGTTGGAATATGTTTGATGGAGTTATGCTTGGCTTTCATTTGCAGAACCGGGAAAAGAAAAAATGGGATTTTCATTTGGTTCCAATGTATAGTTTCGGTGGCAAGAGTCTCTCGGGTATGTTTTGTTTAGAGAAAGTATTGACCGAAGAAGTCCATGTGGGTCTCCAAGGCAAAAGATTTTTAATTAAGCCAATGTTGGCAGGGGGGGAGAATGTTTTTTACAACAGCCTTTATCCCTATGTTGGTTGGAAAAAAAGAGGATTGAAAAGTAAAAATGTAAATCTGCAAATGAAGCTTGGTTTTTACAATCAGTTTTTTGAAGAAAATTTTGATTTGCTTTCCAAAAGAAGAGAAAGTCAAAATCCCTATTATACACAAATGGGGAACCAATATTTTCAAGTCTTAAATATAGAGTTAGATGATAAGACCAAAAATCAATTGTTCCAATTGGAATTTGAATATGCCAATACCTTTATGCACCAATTAAATGGATTTTTTGATACCCTTTATGAAAACGGTCAAATGAAAAGGGTTTTGAGTGAAAATTATTCAAAAAATAGGCTGCACAGCAATCATTTAAAAGTAAATTTCCTATGGCAAAAAAGTTGGCCATCTCCGTTCAGAGATAAAAAAATAAACTTTCGTTATTTCCTAAGTGCATTTTTGGAAAAACCTGAAGACCCTTTTTTTTACCACTGGGTGGGTCAAAATAATGGTTTTTATGACTATCGTTTTGAGGAATACCAAATGGGCAGAGGTGCCACAAATGGTTTGTTTTATCATCAAATAATGAACAGAGGACTTCAAAGCAAATTTGTAGGCCGTTTTTTTCAATCAGATGCTTGGTTGAGCAATTTAAATGTTGAATGGGAGTTCCCAGGTGTTCTTCCTGTGGGGATGTACGGAGAATTACTCACTTGCGCAAACATGAGAAACAAAACATTCAATTCATCCCGTTCTATGATTGTTTACAATGGTGGCTTGTTTCTTCATTTCCCATACTTGAGCATCTACGTTAATTTTTCTCAATCGCAGGGGATTACCCAAATGCAATTGTCCCAAGGGATAGATACATTCACTGAGCGGATGGTATTTCAATTGAATCTGAACAAGATTCTTGAAAAGAGAAAAATTGGAAGCCAAGCTTTTTAAATGCAATGATGTAATTTTGGCCACATGAGACATGTACCAATTGACAACCAACTTTTTGTGCACAACAGAAAAAGTTTTGTTAAGCATATGGAGCCTAATAGTATTGCCATTTTCCACTCCAACTATCAATATGTTTTGAATGGCGATGCCGTTCATACATTTAGGCAGAATAGCGACCTGTTTTGGCTTACGGGAGTGGGTCAAGAAAATACAGTACTTTTTCTCTTTCCAGACTGTCCGGTCCCAGAATACAGAGAGGTTTTATTCATTACAGAAACCAATGAACATATTGCCACTTGGGAAGGATATAAACTCACCAAAGAACATGCTTGTGAAATATCAGGAGTAGAAAATATTCATTGGAATAACGATTTATTGAAAAAGTGTAGGTCAATAATCAATATGGCAGAACATATTTATTTGCCCTTAAATGAAAACGATAGGTTTTCTGCCAATAGTCCTTACAAAGCAATAGACGTGGTGAAAGAAATTCAAGATATGTTTCCATTGCATCAATACAAAAGAGCTGGGCATATTTTGCAAAGACTAAGGGCAATTAAACATCCTATTGAAATTGAATTGCATAAAAAAGCCATAGCAATCAGTAAACTTGGATTTGAGAGGGTCTTAAAGTTCACCCAACCGGGGAAATGGGAATTTGATATAGAAGCCGAACTAATCCATGAATATACTCGCAATCGCGCCTTTGGGTTTAGCTTTGAACCAATCATTGCAAGTGGATCTTCCGCAGTTACCCTGCATTACATAGACAATGACAAACAAATCAAAGATGGGGATTTGATTCTATTGGACAATGGGGTAAATTATGCCAACTTTGCTAGCGATATGACGAGATGCATCCCTGCCAATGGAAAATTTTCTTCGCGACAGAAAGAAATCTACGAAGCGGTGCTAAATGTTATGAATTTTGCAAAAAGTATTTTACAGCCGGGTAAATTGCTGATGGATTATCACAAAGAGGTTCAATTTGAAATGCAAAATCAACTCTTGGAAATTGGATTGATTTCACAATCGGATTTAGACAATCAAACAGAAGAGCTAAGTGCCACACGAAAATATTTTATGCATGGGACTTCTCACTTTTTAGGAATAGATGTTCATGATAGCGGTATGCGCTATGAGCCTTTGCAAGAAAATATGCTCTTGACTGTGGAGCCGGGGATTTATATCAAAGAAGAAGGAATTGGCGTGAGAATTGAAAACAACATCCTTTTAAAGAAGGAAGGAAACATAGACCTAATGGATGAAATAAACATGCCCATTTCGGTCGATCAAATTGAAGAAAGAATGAGATAGTAATAAATTTGGATTATTGTAAACATATATTTGCATAATATATTTTTATATGAATATTCAAAATTTAAAGTATTTGGTGGCGCTTTATCAAAAAAAAAGTTTTACTGAGGCAGCAAAATTCTCAGGAATTTCACAACCGGCCATAAGCACTGCTTTGAAAAATTTGGAAATGGAACTGGGATTTAAGATTTATGTTCGAAATGTGAAGCCGGTGGAATTTACCGATGATGGTAGGGACTTGTTATTGCATGCCTATAAAATTTTAGAAGCTGTAGAAGAGCTTGAAAATAAAGTAGTTGGTAAAAAAGTGCGTAAAAAACTTAACATAGGTGTTATCCCCACATTGGCTCCCTACATGGTCCCAAAGTTGGTAAAAATTGTCAATCATACATTTCCCGACTTCCAATTGAATATGGAAGAAGCCAAAACAGAAATCCTCATTGATCAATTGAAAAAGGGAGATTTGGATTTGGCACTAATGGTTACCCCGCTGCTTGATTTAGAACTAGAAATTTCACCTATATTTTATGAAGAATTTATAATTTATGCCCACCCTGATTGTGCGTTTGAACTTGAGCCAAATTTAAAAGATATTAGCTGTGCCGATCTATGGCTTTTGGAGGAGGGTCATTGTTTGCGGAATCAGATAATGGATTATTGTACCGGACCACAAAAGAATCTCTTGAACATTAAATACAATGCTGGAAGCATGGAAACTTTGATTCATTTGATTGATGATTTTGGTGGCAAAACAATATTGCCAGACCTAGCAACAAGGAGGTTGGATAAGGAAAAAAGAGAAAGGCTATATTTTTTTTCTGAACCCAGCCCGGCTAGAGAGGTAAGCCTAGTTCGTTCAAAAAACGGTTTGAAGAAGGGAATTTTACTTGAAGTGATAGAACAAATAAAAGCCGACATGCCCAACCATATGAAAAATCCAAAGCAATATGATGTTTTAGGTCTTCGTTTGTCTTAATTAAACACATTCATACTTCGATCCAGTCCAATACTTACAAAAGACAAAATACATTCAATACTTTTTTCTTTGATCTCACCGAGCTTTTTATTTTCTGCCTCTGAGAATCTCCCCAAAACATGTTCAACTTGCTTTCCCTGGACAAAGTCGGCTCCTACGCCAATCCTAAGTCTTGGATATTGATCTGTTTTCAGTTCTTCTGCAATGCTTTTTAGTCCATTATGACCTCCGTGTCCACCTTTCCCTTTCAGTCTTATATTTCCAAAAGGTAGATTCAAATCATCTGTTAAAATAAGACAATTTTTCTCCATTATTTTTTCTTTGTTCAACCAATATTTCACTGCTTTTCCGCTCAAATTCATATAAGTATTGGGCTTGAGAAAAAGTATTGATTTTCCTTTAAATCGTAGTTTCAGTAGATCTCCATATCTGCCCGATTTGAAAGCAAATTTTTTCATCAAAGCAAATTGATCTAAAACATCAAAACCAATATTGTGTCGGGTTCCTTGGTATTCCTGCCCGATATTGCCCAATCCACAAATTAAATACTTCATAAAAATTATCTAAAATTCTGCAATTTTTGGCGCTCTATTACTTGGATAAACAGAAAGCAAAAACCCTAGAAAAATATTGCCAACAAGAATTATTGCAACATCTTTCCAAAGCACTTTTACTGGATAGAAATCAACAACAGCTCCCTCTAATTTAAGAAGACCAAATTCTTGGTGAATTGCCAACAGGGCAATCCCGAGTATCAAACCGCCAACACCTCCAATTAGGGCAACCAAAAATCCCTCCTTTAGGAAAACCAGTTGTATGTTTTTATTGCTCATTCCCAAACTTTTAAGAAGTGCCATGTCTTGTTTTTTTTCAAGCACCAACATGCTTAAATTCCCAATTAAATTAAAGCCAGCGATAAGTAAAATGAAAAATAATATTGAAAAAGAAATCCATTTTTCAGACTTAAATATTTTATACAAACTTCTATTTTGTTCTTTCCTTGTTTCTACCAAGAATTTGTCCCCCAAAATGTTCCTAAGATCTTTTTGAACTTTCGATATCCCACTGGGATTATTCATCATCAATTCTATGGAACTTACAGCGGAAGGGTGGTCAAAAAAGACCCGTGCTTGTGCTAAGTTGCACAACACATATTCATTGTCTATTTCAGGATGAATTTGAAAAATCCCTCCGACAAGAAGATTCATTTGATTCAGACTTTTCATAGGGTTGAAGGATTGATATCTTCCTCCTGCTTTTGGCACATAAAAAGAAATATTTTGGTATTCTCTGTTGATGGGAATACCCAATGAGTTTGCTATGCCAGAGCCAAATAAGGCCAGATGAAAGCTATCTTTATGAAGCTTTGAACTTCCTACAAAAAGAGAAGAATCAAAACCTCTTTTGGAAAGGAACTCTTGACTTACTCCTTTTAGATGAATGATTTCTTGTTTGTTTTGATAAACGACAACCGCCTTGTCTTCTATAACAGGAGTATAGAATTGCACACCTTCACAACTTTTTATTTCATTCCATTGTTGACTGCTTAGATCAAAAAGCTTTTTTTCCTTGTGGCTAATTTTTAATTCTGCATCAAAATGATTGACCATCTGTGAAACCAAAGATTCAAATCCATTCATGGTACTTAAAACAATGATTATCGCGAAAGCGCCAACGCCGAATCCAAACATAGAAATGGCAGAAATTAAGTTGATCGCATGGGTGCGTTTTTTTGAGAAAAGATATCGAAAGGCAATAAGGTTGCTCAGGTTCATTTGCTCCAGTTCTTAAAGCCAAAAGGCGTCTTTAAAATGTGTGATTTTATGCTCATTTTTATTTTTAATGATGGCAATAATATCAAACCGAATTTCTCCCATATATTCATTTTGTTCCACGTAAGCTTCGGCTGCCAATTTTAGTTTGTCTTCTTTTCGTTGGTCCACAGCTTCTTCGGGCAGCACAAAGCGATTGTTTGATCTTGTCTTTACTTCTACGAAAATGAGCAAATCCTTTGTTTTGGCAACAATATCAATTTCCAAATGCTTAGTTCTCCAATTTTGTGCGACCACATGGTATCCGTTTTTTTTTAAAAATAGGACAGCCAATTGCTCACCCATTTCACCCAAAATTTTATTGGATTTTTTCATTTTCTTGAAGCAGTTTGTATGCTTGCCATGCCATCATTTCTGCGCCATTGACCAAGGCCTTTTCGTCGATGTCAAACGTTGGTGTATGGAGATGACTCGTTATCCCTTTTTCAATGTTTCTTATTCCACAACGATAAAATACGGCAGGAATTTCTTGTGCATAAAAAGAAAAGTCTTCACCGGCTGGCCACAATTCCAAATCATGAATTTGATTTTGGGGGTACCATGCTTTGGCATTTTTTTTCACTAGCTCATTCATTGATGTATTGTTCTCCAAAAATGGATAGCCTACTTTGATTTCAATTTCTGTTTCACATCCCAAAGCCACAGCAGTATTGGCCGCAATTTTTTTGATCCAATTGTGGGCCTCAAAACGCCACGCTTCATCGTAGGTCCTGAATGTTCCTATCATTTCTACACTATCCGGAACGATATTGGTGGCTCCATCTGCTATTACCTTCCCAAAAGAAAGAACACTTGGAATCGATGGTTTTGCTTTTCTACTCACTACTTGCTGCAAGGCATTGATGATTTGTGCCATACATGTTACAGGATCTACAAGCGAATTTGGGTGCGCCCCATGTCCACCTTTGCCATGGATACGAATATAAATTTCGTCTGCGCTGGCCATGTACAGGCCAGATCGAAATCCAAAATGACCAACATCCAAGAGGGGCATAGTGTGCTGCCCAAGGATAAAATCAACATCGTTCAAAACGCCTTCTTGGATAAGTAGACTCGCACCTCCCGGTATTTTCTCTTCTCCAGGCTGAAAAATAAATTTGATTTGACCGCTAAGGTGATTTTCAATTGCTTTAAGTGCTTTTAAAGCTCCCAATAGCCAAGTGGTATGAACGTCATGACCGCAGGCATGCATTACCCCTTTATTTTTGGAGACATATTCCGTATTGTTTTTTTCGTGAATAGGCAGTGCATCAATATCCGCTCGTAAGGCAAGTGTTTTCCCTTTTTTGGCATCGCCCAAATAGCCTACAACACCTGTTTTTGCCATTCTTGTTGATGACAATCCAAGTATGGTAAGCTGTTTTTCTATAAAGCGGGCTGTCTCAAATTCCTCGAAGCTCAATTCTGGATTTTGATGAATTTGGCGCCGGATATTTTGCATTTCTGAGAAATGATTTTGTATTACCTTTCGAATACTTTCTTGAATTTTCACATCCATTATTGCTCAAATTTATGCTACAAATCCTAATATTGACTTATTGATTGCAGAACACACCATACAGGAGATCTTAGATGCTGCTCATATTGAGGAAGTGGTAGGGGAGTACATGACCCTAAAAAAAGCAGGAGCTGGCCTAAAAGGATTGTGCCCTTTTCATGGTGAAAAAACACCATCATTTTCTGTTTCTCCAAGCAAAGGCATATTCAAATGTTTTGGTTGTGGAAAGGCAGGAAACGCAGTAAATTTTATCATGGAGCATGAGGGTATGTCCTATCCTGAGGCTTTAAAAAGTTTGGCTCAACGTTATAACATTCCTATTGAGGAAGACGTCAATAAAGATGCTGATGCCCTTGCAGAGTTGGCTCAAGAAAAAGAGGGCATCGAGTTGGCTGTTCAGTTTGCCCAAAAAAATTTCAACAAACAACTGTATCAAGAAAATACCGAAGCAAAGGTAGCCTTGGCTTATTTTGAAGAGCGTGGTCTATTAAAAAAAACCATGGATACTTTTGGATTGGGCTTTGCTCCCAAAGGATGGGAAATATTGGTTAATCTCGTTAAAAAAGGAGCTTATAATCTCGATATTTTTCAAAAAGCAGGTCTAATCAAAAAAAGAAATGAGAATGCCCATGATCAAGACAAGGAAAGCAGCTATTTTGATGTATTTAGAAACAGGTTGATTTTTCCTATCTCCAATGTGGCTGGTCGTGTTGTTGGTTTTGGTGGTAGAATTATTATCCCTAACGACAAGGAGCCGAAGTATTTGAATTCTCCTGACACTCCTATTTATGACAAAAGCAAACTTTTGTTTGGACTTCACTTGGCCAAACAATTTATTAAGCAAAAGGATGAATGCTATTTGGTAGAGGGATACATGGATGTAATCATGTTGCATCAAAATGGCTTTAAAAACGTGGTGGCCTCAGCAGGTACTTCGATCACAAAACAACAAATAACCCAACTAAGACGATTTACCAAAAACATAAACCTGCTTTACGATGGAGACAATGCGGGAACAAAAGCAGCCTACAGGGCCATTGATATTATTTTGGAAAATGATTGTAACCCAAGAGTGGTAGAACTTCCCATTGAGGAAGATCCAGATTCATTGTGTAAGGAGTTGGGCTTTTCTGGTTTTGAAAATTATTTGGCCAACAACACGCTTACTTGGCTAGCTTACAAAAAGAAAAAGTATGCTAAAGATACCAAGGACCCCATTCATCGTGCAAAGCTTATTACGGATTTGTTGCAGAGCATTGCCAAAATAAATGATTTGGTGACAAGGGGTGTTTTTGCCCACGAACTTTCCAACCAAATGAATTTAGAGGAGCAGATGATTGCTCAACAAATTAGGAAGTTTAGATCACGAGAACTAAAGCTTCGTGAAAATATAAATGGTGTTGGACTCGATAAAGAAGATTCGTTAGTAGAGGTACAACAAAGTGCCATAGAATCCACAAAAGAGAAAAGATTTGCACAAGAAGACTATCTTATGTCTACGCTTATTTATTATGGTGCTATGCCTTACGATATGGAAAACAATATTTCGGTTGCGCAATTTGTCAAAAAAGATTTGGAAGAAGAAGATTTTCAATTTGAGCTTCCTTTATTAAAAAAAATTTACTTGATTATATTAGAGAAAATTAAAAATAAAGATACTTGGGATGACCAATTTTTTGTTCATCACCCAGATATTGAAATTAGTCAATATGTTTCTGACAAATTGGCAAATAAAGAGTTTCATAAGATATCCAATTTTTGGTGGGACTTTGCAGAAAAAAAAGTAAGAGTTCCGGAAGAAAATTATCTTTCAGATGTAAACAATTCTTTGTATTATTTCAAGTGGTCCAAATTACAAAGAATAAAGCTTGAAAATCAGAAAAATCTTGAAAATGCATCCGAAGAAGACGAAATAGAAAAGTATCTCTTAATAGACCGAAATTTGTCTAGTTTGCAAGAAAAGTTTGCCAAAGACTATGGTATTGTTGTCGTGCCTGATTTTGACTGAAATTTTGGCTCTAGTTCGTCAGAAAACAAATTTGTCCACCGTATTGAACCGAAGAACCGCTGGACGAAAAAAGCTCACCATCTTTTTGACCCAAAACATTTGAACTAAAACTCATAAGGACGTTTTCTTTTCGAAAAAGCTTTACTTCGGATAGTCTGGTGTGTTTTCCTTGCCGTGCTTTGAGGAGGTTCAGAATTCTTCTGAGAGTGCTTATTTTCTCAATCACATAGATATCCAAAATTTTATCGTCGATTTCAGCACTTGGTGCAATATGAAAACCATTGCCAAAGAAAGCACCATTTGCCAAGGTAATCATAAAAGCGGTTCCGCTATACAACTTTTGGTTTTCAGAGTGCAGAACCACCTTAAACTCTTTGTACCCAAAAATATTTTTCAAAATAGACAAATGGTATTTCCAAGCGTTTGGCCAAGGGAAAATAAAATCCTGATGCGTATCTGATGCCACTGCTCCATCAAAACCAAAACCAAGTGCATTAATAAATAAAACATCGTCAATTAACCAATAATCAACTGTTTTTTCAACTTTGTGAAGAAGGGCATCTTGCCAATTGTATTTGTCAAACATTCGGGACAAATCGTTTCCAGTTCCCCATGGAATGAGATGCCACAAATAGTTTTCAATTTCGATCTTTGAATTGATAACCTCATTTAAAGTACCATCACCTCCAACAACAGAAATGATTTTGAAACGATCTGAATCTAAAAATTGTTTAATTCCCTCGTAATCCTTTGGTTTTGTTGTAAAATATACTTGATAGGAGAAGGGCAAAGCGTTGAAAAAAAGAAACAACTGTCTTTTTTTCTTTTCTGTTAAACCTTTGCCAGAGGCAGGATTAATTATTAGCGCAAGTTTTAGCACACCCAAAAATAAATTCTTTAAGATTGTAATATGGAAAAAATTGCGGTAGTTGGTGCAGGCTTAGCGGGATCACTTATTTCAGTTTTTCTGGCTAAGCGAGGTTTTCAGGTGGATGTCTATGAACGCCGTCCTGACATGAGAAAAATTAAACAGAGTGCCGGAAGAAGTATCAATTTGGCACTAAGTACCCGAGGAATAAAAGCTTTGCATCGGGCAGGCGTAGCAGAAGAAATCCTCCGTCATGCATTGCCCATGCACGGCAGAATGATGCATGAAGTGGATGGAGCGCTAAAATACCAACCCTATGGCACAGAAGGGCAGTACATAAACTCTATTTCGAGAAAACTGCTCAATGTTGAATTGGTTAATTTGGCAGAAAAATTCAACCAGGTACATTTCTATTTTGAGCACAAATGTTCTGCAATAGACTTTCAAGCTGGGAAGCTCACTTTTGCAACAGATCTAGGCGAAAAAACCGAGGTTTACGATAGGATTATCGGTTCGGATGGTGCCTTCAGCGTATTGAGGATGGCCATGCAAACCTCCGGTAGGTTTAATTTTTCTCAAGACTATTTGCCACATGGTTATAAAGAATTGACAATTCCACCTAAAAATGGATCTCCCCAAATGGATCTTAAATCTTTGCACATATGGCCAAGGGGAGAATTTATGCTGATTGCCTTGCCCAATCCAGACTTTACTTTTACCTGTACTTTATTTTTACCATTTGAGGGCAAGGAAAGTTTCAATGGTTTAAAAGAAGACCAAGAAATACAACAATTTTTTGCGCATTATTTTCCCGATGCAATGAATTTGATGCCCAACCTGCCCAAAGAGTTTAAAGAAAATCCTACCAGTAGCTTGGTCACTGTCCGTTGTTTCCCATGGGTAAAAGATAAGGTAGCCTTGATGGGAGATGCAAGCCATGCGATTGTACCATTTTATGGACAAGGCATGAATAGTTCATTTGAGGATTGTGTGATTTTAGATGATATGATGGAAAAATATTTGCCCGATTGGGACAAGGTGTTTGAAGCGTATCAAAACGAAAGGAAACCAAATGCAGAAGCTATTGCCGATTTGGCCTTGCAAAATTTCCTTGAAATGAGAGATTTGGTTGGCGATGAAAAATTTCTCTATCAGAAAAAAATTGAGCACAAGATATGTTCCTTATACCCTAATTTGTTTAAATCTCAGTATGAGATGGTGACTTTTTCAAACCAACCTTACAAGGAGGCGCTGCACAAAGGGCATAAAAACACTCAATTGGTCCAAAAAATTATACAAGAAAAATGGGAAGATAAAATTCACGACAAAACATTTATGACCAAGTTGCTAAACGATGAGATTGTTTAGGTGATTTAGCAATTTTTCAAGAGCTTTTGCACGGTGACTTATTTTATTTTTTTCGGCCAATGTCATTTGTGCAAAGGTTTTTTTATAACCTTTTGGAACGAAAATAGGGTCGTATCCAAACCCATTTTGTCCCAACTTTTCGATGGCAATTTCCCCTTCAATCTTGCCCTCAAAAAAATGAGTTTCGTTTTTGTGTATAAAGCAAAAACAAGTTCTAAAATGGGCAAATCGATTGGGTATGTTTTGGAGTTTATTTAGCAAAAGCTGAATATTTGCACCGTCATTTTTGACTTCTCCTGCATATCGAGCGCTACGCACGCCAGGCTCACCATTTAGTGCTTCAACCTCTAAACCTGTATCATCTGCAAAACAAGGCAGTTGAAACTTTTTCCAAATAAAATTGGCTTTCAATTGCGCATTGCCATTTAGCGTTGGGGCAGTTTCAGGAATATCCTCATTCACATGGATATCTTGCAACCCTACAATATTGATATTGGCGGGCAACATATTTTGAATTTCCTTGATTTTGTTTGGATTTTGAGTGGCAAAAATGATTTTCATGCGATCAAAGATTTTCCGGTCATCTCCACAGGTTTTTGTATTGCCAACATTTCAAGTAGGGTTGGCGCAATGTCTGCCAAAACACCTTGGTTCTGTATGCGATTTACTTTTGGACTTATAATAAAAAAAGGGACCAAATTGGTGGTGTGAGCTGTATGAGGTGTCCCATCGCTATTTTGGGTTTGCTCTGCATTTCCGTGGTCTGCAGTAATGAAAAATTGATAGCCCAAAGAAATTCCTTTTTTTACAATGCTTTCTAAATATTTGTCTACCGTTTCCACTGATTTTACGATTGCCTCAAAAATTCCGGTATGTCCAACCATATCGGGATTTGCAAAGTTTAGGCAGATAAAATCAGGGGTAGAGTCTAACTTTTCTAAAATTTTGCGGCTTAACTTTTCAGCGCTCATTTCTGGTTGCAAATCATAGGTTGCCACTTTTGGGGAATTGACCAAAACTCGTTCTTCATTAAAAAATGGGTTCTCTCTGCCTCCAGAAAAGAAGAACGTAACGTGGGGATATTTTTCAGTTTCTGCAGCTCTAATTTGGGTTTTATTATATTTTGAAAGAACTTCTCCCAAGGTATTGTTGAGGTCTTCTTTTTTGAAGAAAACAGGGATATGCTCAAATTTTTTATCATATTCGGAAAAGGTACAATACCGGAGTCTCAGATTTTTTGTGGGAAATGAATCAAATTTATTTATTGTTAATGCTTCGGTGATTTGTCTCGCTCTGTCCGTTCGAAAATTAAAACAAATTACAATATCTTCTTTTTTGATACAATGGATCTTTGTCCCTTCTTGAATAGAAATGGGCTTGAGAAATTCATCTGTTTCTTCTTTTTTGTATCTTGATTTGATTGCCTCAATAGGGTTGTCGAAAATTTCACCTTTGCCTTCTGTCAATAGGTCGTAGGCCAATTTTGTTCGTTCCCATCTTTTGTCCCTATCCATGGCATAGTATCTACCACAAATACTTGCGATTTTTGCTTTTCCAATTTTAGGATCTTCTAAGAGTTTGGTTAGATGGTTCAAACCACTTTTCGGGTCGGTATCTCTACCGTCTGTAATGGCGTGAATCAAAGCTTGATGGTCTAAACCAGCCTGGGTCAATAGGTGGAGCATATTGCTAAGATGAGACACATGGCTGTGAACACCTCCATCAGAAACCAAACCCAAAAAGTGTATATTTTTGGTTGGATTTGTTTTTAATTCATTTATTATGCATTGCCACAAATGTTTTGTCTCAAATTCTTTTTCTTCAAAAGACTGATGAATTTGGGCCAACATTTGGTAGACAACTCGGCCTGCACCAATGTTCATATGTCCAACTTCAGAATTACCCATCTGTCCCTCCGGCAGTCCAACATGTTTGCCAAAGGTTCGTAGTGTACCATTGGGAAATTTTTCGTAAAGGCTATCGATGAAAGGGGTCTTACCCTTGTAAATGGCGTCTTGATTGTCTTTTTTTCCAAGGCCCCATCCATCTAAAATGATTAGTATTGCTTTGTTCAATAGATTATGACAATTGCTGAAGCACAAAGAAAGGTAGATGAATGGATAAAAACCATCGGAGTAAAATATTTTAGTGAACTAACCAATACAGCGATTTTAATGGAGGAAGTAGGGGAGCTAGCTCGGCTGATGGCAAGAATCTATGGAGAGCAAAGTTTTAAGCCTACCGAGGTGAAGGGCGATTTATCCGATGAGATGGCAGATGTTTTTTGGGTTTTGATTTGTTTAGCCAATCAAACTGGTGTGGACCTTTCAGAGGCTTTGAGAAACAATCTTGAAAAGAAAACAAATCGAGATGCAGATAGACACAAAACAAACCCAAAATTGTCTTAATTATCGTATCTTGATTCTCCGAATTAGGCTCAAGTTTACTTGGTTTTTTTTGATTTCATTTTTTCCATCGGACAAATTGATTAACATTTTATACGTGCTGGTATGAGCCACATCGAAATAACTGTAGATTTCAGGTTTAATTTCTATCAATTCCTTTTTGAAAATATGGACGCCTTGCAAATCCGCAATGGAGAGTAATAATTTTGCCGAGTCTAAAGTATGGTTGATCACCAAAGCGTAATCGAAACCTTTTTCTGCAGGAAATTCAAAATCATACCACAATCCATCTACCAAATTCATGGACTGGCTTCGCACAAATCGCCATTGAATCGCTGGGTTTACCTCAATTTTCTGAGCCAAAAGACTGGACGAAGTCAAACAAAAAAGAAAAATAAATAAACTGTTTTTAATCCAAGGTTTCATATCCGTGCTTTTTTAGTATGCTATTGGTTATAACGCGATACATCTCTGGATCGTCTGAATTTTTGCGCAAAAAATCCAAATGTTTTTCAATGGTCATAAGATCATTGCGACTTGCGGGTCCGCTTTGCGCATTTTTTGTGTTTTGAAAGATTGAGTTGTTAAGCGTTTTTTGGATAAGGGCATGCAAAAGATCAAAGTCTTGACCGTTATCAGTCATTAATTTTCGACTTGTTGCCAAGATGTGATTGACAAAATTATTGGCCAAAGTTCCTGCAATATGCAAACGCAATCTTGCTTCAGAATCGTACAAAATGGGTAGCTTAGAAATATTTTTGGCCAAGTCCATAAGTTGTTGTGCGTGGCTTGGGCTCTCCACCAGTATGGGGGTATCTTCCAAGGAAATTTCTATTTTTTTGTTGAATGTATTGAAGGGATAAAATACCCCTCGATTTTCAAATTTTTCCAATGCATTGATGTCGGTAGCTCCCGAGGTATGCACAACACAATATCTCCCAGGATTAATTTTTGTTACCAAATCAGAAATAACATCGTCTGGGACACATAAAAAAACAAAATCAACCGAGTTCATCAGGATGGTATCTATGGAATAGGCTTTACTATTTACTTTTTGGGCCAAACTTTCTGCATGTTCAATAGACCTTGACGCTATACTTTCAATTTGCACACCGTTTTTAAAAAAAAGCTGTGTCAAATGCCAAGCAACATGTCCGGCACCGATAAAAGCAATACTAGCTTTTTTTGTTTCGAACATCTTTGATTCTTTTGATGGTGGCAAGGAAAAATCCAAAGGTCATCACAATGGTCCCTAGCCAAAGCAAATTGATCCAAGGAAAAACGATGGCTTTCATGATAACATAGTCGGGTTGTGCAGGTCTTTCCGCAGTAATTAATACGACTTCCATATCTCCATTTTCTTTGGGGTTTAATCGAAAATTAAACAACAAGCCCTCCTCCTCCAAAGCATCATAGATTGTGAAAGATTGGTTTCCATTGATGAAATATTTTGGAAAAGCATAACAAACTTTGGTTGGTGTAATTATTTTTATTTTCGCTCTGGCGATTAGATCTGCCTTTATTTTGGGATCTTGGGCTTCTTCAATGCTTTCAACGATTACTTGAAGGCCTTTTCTATTCAGGGTATCTCCAAGCGTTACCGATTGGGATTTTTCGTCGCCCCAATCTTCGGGTTCTTCCTTGATTGGTATAGAGGTAATGTGGGTAAATACATCGTGATCAATGTAATGTTTTGTGGCAGGGTTGGCCATCAAATTATTTTCTTCGCTAATTTGTGCGTTTGGAAATAGGCTGAATTTTTCTTTTCCATTCTGATGTTCATAATCAATCTGAAAATAAATGTCTGGTCCGATGGTTGTATCTCCTCGATAGGTAACCAAGTATGGGCCAAGTGAGACGGGACTATTTTTCCACAGCAATAAATTTTCTCCAGCCATTTCTGTGTCAAATTCCTTTGCTAAAATGCCACTTTTGTCTTTAGAGATTACTTCTTTTTGAGTCCCAGAAATGACAACGCCAATAATCATCAAGGCAAACCCAATATGTGCTATAGATCCACCAGAAAGATTCCAACGTAACTTTTGCACGTCAATCAAATAGAATAAATTACCCAAAAATGCATATAAAGAGCTCGTGATAAGGAAACCATACTTCCAAGAAATATGCATATTCCAACTCAAAAGACTACCTAGGGCAAGTGCAAAAATTGCCAAAGAGATGAGCTGTTTTTGGAATTTGCCTTTTTTGTTTTGCTTAAAGGCAAAATATTGTCCAAGTGCAGTGAGGAGCGTAATCCCAGCGGCAAACCAAACTTGCCATTGATTGTAGTGCTCAACGATATTGATTGGAGGGGCTAAATCTAAATCAAAAATATAATTGTAAACTGGGATGGAGGTGGTTATTAAAACTTGAAAGGCAGAAAGCAAAAGAAACAAACTCCCCATTAGCATCCAGAAACCTCTTGAATAAATACTCTCTTCTTGCTTAGACAAGGGCAATCGTTGGAACATTTTCCAAACGAAAAATGAATTTAGAGAGAGAAAGGTAGCCACAGTGAACCACTTCACACCGTCTAAACCAATGGCATTTAAAACAAGGGCCAAAAAAAGAAACAAGGCAATAAATAATTTTTCTTTTAAACCTCTAGAAATAGCCATTACAGGCAGCGCATTGATTGCAAATAAAAAAATCAACAATTGACCAGATAATCCAAGATCAGTAAAGGAGTGCACGGACGTGTCTCCCAAAATTCCACTTCGTGTCAGGAATGTTGCATAGAGGACAAGCAAAAAGGAGGCAAAAACCAAAACATAGCTCAAAACTAAGTGGTTTCGGTTGGCTTTTTGGATAAGCATCACATGGTTGGCAGCCAAAATAACAAGCCACGGAACCAAGCTAGCATTTTCCACGGGATCCCATGCCCAATAACCACCAAAGCTAAGGGATTCGTAAGCCCAAAAAGCACCCATAACGATTCCCAAACCCAAAATACCAATACAAAATAGGGTCCATGGAATGGCCACTCTAATCCATTCCGTAAATTTCCCCTTCCATAGTCCTGCCAAAGCAAAAGCAAAAGGGACAACACTACTTGCAAAACCCAAAAATAGTGTGGGTGGGTGGATAACCATCCAATAGTTTTGAAGCAAAGGATTTAAACCTGATCCATCTAAGATAAGACTTAAGTAATTCTCTTTCTCAAATATTGGTGCGTCCAATACATCTCTCATCAGATTGAAAGGGCTAGAACCAACAACAAATTCACCAACTGGCAGGCCCAGAATCATGCTGCTCAAAACAATTTGTGCAAATGACAATATGGACATTACGCTAGCTTCCCAACGTTTTGATCGGAATATCAGAACAATCCCTAAGATACAATGCCAAAATTGCCAGAGCAAAAAACTGCCCTCTTGGCCTTCCCAAAAACAACTAATCATATATCTTGTGGGCAATTCTTTACTTGAATGTTGCCAAGCATAGTGATACTCAAACAAATGACTTTGGATAATGTAATACAGGGCTATGAATATCCCGATTGTGGCGAAAGTATGGACAAAAAAGAAGGAGCGACCCCAGCGAATCCATGATTTCCCCCCTCGCTGTTCTCCGAAAAAATAACTCAATGCACTACATAATGCGGAAACGAAAGCCAAAACAACCAAAAACTTGCCAATGTTTCCTGGAAGCAAATGCTCATTTTCGTATACAATTTCTTTCATTTATTCCTTGGCAATTTCTGCCTCATATTTTGAGGGACATTTCAGCAATATGTTGCTCGCTACAAAATTTTCGTTTTCCATTTTCCCAACAACCACTACTTTTTCACTTTTGTCAAAATCTTGAGGTTTGGCATTGTAGTAAATAATTTTTTTGGTTTCTCCCTTTTCATCTTGGAGAAAAAAAGAAAAGTAATTCGGGTTTTTTAGCGGTTGATATTGCATAGAATCAAGATATACCAATTGACCAACCACATGAACCTCTCTTTTTAGGGCATCGGCTTCTTCAAATGATACATAACTACTACTGTCTCCATACATGCTTAAAATAGCCGCTACACCAACAGCAATGGCAACCAAAACGATTATGTAAGTTCTACTCATCTTTTTCTAATTTGGAAATACGTTTGTCCAATCGAAATAAGAAAACACCCAATCCAATGAAAATGATACTTAATATGAGTACAACGACGTAAATCTTTCCTGATTGATATAATGGATCCAAAACATCGTTGCTTGCGTACATTTTTGTGGAGACAAGAGAAAGGAAAAATAAAATATTATGCGACTTTTTCATCAGTTAAAAGTTGTAAGCGATAGATAATTTTTACCAGCCAAAATCCCATCAATATCCAACCCAAAACAGCTGGATAAAATACTTTTCGTAAGTTGTTGTTTAAATCATAAGAACTAAAACCAACAGTATCTCCGCTGCCAGGGTGAAGGGAATAGTTGGTGATTTTGGGGATTATTAAAATTAATGTAATGAAAATAGGGAAGGCGAGCACATTATAAACTGCGCTTAATTTTCTCATCCGAATCTCATTTTCTTTCAAAGAACTTCGTAAGATGTAATAGGCGATATACATCAAAACACCAATGGCTGCTCCATTTAGTTTGGGATCAGGTGTCCACCAAGCCGTCCAAGTAAACCTTGCCCAAACAGAACCCGTTAGGATTCCCATAAATCCAAAAAACAAGGCCACCTGAATCATGGAACTTGCCAAGAGATCATTTTTGAGGTTATTGGTCCGCAAAAAGCGTAAGGAAAACACAAAGCTACCCGTTAGGACAGAAATCATTCCAAACCACATGGGCACATGAAAATGTAAGTTTCTTACGGTTTGCCGTAAAATACCTAAATCATCCGGAGCAGGGAACAAAAATGCTCCGATAATCGAATACAGTATTAAGACCAAAGCCAAAATTTTCCACCACATTTTACTCATTGCGCAATTCAAAGGTAATCTTAACAGTCAATTATTCCCCCCATACAAAAGGAAAAAGTACAACGGTAAAGATTGAAATCATAATGCTTACAATCAACATAAACCAATGTTCATTCATCCAAACGATATTTTCCAATAAAAATGCTCTTTTCCCAGATTTAACTGTGAGTAAAAGTAAGGGCAAAGACAAGGGGAAACTAAGAATCGGGAAAATAACATTGGCTCCTTTAAGGCCAACTGCCAAACTGGAGGAAAATGTAAACAAAGCAGAGGTCCCAAAACAAAAAAGTAAAGTGCTGATAAGTAGCGGCTCAAAATTGAGTTTTGGATGAGGGAAGAAAAAAATCATCAATCCTAAGGTAAGTAAACCAATAGCGATGCTCATAAGACAATTGAACAACAATTTGGAAACAATAATTTCCTTTGGAGAAGCGATCTGGAATAAATACAATGAGAGACCGATTTTTTGACTTAAAAAACTTCTACCTACCGCATGAATACTATTGAACAAAATGCAGATCCAAAGAAAAACATTCCAATACTTTTCTGCGATAAAAGGACTAGACAAGTAAACAATAAAAAGGGTAATCACAACTTGAACGAGTGAACTTAGTAATTGCTCTTTGCTTCTCAATTCAGAAGTAAACTCTCGAGTCAACAACAAACCTATCTTAGCAATTTGCATATTTTTGTTTCACAAAGCTAAACAATCCAAAAGTTTGGTCTTGTCTGAGCTTTAAAAACCGAAATAATGGCGCAAACAATCGAAAAAATTTTAATTGCCAATCGCGGGGAGATTGCTGTTCGAATCATAAAAACATGCAAAAAACTTGGGATAAAATCGGTGGCCGTGTATTCTGAGGCGGACCGAAAGTCTCGTCACGTTTTTGAAGCAGACCAGGCCATCCCTATTGGGCCTTCAGCAAGCATTGAATCTTACCTACAGGGTCAAAAAATAATTGGTGCGGCAAAAAAAACTGGAGCTCAGGCCATTCACCCGGGATATGGGTTTCTCAGTGAAAATGCTGATTTTGCAAATTTGGTTCGAGAAAATGGTCTTATTTTTATCGGACCTTCTTCCAAAAGCATTGACCTCATGGGCAGCAAGCTTGCAAGTAAAGAAGCGGTTGATAAATTTGGTGTCCCCTTGGTCCCCGGTGTGAAAAAGGCCATTGAAGAAGAAAAGGAGGCAATACGAATTGCTGATGAAATTGGTTACCCAGTTCTGGTAAAGGCTAGCGCCGGCGGAGGGGGTAAAGGAATGAGAGTTGTAGAAAGTCCTGAAGAACTGCCAGAGCAAATGCAAAGAGCAATCAATGAGGCTGAATCAAGTTTTGGCGATGGTCGTGTATTTATCGAGAAATATCTTAGTAAACCACGTCATATAGAAATTCAAATTTTAGGAGATCAACAGGGCAATATTGTTCATCTATTCGAACGGGAATGCAGCATACAAAGACGCCATCAAAAACTAGTAGAAGAAGCGCCAAGCGTTGTTTTGACGGAAGAACTAAGACAAAAAATGGGTGAAGCTGCAATCAATGTGGCGAGAGCAGCAGAATATTACAATGCGGGTACGGTTGAGTTTTTGTTAGACGAAAACCATGATTTTTATTTCCTAGAAATGAATACAAGACTGCAAGTAGAGCACCCGGTGACAGAAATGATAACTGGCTTAGACTTGGTGGAGCAACAAATAAAGATTGCAAGCGGTCAACCATTGGGTTTTAAACAAGAAGATTTGAAAATGAATGGACATGCAATAGAATTGAGACTGTGTGCTGAAAATCCAAAAGAAAATTTTAGTCCAGACATTGGTGTTCTTACCCAATACCAAATTCCTCAATTACCGGGTGTTAGAGTAGACGACTTTATGTATGCAGGCGCTGAAATCCCAATTTTTTATGACAATATGTTCTCCAAACTTATCGTTCATGGGAGAAGCAGAACGGAAGCAATACAGCTGATGAAGGAGGCCATAGAATTGTATCGCATTGTGGGTGTTGACAACACACTTCCTTTTGGGAGATTTGTAATGAATCATCCCGCATTTGTCTTGGGTGACTTTGACACAAGTTTTGTTCAAAAGCATTTTCAATTTGCTTCGGAATCAGAACAAGAAAATGAACATCGAGAAGCTTCTAACCTTTTTGCTAAATTCTTCTTTGAAAACTACAAAGCACCTATCGTCCAACAAAAAGAAGATTGGTTATGGCAAAGGAGAAATAAAGAAAAAACTTAATTTCTTGACAGCCAAAGAAAATAAAACAAATTTTTTGAGCAATTTATTCTTGCTCAATCTGTTGAATTTGATGATTAAGCCCATTTGGTTGCTTGTTGTAGACCGTGAAGTGCAACTTATTCTTGGCCCCCATGAATATGGCATGTTTTATCGAGCTTTCAACTTTGTTTTCTTGTTCAACATATTGCTGGATTTAGGAATCAATAATTACACAAGCAAAGAGCAAGCTTCAAACGCCAATTTTGTGCCGCTTCATCTTAAAACCATGGTTTATGCCAAAGTTCTCTTGGCCGTGGTTTTTTTTGTTTTGGCGACCATCATTTCAAAGCAATTGGGACACAATACACAACTCCGTTCTATTCTATATCTTTTGGCGGGTTACCAGATTGTTTTGGGTTTCTTCCAATTTTTCAGATCTATTTTGGTAGGTTATCAAGAATATGGGACAGATGTTGTGTTTTCCGTGCTTGAAAAAGGACTTTTAATTTTTACTTTATTCATCATTTTTTTAAACCCAAATTTTGCACAAAAACTATCTGCCCAAAACTACGCAAAAATTCATTTGGTCGTGATTGTTTTGGCCTGTTTTGTTTTGGTTCTTTATGGCACAAAAAAGATTGGATTGTCCGCAAAAAAATCAAATAAATCCATATTGAGTTTTACGGAGATTTTAAAAAAAACATTCCCTTTTGCGCTTTTAGGTATTCTAATGAATCTTTATACCCGGCTAGACGTTTTTATGATTGGTCAAATAATTCCTCAAAGTGAATTTTGGATTGCGCAGTATGTTAAAGGTTTTAGGTTGCTAGATGCATTGAACATGGTAGCTGCCCTAAGCGCAGGATTTTTACTCCCCTTATTCTCAAAATTTAAGCACAACATAAATTGGGTGCAACACAATACAACCGCATTTTTTGAAATGTTTTTGTGGTTGGTATTGCCTACTGTGATTTTTGGTTTTTTTCACAAAGCACAAATTATTACATTTCTATATGGATCAGAAGAATGGCAAATTGCCGCCAAAAGTTTTGGAATTCTAATTTGGGTATTCTTGGCTATGTCAGGAGTTTATGTTTTTGGAACCATGTTAACAGCCATGGGTAAATTAAAACAAATGAACCTAATGGCGGGAATTACCTTGATTTTTAACTTTTTTTTAAACCTCCACTTCATACCCAAGCAGGGCATCGTAGGAGCAGCAAAAGTGACCTTGCTTTCCCAGGCCATATTTGCCCTTTTTTGTATTTACCAAGTTTGGCGAATTTCTAGATTGAAGTGGAACGTGGTGAAGATACGAAATATGATTTTGCTTCTAACATTTTTAATATCATTCGCCTATTTTTTTGATTTGCAAAGTAAATCTTTACTGCTCAGCATAGGGGTTGAAACCATTGTATATTTTCTATTATCGATACCTTTAGGCCTCGTGCCAAAGAAGGAAACCTTTCTAGATATAGACAAGCATTAAACTATACAATATCAAAAGTTTAATTTCGTATTTTAACTAGATATGGATGCAAAAGAAGGCACTTTCAATTTTGACTACGCAGATTGGTTTCCTACCCTATGGAAATGGCGAAAAAAATTGATAATCATCACAATCGTTTCGGGAATATTAGGAACAGTCGTCTCCTTTCTTATTCCACCCAAATACAAAGCAGAAGTAGAGTTTTATCCAACGACAATAAATTCCATTGGCAATGCCTTTTTTACGGATTTAAACAAAAGAGAAGCAGATGTCTTGGCCTTTGGAGAAGAAGAAGAAGCTGAAAATGCCTTACAATTGTTGCAATCTTCCAAATTGATTGGAAGGGTGGTGAAAAACTTCAAACTTTTTGATCACTATGGGATTGACTTGGCAGGAATCAAACCAAAATATAAGCTAGGGAACAAAATAAAGAAGAATATAAAATTCAAGAGGACAAGGGGCTTGTCTGTTAAAATTGAGGTGTATGACAAAGATCCAATGATGGCTGCCAAAATTGCCAATGGAATTGCTTCGATTTACGACACAGTAAAATCAGAAATCCAACACGAGGTTGCTATGCAGGCATTGGAAGTTATTCAATCGGAATATGAAAGTAAAGAGAAGGAAGTAGAGGAATTAAGAAAAAATCTTAAAATACTTGCGGACAAAGGAGTTACCAACTTCGAGGAACAGGCAAGAGCCATTTCTGAAGAAATTTATGAAGCGCGTTCGCAAGGAAAAAATGCCCGTGCAGAGGAATTGGAAAAAGAACAAAAACAATTGGCCAAGTTTGCAGGCGAATTCACCTACTTCAACGAGACCCTAATTTTGGAAAGTGAAGTTCTGGTCCAGCTGAGAAAAAGACTTAAAAAAGCCCTGGTTGATGTAAACAAGACCATCACTCATAAATTTATTTTAACAGAGGCAGATGTGCCTGAAGTGAAGTCCAAACCTCAGCGAAAATTAATCGTTTTACTTTCATGTATTTCTAGTCTTTTTCTGGCATCAATACTTTTTTTGGTATTTGAAAATTTCAAGAAAATAAATCTTTCCTAGCCGGCGAAGATGCAGCAAAAAAACTTGTGGTTATATGCAGCTATTGCCAGCTATTTAAGTGTCTTTTTTTTTGCTGCCTGGCACAATGAATTATGGTTTTCAGTTGTTCCATTGGTCCTCTTGATTTTTAATTGGCTTCTTTTTCGGCCAAAAATACTTGTCTACTTTGCCATATTCATTACCCCGCTTTCAATACCAATCAAAGACTTGGGCGGAGGTTTGGGCTTAAGTGTTCCTACGGAACCCATATATTGGCTATTGATTGGTTTTACTGTTTTGTCCATTGCCCATGGTCAAAAAATGAATCAATTATTTTTAAAAAATCCAATTAGCCGTTTTGTCTTTTTTGATCTGGCATGGACATTCATTACCAGTATCTTTAGTGAAATGCCCATCATATCGATCAAATTTTTCATCGCCAAACTAATTTTTGTTGGCTTATTTTATTTTGGTTTTGCCCACTTTTTTAATAATGAAAAGCGATTGAAGAAAGCGCTCATGTTATTTTGTGTTTCCACCTTTTTTTTGGTTTCCTATACCCTTACAAATCACGCAAAATATGGCTTTGCAAGATACTTTGGTTATACCGCTATGCGCCCATTTTTACCTGATCATGGAGTGTATGCTGCTTTGGTTGCTTTTTCCCTCATTTTATCTTTAATATTTTTAATACACTCAAAGCATTTACAAATTTCCTGGCCATGGCGTCTTGTCCTTTTTGTCATGTTTTGTGTGATGGTTGCGGGTATCGTATTCTCATTCACTCGGGCAGCTTGGGTAAGTTTGGTCTTGTCATTACTGATTTATTTTTTGCTTCGGTTAAAAGTTCGTTTTGCTTTTCTTCTGTCGATTGGAGCCCTTTTGGGGATGTACTTAATTTCAAATTGGTCTTCAATCAATTACGAGTTAACACGGAACAAAAGTGAATCTGATGATGATTTGGCGACCCATGTAGAATCAATCGGAAATATTTCCAGCGACCCCAGTAACTTGGAAAGACTCAATCGATGGGATGCTGCTATAGAAATGTTTCGACAAAGGCCAATACTTGGTTGGGGTCCTGGAACATATACTTTTGTGTACGGCCAACACCAACGCTCGAACAACATGACGCAAATCAGCACGAATGCAGGAGACGTTGGAGGTGTGCACAGTGAATATCTGAGAACAATTAGTGAGAGTGGTTTTTTGGGAGGATTTTTCTTTTTAGCAATTGTATTGTTGGCTTTCCGAATGGGTTTTAGCAAATACCATTCCTATGAAGAAGGGTTGAAAAAGTACCTACATTTAGCATTGTTTTTGGCTTTGGTCACTTATTTTTCTCATGGGGTTTTGAATAATTATTCGGATTATGACAAGATTGCCCTCCCTTTCTGGGGTTTTTTATCGGCAATGGTGGTTCTAGAAAATAGATCAAAAGAAAATGAAGGATGAAAAAAACTATTTTTTCATATAACTTTTTTACCATCGGTTTTTGTGTCATTGTCTTTTATTTGACGATTGCATTCTCCGGCTATTTATTGGTCCCCAATGCCTATCCAAATGCAGCTGATTTGCAATTGCAGCAATCCTTAAAAAAGCCAATGCATAAGGCCTATTATTTGGTTGAAAAAAAGAAAGTCTCATTTGTGGATTTTTGGCTCAAGGGTAAAAAGGTGGAAAGACTCTTTATAATTGACCAAGAAAATGAAGTTAATCCATATGTCAAAAACAAGTTTTTTGCGCAGGCACATGCCATAACTTTTGACTCGATGAAGTCTCTAAGGTTTTTTGACCAAAAGTATGAAATGAAAAAAATCACGCACTACCTTGGAACTGATCAGTATGGACGAGATGTTATGAGTCGCACAATATTGGGCACAAGAATATCTATAGTGGTAGGTTTTGCTTCCGTGTTGTTCTCGTTAATTTTAGGAATATCTTTAGGATTACTGGCAGGTTTTTATCGTGGGTGGGTTGATCGTTTGGTTTTATGGATCATCAATGTGAGCTGGAGTTTGCCCACACTATTGCTAGCGATGGTTCTTGTTTTGTCATTGGGTAAGGGTTTTTGGCAAATTTTTGTGGCCATTGGATTAAGTATGTGGGTAGATATTGCAAGAATTATACGTGGTGAAGTTTTAAGACTAAGAGAGCTAGATTTTGTCAAAGCTTCACGAGTATTGGGTTATTCCAGCATTAGAACAATGCTGCGACATATTTTGCCCAACCTAAAAGGTTCAATTGTTGTTTTGGCTGCGGCCAATTTTGCCACAGCCATTTTATTAGAATCAGGCTTAAGTTTTTTGGGCATTGGTGTGCAAGTTCCGGTAGCAAGTTGGGGAAGTATGATTCGAGAAAATTACTCTTTCATTGCTTTTGGTTCACCTTACTTGGCTTTAAGTCCAGGCCTATCCATTGTAACTCTTGTTGTCGCTTTCAACTTTTTGAGCGTTGGTCTGAGAGACTATTTTGATGTAAAAAGTTAAATAGAGACCGTGCCACAATAAACCCATTCTGCGGGGCCAATCAAATGTATTTTGGTGAAACTCTTGCCATCGAAAAAATATCGGACGGTAAATTTTCCTCCCTTTGTTTCTACGTTTATTGTATGAGAACCTTTTTGGTTGCTTATCAAAGATCGGCTAAGCGCAGCAGCCGTAACACCCGTTCCGCAACTTAATGTTTCATTTTCCACTCCTCTTTCATAGGTACGCATTAAAATGGTTTTGTGGTTGATGGTTTCTACAAAATTCACATTCACTCCTTCCGCTTCAAAAGGTTTGTTGTATCGAATTTTGTGCGCCTCTGAAACAATAGGAATTTCGTGTGCGTTGTTGGTCTCGATGATTACATGAGGAGAACCCGTATTCAAATAGATAAACTGCTTGGATACTTCATAATTGTCACAAGTTTGAAGTTGGATATCAATTTCTCCCGAGGACAAAATTTCAGCCCGATATATGCCATTTGTTGATTCAAAGGTGGTAAAATTGTTTGAAATGATTTTTTGGTCAAAGGCAAATTGGACGGCACATCTACTTCCATTACCACAAAAGCTTTGGCTTGCATCTGGATTGTAAAAAATCATCTTGAAGTCATGGAAAGGATGATCTTGAATGAGAATTAACCCATCGCTACCAATGCCAAAATGACGGCTGCACAATTTTTGAATTTCCCTGTTTGAAAAATGTCTTGCTTTTCCTCTGTTGTCGATTAAAATAAAATCATTTCCGGCGCCATGATATTTGAAAAAATTAAGGTTCACTTTTATTTGCCTTGAATACTTTGGGGTCTTTTTCCGGAATCCATTTTTGGAACTCATTGTTCGGAATGAGCTTATAATATCGGTTTTCTAATTTTAAATAATAATTGCTTCCGTTTTTCAATACTTCTATGCTGCTTTCGGGCTGGGTGCCGTATAGCTCAATTTTGTTTGCATCAAACTTGTAACCATTAAAATTGACAACAGATTTCCAAAACTCAATTTTGATGTCTTGAGTTGGGGTATTTTTAGGTTTGACCGTTTTATTGTCTCTTCTTTTGGTTTTTCTGCGGGCATCATTTGCATTTAAGGAGAAAATAGAAACTGTATAATTTTTCTCTGATAAAAAGGAATCTTCGGCCAATACCAAGGGATCTTTTTCAACATTGGGTTCTGTCAAATCTTCCTTGCTTGTCTTTTCCATAGCGTCCTCGTTTTCTGTTTCCTCCTCAACAATTTCCTTAATTGGTGGAATAGAGGTTTCAATTTTTGGTTTTGAATCAATGGCTTTGGTTGTGGTATTTTCTTCGACAGCAACAATTTCTGTGACAAAACTGTCCTCGGTCATGATGGTCTTTTTTTCTGGCGAAGTGATCTCTGAAGTGTTGCTTGTTTTCTCTATGACGGAATCCAATCCCAAGGGCTTAGATTTTTTTCTTTCCCCTAGTTCAATGAATATGTAGGTGACAGAAAAGAACACAACAATCAGGCTGGAGGCAATAACCCATTTGGTACTCCATATATTCTGAAAATATTCTACATTCCCTTGGCTTTTTAATAATTTTTTAAGTTCTTTTTCTCTGTAGTTTTCAATTGCCTTGATCAATAGCAGCTGTTGATCGTATGCTTTTTTAAAGGACTCATCATTTTTTAATTTTGCATGAAAAATATCAAGACTTTCACCTTCTAATTCTCCTTTCAGGTAGGTATTTATTAAGTGAAATGTTTCTTCAGTCATTGACATAAAATTGGTTTTCCGCCTGTTTTTATAAAAATTAAATTATCCAAAAAAGTCTTCCCAGTTGTATTTAGATACAACCATCTCTTCTAATTTTTTCATACATTGATATTTCTTACTTTTCACCGTATTTGTATTTTTTAATGACATTTTTTCAGCGATTTGTAAATTGTTCAGACCTTCAAAATAAAAATAAGTTAACAATTGCCGGCAGGTTTCGTCAAGTTCACCAACCAAATCTAAGATATAATCTATTTTGGAGTTGTAAGTGGCAGAGCGATTGTCTGCCGTCTCAATTTCTTGGTAGCTAACTCTTTTGAGATTTGATTTTTTTCTTAATTTTTTGAACCAAATATTTTTTGCGATAGAAAAGACGTAAGTACTAAGTTTTGATGTTAGACGGAAATTGTTTTTGGATACATTCTTCCACACTGCAATTACAGTTTCTTGCATAACATCTTCGACTTCATCGTTTTGACCATTGTTTTTGAGAATAAAATTTCTGACCATAGTATAATACTCCTTGTAAACAAAAGGCAAAATCTGCTCGTCTCGATTACGGATAAGTTCAAAAATCTTTTTCTCGCTATATCTTTTAAAAAGACTCATTGTATGAAATCGAATTTTTCTATGCTTGTTTGAAAACAACCATAATTTTTCTTACAATTAATCGTTACAAATATCATAAACTTATCGAAAAATTTCTTTTCGGCATAAATATTGTAAAGACTAAGGAAATCGTACCATGAGAAAAAAACTAGGAATTTTATTTTTTGCCTTTGTAGGTGCAGGATTGGCACTAAGCATTCAAAATTATTTTTTTAAACCCAAGCAAGACAAAACCATAATAGAAAAACAAGCAAGCCATTTTGCTTCAAATTTCCAAAAATTGTCTGGCTTGCAATTGGATTTCAAAGAAGTAGCCAAGCGAGCGAAGCCGGCAGTAGTTCACATAAAAACCACGCTAAAAAGTAGTCCAAGCAATGGACTTGAAGGTTTTGGCAATCCATTTGAACTTTTCGATCCGCGATTTCGCCAGCAAGGCCCTCAAGTGGCTTCTGGTTCAGGTGTGTTTATTACGGCAGATGGTTTTATAGCCACCAACAATCATGTAGTGGATAATGCATCTAAAATTGAGGTTGTTTTGGATGACAAAAGAAGCTATGAGGCAGAATTAATTGGTTCTGATCCTGAAACCGATTTGGCTTTACTGAAAATAGAGGAGAAGGGGCTAAACTTTTTAGCCTTTGGCAACTCGGATGATTTGGAAATAGGGGAGTGGGTTATTGCGGTTGGAAATCCATTTAATCTTACCTCTACGATAACCGCCGGCATAGTAAGTGCAAAAGGGAGAAATATTAATCTTTTGAGACAAAATGGTGGCGAATGGGCCATTGAAAACTTTATCCAAACAGATGCCGCCGTTAATCCAGGCAATAGTGGGGGTGCATTGGTCAATACAAAAGGAGAGTTGGTAGGAATCAATACGGCGATAGCTTCAAAAACAGGAAGCTATGCAGGATATTCCTTTGCAGTCCCTGTGAACATAGCAAAAAAAATATTGGATGATTTATTAAAATTTGGAGAAGTAAAAAGAGCTGTTCTTGGAGTAAAAATTCAAGACTTAACAGCTGAATTGGCAGAAGAAAAAGGGATAGACAAATTGGAAGGTGTTTTTGTTCCCGAAGTAATCGAGGGTCAAGCTGCGGACAAAGCAGGCATCAAATCCGGGGATGTTATCTTGAAAATAGATGACAAACCTTTGAACAGTTCCTCTCAACTGCAAGAGGAAATTAGCAAGCATTATCCAGGAGATGAAATTGAAATATTTTTGCTAAGAGGAGGAAAAAAGCTGATGAAAAAAGCCAAACTTTTGACTCGTGAAGGCGAAGAAAAATTTTCCAAAGAGGTTTCTAGAGATCTCAGAGAGGTCATTGGTGCCACCTTTGAAAATCTCTCGCGAGAGGAGCAGTTAGCCATGGGCATAAGGAATGGTGTGAGATTAAAAAAATCTGGGGACAGTGAGTTTAAAGCAAAAGGGATAACAGAGGGATTTGTCATTACCAAAATTGATAAGCAAAAAGTAAATACGACAGAACAATTAGAAAAAATGCTCAAAGGCAAAAAAGGTTTTGTATTCATCGAGGGAGTGAAGCCCAATGGATCCGAAGACGCATATGTACTTCAACTGAATTAAAAGGTTTTGAATACAAAAAGGTCTATTCATGCTTAGAAAGGCTTTATTTGTTCCATTGATAAAAAAAGAATTTTTGTGTTTTCTTTTTTTTGCCTTTTCCTTTCCGACTTTAGGTCAAAATGCTTATTCCAGGGAGCATGTTAGGTGTCAGAGAAATATTTATGAGTTAAAAGTTGATTCGGCCAAAAAAGTTCTTGAGAAATTAGACCAACAAAATGTTTGGACAATTTATCTCCTCGCAAAGGTTGAAATTTTTAAACAGTTTTGTCTTCCCAACCCCAAAACTATCAAAAGCACCTATCACAGGATAGAAATGTTTTTGAGTCAAATAGAAAACAAAAGGATTCCCCCAAAGTATAAGTATTTTTTTTTAGGGGAATTGCAATTTCACCAAGCTTGGTTAGCATTTCAATTTTCGGACTATTCCAAAGCTGTAAGTATGGTGCACAGGGGGAAGCAAAATCTAAAAAAGTCAATGGCTTTGGACAATTCTTTTCTGCTACCCCAAAAATCAATGGCTGTATTGAATATCCTTTTCGGGGCTATTCCCGAAAAATACCTCTGGGCGGCCAATGCGATGGGTTATCAAGGGAACTTTAAGGAAGGGATGAAAAGCTTAAATACCATAAGCTCTTTACAAATTGAAGAGAAAAAGGCCAGTTATTGGTTGAAAATAGAAGCTTCTTATTGGTCCGTTATTCTTAAATTTTACCTTCAAAAAGACCTTAAAAGATCGTGGGATGCCCTTCAATCAATTCCCAATCGAGACCCAAACGATTTGTTTTGTATTTACCTAGAAACAATAATTGCCAAGAAATCCAAAAATAGCAAAGAAATTGCGCGCACAATTTTAAAATCCAATCGGAGTCTCAATGAATTTCCCATTTTATACTATCGCTTAGGTTTGGCACAACTCCAACATTTTGATCCCAGGTGTGAAGAAAACTTGTATCAATTTTTAGCGTTCTCCAAAAATCAAAAATTTGTAGCCTCTGCATGGCAGAAGTTGGCGTGGTGGTATTTGATAAACAACAAAAAAACCTTGTACCAAAAAGCCCTTCATGCCCTCAAAAATATCAAAGAAGTATCGTCAGAGATTGACATGCAGGCTCAAAGAGAGGCTCTTTACCCGATCAACCAAAGCTTGTTGCGTGTGAGAATTCTTTGGGATGGTGGACATTATATAGAGGCAAAAAAGGCTCTCCAAGCAATCAATTTCTCTCAATTAAAACAAAGATCCTACATCATCGAATACAACTACAGAAAAGGTCAAATATTAAATCAGGAAAAAAACATTGAATTGTCGATTGTTCACTTGAAAAAAGCCATAAAGCTTGGAACCCATTCCCCAAGGTGCTATGCGGCAAAATCTGCGCTGCTTTTGGGAGAAATTTATGAGAAAAAGAAAGAAAAGGAAAAAGCTTTGGAATATTATCAAGCGGCCATGAGCTTCCCTAAAAATAAAGAGTATAAGAAGTCGATTGAATTAAATGCAAAAGCTGCCATAAAAAGAATTATGCAAGGCAATTAGGCAGTACAAAATTCTATCCTTTTTTTTGCACCTGTATGTCCAAATTTCGAGTTCGGTTTGCGCCAAGCCCTACGGGGCCATTGCATATTGGAGGGGTGAGAACTGCCCTTTACAATTTCCTCCTTGCAAAGCAAAATGGCGGTGATTTTATTCTACGGATTGAGGACACGGATCAAGCAAGATTTGTAGATGGAGCGGAAGAATATATAAAAGAATCTCTATCCTGGTTGGGGATCTTCCCCGATGAAGGACCAGAGATAGGTGGAGAATTTGGACCCTACAGGCAATCCGAAAGAAAAGATATCTATAAGCCTTATGTCGACCAAATGATTCAGGAAGGCAATGCATATTATGCATTTGATACAGTAGAAGAGTTGGACCAGATGCGGGAAAGAATGAAGAAAGCTGGAATGCAACCCCGTTATGATGTCACATCAAGAATGAGCATGAAAAATAGTCTTACTCTCAGCCAAGACGAAGTAAATGACCGATTGGCTAGAGGAATGGACTATGTAGTGAGAGTAAAAATGCCACGCAAGCAAGAAATAAAGTTTTATGATGAAATTAGAGGATATGTTCAAGTCCAATCCAATCAAATCGATGATAAAGTTATTTTAAAGAGTGATGGATTGCCAACATATCATTTGGCAAATGTGGTGGATGACCACCTCATGAAAATTAGTCATATCATTAGGGGAGAAGAATGGTTGCCATCGGCCCCCTTACACATCATGTTATATCACTATTTAGGATGGGAAAACACAATTCCTAAAATGGCTCACTTGCCACTCATTCTTAAACCCGAAGGAAAAGGAAAATTAAGCAAGAGAGACGGAGACCGACTAGGATTTCCTGTTTTCCCAATAGATTGGTTTGATCCCGAAAACAATGAAAAAAGCTCGGGATATCGAGAATATGGTTACTTCCCCGAAGCGGTTCTCAATATATTGGCGCTGTTGGGGTGGCATAGCTCAGACAATAAAGAACTATTTTCTCTATCAGAACTTGTGCAACATTTTTCGCTCAAAAAAGTAAACAAAGCAGGTGCCCGGTTCGATGCAGAAAAAGCAAAATGGTTCAATCATCAATATCTCCTAGGGATGTCGGAAAATGAAATTTTGAAAAAATGGCAGCCCATTCTTAAGGCAAACTCCATTGAAAAAAGTGAAGATTACCTTTTAAAAGTGATTCATATGATCAAAGACAGGGTAAACTTTTTAAATGATTTTTTGGAAGAGGGGAACTATTTTTTTGCTTCTCCCGTATCTTTCGATCCCAAAGGGATGAAAAAGAAATGGAAAATAGAAGGGGTGAATTTTTGTAAGGAATTTTTAGATAATGCAGCGAAATTGGAGGAATTTACTGCAGACAACTTGCAGGCAGTTTTTGGTGCCATGCTCAAAGAAAAAGAAATAGGGGTAGGTCAAGTAATGCCGACAATGCGTTTGGCCATCACCGGACGAATGGGCGGACCACCGATTTTTGATATCCTTTCATTGTTGGGTATCAATGAAGTTCAAGGTAGATTTTCAAAGGCAATAGAAATGTTTCCAGTTTGAATTAATAATTTTTCCCACCTTTACCCACCAGGTTAATCTATTTTTACATTCAATAATTTGAATTTGGCCCCTTTTTAGTTACTTATACACATAAATTGAGTGGATAATATAGAATTGTGGATATTTATTGTAAAAAAGTGGTAAGAAGTGGTTAAATGTGGGTTTTGTTATTCCTATATTGGCTGTAATTAAAAAAAAAGAATTGACTGTGCCAAGATTTATAGGGGAGTACGAGGCCAAACTAGATGCCAAAGGGAGGGTTTTACTTCCTTCGGGTTTAAAACGCCAAATCCCAAATGAGGCACAAGATACCTTGGTCATTAATAGAGGTCTGGATAAGTGCTTGGCTCTTTTCACTCGAGCATCTTGGGAAAGGGAGTTAGTGAAACTAGACCAGTTAAGTAATTTTAATCCACAACATAGAAAATTGAAAAGGCTTTTTCAGAATGGAGCAACAATTTTAACCATAGACAAAGCAGGGAGAATTTTGATTCCTAAGCGTTTGCAACTATATGCCAATATTAAATCTGAGCTGGTTTTCTCCTCTTTTGACAATAAAATAGAACTATGGGACAAAAAGGAATTCGACCGTCAGCAAGAAATTAGTCCCGAAGATCTGTCTGATCTTGCTGACGAAGTAATGAGCGCAATCAATCAACATGAATAACCAATACCATACACCTGTCCTTTTGAAGGAAAGCGTTAGCGCTCTTTCTATACAGACGGGTGGCAATTATGTGGATGCAACCTATGGCGGGGGAGGGCACTCAAAAGAAATTTTAGACAGTTTGGAGAAAGGCAAACTACTGGCCTTTGATCAAGATGCTGATGCCATTGCAAACAGGCGAGAAAATGAACAACTTATTTTGGTGAAAGCCAATTTTTCCCACCTGAAACGCTTCTTAAGCTATTATGATATGCTCCCTATCGACGGGCTCTTGGCAGATTTAGGCATTTCTTCCCATCAGATTGATATGGCTCCACGAGGTTTTAGTTTCCGCGAGGAGGCAGACCTCGACATGAGAATGAACCAAAATGCCAAAAAATCTGCATGGGAAGTAGTCAATACCTATTCTATTGAGGATTTGGCAGAAGTATTTAAAAAGTATGGCGAAATAAAAAATGCATATCCTTTGGCAAAAAGAATCATTCTGGAAAGAAGTATTTCAACACTAAAAACCACAAAGCAACTCAAACAAATCGTTGAAAATTTTGCACCACATAAAAATCGAACAAACAAATACTTATCGCAAGTTTTTCAAGCCATTCGCATCGAAGTGAATCAGGAAATAGCTGCCTTAGAAATTCTTTTAAAACAGCTTCCTGAAGTGCTGAAAGTTGGAGGCAAAATAGCCTTTATTTCTTATCATTCTTTAGAAGACCGATTGGTGAAAAACTTTATCAATACGGGAAATCTCGATGGAGAAATCGTGAAAGACGCCTTTGGTTTACAACATAGGCCCTTTACACCAAATCCTAAAAAAATGATTGTCGCAAGCCAAGAGGAAATTTTGACAAATCCGCGATCACGAAGCGCAAAATTACGAATAGCCACCAGAAATGAAGGTTGACGAAATTTTTGACATACCATTCATTGTTTTCATTGCTTCACTTATTGCTTTCTCTGTATTTGTTGGACATAGCATCGATAACATTGCTCGAAAAACAAGTGCTGCTCAAAAAGAGGTAAAAAGCCTTCGACATGAACATCTAACGCGTAAGTCTGAACTTATGCAGAAGACCAAAAGAACGACCATCGAGAAACAGCTTGAAAAACGAAATATTCAAATTCCTTCTAAAGCACCCATAAAACTGAATCGAAAAAAATGAGCAATGTTCGAAAAGACATATTGTGGCGCACGCTGCTTGTTTTGGGAGGATCTATTCTTTTTGGTGTCATGTTAATTTTCTCTTCTGCCAAAATCCAATTTAAAGAAAAAGAATTTTGGCTCAACAAGGCAGACAGCCTAACGCTGCAATACAGGGAAATTGAAGCGCGTAGAGGAAATGTTTATGCCGCCAACGGGGAATTACTTGCAAGCTCTCTGCCTTTTTACAAATTGCACTTTGATGCATCGGTGATGCACCAAGATTCTTTCAAAAAATACCATAATCTTTATGCTGCAGCATTCTCAAAAATCCTGAACAATCGTTCTGCGAGAAGCTATCAACAGTTTTTTGGGAAAGCAAGAAGGAAAAGATTGCGATATGCTTTGATTATGCGGAAGGCGAGCTACTTGCAAGTAAAAGAGCTTAAAAAACTGCCAGTTTTTGATCAAGGGACCTACAAAAGTGGACTTATTGTAGAAGAATTTACCACAAGGGAAAAGCCATTTGGTTTGCTGGCCTCCAGAACCATTGGGTTTTACAGAGATCATGTGGGTGGCGCAGGCCTCGAGAGAACATTCAATAAAGAATTGAGCGGGATCAAAGGCAAAAAACTGTATCAAAAGATTGCTGGGGGCTATCGGCCAGTAAATGTCGAAAATGTTGTTGACCCCATTGAGGGATACAATTTGCATACCTATTTAGATATTCAAATGCAGGATATTGTGGAAAATGCGCTCCTCAATGGTTTAGAAAAGCATCAAGCCCACCATGGCACTGCAATTGTCATGGAGGTAGAAACCGGAAAAATAAAAGCCATCGCCAATTTAACAAAAGGAAAAAACAACTATTCGGAGAGATTTAATTATGCTATTGGCGAAGGTTTTGAACCCGGCTCAACATTCAAAATATTATCTATGATGGCGCTTCTTGAAGACAAATATGTCAAATTGGATGACTCGGTGGACATCGAGTGGGGAGAAACACAGTTTTATGGACGAAAAATGCTTGATTCAGAAACAGGAAATCATCAGTATTTAAGTTTTCAAGAAATTATAGAAAAATCTTCCAATGTAGGGACTTCAAAGCTTATTGAAAAGTTTTATCGAAAACGACCCAGTAAATTTCTTGCTCATATTCAAAAGGCAAGACTAACGGGCAAAACCAATATTAAAATCAAAGGAGAGGCCAGTCCAAAATTTTTTAGCCCCGATCATCCCTCTTGGTCGTCAACAACCTTGCCTTGGATGAGTATAGGATATGAACTTAAGTTGTCACCACTGCAGCTTTTGACCTTTGTAAATGCAATCGCAAATCAGGGGGAATGGATGCAGCCAACACTGGTGAGCCATTTGTCAGATAGAGGAAAAACAATGGAGAACTTTCCATTGGTCAAGGGCAAAAAAATATGCTCCAAAGCAACTGCTGAAAAAATCAATCAAGTTTTAAGAGGAGTTGTGGAAAATGGTACGGCCAAAGCTATTAAAAATGTCGGTTTTTCTTGTGCAGGGAAAACAGGAACAGCACTTATTGCTCCCTACAATCAAAAAAAATACAATGCAAGTTTTGTGGGTTATTTTCCGGCAGAAAAGCCGAGGTATTCATGCGTTGTTGTGGTGAATAAACCTAGCATGGGACAATTTTATGGGGCCTCTGTGGCGCTTCCGATTTTTAAAGAAATTGCTCTAAAAACAAACTCATTGCACCTATACAATTCTTGGCAATTAGATACAGTCATTACACCCAAGCTTAGTGTGTTGGGCGAGGATTTGCGCTGTATTGCCAAAGAGATGGAATTGAAATTACCCAAAATCGAAGATGGGAAGGTCTTTAGATTATCCAACAGAAAGGTGGAAATGGATTCCACCTTTGAGCAAAAAAAACTGCCCAATTTCAAAAATTTAGGATTGTCTTCAGCTGTCTATTTGGCCAATACGTGGGGCCTTAAAATAAAATCCACTGGAAAGGGAAAAGTATGGAAGCAATATCCATTGGCGGGTACGGTGCTTCGTGAAGGTTCAACCATTAATCTACACCTTAAATGAACAATTACGCTCCAGATATAAATTTAATAGACTTACTACAAGGGGTTGTAGTAGAACATATAGAAGGGAGTGAAAACCAAAAAATACATTCGCTAGAATTGGATTCAAGAGAAATCAAACAAGGGGCATGTTTTTTTGCCATTAGAGGTGCGCAAAGCGATGGACATAAGTTTGTTCGACAAGCGATTGAAAAAGGAGCTGTTTGCATTGTTCATCAAAACCCTATTGAAAAAATACATCAGGAGGTATCTTATGTAAGGGTTGCGAATACATCTCAAGCAATGGCTATTATGGCTTCTAATTTTTATGACAATCCGAGCAAAAAAATGAAATTGATCGGGGTCACTGGAACCAATGGAAAAACAAGTGTTGCGACTCTATTGTATCAAACATTTCTCGGAATGGGCTATTCCACAGGCTTGATTGGCACAATCAAAATTGCGATTGAAGAAGAAATTTACCAGGCAAATCATACAACACCCCATAGCATTGCCATCAACGAAGTCCTCTTTAGAATGACTTCTCGTTCTTGCGAATTTGTATTTATGGAAGTGAGCAGCCATTCCATCGATCAAAATCGTGTCTATAATTTGGACTTTGACGGAATGGTTTTTACCAACCTAAGTCATGATCATCTAGATTACCACAAAACATTTGACCATTACCGAGATACAAAACAAAAAGCATTTTCTTGGCTAAAATCAAGCGCCTTCGCCTTGTTCAACAGAGATGATAAAAATGGGAAAATTATGGTTCAAAATGCCCAGGCAAGCAAATATTCATATGCCTTAAAATCGAAGGCAGATTTTAAAGCAAGGCTTATCGAACAAGACCTAAAATCAATGTTGTTAGAAATCAATGGACAGCAGGCCTATTTTGCGCTCAGTGGAATATTTAATGCCTACAACTTAACGGCAGCTTTTGCCACTGCAATGCTTCTTGGTAAAGAAGAGGACGAAGTGGTAAAAGCTTTAACGAAGGTTTTTCCCCCGAAAGGAAGATTTGAATTGATGGAGGTGGAAAAAATTACCGGAATCATAGATTTTGCCCATACCCCGGATGCTTTGAAAAATGTATTGAACAATATCAACAACATTCGTTCAAAAAATGAACAATTGATCACAATTCTGGGCTGCGGTGGGAATAGAGACAAAAGTAAAAGACCCATGATGGGAAATATTGCTGCCAGCATGAGCGATCGTGTTGTATTTACCTCAGACAACCCTAGAAATGAAGACCCCAATCAAATCATCAAGGATATGAAAAAGGGAGTCATGCCTTCAGACATTAAGAAAACAATTTCAGTCCAAGATCGAGAGGAAGCAATCAAAACAGCAGTGATGCTCTCAAAACCCGGCGATATCATACTGTTGGCAGGGAAAGGACATGAAAATTTCCAAGACATCGATGGGGTGAAATATGATTTCAATGACTTTCAATTACTTAACCAACATCTAAAAGAATTGTCAAACGTATGATTTATTACTTGTTCAGATACCTAAGTCAATTGTTTGAGTTCCCAGGAAATCAATTGTATCAATACAGCTCTGTTCGTGCGGGGGCGGCTGTGCTTTTGTCTTTGGTGATTTCATTGATTTTTGGAAAACGTTTTATCGCCCTTTTGCAAAAAAAGCAAGTAGGGGAGACAATCAGGGACTTGGGCCTTGCCAATGAAGACAAAAAGAAAGGAACCCCAACAATGGGCGGACTTATTATATTGGCGGCCGTCCTTGTGCCGACGCTCCTATTCGCAAGACTAAGAAATGTATATGTCTTATTGCTTTTGCTCACAACCGTTTGGATGGGCCTAATTGGATTTTTAGATGATTACATCAAAGTATTTAAAAAAAACAAAAAAGGACTTCGCGGAAAGTTCAAAGTTTTTGGACAATTGACTCTCGGAATGATTATTGGCTTATGTTTCTACCTCAACAAAGACGTACGGATTCGGTCCTACTTGTCCGAAAAAGAATATCAAACAAAAAAGAGTCAGGTTGAACTTCAAGAAGTAAAATACAATGGCAATGGGGAACAGATCTATGTGGTGGATCACAGAAGTACAAACACAACAATCCCTTTTGTCAAAAATCATCAATTTGATTATGCCGATTTACTTATTTTTCTTCCAAAACACCAGCGCTCAAATTTTGCATGGTTGGCCTATGTTTTGGTAGTAATTTTTGTCATTACCGCGGTCTCCAATGGCGCCAACCTTACCGATGGAATAGACGGTTTGGCAGCTGGGACAGCAGCCATCATAGCTGCAACGTTAGGGGTTTTGGCCTTTCTTTCGGGAAATTACATTTTCGCAGACTACCTCAATATTATGTTCATCCCTGAAATTGGGGAGGTGCTCATATTTGCAGCAGCGCTTACGGGGGCCTGTGTTGGATACCTTTGGTACAATGCATTTCCCGCTCAAGTTTTTATGGGCGATACAGGCAGCCTTGCGATTGGGGGCATCATAGCAACGCTCGCATTGATGATTCGGAAAGAATTTTTACTGCCCATTTTGGCCGGAATTTTTTTGGCAGAAAATCTAAGTGTAATCATTCAAGTTGCCTATTTTAAATATACCAAGAAGAAATATGGAGAAGGGAAGCGAATATTTAAAATGTCTCCGCTCCACCATCATTATCAGAAACTGAATTATGCGGAACCCAAAATTGTGGTTCGTTTTTGGATCGTAGGGCTGATGCTGGCAATTTTAACCTTCATAACTTTAAAAATCAGATAGTTGAATAGAAAAGTTAGCATATTGGGTTCGGGCATCAGCGGAATAGGCGCAGCGCAGTTGGCACTTGCCAAAGGAGATCGTCCTTTTGTTTCAGACCATTCCGTCATAGAAAAAAACAATTTGCAAAAATTGGAAAGTTGGGAGGTATTGTATGAAGAAAATGGCCATACAGACATCGTATTAAATGCCGATTTGATTGTTAAAAGTCCAGGAATTCCTACAGATATTCCAATTCTTTCTAATGCCAAGGATTTAGGCATCGAAATTATTTCGGAGATAGAGTATGCTGCACAATTTTCCAAAGCGACAATAATAGGAGTAACTGGTACGAATGGAAAAACAACAACAGTTCATCTTATCCATCATATCATGAAAAATGCAAAACTAGATGTTGCGATGGTTGGAAATATTGGTACAAGTATGGCGGCTATGCTGGCCAAAAGAGATTATGAATATTTGGTGGTAGAGCTAAGCTCATTTCAAATAGATGGTTTAAAGAATATTCAAATCCCCATTGCCATTGTGCTCAATGTTTCTCCAGATCACTTGGATCGGTACAACAGTTTTGAAGACTATGTGAAATCCAAACTCAACCTATTTAACTTCCAAAAGGAAAAAGACTTGGCAATTTTTTGTCAAGATGATATTGTACTTTCAGAAAGTATCAAAAAATATGAAAGTATTAAACAGTTTATCCCCATTTCTGCCAATCATCCCCTCACCGAAGGGGCATGGATAGATAAAGACAGAATGGTGATAAGTCACCCAAGCCTGAAACAAAATTTTAATATGGAAATTAGTCAACTAACAATTGGTGGAAAACACAATTTGTACAACACCATGGCTGCTGCGATTGTGGCAAATGCATTGCTGATTCGAAAAGAAAAAATTCGAGAAAGCTTATCCAATTTTACCAGCGTAGAGCACCGTTTAGAATGGGTTTTGCGTCTCAAAGGAAGAGAGTTTGTAAATGATTCAAAAGCGACCAATGTAAATGCAACTTGGTATGCCATAGAGTCCGCCAACAATTCAATTGTTTGGATTGCGGGTGGAGTTGATAAGGGGAATGATTACGAATTGCTCAAGCCTATGGTGAGAGAAAAAGTTCGGGTAATCATCTGTTTGGGAATTGATAATTTAAAAATTCATGAGGCTTTTGGTCAGGAGGTCGAGATTATTTTGAACACAACCAGCATGGATGAAGCTGTAAATATGGCCTTCAAAATGTCGGAAAAAGGAGAACAAATATTGCTATCTCCCGCTTGCGCAAGTTTTGATTTGTTTGAAAATTATCAAGAAAGAGGAAAAAAATTTAAAGAAGCTGTGAAAAACCTATAATGCAGGGCTTCAAAAACTATTTTAAAGGGGATCCAATAATCTGGATCATTGCAATGTTACTCACGCTCATGGGTTTGCTCGCTGTATACAGCGCCACAGGTACTTTGGCTTATGCCAACAACAAAAGCCCTCAAAGTTATTTATTCAAGCAATTGTTTTTGGCGGGCTTAGGTTTTTGTATCATGTGGCTTGCCCATTTGATAAGATTTCAGTATTACAGTAGAATTTCTCAGCTATTGCTGTTGATCAGCATCCCGTTACTGTTGTACACCCTTTATCAAACAAAAGAGGTGAATGCAGCCAAACGATGGATAACACTTCCGTTAATTGGGCTTTCTTTTCAAACCTCAGACTTTGCAAAGTTGGGTCTTATTATGTATGTAGCTCGATTTCTTTCCAAACACCAATCTGAATATTCAAGCAGAAAATATTTGAATATTTTGACGAGCATCTCAGTAGTTTGTTTGCTTATTTTTCCTGCGGACCTTTCCACCTCGGCTTTATTGTTTTTAACATCCATTGTTCTACTTTTTGTAGGTCGAATTCCTTTCAAGTATTTGGGAGGAATTGCCTTAGGTGGGGCACTTTTGTTTTTTGTGGGTTATACCATTTTAATCAATTCTGACAATACAGGTCGGACAGGGGTATGGAAATCTAGGGTTGAAACATTTTTGGGGAAAGAGGAGGCAGATCCTGCCAAAACTTTTCAAAATGATCAAGCAAAAATAGCCATTGCCCGAGGTGGTTTGTTTGGGGTTGGACCTGGAAAAAGCGTGCAAAGAAATTTTCTACCCTCACCCTATACGGATTTTATCTTTAGCATAATCATTGAAGAGTATGGCCTTCTGTTTGGTGCTTTGCCCGTTTTATTTCTTTATTTATTGTTGTTGTGGAGGTCGATAAAAATAGTAATCAATACACCAAAAAGTTTCGGTGCTTTCTTGGCCATAGGTCTATGTCTTTTGGTGGTTTTGCAAGCACTGGTGCATATGGGTGTCAATGTCAATATTTTTCCAGTCACCGGATTAACCTTGCCCATGGTAAGTTTGGGCGGAACTTCTTTGTTGTTTACAAGCTTGGCATTTGGAATAATCTTAAGTGTAAGTAGATATGGAAAAGAATAAGACAAAACTTCAAAGAGTGCTGCTTTCTGGCGGAGGTACCGGTGGGCATATCTATCCTGCAGTGGCCATAGCAAAAGAACTAATGGGAAGGTTTCCAAAAATTGAAATTTTGTTTGTTGGATCAAAACATCGAATGGAAATGGAAAAAGTTCCCAAAGCTGGATTTCCAATAAAAGGAATATGGATATCGGGCTACGATAGGAAAAATTGGAAAAAAAATATACTATTCCCCTTTAAACTTCTTTATTCTTTATGGAAGTCCTACAAAATCATTCAGAATTTTCGACCTCAGATTTGTGTGGGAACAGGTGGCTTTGCCAGTGGACCAATCAATTGGATTGCAGTACAAAAAAATATCCCTTTGCTTATCCAAGAACAAAATAGTTTCCCTGGAATTACCAATAAGCTACTTTCCAAAAAAGCAGGTAAAATATGTATAGCAAACGATGCCGTTCAAAAATATTTTCCCAAAGAAAAAACAATTCTCACCGGCAACCCCATCCGAAAAGACCTGCTAGAACAAATTTCCAAAGAAAAAGCAAGAAGTAAATTGGGCTTAAAGGAAATGCCAACTCTATTGGTGGTTGGAGGCTCTTTGGGGGCCAGAACAATCAATCAATCCATTTCAAAAGGATTGGAAAAACTTGCAAATGAAAAAATTCAACTCATTTGGCAGACGGGCAAGAATTTCCAAACCGAGGGTGAAGTGAAATGGGGCATTCGAAAAGAATTTATCTATGACATGGCCTATGCCTATGCCGCCGCTGATATAGTGATTTCCCGAGCTGGAGCCATTTCCATTTCGGAATTGGCCGCAATCCAAAAACCCGCTATCTTGGTGCCGTCACCCAATGTGGCAGAGGATCATCAAACAAAAAATGCTAAGGTATTGGTTCAAAAAAATGCCGCCAAGATGGTATCGGATCGAGCAGCCCAAGAAATTCTTGTGGATACTGCTATTCAATTGCTGAAAAACCCAAAGGAGCAAGAAAAATTATCGAGCCAAATGGCACAATTTAATTTTCAAAATGCCACACAAAAGATTGTAGATGCACTGATAGATTTGTATGAAAAAAACAATTGAAAATATCTTCATTTTAGGTATTGGTGGCATTGGAAACAGTGCCATCGCAAAATATTTCTTGAACTCAGGAAAGACCGTTGCGGGTTACGATAAAACGTCCAGTCCGATTACCAAACATTTAGAGCAATTGGGATCTTCCATCACGTATGAAGACAATTTTAATCATATCCCTCCGATTTTCAAACAAAGAAAAAATGCTTGTCTAGTGGTATATACACCAGCCATCCCTCAAGAATTAAAACTTTTCCAATTTTTTCGAACAAATAACTTTGACATAAGGAAGCGTTCTGAAGTTTTGGGCCAGATCTCCAAAAATACGACCAACCTTTCTGTTGCAGGAACTCACGGCAAAACAACAACCACAGCAATACTTGCTCATTTGATGATGCGTCACCAAGCCTCCATTACTGCATTTGTTGGCGGAATAACGAGCAATTATCAGAGTAACTTTATTCAAAAAGAAGGAGGAAATGAAAATATTAGCATTACCGAAGCAGATGAGTTTGACCGGTCTTTCTTACAACTTAAACCGCAAGGGGCAATTATTACTTCCACAGATGCAGACCATCTAGATATTTACAAAAATGAGCAAAATCTTGAAGAATCTTTTCAAACCTTTGCACAGCAAGTGGCTAAAGGTAATTTGATTGTCAATAGTCGATTGAAAGAAAAATTTCCCAATGCAATTTTTTATGGATTAAAAGATGCTGACTACATGCCCATCCAACCCCTAAAAACAAAAAATGGCTGGCAATTTGACTTGAAAACGCCAAAAGGTATTTACAAAGACCTTTGTTTAAATTACCATGGACAACACAATCTGGAGAACACAATCGGAGCCCTTTCATTGGCTCTTCATTTCGGACTTTCCCTAGAAAAAATAAGAGACCAATTGCCTTCATTTAATGGAATAAAGAGAAGGTTTGAAATTATTGTTGATTCAAAAAAAATTCTGTTTATCGACGATTATGCACATCATCCAAAAGAAATTGAAGCTACGCTCAATTCCGTTCGGGACAGTTACCCTCAAAAAAATATTCTGGGTGTTTTTCAACCCCATCTTTTTTCAAGAACAAGAGACTTTATGGCCGATTTTGCCAAGGCATTGTCCAAGTTAGACAAATGTTTTTTGTTGCCGATTTACCCGGCAAGAGAAAAACCCATCCCAGGAATCAATTCCAGTAAATTGGCGCAACAAATGACAAATTCAGTTGATCTCGTGAGCAAAAAAGACCTGCCAAACAAAATACTGGAGGAATCTTTTGATGTTCTTATAACTCTTGGCGCTGGAGATATTGGTCTAATGGTTAATCCCCTAAAGAAAATACTAGAAAATGAAAAATAGGGTCCAAAAAATACTGATTTTAAGCTTGCTCTTTGTTTTGGTGGCACCCCTAATTTTTTACCTATTCTCCGAGAAGGAATACTACCTCATCAAAAGGGTAGAGATCGTTGGTAAAACAAAAGAAAACCAATGGTTAATGAGTGAGGTTGAAATCCTCAATACCATTTCGATAAATAAAACACTTTCTGAATCAAAGGAAATAAAGGCCACGCAACAAGACATAGAAAAAATTAAAGATGCATTGGTGGCGAACCCATACATAAGAAACGCATTTCTTGTAGCTCAATTAAATGGAACATTGCAAATTGAATTAGAACAAATTCAACCGCTACTCCGAATCCATTTTTCGCAAGGAAAACAAAAAATTTTAACTCGAGACTCTACGCTTGTCAATATTCCAAAAGGACAGTTACAAAAAATCCCCGTGGTTACAGGCCAAATTGGTGCCAATATGATTAGCAAATTATACACCTTGGGCAACTATGTTCAAGAAAACCCCTTTTGGAATGCGACGGTAGAACAGATTTTTGTAAACAAAGCAAATGAAATTCAATTTGTTACCAATCTTGGTCGTTTTGAAATCTTGCTCGGCAATACATCAGACCTAAATAACAAAATGAATCGAAGTGAAATATTTATAAAAAATGTGCTTCCTAGCCTTGGCTGGGATGTATACCAAACAATAGATCTTCGATTCAAAAAACAAATAATAGCATATTGATATGACACAAAAAATTGTAGTAGGATTAGACATTGGAACCACTAAAATTTGCTCGATTGTCGGTCGGTTAAATGAGCACAACAAACTAGAGGTTTTGGGCGTTGGAAAGCGACCATCGGATGGCGGGGTGACCAGAGGAGTGGTAACCAACATCAACAAAACAGTAGATGCAATCATACATTCCGTGAAGCAGGCTGAAGAAATTTCAAATGTGGATATACAAAATGTTCATGTAGGAATTGCGGGTTCACATATTAAAAGCTTCCAACACAGCGGGATGCTCATTCGGCAAGATGTGGAATCAGAAATTACGCAGAGTGATTTGAATAAGCTAGAAGAAGACATGTATCGAACGGCTGTGCAACCGGGAGACAAAATTCTTCACGTTTTACCACAAGATTATACCGTTGATGGGGAGCCAAACATTTCCGACCCCATCGGCATGGCAGGAATTCGGCTGGAGGGAAATTTTCATATCATTACGGGTCAAATTTCTGCGGTGAAAAATATAAACCGATGTGTACAGAGGTCAGATTATCAAATTGCAGGAATCACTCTAGAACCGCTCGCAAGTGCCTCTGCAGTGCTGAGCCCTGAAGAATTGGAAGCAGGAGTTGCATTGGTAGACATAGGAGGAGGAACCACAGACGTGGCTATTTTTCATGAAAATATCATTCGTCATTCGGCGGTCATTCCTTATGGAGGAGACATCATAACGAAAGACATCAAAGAGGGATGTTCTGTAATGCAGTCTCATGCCGAACTGCTCAAAATAAAAGCAGGTTCTTGTTTGGCAGAATTGACCAATGAAAACGAAATTATAACCATTCCTGGCATACGCGGAAGAGATCCCAAAGAAATTTCTGTCAAAAATTTGGCCCGAATCATTGAAGCCCGGATGTCCGAAATATTGAATCTGGTTTATTACCACATCAAAGCAAGCAATATGGAGAAAAAGCTTACCTGTGGTATTGTGCTTACTGGCGGAGGTGCTATGATGAAAAATATCATCCAGTTGTGTGAATTAACGACTGGGCTAGATACTCGAATGGGCTACCCAAACGAGCATTTGGCCAATAGCTTTTCCGATGATTTGAAAAGTCCCATTTATGCCACGGCAGTAGGCTTGGTTCTTCGTGGATATCAAGACAATTTACAATTTGACAACAACCACAAAATTATAGAACAAGTAGAGGTAGAACAAGAGACGATTCCCCCGGAAGAAGAACAGAAAAACGATGGGAAAAAGAAACGACCAAAAAGCAACTTTTTCAATACCATTGGAATCAATTTAAAAGAATGGTTGAAAGACGAAACAGACATCCAAGATTTTGACGACATAAACAAATAAGCTATGACATTTAGAGTAGAATTACCAAAAGAAAAATCATCCATTATCAAAGTTATGGGTGTCGGCCAAGGAGGTTGCAACGCCGTAAATTATATGTTCCAAAATGGAATCCAGGGAGTAGATTTTTGTGTGTGCAATACAGATGCACAAGTATTGGAAGCAAGTCCCATCCCAAACAAAATTCAGCTTGGCGCAGAAACCAATGAAGGCCTTGGCGCAGGTGCAGATCCCGAGGTCGGAAAAAAAGCAGCCATAGAAAGCATGAATGAAATTCAAGAAACCTTAGGGGTAAATACAAAAATGCTTTTCATCACCGCAGGAATGGGTGGAGGAACAGGAACAGGTGCAGCGCCGGTCATTGCAGAAATGGCCAAAGAAGCCGGAATCCTGACTGTGGCCATTGTTACAACTCCATTTGGTATGGAAGGCTCACACAGAAGCAATATTGCTTCCGATGGAGTAGAGGAACTCAAGAAACATGTCGACTCAATTTTGGTCATTTCAAACGACCGACTCAAAGAAATCTACGGAAAATTACCCATCACAAAAGCTTTTGCGCATGCCGATGAAATCCTCAATACGGCCGCCAAAGGAATTTCAGAAATGATCACCGTTCAAGGAATTATCAATGTGGATTTTAGGGATGTTTACAATGTAATGAAAAATGGGGGCAAGGTCATTATGGGAACCGGAACCAGCACCGGGCAAGACAGAGCAACCGATGCCGCAAAAGAGGCCATCGCTTCTCCCCTATTAGACGATGACAAACTATCCGGAGCCAAAAAAATGTTGGTCCAAGTTGCCTATGGTCCCGAAGAAGAGCTTACTCTTGAAGAGTTTGACACCATTTGCAACTTTGTAAGGGATGAATCGGGCGTAGATACAATTTTGAAAGCCAGTTTCAATGAAAATCAACACCTAGGAAATGGGATAAAAGTAACCATCATAGCCACGGACTTTAGCCCAAGGGAAAACCTACCAAAAGAGGGTGTTGAAATGGCTGAATTGGACGAACACATCCAAATAGAAATTGATACCATGCATGAAAATACTTTGGAGAGCAGTGCCGACCAAAATTTGGGCCAGAGAATCGATCTTTTTGGAGAAAATAAGGACCACCAACCAATGGATAGTGAAATGATGGAAAACAAAAGAAAACACATTGATCAAGCAAAAAGGCTCAAAGAACTATCCAAACTACACGAAAAAGCCAATGACGAAATGGAAGAAATGGAAGGAACACCTGCCTACAAAAGAAACGGAGTGAAATTGGCTCAAGTAAACCATAGTTCACAAACCGAACTCACAAGATGGAGTCTCTTCGACAAAGAAGGACAGCCAATGCCAAAGTCCAATAATTCCTTCCTCCACGACCAAGTAGACTAGTCAGAGCGTCGGCGAGGTTTGTGCAAATACTCATTTGTTTGTCTCTCTTCTTGTAGCAAATCTCCCTTGGGTTCTGAGCGCTTTACAATAATCTCGTAATCCATAAAAATCGAATGGTGGAGCTCGTCTATCGCTTGCAAGGCAGCGCGATCATGGCTCATTTCTACAAAACCATAATTCTTAGAATTGCCAGATTTGGCATCCATTACAATTTTGGCAGAGGTTACTCGTCCGAATGGAGAAAACAACCGTTTTAAATCCTCAGAATTCGTCTCGGGGTTCAATTTAGCAACAAATAGTTTAATCATTTTTTTATTGTTCGGTGAAAATGGTGTCTCGAATTCGACACCGAGATTTTTCGAGTATACAAATATTTTTTTAAAATAAAAAAGGCACATCTTTGTTCTCAATCATATGAAACATCATTTCATCTTTTTGAGTCTGTTTGTTTTTTCTGCATGTGCACAAAAATCTTCTGACAATGAAGTCCACGAAAGCAAAGGCCATCACGAGCACGCCACTACACAGACCCACGCGCAAGAAGATCCTTTTCAACTTCCTAAAAATGCCAAAGTATTTTTTGTTAATCTACAAAATGGACAACAAATGACCAGTCCGGTTTATGTGAAAATGGGTGTGGAAGGCATGAAAGTTGTACCTTCAGGGCAAGTGGTTGATGGAACGGGACACCATCACATTCTGGTAGATCGGGGTGATTTTATTCCACAAAAAACAATGGTTCCTGCAGACTCGGCACACATTCACTTTGGGGGCGGACAGACTGAAACCTATTTGAACCTCTCGCCGGGCAAACACAAATTGGCACTTCAATTTGCGGATGGCATTCACCGATCTTACGGTAAAGCACTCAGTACTACGGTTGACATTATAATAAAATAAATTACCGATAAGCTTGAAATTGTCGCTCAACAAGGGCAATACCCTCTTCAAAGCTACGCGGCATAAAACCCAATACACTTCGTGCTTTTTCCAAAACAAATCCTGTTTTGGACGGCCGCTGTGCTTTTTGATTTAGGATTTGGCTAGATACTTTTTCCACATTTTCCATACTCAATTGATATGCATTCGCCACCCGTTTCACCAACTCGTAGATACTCATAAAGTCTTTTCCAGAAATATGAAAAACACCTGTAGCTTCTTTCATTTCCGCCAATCGGCAACCCAAAGCCAAATCTTCTGCTAGGGTGGGCGTACGAAATTGATCGTCTACCACTCGGATGACCTTTTTATCCAAAAGCGCATTTTTGGCCCAAAGAACAATATTGCTTCGACTCATATCTTGCACCAATCCATAGACCAACACAGTACGCAAAATGCTCCAGCTCTTGCAATGTTCTTGGACATATTCTTCTGCCCGAAGTTTACTCTTTCCATAGTAGCATAAGGGATTGGGAACTGCTTCCTCTGAGTAGGGACCTTCTTGACCATCAAAAATAAAATCAGTGCTCAAATGAATGAAGTGAGCACCCACAGCGTTGCAGGTTTCTACCAAAAATTTAACCGCCTCTACATTTAACAAATCACATTCTTTAGGATTCTCTTCACAATCGTCTACATGCGTCATGGCTGCAGTATGAATCACACAATCGGGGCGAAAAGCTTGGAGAACCTTTTGCACTGACCCCTTTTGGCTGATGTCCATTTCTTGGTAAGACAACGAAGTAGAGGGATAACGGTTTTTTCCGCGTGCTGTCGCCAAAAAGTCAATTTCTTCCAAAGGCAAATATAAATCGCATAACTTTTGGCCCAACAATCCATTGCTTCCTGTTACCAATACTTTTTTCACGATGGCAAAATTAAGCATGTAAGCAATGAAACCCCTACCTTTGATTTCTAATTGTTTTGATTTTTGATTTAAGTCTTCATTCCCTCAAGTCCAAGTTCAGCTGTGAGCTAGCCGTGGTGGTCCCTGTTTACAATGAAACGGATGCTATCCAAAAGGTTTGTGAAGAGTGGATAGAAAAATTTACAGAATTGAACATCGACTATTTGTTGATTTTGGTCAATGATGGCTCAAAAGACGATAGCCTAGATAAAATGAACAATATAGATGGCAAGCTGGCCATTCTCAACAAACACAACAGTGGTCATGGAAGGAGCATTCGCTTAGGCTATGACTTTGCCCTCTCCAAAACTTCGGCCTCTTTCATTTTGCAGATAGACAGCGACGGACAATGCCGACCCCAATTTTTCGATACTTTTTGGAAAGAGAGAAACCAATACCACTTTGTATTGGGCAAAAGACAAAATCGCGGAGACGGCTGGGCAAGGAAAATGACCTCCAAACTTTCTGCTTTTTTTTCCTCATTGGTTACCGGAATCGGACTGCAAGACCCCAATACGCCCTATCGACTAATTCAGCGTGAGGCTTTGCAAGATGCCCTGGCCTTCATCCCAGAATCTTTCGATATCCACAACATCGCATTGAGCTACGTTTTGTCCAAAAAAAAATACCAAATCTCCCGCCCGGCCATTGAGTTTCCAGAAAGAATCGGAGGCGAAAATTCCATCAATGTATTGCGCGTGGTACAAATGGGTTTGGGTTTGTTGTTTGACCTTTATTTTTTGAAGAAAAAACTCCATTAAGATGAAAGAAATTCTGGTGGTAGGATGCGGTCTTTCCGGTGTGGTAATTGCCCGCCAATTGGCATTGGAGGGCTACAAAATTCACATCATTGAAAAGCGAGACCACATTGGAGGCAATGTATATGACTATGTTAATAAAAATGGTATTCGAGTACACCAATACGGTCCTCATCTTTTTCACACCAAAAACGAAAAAGTATTTCGTTATCTCCAACAATTTGCCGAATGGGTCCCCTATAAACACCAAGTAAAAGCCATGCTCAAAGACGGTCGTTATGTTACCTTACCCGTCAACAGAGAAACCAAAGAAATTGTGGGAGAGGAAAACATCGTAGAAACCTTTTATCGCCCCTACTCCGAAAAAATGTGGGCCATGAAACTCGAAGAGCTCAACCCTGATATTCTTCAACGGGTGCCTGTGAGAGACGACGATAATGAATTCTATTTCCCCAACGACCCCTATCAAGCCATGCCCAAAGAGGGATACACCCATTTGGTGCAAAACATGCTCCGCCACCCCAATATCCGCGTTAGTTTGCAAACACCTTTTCAAAAATCAATGGAGGAAAAGGCTTTCCACATTTTCAATGCCATGCCCATCGACGAATACTACGACCATTGCTTTGGCGAATTGCCCTACCGGTCGGTAAAATTTCATACCCTAGATTTGCCATTCCCCAAGGTGCTACCTGTGGCCACAGTCAATTTTACCCATCGGGGGCCATATACCCGTGTTACCGAATGGAAAAACATTCCCGAGCATGGCCAGAACGACCAATGCACCACCCTAACTTACGAAGAACCTTGCGACTACAAAGACAACAACAACGAACGGTTTTACCCAGTAAAAGATATACACGGAATCAATCGTGCACTCTATAAAAAATATCAAGCCCTTCCAAATGAAAAAACAACCTTTATTGGTCGCTTGGGTCTATATATTTACATAGACATGGACCAGGCCGTGAATGCTGCCCTGAAAATAGCCGAACAGTTTTTGCAGAAAAACAAAAAAAGCTAAATCTGCCGTGTTTAATCTCGCTGGAAAATATGCAGCGATTGCACACAATATAGCCTTCAGGCGCTGTCCTGTTGACTTTATTGGATTGGTAGAACCGCCAATATTTTTTTGAAAGTTATAATAACTTTTGGCTTTCTGGCCCAAGTAATCGTTACGAGCATCGGATTCTTCAGAATCACTCGCCTAAAGAAAAAGAACCAAGCGCACAGCAAGGTGTAAAGAATGATTTTTTCGTGGGAGTATGGTAAAAAATCTGCCATAATGGCGTAATTGCGCGAATCTTTGTATCTTCGCACACCCAAAAAAAAGTGTCTTCCAGCAAAGCAAGAAAAATGTATTTGGAAAGTTATGATTGTTAATTATATACTGATTATCAGTTAGTTACATTTTCATTTTCATTAGTTAACCCCAAGTTAACCCCATTTATTATTATTTTGTATATTTGGATATCCAATTATCCAAATGAAAAAAAGTTCAGAGAAAATAAAGGTTTTAGAAAGTTTAGGATGGAGTGATTCCAATCAATCCAACTTCTTTGATTTCAATAAGAATCATATTGGCGATAGGTTCAAAGGTACATTTACAATCAAAAAGATTAAATCAAAATGGTTTTGGTACTTTAAATTTTCAAATGATAAAATCTCTCCACGAACAAAATATCTCTGTAGTTGTGATGATATAGGTAATTCAAAAACATCATTTAACCACGCAACTCAAATCTTTTTAGAAAAGGTTAATATATCATTCGCAAATAAGAATGTTATTGAACCTAACCTCTCAAAATACATCGATGAGTACATAAAGAAATGTATGATAGATGGTGGATTGGTTTACAAAGAAAATCTTAAAGGGAATTCAGAACTTACATCAAAAGATGATGTTGTAAGAACAAAAAATATTAAAACAATGACTCGCAGGGTTCGAATGTTATCTGAACTGAAGGAGTATTGTATTGAAAATAATATTAAAACCATTGAACTATCAAAGAATGATTTTAGAAACACTTACAGAGATTATCTAACCCATATAAAAGATAGGAAGAAGAAAAATAGAGATGGTGAATCTAAGAGTAATAATAAGTTAGCAAGAAGTACAGTTAAGTTACATCTTCAAACTATTCGTATGTTCTTTAATTGGATGGTAGAACCAAAGGATATGGGTGGTAAGGGATTAATAAAACAACATCACATCACAATAGATTATCAAAATTATTTACTGAAAGAATTCTATGGTGACCCCTCAACACATAATAGAATCTATGATGATTTTAGTTTGAAAAACTATGAAACTGCTTCTGAAGATTGTATTAAATATATCAGAGAAGTTTGGAATCTATATTGTAAATATGATGGAGATAGAGAGAAGATAAGAGAAGAAAGATTATCATATAATAAAAAGATGAGTGATGGAACTTATAGTGGAGTGATTCATAAGAACCAACCTAAGAACTTAATTGTAATGGGTGATATAGTTTATTTCATTTCACTCTTGCAGTTGAGATATGGATTTAGAATTTCTGAAATATTAGATAGTTACAGAAATGTTGATGTTTGGGAAGAACACGCTAGTAATAAATCAACTCAGATGAGTTCATATTTTAGAAAGGTTGAGGGTGAAGGAGAAGAAAGAGATTACTATATATTAGAAATAAAGAATAGTAAGAAGAAAGATAGGTTAGTTCCTATTGTAGATAATATATGGAGTTGGCACGAACCACCAAAGAATGTTAATTCAATTCATATACCATCAAAAGGGAAAGTTAAAGAGAGATGGGAGACAAATATTATTGATGTAATATTTGAAATATTCTATCCTTACGAACATCCCAAAACATTCCCTTCTCCAAATCAATCTGAGAAACCTAATAAGGGTTATTCAAACACATACTACCTAAATTTATTCAAAGAGAAATGTGTTAATGACAATCAATATAATTGGGAAAAATATGGGATTACAACAACTCACAATCTACGTTCATACTTTGTGAGTTATATGTTCTCTAAATCAGCTTCTATTGAGTTAGTTTGTAGAATAAGTGGTCATTCTTATCAAACTGCACATAAATTTTACCAAAGAATTAATACAAAAATGTTGAAGAATCAATTGGATATTAATTCAATTAAAAATATTCTGAGAAAGTAAATTCCAATTTTACTTAACTCACCTACCCAATCCCTCAACATTAAAAATTACCATTTAAAAAAAAACTTCAATCACATT
>CAXDRX010000002.1:0-182347 GCA_963991985.1 uncultured bacterium | reverse complement strand
TCCGTCCCAAGATTCATTTGGGTTGTTTGTCTCAAAAATCAATTCACCATTCCAGTCAATGATCAACAGTCTAAATTTCTCCAAATCAATACTGTCAAAATCCAAAACAAATTTATCATTGTAACCATCCATTTTATAGGGTGTAATAACGTTGGGGATGGGAGGAATTTCTCGTATTTTCTCCTTTTTTTTCTCTTGATTTTTTTCGACTGTATCGGTTCCCAATGATTCTTTCTTACTTTGATTTTTGTGAACCACTGAAGTTTTTGGCGCTATGTATTGTGGCAATAATGTACTTTTTTCAAGTGGTGTGATTGTTGTTTTTTTATCGAAAAAAGTATCTTTCTTTTGATTTCTTTTGCTTTCTGGGGTGGGCGAGGTTGGCCGCGCCAAAATTTCATTTTTAACCGGATTGATTCCCTCTCTCTCTTTCCACTTCAATGGTATTGAGTCATTCGGCTTTGCGATTGGCTCTTTGATGGGTCTTTGTTCAATAGGTTTTTGATTGGACTCCAGTTTGATGGTAAAATAAGCAATCGTAGAAATTACAGCCACCGACATCAGGAAAATTGGTTTGAAAAATATATTTCTCACAAGGCTGGGAACGGCCGAAAATCCTGTTCCTCCCGAACCCACAATGGGGTTTTTTGCTATTTTTCCCCAAACGGACTTGGGTGGCATTGTCGATGCATTGCTTAGTTTTTCTCGGAAAATATTTTCTATGTTATTTTTCAATTCTTAACAATTCTTTTTGGAGATAAAGTCTGGCTTTTCTCAGTTGTGTTTTTGATGTGCTTACCGAAATGTTTAATGTATCCGCAATTTCTTGGTGCGTAAAATCATCGATTACATAAAGATTGAAAACCGTTCTATAGCCATGCGGTAATTTTTGTATTATTTTTTGTATTTCTTGAAGGCTAAGTTTTTCGATGGCTTCTTGTTTTTTTACAATCGTATTGGGCAATACTTCAACATATTTCACATACCCCTTTTGTTTTCTTCTTAGAACCTCCAACGCATGATAAATGCATATCTTTTTCATCCAGGCTTCAAACGATCCTGTTTCTTGGTATCGATCTATTTTTTGAAAAATTTTTAGGAATGTATCATGCAACAAATCTTCTGCCATTTGTTTGTCTGAAGCATATCGAAGACAAATTGAAAAGAGTTTTGGTGCAATTCTTTGGTATAACATCTCTTGATATTTTTTCTTTTTTTGCTTGCAACCCTCGATGATTTTTGGCCATGCCTCGTTTTTGATATTACGATCCATCTAAATTGCTACCCGATAAGAGAATGAAAACATTAGCCATTTGGTTGCTCGGTTGGAATTTTTTTTATGAGGTAGCGCTCTTCAAAATACCCAAACAATGATTCGGCATAAAACCCACAGGCATTTATTTTTTCTGCGATTTTAATTTCGCTAATTTCTTTGGCGATGGTTTTGCTTTGTATGGCTACTGTATTTTGTTCTTTGTTTAGCATAAACGAAGCATTGTACAAATGAAAATTCAAATACAAAAGCTCTTCATTGAATTGGTCTTTATGCAGGGTAGGTATCTGGCAAAAAGGCAAAACAATCTGAAATATTGGAGAGGGTTCGGCACTGACAAATGCCTGCCATTGGTTGGATTTTTGGGGTTCCCAAGCATCTATGTATAATTCAAAATCTCCTTTTCGAAGGAGCCATTCTCCCGGATTTGAGCACCTTGTTTCTTTTGGATTTACGCCCAGATTTTGGATGGCGTTTTCAACTTTTTGGAAAAACTCTTGCATGAAATAAGTTACAAATTTACTGAACCGTTTTGATGGCTTCAAAAGTTTCTAAGCAATTGTCACAATGATGAATGGAGCGACAAAGTGTAGGGCCAAAAGGATTTTTCAGTATTGTATTGGAAGATCCACATTTTGGACAGTCTACTTCCTCTATAAAATCCCAAGTAACGGTCCCGCACGACCTCTTTGGCGGAGCCAAACCAATTTTCTTGATGTCTTCTTTTCCCTTGCTCGAGATCATATCGCTGGTCCATTGGTGATCAAATCTCGTTCTTACCTTTACGGTATTTATTTCTTTACATTCCGATAGTTTTTGTTCCACCATTTCCTCCATTACTTTCAGGGCAGGACATCCTGAAAAGGTAGGCGTAAGGACAACTTCTACCGTTTCTTTATCAATCTGGATGTCTGTTACGATGCCCAAATCTACTATGGATAGCGTAGGAATTTCTGGGTCCTTGACGGTGTACAGTATTTCGGCGATTTGTTTTCGAGTCATCACCAATCTGCACTAGGGTCTATGGCGTATACCTCTGTCATTTCTGATAGAAGTGGTTGCAAATATTGTGTATGTTTTCCTGCACGTCCACCTACACCTTCGTGGTTCATTTCTACATTGGGGACGGATAATCCTGCTTTTTCAATAAGCGGGCAAATCAATTCTAACCAATTGTTTTTTAATGTATGCTCGCCAACAAATACTTTTTCTTGAATAAGTTGTTCTTCATGTTCTCCCAATTCGAATATTCCATGGGCGAATGGCCATGCATGGTTGAGCGCTTCTTGCATTTTGTAATGGCTTTCTTCATTTCCCTTGCCCAGTTGTTGCATCCATGTATTGGCGTGAAGCGTATGGTATTTTATTTCACCCTTAAATTTTCTTGCCAATTGAGCCAGCGGTTGAAAGCTGCTATTGGCCAAAGCTTCAAAACGCAAAGATTCTGCATAATCAAAAAGAAAATGTCGGACCAAACTAAAGCTGTATTCTCCTATTGGAAGCTCCACCAAATGACAACAATGAAATTGCTCTGCATTTCTTGTAAAGGCAACCGTATCTGGTTCTGCTTCACCGAGATCGTTCAGGATTTGATAAAGGTGTTGGGATTGACCAATTTTGTCCTGTGCCATCGACGAAAAAGCAATATCTTCTTCCAATATAGGCCCCAATCCCGTCCACTCAGAGTTTCTATGACCGATGATTAACTGGTCGTCAGCCATTTTGTAAAGCATTTCTTTGATGTGTTCTGCCATATTTTATTCTGTTTGCTTGTCTTTATCTTTATATGCTTTAATTTTATCCATCACCTTATAACTGGTTGGATCACGGTGTTTCTTCTCTGGGGTGTTTTCAAACATATCTTCATCAAAATATTCCGTTGCATAAATTTCGTTAGAAGGAACTACCCATAGGTTGGATGTCTTTCCTCTTCGCGCATATTGTTCTTTGGCATACAACATAGCCATGTTTGGGTTGGGCGCATGCACAATCCCTACATGCTGGTGCTGAGCACCTCTTTTTTTTTGGTGAAAAACTTCAAAGGTTGGAAAATGATTTTGACTTTCCAATGAAAACTCCGCATCGGTTGTATCTAGTTTTGATCGGGCAATTCTTGGGTCCAATGATTCCATTAGGCAAAGGGTTTTACGTAGGACATGCTCGGATTCAAGATGGCATTTCTTACCCATCTCCCATTTTCTTCGGCCATTCTTCTTACCGCCAATCTCTCTGCATTGCATGGACCATTGCCATTGATCACTTGCTTAAACTCTTCCCAATCGGGTTCTGTGTAGTCCCATTTTTTTGTTTCAGGATTTTTTCGCAATTGACTGTCGGGCAAGGTTAGATCCAAATCCCAAATTTTTGGCACATACATGTCTAAGAACTGCTGACGCATATCGTCATTGCTCGCCATTTTTACTTTCCATTTCATGAGAATCTCAGTATGCACTGAATTTTTGTCGGAAGGACCAAAAAAATGCATAATTGGAGTCCACCATCTGTTGAGTGCATCTTGTACCATAGCTCTTTGTTTCGTTGTCCCTGTTGCAAGATGAACTACATTGTCATGGCCATACTTAAGATGAAATGACTCTTCATAGCATATTCTCTCAAGCGCTCTGCAATAAGGGCCATAAGAGCCTTTGCTGTTGGCCAACTGATTGACAATTGCACCTGCATCTATCAGCCAAGCGATTACCGCAGAGTCTGCCCAAGTTTTGGCTGGATAGTTGAATACATTGGAGTATTTGGATTTGCCATTGATAAGATCATTAATCATGTCTTCTCTACTCTTGCCCAGCGTCTCAGCCGCAGCATACAGCAACTGGGCATGCCCTACTTCATCTTGTACTTTTGCCATAAGTGCTAATTTTCTTCTAAAACCTGGTGCACGCGTAATCCAAGTTCCTTCTGGTAAGGAACCAATAATTTCTGAGTGGGCATGTTGCTCAATCATCCTAATTAGTTGTTTCCGATAATTAACGGGCATCCAATCCTGGGGTTCGATTTTCTGCCCTGCCTGGATTCTTTCTTCAAAAGCTTGCAGCTTTTCTGGGTTTTCTCCAGCAATTAATTTGTTTTTGGGATCTTTTGGATCGATGTAAGCGTTTCCGTACATAATATTTAAAGATTATTTTTTTTTAGACCGTTTAGTATAAAATCTGCCAATTGATTAGCGATTTGTGGGGGGCTCATTTTTCCGGCAGGATTGTACCATTCTACTATCCAATTCAGCGAACTAAGTATGGTGAGTGAAGCCATTTTTACGTCTGAAGGATTGAAAATATTTTCTGAGACTCCCGTTTGAATCATCTCTTTAATTCCTTCTTCATAGTGGTTTCTCAAGGATATAAACTGTTTTTTTTGAGTTTCTGGCAAAAAACGCCAATCTCGTAAAAACACAACAGAGCTGTCTAAATTTTGTGTTAGTAGGTTGACATGATTCGAGATGTACATTCTCAATTTCTCTTCCGCGTTAAAATAAATGTCATTCACCTCTTTTGCAGCCAAAAGGAATTTATCGGCCATCCCGAAACAGATTACTTCGAGCAAATCGCTTTTGGAGCGTATATGACTATACAAACTTGCCACTTCTAAATTGAGCTCTTTGGCCAATTGACGCATGGAAGTAGATTCATAGCCTTTTTTCCTGAAAAGGGATTGAGCTACGATAATCACATCTTTTTTGCGTTTTGTATTTACTTCCATACGAACGATTGTTCGCGAATATAATTTTTTTTTCAATATCGCTAATTTTACTTTCTTTGATTTATGTCTCGTTTTATTGTCAGAAATTCAAACGAATACCAAATGCTGCATGAAAGCTCTGTTAAAGATCCAAAATCTTTTTGGGGAGAATTTGCTGAAGAAGAATTTGTTTGGATTCGAAAATGGGATCGTGTGTTTGAGGCAAATTGGAAGGAAGCCAGATTTACTTGGTTCGAAGGAGCCAAATTGAATATTACCCAAAACTGTATTGATCGTCATTTGGAAAAGAATGGGAACAAAACCGCCATCATTTTTGAACCCAACAACCCCAATGAGAAAAGTGTACATATTGATTATCAAACGCTTTATGAAAAGGTGAATCAAACGGCCAATATGCTAAAATCCATTGGCGCAAAGAAAGGAGATCGAATCTGCCTGTATATGCCCATGATTCCTGAACTGGCTTTTGCGGTATTGGCCTGTGCTAAAATCGGCGTCATTCATTCCGTTGTGTTTGCTGGTTTTAGTAGCAAAAGTCTTTCAGATCGAATCTTAGATGCAGGATGTCGATTCTTAATAACTGCAGATGGAGGTTTGAGAGGAGAAAAAACAACCCCCCTAAAAGAAATATCAGATAATGCTTTAGAACTCTGTCCAAATATTGAAAAAGTAATTGTTGTAAAAAGAACAAAGAACAAAATTGAAATGAAAAAAGGCCGCGATTTTTGGTGGCACGAATTGATCGAAAACAAAAGCAAGGAATGTGAGGTAGAGATCATGGATGCTGAAGACCCTTTATTCATTTTGTACACTTCGGGAAGTACAGGGAAACCAAAAGGGATGGTTCATACTTGCGCCGGATACATGGTGTACACCAATTTTTCTTTTCGAAATGTCTTTCAATACAAACCTGATCAAGTTTATTGGTGTACCGCAGATATTGGGTGGATTACAGGCCATAGTTACATCTTATATGGACCCTTGAGCGCAGGCGCAACAACCTTGATGTTTGAAGGCATTCCTACTTTCCCTGATGCTGGTAGATTTTGGGAAATTGTTGAGAAACACAAAGTCAATATTTTCTATACTGCGCCAACAGCCATTCGAAGCCTGGCCGCGAAAGGAAATTTACCCTTGAAAAACAAAAATCTACAGTCGTTGGAGGTTCTTGGCACCGTTGGTGAACCTATCAATGAAGAAGCCTGGCAATGGTATTTTGAGCATGTGGGCAAAAACAGATGTCCTATTGTAGATACTTGGTGGCAAACCGAAACCGGTGGTATAATGATCTCCAATTTAGCAGGAATCACTCCTCAAAAACCTACTTATGCCACCCTGCCATTACCAGGCATTCAAATGACCTTGGTAAATGAAGAAGGCCAAGAGATTACGGAAAAAAAAGCTGAAGGAAACCTATGTGTCAGTCATCCTTGGCCAAGCATGGCCAGAAGTATTTATGGAGATCACCAAAGATACATCCAAACCTATTTTTCAAAATTTCCAAACAAATATTTTACAGGAGATGGAGCCAAACGAGATGGGCAAAGGAATTATAGAATTACAGGACGGGTGGATGATATTGTACTTGTTAGTGGTCATAATCTAGGAACGGCAGAAATAGAAAACATCATCAACCAGCATCCCAATATTGCTGAAAGTGCGGTGGTGGGTTATCCTCATCCCCAAAAAGGAAATGCAATCTTTGCCTTTGTTCAGCCCCTATCCGAAGAAACAAACAAAGAATTATTGGCCCAAATCAATCAACTAATTGCTCAGTCTTTAGGCCCTATTTATAAACCTGAAAAAATTCAAATTTGCACTTCATTGCCCAAAACTAGAAGCGGAAAAATTATGCGAAGAATTCTTCGGAAAATTGCCTCCGACGATTTTGAAAATTTAGGAGATGTTTCCACTCTATTGAATCCAAATTGTGTTGAAGAACTCATAAAAAATAGAAAATGATCGACCCAGATTTGATTAAAAAAATGATGATGGGCGATTATTCTGCCCAAACTGCTTATCCTTCTCAAGAAGAAAGCAGTCAAAAGACATTTGGAAAAACTTTGGATTTACATATCGAGAAACTACATCCTAGCCATACAAAATTGACTCCCAAAGAATGTTTGAATTTTCAGTTATTATCGCTTAAAAATTTTCTTGAGAACATGAGAAAACAAAATGTTCGTCGCTGTGATATCATTTATGGAAAAGGAAAGGGTATTCTTAAAAATGAAGTGGATCTTGCTTTGAAAAATGAAAAAGGAATCAAGAAATATATTCTCTCAGAAACATGCGCCAAAATCACTTTCCTCTAGGCATCTGTTGCATACTCCGTTAGAATACCATCACCCCACAAAGTTTCAATGGAATAAAACTCCCTGGTTTCTTTTTGGAAAATGTGAACCACTAAATTCAAATAGTCCAAAATTAACCACTGCCCATTTTCTCCCCCTTCTCTACTAAAAGGTTTTTCGTTCAGTGCTTCTGCCAATTCTTTTTCTACACTGTCTGCGATTGCTTTGACTTGTGTATTGGAATCCCCATGGCAAATGACAAAAAAATCGGTGACAGCTACCTCTAACTTTCGCAAATCAATTTTTAATACAGATTTCGCCTTTTTTTCTTGCGCACCCCTTGCCGCAACTTCAGCCATTGCCTCAGATATTTTTAATTTATCCCCCATTAATTTTTGATACTGTATTTTTGCAGGCAAAATAAAAATTCTTTGCGGAACTTTTCATCATCTGCCTTATTCGTTGGTCGGAATTACATGTATTTGGAGGAGACTTCTTCTACCAATGCTTATGCCCACCGAATTATTCAAAACAACTTAATAACAGATGGTACCCTCGTATTTACCGATTTCCAAACCAAAGGAGTTGGCCAAAGAGGCAAACCCTGGCAGAGTGAGGCAAGGAAAAATCTACTCGGGTCCTTCATTTTAAAGCCAAGATTTGACCCCCTGAAAAGTACCTACATCAATTTTTGTGTCACAGTAGGTCTCTTTGAGGCAATCCAAGAGTTCTTCCCTGGCAGAGTAAAAATCAAATGGCCCAATGATATTTTGGTAGACAACTTGAAAATTGGAGGGCTGCTTTTGGAAAATATCATAGAAAAAGAAAAAATCAAATTCACCATTGTTGGAATAGGAATTAATGTGAATCAAACCAAATTTGAAAATCTTGAAAACGTTACTAGCTTTTCAATGCTCACCGGTGATCCAGAAAGAAGAGAGGAAATCATGAATGAAATTTCCAATAAATTGGAAGAAAATTACAATCGCTTATTGGATGGTGAATTGAGCTTCTTGAAAAATAGATTCGAACAAAATATGAGGGGTTTTGAAAAAAATATCTCGTTTGCAGACCCCCAATCAGGGGAAAAATCTGAAGGAAAAATTTTGGGTGTTTCAGAAGAAGGGAAACTTATTATCAATACCAAAAATTCCACACTTTACCTTGAGAATGGTTCAGCACAAATCATTTATTAGACATGCTTTTTGGCATTGATGAAGGCAACACAAGCATCAAGGTCGTAGGCTATTCTAATAAGTCAGGTCGTATTATAAATAAAATCCAAAAATTCTCTTCGCCGGAATCTTTTGCAGACGAATTTCCTCATCATTCCGATGATGAATTTCTTCTATGCAGTACCCAGGCAAAATCAAATTCTGTAGTTCAATTTATTCAAAAAAAGATTCGCTTCAATGTTGACCATATAAAATCGCTTCCTTTTTCTTCAAGATATACTTCTCGGTTGGGTGCAGATCGAATTGCGGGTGTTTTCGGCGCATTGAGGGAATTTACACCTCCTTTTTTGATGATTTCCATGGGGACATGCTTAACCTATAATCTAGTCAATTCGCAAAAATTTTTTTTGGGTGGTGCCATAAGTCCTGGGCTCCTTATTCGCCTCAGAAGTATGCACCAGTTTACAGGCAAATTGCCACCAACCCCATTTGACTCAATTTCGCAGATACCCGACCCATTAGATACAAAAAAAGCGATGTTAAATGGAACTTTAGAGGGCATTCTATTTGAATTGAAAGGAAGAATAACTAAACATCAAAAAGAGCATCAAGGTCTACAAATTATTCTTACTGGAGGGGACGCTCATTACTTTGAAAAACTTATGGAAATGAAGATATTCGTGCGGCCTCAACTTAATTTTGACGGATTATATTCGCTATACAAACATGTATCCTTATAAACTCCTTATATTGAACCTATTGATTTGGGGTTTTTGTTGCCTCAATGCCCAAACAAATGAAAGGTCACCTTACTCCGCATTTGGTTTTGGAGACAATTTCCACAGCCCCTTCATCAATTATCAGGCAATGGGCGGTGTTGGGAATGCCACAAAGTTCGAAAATAGTTTCACCCTCCAAAATCCTGCTTCATATAGTGGCTTGAAATTTACTTGCCTTCAAATGGGTGCTTTTGCGGATTTTGGCTTCTATCAAAACTCAGAAGAGAAAGCTAAATTTTCAACGGCACAATTTTCCTACTTTGCTCTAGGGATGCCGGTCTATGAAAAAAGAAATGGATCGCTTGTATTCGCTGCCTCTCCATCAAATACCATGGGGTATCAAATGCAAACTTTAGATACGCAAACGTACAATTCTTCCACCACTTATCAGGGTGAAGGAGGCTTGGCCAAAATAACCATAGGCACCTCTCTAGAGCCCATCAAAAATTTGGCCTTAGGGGTCAATTTTAATTATCTATTCGGAAATATTTCAAAATCAAGAGAATTGGCCTACCCATTTCGTACAGATTTATTTGGTTATACAAGATCTGAAAATGTGAATTATTCCGGATGGCAAAGTCACCTAGGTGTTCACTATACCCTACAGAAGGGAAAATTGTACCATCGATTAGGTTTTACTTTTTTACCCAGCACCACGTTGCGGGGTACTGGGGAACTTTTAACAAAAAACAATCGGTATAGCTACCAAACTGGGAATGCTCAAACCTTAGATACCATTGGGCTAGAAACCATTCAAAATCGAAAAGAAAAATTACCAAGCATCATTGGTTTTGGTTATGCTTTAGGGAATGGAGAAAAGTGGTCGCTATCGTTAGATTATTCTGTGTCGAATTGGGGAAATATCTCTCATCGATACAAAAATGAACAAAGATTGGCCATTGGCTTTTTTCTAATTCCAAAACGAAAACCGGGGCTCGGTATTTCCTATTTTGAAAGAATTCGATACAGTGGCGGTTTTCATAAAACGCATAGCTTTATCTTTTTAAATGAAACACAAATCGAATCTTTTGGCACACATTTTGGTTTAGGGTTCCCCATGATGAAGAGAATAAAACGTTATGCTAAAGAAGATTTAACAATCATTTCTAGACTTCATTTGTCTTTATCATATAATCGCAGGGGAACTACGATGAATAATTTAATACAGGAGAACTTTTTCCAATTGGGAATCGGCCTAAATTTAGGGGACAAGTGGTTTATCAAAAGAAAATATCAATAACATAAACAGTATGAAAATAGTAAAGTCAATTTTATTTTTAGTTTTTTTCGCGGCTTTTTGGTGTAAGAGCCAAGATTTGGTTATCCCTGTAAATGCCTGTCAAAATAAGTATGGTGAAGACAGCATTGAAACTGTAAAACAACTTTCTTTATTTAACCAATATTTTCAACAAAAAAAGTACGCAAGTGCTTACCCATATTGGCAATATCTTTTTAACAATGCACCTTGCGTGAAAAAACGGATCACCTACAATGGATCTGTAGTGGTTAAAGCCAAAATGGTTGCGCTAAAAAAAGAAAATCCGGAACAATACAAAATTAGACTGAAGGGGCTGGTAGACACTGTATTGATGTCACACCAATACAGAATTTCCTTTTTTGGAAAAGAGGGTTACGTTAAAGGAAAATGGGCAAACGATTTGGCCAAACTACGACCAAGCGAAAGACAAAAAGCACTCCAACTTTTCAGTGAATCTATTGAATTGGAAGGTGAAAACACAAATTACAATGTTCCTACATGGTACATGCAGGCAGCAACCAAAGCATATAAAAAAGGTAAAATACCGATAGAACAACTCATATCTATTTTTGAATCGGTAAGCGAAATCAATCAAATAAATCTCTCAAAAAATACCAAATATCAATCCAAGTGGGAAAAAAGTATTTCAAATGTTGAAGCACTAATGAAGCCACATTTTAATGCCGAAATAATTGAAGAAGTATTTCGACCAAAAGTAGATTCGAACGAAAACAACATAGAAATGGTTAAAAAAGTTGCCAGCTATATGGAGGCCGTAAAAGGCGAAAAAACGGACTTTTTTTTAGAACTTTCAGAAAAAATCGTCAATGCTGAACCCAGTGCTCAAGGATACCTGTCCTTGGCCAAGGCCAAGGAGTCAAGAAACCAAGCTGGAGAAGCAAAAAAATATTATTTATCTGCTTTGACCCTTATAGACTCCGCACAAATGAAAGCAAATATTTATTACAAGTTGGCCAAATACGAAGCCCAGTCTAAAAACTATAGCAAGTCTAGAAAATACTGTTATGATGCGATTAAAATTAATGAAAATATGGGCAAAGCCTATCTGCTGATTGGTGACTTGTACGCAGGGAGTAGAGCGCTTTATTCTGCTGACAAGTTGGGAGGTGCCGGAGTATTCATTGCGGCAGTAAATAAATACATTCAAGCCAGACAAGCCGATGCAGATTTGACAGAAAAAGTGAACGAAAAAATCGCAAAATATATGGCATACTACCCCTGTAAAAAAGATGCCTTTTTTAATGGCATCAATGCGGGTGACGCTTTTGTATTGGGCGGTTGGATTTCTGAAAATATTACCGTTAAAACAAGAGATTGCAACTAAGTTTGCCCTCAAAAGGGAACATATATTTTATTACTGTATTGTTCTTCTTTGCTACACTTATTAATTGTAGCAATTCAAATGTTTCCGAAGTCATAAAAAAGTTTGAAATCCCTGACTCTTTTCGGATAGAAATTGCTGAAAATATAGAGTTGCAATATTCTGACTCGGGTATATTGTATGCGAAAATTTTCGCAGATTCCATGAAAAGATATCCTTACGCAGACAGTCCTTATCTTGAATTGATCAAAAATGTACATGCAAAATTTTACAACAAATCAGGCAAAAAAGTAACCAGCTCTTTGAAAGCAGAGTATGCAAAAAAGCGAGATAAGAGCCAAACCATTAGTGTATACGACAATGTGGCCCTGACCAATGTTAAAAATGAAACATTATTGACTTCAGAACTACATTGGGACCAAAAAAAGAAAAAAATTTACACCGAAAAATTTGTAACAATTATAAGAAACGGAGACACCTTACATGGTATAGGTCTAATCAGTAATGAGTCGTTTTCTAGGTACAGGGTCAAAAAACTGAAAGGGCAAATAAACAATCGAAAATCATCATGAAAATAGTTAGAAGAATAATAGAAATAATGTGGCTTACCATCGCGGCTGTCTCATTGGTGGAGCTTTTTATCGCTTTGAAAGAATATGGATTTAGGCATCAAAAGTCTTTGATTTTTTCTTTCCTTTCAGTTGTTTCAATTTTCATGTACTTTTTGAGAAAAAAACAGCGAAGACAATGGGAAAAAAATAAAAACGAGACCAAGATTTAAAACCTTTGCTTCCATAAATACTGCCAAACTGTTTCGCCAACTGCCTTAAGTGTTTTCTTGTCTATGATATTGATATTGTCGTTTTGGGTATGCCAATGTGCGCCAAATCCTTGCTTGGTGGTCGGATTGTAGTTTATAATATCGATAATGGGTATACCTCGTTCATTAAAGACATAAACATGGTCGTCTGTTACAGGATTAGATCTAAGATTGATGAAATAATTTCCGTAGCCCAAATATTGACCCATTCGCCATACATCAATCAACAAATCATTGGCGTAAGAGGCAGAATTTCCTTCAAAGGCAAAAAGAGCATTCTTACTCCCTACCATATCCAGTAAAATTGCTTTTCGTGCAATGTAATTCTTCTTATGGGGGTTTTTGCTCCAATATTGTGAGCCCAAACACCAACTATTGCTCGCATCACCGCTGTGGCTCCCGGCATCCTCAACATCAAAAAATATAATGTCAACACCATAGGGCAATGACAAAGAATCAATGAGTCTTGCAATTTCAAGCAATACGGCAACCCCACTCGCCCCATCATCTGCCCCATCAAAAGGTTGAAAAGATCCATCCTCATCAGCAAAAGGACGGGTATCCCAATGGGCACACAACAAAAAACGGGCTTCAGCCTCCGGATTAAAAGATCCTATAATATTGTAACAAGGCATCATACCAACGGCTTTGTTGTGCACCGTTGTTTCTTGTGTGTGCATTTCATGGGCATATTTTGCCAACTCATTGTGCAAGAAATCTGCGCATTTTCTGTGGGCTGCTGAACCCGGGATTCGGGGGCCGAAATTTACTTGCTTGACAATATACTCAAAGGCATTTTCTTGATTGAATGAAATCCCTGAAGTTGCAGGTTTTTCTGATTCCGCATTTTTTGTGATGTCTATATTGTCTTGCCTTTTTGGTTTTTCTTTACAAGCCCAAAAAGCAATAGCAAAAATCCAAAGTATTGAAAAAAAATTATTCCATTTCATAACTGGTGCCATCATTGGTATCGTTTAGTTTAATCCCTATTTTTTGTAATTCTTCTCTAATGGTGTCGGCCAAATTGTAGTTTTTATTCTCCTTGGCCTGTTTTCTTAGTTTAAGTATCACTTCCATAATTTCATGCTCCTTGTTGTTTTTTTCAGAAATATTGACTTCCGGTTGTAAGCCCAAAAGTTCACCAAAAAATAAGTTGAATATATTTTTGAGCTTGTTTAAATCCTTTTCATCTAGCACCCATTTCCCCAATTTGATTTTCTGAACCCACTTGGCTGCATCAAAAAGTTGAGCCAATACGCTGGGCGTGTTCAAATCGTCCAAAAAGGCATCATACAAACTAGACTCCCAATCTTCTAATTGCATCTGATGATTGGATGTAAGGGATGCCTTGGCAGATACGTTGAGATATTGATGCGTTTTGGAAAGGCGATCAAATCCTTTTTCAGCCGCCTTCAAAGCATCGTTTGAAAAATCGACAGTGCTTCTATAATGTGCTTGAAGCAAAAAGAATCTTAATGTCATGGGTTTGTAAGGCTGATTCAAAAGTGGGTGACTTCCTGCAAATAATTCTTCTACCAAAATCCCATTGTTTAAGCTTCTTGCCATTTTTTGCCCATTGATGGTTATCATATTGTTATGTAGCCAATATTTTACGGGACTTACTTTATGGGCGGCTTGGCTTTGTGCAATCTCACATTCATGATGCGGGAATAGCAAATCTATTCCACCAAAATGAATATCAAATTTCTCACCCAAATATTTGTGAGACATCGCTGAACATTCCAAGTGCCAACCCGGAAAACCCCTTCCCCAAGGAGAAACCCATTGCATAATGTGGGTCACATCTGCTTTTTTCCATAAAGCAAAATCAAAACTATTTTTCTTTTCTGTTTGACCTTCCAACGTCCTTTTTTCCCTGGCGGCACCAGAGATCATATCTTCTAGTTTTCTACCGGAAAGTGACCCATAGGTATATTTATTGTTGTAAGCTTCAATATCAAAATAAACACTGCCATTTGTTTCATAGGCCATGCCTTCTTTCATGATTTTCTGTATCATTTCAATTTGTTCCAAGATGTGACCTGATGCAAGAGGTTCAATGTTGGGTTTTACGATATTGAGTTGAGCAATGACCTTGTCGTATTCGTTGTAGTATTTCTGTGCAATTTCCATAGGTTCTAACTGTTCTATTTTCGCTTTTTTGCTCAACTTATCTTCGCCGCTAGCGTCAATCTCAGAGTCATTGGTAAGATGCCCAACATCTGTTATATTTCGGACATAACGAACCTTTTTGCCCGTATTTCTAAACCACCTTATAAGCAAATCAACGGTTAATGCGCCACGCGTATGGCCAAGATGTGGGGAGCTGTACACGGTGGGACCACACAAATAAATACCTACAAAATCTGGATGAATGGAATGAAAATCTTCCAAAACCCTACTCGCTGAATTGTACAATTTTAAAATGTGCGCCATATGTTGCGAAGGTAGTTTTTAAACCTTTTAATAAAACAAAACACTTCGCTAAGATGTCCTTTAAAAAACATTTATAGATTCGCAGTATTATGTCATTTGAATTACCAAAATTAACATTTGCTTTAGATGCTTTGGAACCAAATATTGATGCAAGAACCATGGAAATCCATCATGGGAAGCATCACAATGGATATGTATTAAAATTAAATGCCGCCATTGCCGGAACTGAATTGGAAGAAAAAACATTGGAAGATTTATTGAAAAATCACCACGAAAACACAGCAGTAAGGAACAATGGCGGGGGCCATTACAACCATAGCCTTTTTTGGCAGATTTTGTCACCAAATGGAGGAGGAACACCTTCAGGGGAATTGGGAGAAGCCATCAATCTACACTTTGGGAGTTTTGATGATTTCAAAAATTCTTTCGCCAATGCTGCAGCAACTCGATTCGGGTCGGGTTGGGCTTGGCTTTGTGTCAATAAAAATGGAGGTTTAGAAGTGTGCTCAACATCCAACCAAGACAATCCTTTGATGGGACTGGGTTGTGAAGGAACACCCATTTTGGGTTTGGACGTATGGGAACATGCCTACTATTTAAATTACCAAAACAGACGCCCAGATTATATTTCAGCCTTTTGGAATGTTGTAAACTGGAAAGCAGTTGCAGAAAAATATTCCTCTGCCCGTTAGATTAAAAGTTGGTTATTACAGAACAACGAAAACCGCTGAATGCGGGTTCCAGACGACAAATTCCTCCAGAACAATTAACCCCTTCTACCTGCTTGATGTAAGCAGCAGTGAATGAGGTTGTTTTGATGTTGTACTTTGCAAATATGCTGTAGTAATGTAAGATTTCGTTGCTGTTTTTTTCGTTGCCCAAACGAACGGGTTCTGTGTTGACCATATCGCTAATCGCAAAAGAATAATGGGGGCTCATATTTAATTCTAATATTGCATTGGCAAAACTACCGAGGTCTTGTCCCGTTTTCATGTACTGGGCTTCAAAACGGAGTGAATTCCTTGAACTTAACTTATAAGTCATGTCCACAAACGGGGTAATGGTTTGGACATTATCATATTCTTTCCCTTTGCCCTCGTATACCTGTTGGTTGTAAAAAATAGTCTGCAAACCCATTTTGGCTTTGAAAATATTACTGAATTTATGACTATACTGCGCATAACGTTCTTTAAATAATTTTTCACCGTCGAGTCTTTTTACGTTGCTGTAATTGACGGTGAGCGTCCTCCCCCTTTTGAAGGAATACGTTAGTCCCCCTTTAAATCCTTGTTCGCCCCATTCTTGGGCTGGGGCATTGTATCGAGCCAATAAACGATAGGTTGCTTGCCTTGTGAGTGAAGGTTGATAACTCAGTAAGCCACTCAACAAAATTTCCCTTGGGGAGATTTTAAACTGAAAATCCTTTATATGTCGATATTCAGCGTTTATCCCAATAGATCCTTTTTTGTTCTTTCCAATTCTCCTTTTGGAATAATTGAAGCCCGTAGAAATAATGCTTCCAGGCTTAAGTTGATATTTGCCCTCTATATTTTGATAGGCTTCTTTGGTTTTCCCAACATATTCTGCGTTGACGACCAAATTATTGCCTAGATTCACATGGGTATATCCGCTATATGCATAGGCATTCCACTTGGGGTCGAACTTATCTTCTGGCTTATCATAAGAACTAATGATATTGGCAATGTCCGTCATTTCATCATCGCTTATGGTTCGTTTCACGATCGCTGCACCAAGGGTAGTTCTAATTTTCTTTCCCACTTTCATGTTCTTTTCAGCATTCAAGCCCATTATAATTTCAGGGAATGTGCCAAAACGGTCTCCACGATTACTAAGTTGGTTGCTTTTTTGCCTCCCTGAAAAACCTTTAATGAAAAAGTTGTTTCCAATTTTGTATTTCAATCGGATTCCTTCCATGGCATAATCTAGACCTAGCAATCTTTGCTCGTATGAACGAAAAACCAAACCACTTCCAAATTGATCATAAAAGGAACCAACAGAAATATCCAAGTTGCCAATTTCTTTTCTTATTTGCCAAAAACCTATCCCATGGCCAGTATAATTCCCAGTAGGGTTCAATAGATTAGAATTGTTGAATAAATCATATCGGGCAGAAAAGTTAAATCCTTGCACCTGATAATTTAAAAACAACCAGGTCTCGGAGCTTGAAAGCTGACTGAAATATTGAGGAGATTCGTTCGCCCCAATTTTATCATCTCGATCAAAAAAACTAACAAAACTTTGAAGGTTTCCCGAGAGCACCCCTTTTTCTTGTGCTTGAGCAAAAGATAGGTTAATCACCAAAAAGAAAGCATATAGTGAAATTTTATGCATGATCAAATATTTCGCTAAAATGAAGAATTTTTATTAATTAAGTTTGAAAACCATTTCGATATTATGCAATTATCTGCATTTATAAGTTTTATAAAACAAAGAAAATCTTGTTTATGTGTGGGTTTGGACACAGATTACCACAAATTACCTTCCCACTTATTGTCCAATGCTAGACCTATTTTCACATTTAACAAAAAGATCATTGAAGCAACCTTAGACCACTGTGTTGCGTACAAAATTAATACGGCATTTTACGAAGTTTTGGGCGCCAGAGGAATGGAGATTATGCAAGAGACTTTAGAGTTAATTCCCAAAAGTCATTTGGTTATTGCAGACGCAAAAAGAGGTGATATTGGCAATACAGCAAAAAAATATGCACAGACCTATTTGGCCCATTTTCCTTTTGATGCAGTTACCGTAAACCCTTATATGGGTTTTGATACGGTCGATCCATTTTTAGAATTCCATAACAAATTTGCTGTCATTTTGGGCTTAACATCAAATGAAGGAAGTCGAGACATCGAAGAAATACAATTAGATGACGGCAAAAAATTATATGAAAAAGTAATTGATCATTTTTCAAAACATCCTAAAAGAGAGAAAATCATGTTTGTTGTAGGCGCAACCAAGACCAAACAAATTGAAGGCATACGAAAAATAGCCCCTAACAACTTTTTCTTGGTTCCAGGTGTGGGCGCACAAGGGGGTCATTTAGAAAAAGTTATGAAAGCAGGCATTAACAAAGATGTGGGCCTTTTGATCAATAGTTCTCGGGGTATCTTGTATCAATCTGGAAGTACGGATTTTGCGGAAAAAGCCCAAGAAGCAGCCCAAGATATTCATCAAAAAATGATACCTTTTATTGAAGCGTTAGATGATTAGAAAGGTTTTTCTTAGTTTTTTATTTCTTATCCTTCTTGTGGGAAAATTAAAATCCCAAGAAAAAATTGAACTCTTAAATGCAGATTCACTTCTTTTCGATCAAGGATTTGGCGATATGCAAAGACTAAAAGGCAATGTATTTTTCAAACAAAAAGATGTCTTTATGAAAAGCGATAGCGCTTGGTTTTATGAGGGTGAAAACAGACTAGAGGCATTTGGCAAAATCCATATCTATCAGAAAGACTCATTTGATCTCTTCGGGCATTATTTACAATATGATGGAAATTCACGAACTGCTCGAGTTGAAAACGATGTTGAGTTAACAGATAACGACATGGTGCTTTATACCCAATCCATTGAGTATGATATTCCCAATAAAAAAGCTTACTACCTCACGGAGGGTCGAATAAGCGACAACGAAAATGACCTCACCAGTCAGACGGGCACCTATTATTCTCGGAGCAAAAAATTTAGCTTCAATGAGAACGTTGTGCTTACCAACCCAAAATACAAAATGACTTCAAACAAACTTGACTATTTCTCCAACAGTAAAACAGCATTTTTTTATGGACCGACATACATTAGAAGCGATGAGAATACAATCTTTTGTAATTCTGGATGGTACGATACCCAAAATGAAACCTCAAGATTTAGTAAAAATGTATGGATCCAAACCAACGAAAACAAACTCCAAGCAGACAGCCTAGTGTACGATAGAAAATTAGGTTTGGGAAAAGCTTTTCGCAATGTAGTTCTCAGCGATTCTTTAAATCAAGTTTTCGTTTATGGGCATTTTGCCCGATACACACGCGAGAATAAAAGAACAACCATTGTGCAAAACCCAATTGCATTGCAAATTCAGGGGAGAGATACTTTTTTTCTTACTTCAGACACCTTTGTTGACCATACAGATTCGTCAGGCAAAAGACATATCCAAGCATTTCCCAAAGTCCGTTTTTTAAATCTAAACATGCAAGGCAAAGCCGACTCGCTAATTTATCATCTGAGCGATTCTGTAATTTGTCTCTATTATGAACCCATTCTTTGGAACGACTCTAACCAGTTGTCTGCAGATACTTTGTTGATCAACCAAGGAAAAGGAGGCATCAACTTTATTGATCTAAAGAAAAATGGTTTTGTTATCTCCAAGGAGAACTCATTGGTTTTTAATCAGATCAAAGGGAAAAATATTCGAGCAAAATTTTCTCGCAATGAACTGAAAAAAGTATTCGTCAATGAGGATGGAAGTAGTTTGTATTATGTTCAGGAAGAAGACAGCACCTATTCAGGAATCAATAAAATTGCTTGCCAAAAGATAGAAATTTTGATGGATAGTGCTCAAGTACAAAATATCCTTTTCCTAACGAAACCAAAAGGTACATTTTATCCTGTCGACCAATTGTCTGAAACCAAAAACAAATTAGAGGGATTTGATTGGCGAACATATCTTAGACCTCGAAAAAAAGAATTTAGAATACCCAATAATTGAATTTACCTTTTCGTTTAGAAGGTATCAAAAAGTATGAATAAAATTAAAATCACCGTTGCCGTATTGCCATTGCTTTTTTCTGCTTATGGAAATGCAAGTGTAAAAGAAACAAAAACCTCTTCAAACATTCAATCTGTAACTGTTTTTTTGAGTGGGGCCCAAGTAAATCGGGTTGCACAAATCAACTTACAAAAAGGGAACAATCAAATTATTGTAAACAATTTGTCTCCTTATTTGGACAAAAGGTCCATCCAAGTTGAAGGACAAGGAGATTACACCATTTTGTCTACCAACCATCAATTCAACTTCCTGAATTTGGAGAAACACGACGAAGAAATTGCTTTGCTGCTAGACAGCATACATCATATCTCAAAAAGAACAGAGACGCTTAGAGAAATAATTACATCCAAAACAGAGGCATTAAATTTTTTAAAACTCAATCAAAACATCAAAGGCAACAACCAAAACATTCACCCTGAGGAATTGAAAACCTTATATTTTTTCTTTGGTGAACAAATTGAGTCCATCCGAATGAATATACTATCGAAAAGAAGAAAACTAAATGAATTAAATCAGAAACTCCAGAAATATACTGCACAACTCAATCAAGAAAACAGTAAAAAAACCGAAGGGAATGCAGAAATTGTCGTTAATATTTTTGCAAATAAAAATACCAAAAGCACCCTAAAGCTGAGTTATTTGGTTTATCATGCAGGTTGGTACCCAAGCTATGACATAAGGGTTGATGATTTGCAGTCTCCTTTAGAACTGGTTTACCAAGCCAATATTTATCAAAATACAGGGGAAAATTGGACAAATGTACAACTTACCTTTAGCAATGCCGATCCAAGAAAATCTAGTGACTTACCTATTCTCAACCCCTATTACCTCAACTTCACAAACGGCAACCACAGCAATTACCAAAACCAAATAAAAAAAACATATAACCTAGAAAACTACATCGGACAGAATAACGCTGAAGTAAGCGGACGAGTAGTAAATGCACAAGGTCAGCCACTCTCCTTTGCTACCATAAAAGTGCAAGGTTCAAGCATAGGTACTGTTAGCGATGAAAATGGAGACTTTTCTCTGACATTGCCCCCCGGGAAAACCCAAGTTTTGGTCAGCTATATTGGCTACAATACAATCAACCAACGCCTCAATGCCAATACCTTCAACACCATTACCATGAAGACCTCTGTCCGTCAAATTAAGGAAGTTAAAATATTGGCTGATGATCTAGAGATGGAAGCAACCACACTAAATAGTGCCCAAATTCAAAGGCTTCCAACAAGGAAACTCTATGTTGATGGTATCAAAGCCAACCGAACAAGACGACGTTCTGCACTAAACTCCAAATATGAAAATGCGAGTAAGCCACTGCCTGTGGCTTACATCCCCAACAAAACCCATTTTGAATTGTCTGTCAACAGGCCTTTTACGATTGAAAGCAATGGCAAAACAAAACAACTCAATATCGATAAAAAAAGTCTCAATGCTTACTACGAGTATCGGGCTGTCCCCAAATTGGAACCTACAGCTTTTCTAATTGCCCGAATCACGGATTGGTCAAAACACAATTTATTAGAAGGAACCGCACGCTTATATTTCGAAAATACATATATTGGAAAATCTATTTTAAATGTTAGAAATCTTAGCGACACGCTCAATATTTCCCTTGGAAGAGATAGAGGGGTTGTAATTGCCCGAAACAAAACCAAATCATTTTCTGGCAAACAACTGCTCGGCAACGACCAAATTCAAAAACGCAGTTTTGAAATTATGGTAAGAAATAACAAAACCGAAGAAATCAATCTTATCATTTACGATCAAATTCCACTGACACGCCGAAAAAATATTCAAGTAGAGGTGAAAGATCTTGGAAATGGGAAACTAAATGAGACCAAGGGTGAAATCAAATGGGAATTAAAAATAGGCGCGAAAAAGCAAAAAAAGTTGGACTTCAAATACCAAGTACAACATCCCAAAAACACCAATGTGAATATCGAATAAGTCTTTTGTTTTTAACTAAGCCCAAAAGCCCTTTTTTTCGCAGTGTGTTCAAAGTTAAAAGTTGGGGCATTTTTTGGATTTTTTTATTGCCAATATCTTTCCTTCAAGCGCAAGTTGATCCAAACGACCCTTGGGTAAAAAGTACTTTTGAAAATTTAAGTTTAGAGGAAAAAATCGCTCAGCTTTTTATGATCGAGGTTCGGCCAACGCTTGGTCAAAGACATTTAACACAAGTTGAAAAAACGATAAAAAAATACCAAGTTGGAGGATTGATTTTTTTCAAAGGAACCCCAGAAAAGCAAGCCATTTTAACCAATAAATTTCAAAATTTAAACAAAACAAAAATGCTCGTTGCCATAGACGGGGAGTGGGGGCTTGCGATGCGACTCAGCAATACACCAAAATTTCCCTATCAAATGGAATTGGGTGGTTTACAAAATAATTCCCTTCTTTTTGAAATGGGCAAAGAAATTGGGAAACAATGCAAAAGAATCGGCATTCATATGAACTTGGCTCCCGTTGTAGATATAAATAACAATGCTCAAAACCCTGTGATCAACTTCAGAAGCTTTGGAGAAAACCCGATGGAAGTAAGCATCAAGGGATTTCAGTATGCACGAGGGCTTCAAAGCGAAAAGATCATTGCATGTGCAAAACACTTTCCAGGGCACGGAGATACTGAAACCGATTCACATAAAGATCTACCCATCCTCAAACACTCAAAAGAACGTTTGAATGAATTGGAACTTCTACCGTTTCAATACCTTATTGAGAAGGGTGTTTTAGGGATAATGTCCGCACATCTATACGTTCCCAATATTGAAAGTGAACCCTACACAGCCACATCCATTAGCCCTAAAGCAATCAATTCATTATTAAGAAAAGATTTACATTTCAACGGCTTGGTCATCACCGATGCACTAAATATGCAGGGAGTTGCCAAATTTCATCAACCAGGAGAATTAGAACTTAAGGCCCTCCTAGCTGGAAACGACATCTTGCTGGCCCCAGGTGATATCCCAAAGTCAATTCAACTAATAAAAACTGAGATTTTCAATGGAAATTTAGATACGACTTACCTATTTCAAAAAGTGAAAAAAATATTGGCCTACAAAAAATGGGTAGGATTGGATAAGTACCAGACAATTCCTTTGGAAAATCTAACACAAGACTTAAACAATGTTGAGGCCGAAAAACTAATTGAAAAATTGTCTTTTGAAAGCATTTGCCTTGCGGCAAACAAACAAAAAGTAGTGCCCATCTTGCCTCAAGATATTTCCAAAACTTTGTTTATACAATTCGATCAGCGGGGAGATTTTTTAAGTCAATACCTTTCAAAAGAAAGAAAAATCAACTATGTACAAATGGACCAGAACCCAACAAAAGAGTCGCTTCTCCATTTGGATCAAAAAACAAAAAAGTTTGAGAAAATAGTTGTTTCATTACATCACATTCATAAATACCCCAAAAACAACTATGGTTTGTCCAAAAATTTGGAAAACTGGATTGAGCAAATTGTTCAACAAAAAAATGTTCTTCTTGTTCTTTTTGGGAACCCTTATTCACTGAGAAACATATCTCATCTTAAAAATCTCTTAATTGCTTACAACAATGACGAACTCCACTACAAAATTGCCAAGCAGGTTTTGTTTGGAGAATATCGTCCGTCTGCGCATTTACCGGTAAGTTTATCCAAAGAATTGGTTGCTGGCTCCCAAGCCAATTTTTTAACAAGCGAAAAGACATTACAGAAGCTTACGGATAGCTTGCAATCAAGCTACCAAAAACTATTTCAACCAATCAATAAAATTGCCAAACAAGCCATCAAAGAAAAATGCACGCCTGGATGTCAAATTTTGTTGGCCAAAAATGGGACCATTCTTTACCAAAAGTCTTTTGGCTTTTTTACTTACGACTCTTTGCATAGGGTGAAAAATAATTCCCTTTATGATTTGGCTTCTTTAACAAAAATCTTGGCAACGACTCTTGCCATTATGAAGTTGTACGAAGAAAACGAAATACAACTCCACGATCCTCTCGCAAAACATTTGCCATTTTTACAAGGGACCAACAAAGACAAGATAAGCATCCAAGAAGTTTTGACACACAAAGCTGGTTTGCAAGATTGGATCCCTTTTTATAAGGACATACTCTTAAATGCCGAAACTCTAGATACTATTTTCAACAATATCCCTTCAGAAAAATTTACTCTGAAAAATGGGAACGGTATTTACATGAATAAAAACTACCTAGCACAAATGATTCAAAAAATCATCGACTCACCGCTAAGCAACAAAGGGAAATACCACTACAGTGATTTGGGGATGATTCTTTTGCGATTTTTAGTGGAAAAAAAATCCGGTATTCCCTTCAACAAATATTTAGATCTTCATTTTTATCAACCACTTCAACTGGAACGATGTCTTTTTAATCCTTCCCAAAAGTTTAGTCCAAATGAAATTGTGCCCACAGAAATAAATCCCGACCACCGACCAGGACTCATCCACGGATTTGTTCATGATCCAGCAGCGGCTATGTTTGGTGGTATTTCCGGACATGCTGGTTTGTTTTCAAGTGCACAAGAGGTTGCTGTCATTATGCAAATGCTCATGAACGGAGGACATTACGGAGGCACCCAATTCTTGAAGAAAAAAACAGTGGAAAAATTCACCAAAAGACAGGATTTTGATTCTAGGCGTGGATTAGGATTTGACAAACATGACTACATTCAACCAAGGTACTCGCCCACCAGCAAGTTGGCAAGTCCCAATACCTTTGGACATTCAGGTTTTACGGGAACTCAGGCATGGGCCGACCCCAATCACGGGCTAATCTATATTTTCTTAAGCAATCGTGTTTATCCTTCTGCAGAAAATAAAAAGCTGATTCAAAAAAATATTAGAACAAAAATTATGGACGAAGCATACAAAGCAACAAAAATTATTGATTTAGAATAATATTGTCTAAAAGCCGAACACCATGGTATTTCACCGCGGTAAGGGCAACCAATTTTCTATTTGAATCAAATTCGTCTATCTCTTCCAAAGTAGTTGAATCAACAATTTTGATATACTCCAGGGAAGAATTTTTTGCTTCAATAATCTTTCTTTTGAACCGATCCATTGCCAAAATCCAATCATTTTGGCACAATTCATTTTTTAACTTCAACAATTCATCATAAATAAATCCGGCCTCTTTTCGTTGTGACTTTGTCAACCTTTCATTCCTAGAACTCATGGCCAATCCATTTTCTTCTCTCACAATAGGACACACCTCTATTTTTAAGTCCAGTTTTAATACATCGATGAGACGTTTGACCACAGCAGTCTGCTGAAAATCTTTTTGACCAAAATAGGCTTTATGAACAGGCAATATTTGAAAAAGCCGCCCCAGGACATTGCAAACTCCTTGAAAATGCCCCGGTCTATCCCTCCCCTCTAAGATCAAATCCAAACCATTTAATTCATAGTTTTTGGCTTTAAAATCGTCAGGATAAATGGTATGCACCTCTGGATGAAAAAGCAAATCAATACCCAAATCCAATAGAACATCCAAATCCGAACACAAAGTATTTGGGTATTTTTTGAAGTCCACTGGGTCTTCAAACTGTCTCGGATTTACAAAAATGCTACAAATTGTTTTGTCATTTTCAGCCATTGACCTTTTTAAGAGAGACAAGTGTCCATCGTGTAGTGCTCCCATGGTAGGAACAAAACCAAGGGAAAATCCATTCCTTTTCCATTGTTGAATAAGAGCGCGCGTTGGAAATCCAATTTTGGTATAATGCATATACAAATTTTTTAGTAAAAAAACAATAGACTGAGAGTACAAATAAACAAACTACTGTTTTTATCTTTGCACAACTGTTCTTTAAATTTAAAATGGAAAACAAGAGAAACAAAATTCTTTTTATTTCTTCAGAAATGAGCCCTTTTTTGGAGAGTTCTCCCCTAGCGGAAATCGCAAGAAAATTGCCACAAGCTATTCAGGAGCAGGACAATGAGGTGAGAATACTAGTCCCAAGATTTGGACTGATTAATGAGAGAAGAAATAGACTTCATGAGGTAGTGCGCTTGAGTGGAATGAACATCACAATTGATGACAACGATAACCCACTGACCATCAAAGTAGCCTCCATCCCGAGCACCAAAATGCAAGTTTATTTTTTGGACAATGAGGATTTCTTTCATCGCAAAAGTTTGTACGGAAATGAGGAAGAGGAATTCTTTAAAGACAATGATGAACGCACAATTTTCTTCTGCAAAGGTGCCCTAGAAACAGTCAAAAAATTGGGGTGGTATCCTGATATTATACATTGCCAAGGCTGGATGACTAGTTTGATTCCACTTTATTTAAGAACCCTGTACAAAGACGAGCCTGTATTTTTCAACTCTAAAGTTGTTTACAGCGTGTTTGACAATACCTTCAAAGCAAACATGGGCGATGATTTTACACGAAAAGCAACTCTGAATCAAATAGAAGACCAAGACCTTTCCGAATTTGGAAATGGAGACAACACAAGCCTGCAAATCGGGGGAGTTGTTCATGCAGATGCCATCGTTAAATGTTCAGAAAGTTTGGACCCTAAACTCTTACAAACCTTAGACGCCCAGTCCAACAAACCGCTCATAGACCACTCTGAGGAAACCATTGGTGAAACTTACTCAGATTTATACAATTCATTGCTTTCGGAGAATTAACTCCTCATAATGTTTTTGAACAGACTTCCAAAAGTAAATGCGCTTGTTTTTGTTGTCGTCTCAATTTTTCTTTTTGGCACATGCAAAAATGACCTATCTGAAATTGGCATCAATATAAATCCTGATGCCTCTGAACTCAATCAAAAAACTTTAGACAGTTTTCAATGGATATGCACATCCTCCCCAGTTGATTCTTTTGCAACCAATAATTTATCATCATTTTTGCTTGGAACCATTCAAGACCCATACTTTGGTGTTTATTCTGCCTCTATTGTTGGTCAAGCGCGTTTGGCCTCGTTGGGAAGAGGTTTTACTGATACCTCACAGCTGGACTCAATTGTTCTTTACCTTGTAATTGATAATAATGATCGCTTTATTGGAGATAGCAACATCAACATTGATTTAAAAGTATTTGAAATTACAGAGGACCTAGACTCCGTTTATTATTCCAACACAAAACTTAGCGACTTAAGTCAAATAGGAACGTACAGTGGCCCTATTTTTTCAAATGATTCATCCATTAGAATTTTTGCAAAAGATACCATCACAACATCGCCTACCTTAAAAATCAAATTGGACCCTTCTTTTGGCAACAAATTGATGGACAAAAGCAATGAGAATAAGTTTGAGGACAATACTGTTTTTACTGAATTCATCAAAGGCATTGCCCTTATTCCCGATGAAAATCAGCTTTCCGGTTATGGTGGAATTGCCTCCATTGATTTGAGGAATTTTTATTCAGAAATTGTGGTGTATTTTGATTCTATAAAGTCAAAGTCTCTTATCTTCAGCAATTATTCCAAATTAGGTAATTTGTATACCATAAAAAATCAACCTGCTCAATTGACCCAACAGTTTGAAGATACTGTTCATTTTGAAGAAACATATATGCAAGGCCTTGGCGGAAGTCAAATAAAAATATCAATACCCAATTTAACGGATAGTTTGGTAAAATTTGGCCAAAATATAGTTATCAATCAAGCAAGCCTAACCCTTCAACCAAAAGAAGGTTTCGAAAGTTCAAACTTTCCATTACCAAAACGACTCAATCTATTTTCTTTGGATAGTGCGGGCAATCGAAGAATCATTGAAGACTTTTTCACCAATTCACTGGGTGGAACTTTAAATGAAAACGAAAACAATTACACCTTCATGATTACTCGGGAGATTCAAAAAATATTGAATGATCTAAACTTCCAAGGGGTAATTTCTTCAAAGAGGTTTGTGGTCTCCATCCCATCAGATAATCCTTTGGAGGCTACACGAATGGTGTTGGACAGCCGAAAAAATATAGGGATAAAATTGACCATAAGATACACACTTTTAGAGTAAAATGCATATAGCAATTGTTGGAGCAACAGGAATGGTAGGACAAACCTTCGTAGAAGTCCTTCAGGAAAGAAATCTTCCGATCAAAAAAATTGATTTTGTCGCTTCAGAAAATTCAAAAGGGAATATGGTGGATTTTAATGATCGAAAATACCCCATCATCACGATAGAAGAGTGTTTACGAACCCCACCAGATTTTGCCCTCTTTTCTGCAGGTGCTAGCCTTTCAAAACTATACGCTCCAAAATTTACCGCCTTGGGAAGCATTGTCATTGACAATAGTTCCGCATTCAGGATGGATAAAAATATTAAACTTATTGTACCTGAAATCAATGGAGATACAATAACCCCAAAAGACAAAATTATTGCCAATCCAAATTGCTCAACCATACAACTTCTTATGCCCATTGCGCCTTTGCATAAAAAATTTAAGCTCAAAAGGATGATTGTAAGCACCTATCAGTCAGTAACTGGAACTGGGAAAGAAGCTTTGCAACAAATGTGGGATGAAAGAAACCAAAAAACAATCATCAACAAGGCATATCCGCATCAAATTGATCTTAATTTACTTCCACACTGCGATATATTTTTGGAAAATGGATACACCAAAGAGGAAATGAAAATCGTACAAGAATCTCATAAAATTTTAAATGATTCTTCTATACGAATCAGTGCGACTGCCGTGAGGGTTCCAGTCAAAGGGGGGCATGCTGAATCGGTGAATTTAGAATTTGAAGATAATTTTGATTTAGATGAGATTAAAGAAATCCTTTCCCAAACAGCCGGAGTAGTTGTCCAAGATGATCCCTCAAACAATTTGTATCCGATGCCTGTTTTTGCAGAAGGAAAAAACGAAGTTTTTGTAGGAAGAATCCGTAAAGATTTATCACATGACAATGGACTCAAGGTCTGGATTGTAAGTGACAACCTAAGAAAAGGAGCAGCTACAAATGCACTTCAAATTTTAGAAAAATACATAACCAAATGCCCTCAGGATTTTTTCAAATAGCAGTAAAAGATATTATACGGCAGACACCCGAAGCTGTTCAAATAATTTTTGATATTCCTGCCAAGCTAAGTCCTCAATTTTTGTATGAAGCTGGGCAATACATCACCATTTGTAAAACATTGGACAACGAGGAAGTAAGGCGATCTTATTCTATTTGTTCCGATCCCAAAACAGATTTGGATTTAAGTGTTGCTGTCAAAGAAGTTCACCATGGCAAAATGAGCACCTTTCTCAATCAATCCCTAAACAGAGGAGACCTTCTAGACATTATGCCACCTATGGGCAACTTTCAGGTGGCAAAAAATACTGAAAAGAATCAACACCATTTCTTATTTGGTGGCGGAAGTGGTATCACCCCGCTCATTTCCATGATAAAATCTATCTTGAACATTGAAGGCAATTTGGCAACCTTAATTTATGCCAACAAAACAGAGGATTCCATCATATTCAAAGAAGAGCTCAACACAATCAAAAGTAAATTTCCAAAACGATTCAAGCTCATTCACACCTTGGACAATCCGTCTTCATCTTGGAAAGGGTTGCAAGGTCAACTAAATCCTGACTCCGTTGCTGAATTGGTTGATGCATATTCCTTCAGCTCTTCTGTGTTTTACATCTGTGGTCCAAACGCCATGATGGAAATGGTAAGAGATACATTATTAAACAATGCAATCCATTCGGAAAAAATTAGAATGGAATATTTTACAGCGACAAGTTCCAGTCTGTTGAAGGAAAATGAGACAGAGGAAGTCGGAAATGAGGTTATTGAATCTGAAGCAACCTTGGAAGTGTATGGAGAAGTATCAACCGTGATGGTTGAAGAGGGCCAAACCATTTTGGAAGCCGCTCAAGAAGCAGATTTAGACCCTCCGTATAGTTGTTCCGCAGGGGTTTGTACTACATGTAGGGCAAGAATTGTAAGTGGAAATGTTGTTATGGAAGAAAGAGAGGGCTTGAGCGATGCGGAGATTGAGGAAGGTTTTGTTCTTACCTGTCAATCTAAACCGACCACAAAAAATTGTCATTTGGTGTTTGAGTAATCACAGACTCACTCTCACTTCCCAAGTATTCTCTGGTTTTTTCTTCACCATCAGCCCATTGTCGTAAAAAGCCCCATGCAAAATGCTCGGGAGTCGAAAATTTGAAAATCCAAGGCCTTTTAAGTATTGGGTAAGCTCGTCAACATCCTCAAAAACTTTTTGCTCGATTATCTTTTTTGCTTCTTTCTTCGGCTTATAAGAATCCAACAATTGTTTTACTGAACGAACAAAATCTTCCTCATGCTCTTGAGGAACCAAAAAAGTTACAACCTTTTGTTTGTTTTTGGTCATCCAAAATTGACTTCTGCATGTCGAAGAACAAAACTTTGCTGTTGATCTTATTGCCTCAAAGGAACTGAGACAGTGTTTACACTCTACCAAAACTTTTTTCGTCTTTACCTTTCTCATGCCAATATTGTTTCTAAATAATCAACATGTTTTCCACAGTCAAAAATAATTTTTTTCAATCAACTGCCAAACAGGAAAACGAAAAAACACTAAACCTTTATCATTTTTTTACTTTGGGTTCTATAGTGTTTAAAATTTTGCCAAAATGCAATAAATAAATACACAACAATTGGCGATCCTAATGTAAGGCAGGTAACATAAATAAAATATAAACGAATTCTTCCAGTACTTAAGCCTAGTTTCACTCCTAGTGCTTCCAGAATACCAAAACACTTTTTTTCAATCAAATATTTTACTTGCCACACAATATTTTATGCCCCCAGAAGCAACGTAGACACCCACCCAATATACAATATTCTTTGTGCAATTGCAAAATGGCTTGCGATTCCAGTGCATTTTTGCAATAAATATTCATTTTTTCAAAAGCCCTTGTCACTTTATTTTTTTCTGGAGACATTCGGCCAAGCCAGGAAGCGTAATTTTCAAAGTCGATTTGTCCATATTTTTTGTGATAGAAAAAATGAAACGGCAAAATGGCATTCAGCAGTAAGTTGTTTTTTAGCTGTTTACCGGCCATTACTGGTATTTTCTTTGACTCCCGGCCAAAATGGGTGTGCATTCTCCAATAATCACTAGCTGCAAAAGCCACTTTATGATTTACCCACTGATTAATTTGACCCACCTCTATCAATCCAAATAATTTACCCTTCAGCAGATAGATAAGGTGCGCCAATTGAGCTATTTTAATGCTTGGGAAATTTACAGGTCTCATTTTAGAAAAATTCCATAAAATTTTCGGAGGTAATGACAAAGCATATTTTTTCTCTTGATAATGAAATATCTCCTGTAAACTTTCGTGATATTTATCTTGCGCCGAATGGCTTAAAAGCCCTGATATTCCAAACAACAATGCTTCTATATTTTTTAACGATTTCGCTTCCCGAAGTACTATTTTGTGATTACAAAATTGGCCCAGTAAACCAAAAGCATCTTTGTTAGCGGTAGCACCAAAAGCCCGAAATAGAGACCAACAAAAAAGTTGGGGCCAATCCACCAAATCTGTCAATTTGTTTTCGAGTAAGGCCGCTCTTTTTTCATATCGCTCAATGATGAGTCTTTCTAAAAAACCTTTCTCTCTAAAATTTAATTGAGTATTCCTTGGCCTTAGCATTCTACATGGAATAAAATTTTTTGAGTCAAGTAGCAACTTGGCCTTATGAAAAATCTCATTTGAAATGTGCTCTTTCATCTCAACTTGTATAGGTTTTGTGCCGTCTGCAAGAAAAATTTCCCCATTCAAATCATATACAACATGCAGTATTACTTGATCATAGTGTTTGTTGTTAAAGTGCTTGTGAGCAATCCAATCGCTAGATTTGTTGTGAATTTCAATCGCACCATGTAGGCTTAGACCATCTACTAAAATTTGAGCGTTCAAAAAGTCAGGACCTTCATTTTTGTTGTGAGTACCAGGCTTTACAACCTGAATTCTTTCTCCCTTATCACCCAGAAATTGATGAGAGACAAAGAGTTGATACCTCCATATATAATGTAAAATTTCTTCTTTCACAGAAAGGTTATTTAATTTCGAATTTCATGTCGAACATAATCGAAAAAGTTAAACAAAACATTACCCAACAACATTTATTCGGCATGCAAAGCAAGATTTTACTTGCATTAAGTGGAGGTCGGGATTCCGTTGCCCTGCTTTTTATTTTAAAAAAATTAAACTTTACCCTAAGACTTGCCCATCTAAATTATGAACTTAGAGATGCAGAAAGCAGTGCTGATGAGGCATTTTGTAAAGAACTAGCTGCTCAATTGGACATACCCATTCATATCAAAAATCATCCTCTAGAAATTCCGCTTCAAAATAGTAAAGCTTCGCTTCAAATGCTTGCTCGTGAAATTCGCTATGACTATTTCTATGAGCTCCTCAAAGAAATGGAGATTGATTTTATCGCAACTGCACATCATGCAAACGATAATTTTGAAACAAGTTTTTTCAATTTTACAAAAGGAAAAGGATTGAGATCCATTGCGGGGATACCATGGAAAAATGGGAAAATAGTTCGTCCTCTGTTGAACATATCAAGAGAAGAAATTGATCAATTTGTTGCAGAAGAAGGCATCCCCTTCCGAGAGGATAGTTCCAACAATAGTTCAAAATATCAAAGAAATTTTATCCGACATAAAGTTGTACCGAAACTAAAAGATATAAACCCAGGCCTCATCAACAGCCACATTGATTTGGCTAAATATTTGAGACAAAGTCAAGAATTTATTGACCACAGCATTGAAAAAATAAGGAAAGACTGCAGCCGGCATTTCGATCAACAAATCATCTATCATCTTCAAGATTATTTAGACAGGCCCCATTTGTCTTTTCTAATGTTTCAGCTTTTTCATAAATATGGCTTGTCCAAAGCACAAGTGATAAACTTGGAAAGGAGTTTAAAAGACAATCAAGTAGGACATATTTACGAGACCAAAACACATGTTCTGTACGTTGGCAGAAAGCATTCCCTAATCGTTGGAAGGCACGAGCGTTTGGAGCCAGTTCAAATAACAAAGGTGGATGACGAGGTCTTTTTTGGTAAAGAAAAGATACTGATATCTGAGCTTAAATACATACCTAAAAACCTCAAAAATAATAATAGGAACACTCTTTATGTCTCATCAAAACTTAGTTTCCCCATTACAATTCGTCCCTGGGAAAAAGGTGACCGTATTCAACCGCTAGGATTGAAAGGTACAAAACTTATCAGCGATATTTTTATAGACAAGAAATTTAGTATTTATCAAAAGAAAATGACGCCCATTTTGCTCTGTGAAACAGAAATTGTTTGCATTGGCCAATATCAATTGAGTGCCCAATATGCTGTAAGGGAGCAAGACCCATCCTGCTTTTTGATTACCTTTGGTGAAGCATCATAATTTTTTTTGATTGTAAAGTCTGCCCAGATCGAATGTGCATGGTATACAGACCTTTAGGACAGTCAGAAACATTGATTTGAAAAAATTTTTCTTTGGCGGGAATCACAAATCTCTTTGTTAATTGCCCTAGGTAATTATACAATAAAACTTTACTCTCTAACTGTTTGCCATCCATCCTGATATTTAATACAAAATGGACAGGATTGCTCACAAGAACACTGGGTGCCTTTTGGGGTACTTGTTTCAAGTCAAGCTTTGCTTTCTGAACTGTGAAATCCGCTTGAACAGGCAAATGATCACTGAGCTTGTATAAGGCATTTTTTACATCGGTGGGAACAGAATTGTTGGATGAAACATCAATTGACTGATTGAATAGCGCACCATTGTTCCCAACTGAGCGGTAGCTTTGCGCAATATATTTTACCCCAAAATCTCCTTTCATCACTTCATTCCCCACAAGAATAAAATCAAAACGATCATCTAGTCCACCCCCCGAAAAACAACCCCCATTTGTGTTGCTAGAACGAGTACTTTGGGTATGTAAATTGCTATACAAATTGTTGTTGTTCCAATTCCCAGGGGATCCCATCGGGTCGACAAATGATATTCCTTGCCCTTCATTGAGGGTAAGTATTTGGTAAGCTTCTTCCTTACTCGATTGTATATTAAAATCACCTGCCAAAAACCAATTGTCTCTTTTTGTTTTCTTCAATTCAACAAATTTCATGATGGCCTTTGCTGCCTCATATCTATCTTGTTTGTTCCAAGTCGTGTTTCCCGCCTTTAAGTGAACAACTAAAACATGCAGCTTTGTGGTATCTTCTCTTTGTAGCGCTACAGAATCTCTATAGTACAGCGTGTAAACATCTACCAATCTTACGATGTTGGGTCCTCTAAATGTACCATCGCTTAACAATTCATTTCTAATTTCTTCCTGCGCCAATAATTTCAGCTTATTTCCATTATAAAAAAGCATATTGCCCAAATTGGAATTGATTGCTGGGTTTGCAGCCTTGTATTTTTTTTCTCCATTTGTATTGAGCGCTCCACTCAAAATTTCATCGAATAAAAATTCTCCAGGGCCTATCTCATTTACCGTAAAAATATCCGGTTTTAAATATTCCATGATGGTCGCTAAATTCTCTTTCTTGGCACTTAGCGAGTTGCTACTACCATTACAAGTGGTACTTGTTGCACCAAAGTACAACAAATTGTAATGAACAAATTTCAAAATATCTTGGTTTTGACCGAAAATAGAAAGTTGAAGCGCTGCAAAAAAGATGAAGAAAATTATTCGCATTAGGATACGAATTTAAAATTGTGTTCGATATACAATCTTTATTTTATATTCTTAACCTTCATTTAACCTTACTTTTTGAGATTTATTTATCTTGCAAACAGTGGAACTTTTGCTGATTGGATTGGGATGTTTATTCATTTTTTCAGGATTAATAGGAAGCTTTATTCCCGTAATTCCCGGGCCTCCTTTCTCCTTTTTCGGCTTACTATGTCTTAAATTTCACTCCGAGATCAAAGAAGAAATTACTTCAGAATGGCTTATTGTTTACGGCATTATAATGCTTTTAATCAGTATATTAGATTATGCTTTGCCTATTTGGGGGACAAAAAGATTTGGTGGTACCAAAGCGGGTCAAAGAGGTAGTACCTTTGGCTTACTATTGGTTGTTTTTTTAGGAGTAGGCATCCCCATACTTGGAATTTTAGGAGTGATCTTGGCACCCTTTTTGGGAGCCGTTTTAGGAGAGTTGATTGCCGGGCAAAGCTCAAATACCGCGTTGAAAAGTGGATTTGGCTCATTTTTGGGATTTCTTTCGGGGACCGTCCTAAAATTGACCTATGGCTTTGTAATGGCTTTTGAATTTTTGAAACATTGTTTAAGATATTGGTTATGAAATCGCAATTAGAATATAACCATTGGGCAAATGAATGCTTCATTGAAAAAATACAGAGCTTTTCAATAGGCAATGCCCACGAAATTATGGGGCATATTCTATCGGTTCAGTCTTTGTGGCTCGATAGGATCAATGTTGAGCCATTTCGTTATGGCATTTGGGAAAGAATTCCGGCCGACAAGTGGAGAAAACTGAACAATGACAACTACCAAAGGTCACTAAGTATTTTAGAACACAGAGCATTGGAGGACATGGTTGCATACGAAGACCACAAAGGCGTTTTTTGTGTAAAGTGGTTGAAAGATATTTTCACACACGTCAGCATGCATGGGGCCTATCATCGAGGGCAACTGGCTATATTGCTCAGACAAAACAAACACACACCTCCCATTACGGATTATTCCGATTTTATTAGTGAAGATTTTTGAATCAGATTTTCTGCAAAGCTAATTCAGCAATCGTCTTACCAATACTTAAACTAGAAGTAGCTGCCGGAGAGGGCGCATTCAGAACATGAATAATATTATTTTTTTGCTCTATTTTAAAATCGTCTAAAAGTCCTCCATCTTTTGAAGACGCCTGAGCTCGAACACCCGCGGGTGCCGCCTCCAGGTCTGATTTTTTGATGGAAGGAACTAGCTTTTGTAATGCTCGGGTAAATGCTTTTTTGGAATAGGATCGGTACAACTCACCCAATCCCGTTTGCCAATACTTGAGGGCTACCTTTTGAAACCCCGGCCAAGCTAGGATTTCGGAGAGATCAAATACATTAAAATCTGTTTTTTTATATCCTTCTCTTTTAAAAGCAAGAACTGCATTGGGCCCCGCCTCCACATCTCCATTTATCATTCTTGTAAAATGAACACCTAGAAATGGGAAGTTTGGATCAGGTACAGGATAAATTAAGTTTTTTACCAAATATTTACTCGTCTCTTTCAACTTAAAATATTCCCCTCGAAAAGGAATAATTTTGGTGTCTATATTTTTCATAGAACCTTTCGCCAATCTATCGCTGTACAAGCCGCCACAATTGATGGCAACTTTTGCCTCAATTTGACTTCTCTTACTGGAATGAATAACTACGCCCGTTTGGTTCTCGAAGAGATTTTGAACAGAAAAACCTGTTTTTACTTTTCCACCCAGTTTTTCAATATTTTCTTTCAATTTTTGACAAACAAGCCCGTAGTCAATAATCCCAGTTTGAGGGACATATATGGCTTCCAATCCTTCTACATAAGGCTCTATTTCTTTGATTTCTTCCCTGTTCAAAATCTTAAGACCATCCAAGTTATTTTCCTGGCCTCTTTTAAATAGTAATTGTATTTGCTCTTTTTCTTTGTCATTGGTTGCTACAATGAGCTTCCCACACAAATCATAAGGAATATCATTTTTCTTGGCAAAATCAATAAGCATTTGATAACCATTGATACAATTTTGAGCTTTTAAGCTCCCTGCCTTATAATAAATTCCTGAGTGTATGACCCCACTGTTGTGGCCCGTTTGGTGTTGACCCACTTGGCTCTCCTTTTCAAGCAAAATGAGCTTGGTCTGTGGTCTTTCTGTCAAAATTTGGTAGGCTGTGGACAATCCTACTATTCCTCCTCCTACGATGGCAACATCATTCATTGAAGCAAAATTCAAAATTTTTAGTTCACAAAAATAACCTAAGTTCGTTTTATGAATTCCAATGGACCGCTAGTCCCACTTCTATCCATCTTAGTGTTGATTTCGTGCAATGACGATGAGACAAAGCAAAACCCAAGAAAAACTACCTGTAGAATAAATCAATTCATTGAAATAGTCGGTCAAACGCAAGACACCAACAAATTTGAATATGATGGCCAAGGAAACTTAGCTCAATATACTTTGATTGAGGATGGGGAAAAATTTATTTACAACCTGAGTTATAATCAAGAAAATGAACTTGAAGAAATTCGAAATAACAAAGATGGTGATCGATTTCAATTTTTCTATTCTGGCAAGAACATTAGCCAAATGGTAAGTTCTTACAATTTCAATGCTAAAGCTTCTAACGTAACAGAGTTTACTTATGGTACAAATGGTAAGATAAGCCAAGTAGAAGAGTATGCCTTTGATGAGCTTAATGAAGAAAAATATCTTTTTGAACGTGTTGAATATATTTGGGAGGGAAATAATCTATCTTCTTATACCTCTTTTTCAGGTGACAGCTTAGAAGAAAAAACCACTTTCACTTTTTCAAATTTTGATGCTCAAAACAATCCATTACACAATTTGCCAATATGGTATTTGGAGTATGATAACCCGCAGTTTTTATGCCAAAATAACTTTAGGAGCGTCTCTGTATTGGTGGATCAAAACACACGTCAATTAGATTTTAAAATTTCTTATGACTCAGAAAATCGAGTATCGAAAGTAGAATTTCTAGACTTTGATGATGAAGCCAACCAATGGACTTTTGATTATCAAAGTTGCAGATAAGGCAAACAATCACCATTTCGTAATTTGGCTGCACAAAGTACTTTGTGTTTAATCTTCTTCAACTAAAATTCTCTCCATAAAATAGTACTTTCGAAGATATGACACGTTTTTGGATATCGCTTGTTTGCTTGGCAAGTTCATTGGTTTCTATCGCCCAAAAGTCTTTAGAAGAAGAGGGGAAACCGAAATGGGTAGAGACCAATATTTCTGCTTTTACTTTTCGCAGTATTGGGCCTGCCACTACCTCTGGAAGAATTGTTGATTTGTGTGTAAATCCGAACAATCCAGCAGAAATTTACTTGGCACTCGCCTCAGGGGGAGTTTGGAAGACCGTTAATAATGGAACAAATTGGCAAGCTATTTTCGACAAACAAAGCGTATTTAGTACCGGTTGCATCGCCTTGGATCCAAACAATTCAAATGTTGTTTGGATAGGGACGGGTGAAAACAACAATCAAAGGTCCGTTGCATACGGAGATGGCATTTATGTTTCAAAAGATGGAGGAAGTAGCTGGCAAAATATGGGATTACAAGAAAGTGAACATATTGGTATGATTGCCATCGATCCAAACAACTCAAATCATATCTATGTTGCAGCTTATGGACCTCTTTGGCGTTCGGGTGGAGATAGAGGCATCTACGAGACAAAAGATGGCGGCGAAAATTGGAAGAAAATTTTAGCGGTAAGCGAGCATACAGGATTCAATGAAATACACATAGACCCAAAAAATCCAAGCATTTTATATGCCACTGCTCATCAGAGAAGAAGGCATGTTTTTACCTACATTAGCGGCGGTCCCGAAAGTGCTCTGTACAAAAGTGACGACGCAGGAAAAAATTGGAAAAAACTAAAAAAAGGTCTTCCAATTGGAAATCTTGGTAGAATTGGCATGGACATAAGTCCATCAAACCCCAATGTCTTGTATGCTACCATCGAAGGACATGGTTTTTTTAAAAGTACAGACCAAGGAGAAAGTTGGTCAAAACAAAGTAACCATCAAACCAGTGGCAACTATTATGTAGAACTTATTGCTCATCCAAAAAATGTAAATACGGTTTATAGCATGGATACTTACGCACACATCAGCAAAGATGGCGGGAAAACATTCCAAAACATTCCCAAAAAATTGAAACATGTTGACAACCATTGTCTTTGGATAAATCCCTCCAACACAAAACATATACTCATTGGCACCGACGGAGGACTATACGAAACTTGGGACAATATGAAGAATTGGAGTTGGAAAGCCAACCTACCAACCATACAATTTTACAGGGTAGCTGTAGACAATGATTTTCCTTTCTACAATATTTACGGGGGGACACAAGACAATAATTCTTTGGGAGGTCCTTCGCAAACCATAAACAGAAGGGGAATTATCAATAGCGACTGGTTTGTAACCAATGGTGGAGATGGGTTTGAAAGTGCCACCGACCCTCAAAACCCCAATATTGTTTACGCACAAGCACAATACGGCTGGTTGGTAAGATTCAATAAGGAAACTGGTGAACGAACACCAATACAACCGCAACCTCGTTACAAAGAAAAACCCTACCGATGGAATTGGGATGCGCCTTTAATAGCCAGTAAACACCAAAAAAACACCTTATATTTTGCTGCTAACAAGGTATTTAAAAGTAAAAATCGAGGAAGCTCTTGGGAAACAATTTCACCTGATTTGAGCAGACAAATTGATCGAAACACCTTGCCTGTCATGAAGCAATTTTGGGGACCAGATGCAATTGCTCTACATAAGAGCACCTCCATTTATGGCAATATTGTAACCCTCAAAGAACACCCCAATAATGTTGGTGAACTTTGGGCGGGAACAGACGATGGTCTACTTTGGAAAACCATAAACGATGGCAATTCATGGTCAAAAGTTGAATCGTTCAAAAACTTACCCAAAACAAAGGTGGGGGAAAAGTATTTATCACTCACTTATATTCAAGACATTGTTCTGTCAGCGCACACCGATCACGTAGTTTATGTGGTATACAACAACCATAAAAATGGTGATTTCAAACCCTATATTTTTAAGAGTGAAGATGGTGGAAAAAATTGGGCGGATATAGCCAATAATTTACCAAGCCGTGGTACGGTTTATAGCTTAGTTGAAGATCCCCTGAGAAAAAATATGCTATTTGCAGGGACAGAATTTGGTCTATGGTTTACCCTTGACGGCGGAAAAAATTGGACGCAATTAAAAAGTGGTTTGCCGACAATTGCAGTGAAAGATATTGCGATTCAAGAAAGAGAAAATGACCTTGTCTTAGCAACATTTGGAAGAGGTTTTTATGTACTCGACAATTATGCTCCACTTAGACAATTGGATACCATATTGGAAGAAAATGTAGCTTTGTTTAAGACCAAACCAGCCCTCTTATTCCATAGAGGCAACACTGGAGGAATAGACTATAAAGGGGGACAAGAGTATCGAGCCAAAAATCCAAAAATGGGCGCTCATTTCTATTTACTTGTCCAGGATTCCATTGAACGACAAAAAGACAAACGACCAGAAGCAAAAAAAACCAAGCCCCACTACCCTTCCATAGAACATCTTCGAACGGAAGACTGGGAAGAAATTCCTTACTTTTTATTTGTTGTTGAAGATTCAAGCGGCAAAGAGGTCTCTAGATTTAGTCAAGCACATCATCAAGGCATTGCCAAGGTGATTTGGGATGGTAAATACAGCAGTAAGGGGAACATTATTAAAAAAAATGAGCCCAAAACGAAAGCAGAAAATACTGCTTTTGTGAGACCAGGGACTTATTTCTTATCGGTTTATCAGTCTATCAATGGTCATCTCGATTTGATTCTAAAAAATCATGATTTTGAAGTAAAACATTTATATGACCAAAAGGACATTGATTATTCATTTATAGAAGATGTGGATAAGGCTTATGCCAACGTCAATTATGTAGAAGCAGAATACAAACAATTAACCAAAGCGCTATCGTTATTGAAAGCAGGTTTCCGAAATACTGTTGGAGCTTCTATTGAAGCGCTTAATCGAAATAGGCAGATTGAACTTAGATTGAATCAAATCGGTATTCTGCTCTATGGTGACAAATCCAAATCTAAACGAGAAATAGAAACTGCACCCTCTTTAGAGGCAAGAATGGGTTTGCTTGCTTGGGGAGCCTGGAATCACCGTGGAGCCCCTACGGGTACCATGAAGAATTTACTACAAGATATAAAGAAGATGACTGAAGATGCTTTACATGAATTGAAAAAAATCCAAAAAGAAATAAACGCAATGAAAGAAAAAGCATCCCAACAAGGAGTTCCATATTGGGATTAATTTTGCTTGAATTCAAAAAGAATAGCTGATGTTTAAAAAGCCCTTATTCCAACAAATGCAATAAGAACGCATATTCCATGGCAACTTCTTTCAATCGCTCAAAGCGACCGCTTGCACCACCATGGCCTGTTTTCATGTCGGTATGAAGGAGCAACAAATTATTGTCTTTTTTCAAATCACGCAGTTTGGCTACCCATTTGGCCGGTTCCCAATATTGCACTTGACTGTCATGCAGACCCGTCGTCACGAGCAGGTTGGGATATTCCACCTCAGAAATATTGTCGTATGGAGAATAACTTTTTATATAATCGTAATAGGTTTTCTCTTTGGGGTTCCCCCACTCATCAAATTCTCCTGTGGTAAGCGGAATATTTTCGTCTAGCATAGTTGTCACCACATCCACAAATGGGACTGCAGCAATAACTCCTTTCCACAGGTCGGGTCTTAGATTGATAACAGCACCCATCAAAAGCCCGCCTGCACTTCCACCCATCGCAAACAATTGGGAAGTATCAGTATAACCTTTTTGAATGAGGTGCTCCGCACAATCTATAAAGTCAAAAAAAGTATTTTTCTTTTTTAAAAGTTTTCCGTTTTCATACCATTGCCGCCCCAGTTCCTCTCCCCCTCGGATATGGGCAATTGCATATACAAAGCCTCTATCGAGCAAGCTCAAACGTACCGAACTAAAATAAGGGTCCATGCTGTATCCATAACTTCCATACCCATAGAGCAAAAGAGGATTTTTGTCTTTTTTCATGTTTTTTTTGTAGACAATGGACAAAGGCACTTCCGCTCCATCTCGAGCTTTCACAAAAATTCGTTCACTTTGGTATTCTTCCGGATGGTAACCTCCCACAACCTCCTGCTGTTTTTTTAAAATTTTGCGCTTGGTAATCATGTCAAAATCATAAACAGAGTTGGGAGTGGTAAGGGAGGTGTAGTTGAAACGCAATGTATTTGTTTCCATCTCGGGATTTATGCCCTCGGATATTTCAAATGCCTCGTCTTGGACAGGCACAATATAGTCTTCACCATTTTTTTTGTTGATTACGCGCAATTGTGTAAGCCCTTTGGTTCTCTCTGACAAAACCCAGAAATGAGTAAAAACATCCAAACCTTCAAGCAAGGTTTCTTTTCGATGAGCAATTACTTCTTGCCAAAACTCTTTCTTTGTTTGATTTTCTTGACAGCGCATTAAGCGGAAATTTTGTGCTTCCAAGTTGGTAGTAATTAACCATTCATTTTCCCAGTGGCTCACAAAATATTCTAGTCCTCTAATTCTTTTTTGAAAAATTTTAAATTCCCCCTTGGGCTTATTGGCCTCCAAAAATTGCATTTCTGAGGTCAAGGTGCTGCTTGAACCGATCAATAGGAATTTACCATCTTTGGTTTTTCCCACGTAAGTATTGAAGGTTTCATCTTTCTCTTCAAATACCAAGGTTTCATTTTTGCTCGAAATATCAAATCTAAAAATTTGGTGTGTCCTAAGAGTTTGTTCCTCCTTCCGAGTATAAAAGAAGTGATTGTTGTCTGCTGCCCATGTGCTTCCGCCTCCTGTATTTTGAATCTTTATATTCAAATCCTTGTTTGATTGAAGGTCTTTCACCTGTAAAGTGTATTTTCTTCGTCCTAAGGTATCCACCCCGTAAATCAAAAAACGGTTGTTGGGACTAATGCTTAGACCTACCACTTGATAGAAGTCAAACCCTTCTGCCATCTCATTTACGTTCAATAAAATTTCTTCTTTGCCATCAAGTCTTTCTTTTTTCCTGCAAAATATTGGATATTCTTTTCCCTCTTCAAATCGATTGTAATACCAATATTTATTTTTGAAATAGGGAACCGATTGATCGTCCTCTTTGATTCGATTCTTAATTTCATTAAAAAGTTCTTTTTGATTTTTTTCAGTACCTTTTAGTTTCAGCTTGGTATATTCATTTTCTTCTATTAGATAATCTATCACCTCTTGATTATCCCTTTGATTGAGCCAATAATAGTTATCGACCCTCGTATCGTTGTGCTGGATTAATTTTTTTGGTATTTTCTTTGCGATTGGTGCTGTCATATTTTTTTGCTTGTTTGCAGTGCAAGAGTAAAGAAGAAGTGAGACAAAAAAGGGTATCAATTTTTTTTTCATGACCACAACACAAAATAAAGGCAAACTTTTTTTAATCCCCAACTTTTTGGGGGTTCCCAAAAACAGTGTTTTGTCTGCAGAAAGTATTGCTGTGGCCAAAACACTAAAATATTTTATCGTAGAAAAAGAAAAAACCGCAAGAAAATTTTTGAAAACAATTGAACACCCGCACCCCCAGCGTATGTTGGTGTTTTTTGAATTGAACAAACACAAACGTCATGATCAAAGTTTCCGGGAGTTTTTTGATCAGAATATACTGCATGGTATTGGACTTATTAGCGAGGCAGGAATGCCTTGTTTGGCAGATCCCGGGAATTTGGTGGTTGCTTATGCACACAAAAGAGGGAAATTGGTTCATCCTTTGGTTGGACCCAGTTCCATTTTGTTGGCATTGATTTCAAGCGGTTTCAATGGTCAGAATTTTAGCTTTCGAGGCTATTTGCCCATTGACAAATCACTTCGAAAGAGGGCAATTCTTGACATGGAAAAACGAGTTGTAAAACAAAATGAAACTCAAATTTTCATGGAAACACCTTACCGAAACCAAGGCCTATTGGAAGAACTTATCCAATGGCTAAGTCCGCAAACATGCTTGCATATTTCTTGTGATATTCATATGGAGAGCCAGGAAAATCATTCACAACCAATGATCCATTGGAAAGACAATCCCATTGTACTGCACAAAAGATTGGCTGTCTTTTGTTTGGGGAATCCTAAAATCTAAATTTCAACCCTGCAATGAACTGCCGTGGAGCTTGAAAACGTGCTGGATTGTTTGGTGGGACACCACTTTCTTCCGGGCCTATGTATCTCTCATCTCTCCATCCCATTGGAACGTCATCACCTATTCTGTAGGCATCTCCCGTTACTGGATTAATGATTTGAGGATTCATAAAATTTAAAAGATTCCTAATTTCCATGCTCAGGGTAATTCCCTTTTGTTTATTGGCTTTTATACGGATTGTTTTTTGATAATTTATATCGAACATAAACCAAGGTTTGGCTCTTTCCTGTAGATATTTTTCTATCTGACTCCGATAAAGAGGTCTTCCCAAATCATTTGAATCTTCTAAAATTTGCGGAGTGTATCGAAAACCGCTCTGAAAACTGGAGCGAACAAACCACCTACTATTTTTTAACAACCACTTCATATGATTTACATTGGAATCGGGAGTGAGCACAATGCCCATATTTATATTCCAAGGTCTATCCCAGGCCAAATATTGTTCAGTACTTAAAGGAACTTCACCATTTTGTTGAATCTGTAAAGTACTTTCCCTTGCGGAGTTGGATTTTCCGCGAGCCGTTTGGTAGGCAATATTTAAAAAACTTCTCCAAGTTTGGTTCATTCTGTATTGAAAGTTGGTCTCTATTCCCTGGATTTTAGCGTAGTCTTGGTTGATGTACATCGTTTTGGTTACAGGTCTTCCGGTGACGTCTTTTACAAAAACTTTTCTGGAAACGATGTAATCAAAACGATTGTTGTTGAATGCAGCTATTGTAAAGCCAAAATCCTTATTGATTTGGGATTTAAGCCCTACTTCATAGCTTACATTTAGCTCAGGATTGATATCTGGATTGCCCAAAAAACTCAAAAAAGAACGATCTTGAAATTCTGGATCAAGACCTGCATACAAAAACCTAGGATGTGGCAATCTCATGGAGTGTCCGTAGTTGAAATAAAGAACCTTGTTGGCCGTTATCGGGAAGGAAACGTTCACTTTAGGCAAAAGCCTTGCTTTAAAACGCAAGCCCAAAGGGATTGTCTTTCTTTTGTAGTCTTCTCTTACTTTGTCTAGCACAGGTGCTTGTAGATTGTTGACTGCATCATCAGCAAACTTTCCGGGAGCCCAGTAATTTAAGCGCATACCCAGTGTGGCGATGATCCCTTCATATTGAATTTTGTCTTGAAAAAACATGCCCCCATTCATCGGTTTCACTTTCCAAATATCATTGCTTGCCCCTACACTTATGGAGGGAGTAAATGTGGTATCATCAATTTGGATGGGGGCACCAATCCAAGGTTTGGTTACATCTACCCATTGATATTCATTGAATTTGTGTTCCCAACCAAATTCCATTTTGTGGGCTTCGTTTTGAGGATAATGCTTAAGTTTCGCCTTAAGGGTAATTTCTCTAACAAAATGATCATGCCATATAGGAGAAATTCCACCATTGTTTACCAAGCCGGGACCTGGAAGAACATATTGAATTTCATCGGTAGGATTGAAAATTTTTACCGGATGGGTCACAACCGAGTTTTCATCAAAAATTCTGTCAATCGTATTTGATCTAAATGGTCTTCCGTTGGCATCCGCTCTGAGATTGGTAAATAACCTCCCCAGAGCCAATTCCAGGACATTGTTTTTGTTTATAACATGCTTAAGATTTATAGATGTCAAATTGGATCGGTGAGTATAAGTGGTTGCATTATCTAAATTTAAACTTCTTGTAAACTGAAAACCAGGGGTTAAAATGGCATCAAAGCCAACGATTTGTAATGACCTCGTATTTTGATTGATATTGAGACTATGCTGATTGGTTATTGTGATTTTTGTTCCTGATTTTATCTCATGAGCGAGCTTTAGTGTGTGGGTATAATTGTTGGTTTGTCTAGGAGCCCAAAAGCTGTCGTTTTTGGAGAATAAGCTGCTATGCAATTGTTTGGCGACAGGACCAAAATATTCATCTGTCCATCGAAAAGTAAAATTATTGAAGAAGCTCCAGCTTTTTCCCAGTGGGCCTGCCAAACTTAATTCTCCTAAGTCTGTGTTCCATCCACCCATTTGGGGGATATCTTTTTGATAGCTGCCAGTTATTGCCAATTTTTTTCCTCCTTCTTTGATGGTTGTTACGATTACACCTGAGGACCCATCCCCATACTCTGCACCACTTCCTCCGGTAATCAAATCTATTTCACCAATGGAACTTGCTGATATGTCTAAACCAAAACCTGTTCCTGCCAAAGGGTCTTGGGCACTGATTCCATCAACTATATATTGAGTTTCATAGACTCGTGCTCCTCGAATTTGAATTCCATCCATGGTCTTGGAAACCCCCGCTTGAAGAGCTACAACTTCCTGTACATCCCTCACATTCATGTCTTGTATGTCTTGGCTTTTAATATTTATCCTTGATTCTGCATTGTCCAAATCCACTAAGTTATTTTTTCCTTGAACCGTAACTGTTTGAAAAGTGCTGGTTTGGGGGGTCAGGGAAACTTTGATTTTTGTAATTTTATTGGCCTCTATCCGAACGCCATGTTGAACATGATCTGCAAAACCTATAAAAGATATGCGAACAGAATAGTCTCCTGGTTTTATATCTCCCATGGCAAAACGCCCGTCTTCCTTCGATATTGCTGCATCGTAAGTGCCAATAATTCGTATATAAGCCCCAATCAAAACTTCGCTTTTGTCTTCAGCATTAAAAACAATGCCAGCCAAAGTTCCTTTTTGGGCAATCGCCCGAAATGAAGAAGTCAATACACATACAAGAATTATGCTTTTTGAAATAATTGCCTTCTTTTTCATTCAAACCATTGGTTTAATATTATATCAAAAAGCCGATTCAATGCATCGGGATATTTATCATATAAATACAATTCAGTAGAAAAGAAGACTTGCAAAACTTGGTTGTCTCTAGTCCTCCGCAACCCTACTGCTCTTGGACCCGTCCAATTGTCTATTGGAAAAAGTTGAGCATCGTAAATCACTTCAGCATCTACGCTGTGATAAACAGGGTCCAAGCCAAGTTGAACATTGGTAGATTGAAGCAAAGGCAAATAAGGAGGTGGGGTGTTCGTAGGGCGCAAAAAACTATCGTTGCTCATCAAGGCTTGTCCACTCTTTGTAGATACCGAGTCGATAGGAAACGGGCCAGACAAATTTTGAAAATCCACACCTCTGGGGAAACTGGTCGAAATAAAAACTTTCCCTCCTTCATCATTGTAACGCTGTAAAGAAGAGGCCGCAAAACTTAAAGCTAAGCCTGTTTGATTATTGAATGGATTGCTAACCGTGCTTTGGTCTGAAAAAAAGAACATTTTAGGATAGTTTTTTGCCATTAGGGAAAAACTTGGATTCCAAAATTTGGGAAAATTCTGACCCCCGTCTTTGAAATAATCCACTAGATCATAATCTTTTACCGATGCTTGCAATATTTGTTGATAGGAATTCTTTACTGTTTTGGGCTGAATCCCAACAACAAGTAAATCAGATGTCTTTTGGCGAATAAATATAGATTTTGAAGTATCAATTTCACTCTCAACTCCTGCTTGATCTTTGCATTTCAAATAAAAAGTATTCAAACCTCCATTGATGAATCCATCTACAACCATATCTTCTTGAACATTGTTTTTTCCATAATAAACCAGCGCATTGGTAACGCCTGTTGTGATAGGATTTTGTGCGACTAAACTGACCATACTTTGTTGTAAATCCAATTTTGACCATTCACCATCATTGGCTCTGATGTAAGCCTCTCTGATGGATTCATCGCCGTCTTGGTCTGAGGTCAAAAACTGGAAGGTATATACAAGTAAAGTACTATCTTTTGGCAAGGATTTCTCAACAAATTCAATTTTAGGAGGGCTGTTTTTGATGGGGATTTCTAGAATTGCTGGGCTTGGATCTGCAACAAGTGCATTGTCAATTGCTCTCACCATAAAGCGAATATCTGTGGTATCTTTATTGGGTGGTAGCTTGAATTTGAAAGTTGTATCTTGACTTTTGGTGAAAGTCCAAAGACCTTCATTGACGGAAAATTCATATCCGACAATATAACCATCTGGGTCCGTGCCGTACCAACTCAGCTGAATGTCACTGTTTAGCCTATTTGGCCCATAAAGATTTATTTCACGGAGCGCAATTTTGGTTTCTGGAGGCTTATTCTCCAAGGGGACTCCTTCCTTACAAGAAGAAAACCAAGCCAAAAATACCCAAGCAATTGAAATATATTTTCTCACCATAGAAATATTTTGCTCAGGTATTCAATGATTTTACTTGATTAACTTTATGCTTTGTTCATAAGATTCCTCGCGCAATCGAAGAAGATAAAAACCCTTGTTCAGCGAGGAAGTATTTATCTCTACTTTGTCTTTGTTCAATTTACCTTTCATGATGAGTTGCCCCTCTAAATTGAATATTTCAAAACATGCATTTCTAGCCCCTTCGATATTCAAACGATTTTGCATTGGATTTGGATAGATTAAAAATCTGTTGTTGTCCTTGATATTTTTGACACCAACAAAGCAGTTTGGGTAGTTGGTTGCTTCCAAAGTCTCGCTAAAACCTATCAAATCATCGTTGTTCCTTGGCAACAGCTTGTATCGGCTAAACCCATAATATAGGTTGCCTCTAATCGTATCCATGGACATTCCCTTTTGAACGGCTACCGGAGGTACATTTACTTCACCATCTTTAGTGGCATAGCTGGTATCCGATAAAAGAGAAACCCAGAGAGATGAAGAATTGTTTCCATTTACTATCCCTGTTTGGATCATCAAGGAATTGGCCCGGTCATTTTCGGCATTCGTTGAGACAAAAAACTCTCCAAAATTGTTTGGCTCTGCGGAAGTGTAAATTTTGTCTGCTGGATTCACAAAATCCACCAATACACTTTCATATTTTTCCAGATTTTCAGTGGTAAATTCCACCACAACAGGCTTTATTTCTATTTTCTCTTCCAAATCTTTTATTTCAGAAACTTGCATCTGAGTGAAACCATAGCTTTCTTCAATAGTACCTGTAACTTCTATCTTTTGATTTCTGCAATATTGAATGAGAGATGAATTGCCCGTTAACCTTAACCCAGACCACTCCAATGCATTTTCATCTTGGATATGAAACAAACCCAAATCGTAGTCTTTTGCAGAAGAAGTAATAACCCCAGAAACTGTAACTGTTTCTCCTCGATACGGCGAAGCATCGTTTTTTTCGGGATTCAAAACCTTTTGTACATCCGAAATGGTTAGCCCGTTGTTTCTTACGGTGTAAAATCGGAAGTCCCCGTCATTTTCTGCCGCTTGTGGAAAATGGATTTTGTTGTTGTCATTGTCCAAGGCAGTAATATAAAATCTGATCATGGAACCATCGGGGTAAGCTGGAATTTGAGCCTCAAAATCACTTGTAGATCCGGACTTTAATACCATTGAAACCTTGGAAAAATCCTGAGCAGCGTCATTTTCATTGGCTGAATAATACAGGTCCACTTCTGTTACAGAACCATCATTGTCTGAAACGTTGCACGAAACCGATACTTGGTCTGCATCTGACGGAACCGTGGGGTTTCTTTCTACATCCGCAATGACGGGCGGCGTTAAACTGTACTCATAATGCGATGTATCAAATGGATTGATGGTATAGCCTGTATGATATGATCTATACTCATCTCCTCCCTCAAAACAGCCATTTGGCTCATGAAAAACAATTCCTTTTACTTTGGTAAGTTTGGCTCCAACCGATGGAACTTGAAATAATCCTGTACTTTGAGACAACTCACTTCGAATTGTATTGAACATTTTTGTTTTTTGAACCAAAAACCAATCGGCTATTTTCACCAAATTTCCTTTGTCATCTTCGCAAATTAGATTGACTCTCGTTCCCCCTGAAAACTCGTCAATCCCAATAACGGTCAAGTTTTCCAATTCTACAAACGAAAATTCAAAAGCCTCGCCCGATTCAAGTTGATTGACACTTTTGTCATCATTCAGTTGGCTAAGAGAAATTCTTGTAGGCTTAATTTCCACTGGATTGATATCCAAAATAGTAATACTTGAATTGTCTACTGGCACTATTTGGGTTTTCCCGTTGTATCTTCCAACTTTGCCTTTCACTCGAACCATCCAACCTTGCTTTAAGTTATATAGATCATTTACAGGAAGGGAATTGCCATTCCCATCTGTGTAGGCGCCCATCATTTCTATCCCTGCAAAATTGCCCATGGCTCCACCATCTGCAGTGTCTACCAAATAGGCAAAAGGACGAAAGCCCCCTTGCACAGAGCCCGAGGAAACATTGATCTGATTGCCCGGAACAATGGCATAACCCACAGTAGAGATTGTTTGTCCAATGAACGAAGAAGAATCATTACAATTTTGTAAATCTTTGATAGATACCTCTTGAATTTCTTTGATGGTAACCGATGTTTGGGCTCCGGCCCAAAAAGCGATGGTTACGGTGATCATTGATAATGTTAGTTTTTTCATTGTTTTATTTAATAATGGTGAATTTGCCTTTTGTTGCTTGTCCTGTTTCCAAATCTTCTACGGTGAACATATACAAACCTCTATTGATAATTTGTGTGAACTCGGTGAGTAAATCCCATGCATGCTCTCCACCCGAAAATTGGTTGTCGTTTTGATTTTCTGCCCCAAAGGTTTTGAACCATCGAATGTCACTCCCGTTGTAATCTTGGTCATGATAGATTTCGTCTATAAAATCCCCACTAATGGTAAAAATACGAATTCTGCACCTTTGGGGGAGATTGGCAAAATAAATTTTTCGACTTTGTTCTTGAAAATTACTAATACCTTCCCAAGAAGCGCCTGCATAGTATGGATTGGGATAAACAAATGGCTGATTGGATTTAAGATTTGTGTTGATCGGTTTTCCGGCAAAAGCTCTCTTGCAGTTGGAGAGTTTACTAGACTCCAAAGAAGCCAGATTAGAGGCTTCATTGCCTTGGTCAAAACTAGTTATTGAAACAGCATATTGCCATCCATTTAAAATGTTTTGAATCTTGTAATGATAGCAATATTGGTGGGTATCATTTTCAAAAATTCTTGCTTGGGGAAGCAGGATGTCATCAAAACCTGTTTCATAAAATAGTTGATTCCCGGCCAGGTCAAACTCGGCAATTTTGATCAAATCCTTCGACAAATTGGGTACATCAGTAACATCAAAACCAAATTTGGACAAATAAATTCTATAGCCTTCAAAATCTTTTTCTTTGGTAATTGGGTCTATAGAGTATTCTGCATTTTTGGTCCAAAACAAATCGATGCTTTTTTCGGAAGTAATTGCCTTAAAATGAGGCAAATTAGGTGGAGAGGGCAGTATAAACCTTGTTATTCTGTCGTTCCCATCAATGTCTTCCCCTTCGTCTAATTTCCCGTTAAAATTTTTGTCCTCTCCATTGTAAGCTGTTTGTGCCCAGTTGGCATTTGATCTCAATTGAGTTTGCTGGAAAAAATTATTCTCGAGATTGTCATTTCCGTCCTCCGTTTTGGGCGCGATGATATAGGCATAAGCCAAGGTAATAACATTGCCTGGCATAAAGTTTCTAAAAGGCCCTACAGAAACCAAATCGGACCTATTCCCAGCCACCTCAATTTGCTCGGCATAACTTTTCGATGGGCAATTTATGTCTTGTGCGCTGTTCAACTGCCAACATTTTTCTTTGTTCAAACCACGCGTCATCTTTATGTATCTGGCTTGGTCGTTGCTTGGTAAAAAATATACGGGATCACTTGAATTGTTAAACTGCCAAGGATTGTAATGACAATCAAAATTTTGTTCTAATTCGGGGTGGTGAAATCCAAACTTATCCTCAGCACCCAAAAATTTTTGGCCAATATAACTCTCCGTAAAGCCCAAATCCCCGTCGGCATCAAAACAATATGCAAGGAGTAAGGTATCCAAAAATCCGTTTCCACCCTTGTTATAAAATGCAGCCCCTCCACTACCCGCCGGCGTTACATTTATATTTCGAACTACTGTGTTGTTCCACAATCCAAAATAGGCACTGTCAATGGTATTATTGCCTACATTTTCAATTTGAAAATTAACGATGACAAAGAAATCACTGAACGAATAATTCCAATTGAATGTTTCCACCGAAACTTTAACCCCCATGGGGTTTTGATGATTCGCAATGACAATATTTGTTCCCGGTATAACAATATTGGTGTCCGTAATTTGATAGAAAAAGTCCTGATGACTTGTAGCTCCTTGTGAGAAAAAAGGGCTATTGGTGATATTTGATTTTTGAGTTAATGAAGTACTTGAAATGGGGGTAAACTCGAAGCCTGATCGGCCAGTAGAATACCCGGTACTGGCATCGTATGCCGAGGTAGAAACCGCTATTGTATTTCCATTCAACAAACCACCAAACCAAAAACCACCCTCAAATAAGTGCTCTATACCTGAGCCAGCTGGATACTCACAAGAAGGATTGTTGGACCCATCTTTGTATCCCCTAAAGGCGTTTCCAAAAGTCCCTACATTGGTAACATTTAGCCGGACATTCGAGGCATTCGTTTGAAGTTCCTGAAAACCATTTTGAGCGTAAGGGGAAACCCAAAAAAAGACCAAGCCTGATGCAATAAACCACCTCACCAAAACAAAAGTAAACGACTAGGACCTCACTGATGTTAAAAGAAAGTAAAATTTATCAACCAAAATGAAAAGACTTTATGTAGCTGGGTTCAAAAGAATCTAAAAAAACAAAGTCTTGCTTCCTAAACTTCTGATAGGCAAGGGAAGCAACGTCTTTGGCCATGGGTCTGATATTGGGTACAACTTCATGATGGTCGAGCAACCAATTGGATGGGATTTTCTCAGCTCCATTACCAAAGAAATAGCACTTTTGCTCCCATTTCAAAAAAAATTCCTTATTCAAAATCTCTGCTTTTTCTACACAAATTTCCTTTTTCCCCTGATAGGCTGCCCAATAAACTTCCGTTCGTCGTGCATCAATCATTGGGACATAACAGGTTGCTTCTTGTTTATTAATGGTTTCTAGCTGCCACGACATGGCTTGGAGTGTAGACACCGCAACCAGTGGCACATCTAAACCAAAACACAAACCTTTGGCGTAAGCTGCCCCAATTCGTAGGCCCGTGTAAGAGCCAGGACCTTGCGAAATGGCGATACAATTTAAGCTCTCGAAAGCAAGACCGTTGTTCTTAAGCAACTCCCGGCAGATGATGGGTAAGTTCTTGGAATGCTGGTTCAACTCATCTATCACTATTTGGTCGACAAAATGTCCATCCATATCCAAAATAGCCGTTGAGCATAGGCGCTGGGATGTTTCTATCGAGAGTAGCAAAGTATTGCAATGTTAATTATCCTATTTTTACCACGAAAATGTCTGAAAAGAAACTTTTTCTTCTTGATGCTTATGCACTCATTTTTCGAGCTTATTATGCTTTTATAAAAAACCCAAGAATTACTTCTTACGGGCTAAACACAAACGCTATTTTTGGTTTTACAAACACCCTTATTGATGTTTTAGGAAATCAAAAACCAAGCCACATCGCAGTTGTTTTTGACCATAAATCAAAAACTCTTCGTGCTCAAGAACATGAATTTTACAAAGCCAATCGTGATGAAACTCCGGAAGATATTAAACTGGCCGAACCTTTCATACGAAAAATTATCTCTGCTTTTCAAATTCCAATCTATGAAGCAGAAGGATATGAAGCTGACGATATTATTGGAACCCTCGCAAAAAAGGCAGAGAAAAAGGGGTTCACCACATACATGATGACCCCTGACAAAGACTTTGGACAATTGGTTAGTGAAAATATTTTTATGCTCCGACCAGGTCGGCAAGGGAATGATCATGAAATATGGGGGAAAGAAGAGATCCAAAAAAAGTTCAATCTCAACCATCCCAAACAAGTGATAGATTTTTTGGGCCTCATGGGAGATAGTGTCGACAATATACCTGGTGTTCCTGGTATTGGGCCGAAAACGGCTTCTAAATTGTTGCTAGAATTTGGAGACATCGATGGCATCTATAAAAACATCAATCAACTCAAAGGGAAAGTAAAAGAACGCTTAGAAGAAAACATAGAGAGTGCCGCCATTTCTAAGAAACTGGCTACCATAGTTTTGGATGTTCCCATCTCTTTTGATTCGGGAAAAATGATGGTGAGAGAACCAAACAAATTAGAACTATCTCAAATTTTTTCCGAACTAGAGTTTAGAAATCTAAGCCGGAGAATTTTAGGCCCCGAACCGCCAAAAGCAAAAACAACGCAAGGAAACCTTTTCGACCAACCACAAGTTAGCATAGACACTACGAACCCAGAAGACAAAACAGAGGCAAAACCTGAATTTTTGACAATCCAATCTGTAAAACATGATTATCAACTTATCCAAACAAAAGAACAAAGACAAAAAATTATTACCGAATTGCTGTCTTGTTCGCTATTTAGTTTTGATACTGAAACAGACTCATTAAACCCTTTGGAAGCGAATCTTCTAGGAATTTCATTTTCCTCAAACAAAAGTACCGGATACTACCAAGCCATGCCCGCTGATTTTGAACAATGTAAAAATATTTTGAATGATTTTAAGCCCCTCCTGGAACACAAAAAAATAAAAAAAGTAGCTCAAAATATCAAGTATGATTGGATGGTTCTTTTGAAATATGACATTCATATTCAGTCGCCCTTTGAAGATACCATGCTCGCGCACTACATTTTGGATGCAGATAGCAAGCATAATTTAAATTTTTTGGCGGAGCAATACTTAAATTATCAGCCGATCTCAATTGCAAGTTTGATTGGTAAAAAGGGAAAAAATCAACTTAATTTCAATTCAGTACCTTTAGATAAAGCTATGGAATATGCCGTCGAGGATGCAGACATCACCCTGCAAATTTTTCATAACATTCAAAATGACTTACAAAAGCAGGACAAAAATGAAGTCTACAAAAAAATTGAAATTCCTCTCGTCGAAGTACTTGTGGACATGGAAAAAGAGGGCGTAAACATTGATGCAAATTTCTTGAACAAATATGCACAAACACTTCAAAATGAATCAATTAATCTAGAAAAAAAAGTGTTTGACAAAGCTGAAGTTGAATTTAATTTGGCAAGCCCAAAACAACTTGGTGAGGTTCTTTTCGACAAACTAAAATTGGACTCCAAAGCGAAGAAAACAAAAACAGGTCAGTACAAAACAGATGAGGAAACTTTGCAAAAACTTGCGCTTCAACATGAACTTCCTCAAATTATTTTAGAATACAGACAAATCCAAAAATTAAGAAGTACCTATGTGGAAGCACTGCCTCAGCTTATAAATGTGCAAACAGGTCGTGTTCATACCTCTTTTGCACAAGCAGTTGCCGCCACCGGTCGCTTGAGTTCAAACCATCCAAACCTTCAAAATATACCCATCCGAACCGAAAGAGGGAGACAGGTTCGAAAGGCATTTATTCCAAGAGACAAAAACCATGTTTTAATGGCCTCTGACTACTCGCAAATCGAACTTCGAATCGTTGCATCTATAAGCAATGATGAGGCAATGAAAGAAGCCTTTCAAAAAGGGATGGACATTCATACCGCAACAGCAGCAAGAGTTTTTGGAGTAAATTACAAACAAGTTGATCAAGAAATGCGGAGAAAAGCCAAAACCGTGAATTTTGGAATTATTTATGGGATTACTGCTTTTGGTCTGTCTCAAAGAGTGGGTATCCCAAGGAAGGAAGCAGCTCAAATCATAGACGAATATTTCAATCAATTTTCAGGCATTAAGAAATACATGGAAAATAGCATACAGCTTTGCAGAGAAAATGGCTTTGTTAGCACCATTTCTGGGAGAAAAAGATACATCAAAGACATCAACTCACAGAACCGAACAGTTGTTGGCTTTGCCGAACGCAATGCCATTAATGCGCCCATTCAAGGCAGTGCTGCCGATATGATAAAAATTGCAATGGTCAGCGTGTACAAAAGGCTTAAAGAAGAAAAAATGAAAACAAAAATGATTTTACAAGTGCATGATGAGCTATTGTTTGACACACCGAAAAACGAAATCGATCAAGCCAAAGAAATCATAGAATTTGAAATGGAAAATGCAATGAAATTAAACGTTCCAATTGTTGTTGAATCTGGAGTAGGTCAAAATTGGCTAGAAGCACATTGAGATGAAAAACAAAGTAGCATACTTTTTGTCTGATTTTCATTTAGGCGTCCCCAGCCAAAAGGAATCAAGAATACGGGAAGATAAAATTGTTTCTTTTCTCAAAAGCATTGAAAAAGATGCAAGCGTCATTTATTTTTTGGGCGATTTGTTCGATTTTTGGTTTGAGTGGAAACAAGTTGTCCCCAAAGGATTTGTTCGGTTTTTGGCACAAATCGCTCAAATGGTAGAAAAGGGCATAGAAATACATTTTTTTAAGGGAAATCATGACATGTGGCAATTTGGATATCTAGAAAAAGAGCTCGGCATACAGCTTCACAGTGACGAATTGGAGACAGAAATCAACGGTAAAAAATTTTTTCTTCATCACGGAGATGGTTTGGAAAAGCAAGACAAATATTACAACCTATTGAAAAAAATATTTCGATCCCATTTTTTTCAATGGCTTTTTGCAAGAATACACCCAAACACGAGTATTTTCATTGCTCAATATTTCTCCAAAACAAGCCGCAAACAAAACAAATCAATAAAAAAAGAGCAAAATGTGGAGGACGATTGGCTATATCAATATGCCAAAAATCACTTCAAAAACAATCAGCACATCAACTTTTATCTTTTTGGACACCGACATCATCCTTTGGTTATGGAAATAAACAAAAATTGCAGCTATGTAAACATTGGCGATTGGCTTCAAAACTTTACTTATGCTCGATATGAAAAACAAAAAATAGAACTGCTTAATTACGCAGCAATCAAAAAAAAGTAGAAAAAAAATGATTGAAAAATTAGAAGCTATCCATGCACGCTATTTGGAACTAGAACAGTTGCTTAGTAGCCCAGAGATTGCATCAAGCGTTGAAAAATTCACAAAACTGAATAAAGAGTATAGCGATTTAAAGGAAATTGTTCAAGCTTATTTCAAGTTAGAAAATGTACGCATCAATACACAAGAAGCAGAAGAAATATTAACCAATGAAAATGATGCTGAACTCAAACAAATGGCCAAAGACGAATTGATTGAATTGAAAAAAGAAGAACAAGAGCTAGAAGAAAAAATAAAAATTCTACTCATTCCTAAAGATCCAGAAGATGACAAGAAAGCAATCGTCGAAATTCGTTCAGGTACTGGAGGTGACGAAGCAAGCCTCTTTGCCGGTGACTTATTTAAGATGTATGAAAAATTTTGTTCGAACAACAAATGGTCTATTGAAATCGTAGACGCTTTGGAAGGCACTGCAGGTGGCTTCAACAAGATTATATTCAACATCAATCAACCAGGCGTTTATGGAATTTTAAAATTTGAGTCAGGGGTACATCGTGTACAACGCGTTCCCGATACCGAGTCTCAGGGGCGTGTACATACTTCAGCAGCTACAGTGGCTGTCTTGCCAGAAGCAGAAGAATTGGATGTGAAAATTGACCTAAAGGACATACGAAGAGATACCTTTAGAGCCTCAGGGGCAGGAGGGCAACATGTCAACAAAACAGAATCCGCCGTTCGACTGACACATATCCCCTCGGGAATAGTTGCAGAGTGTCAAGACGGGAGAAGTCAGCACGCAAATTATGACAAGGCTTTAAAAATGCTGCGTTCAAGGATTTATGAAAAAGAGTTGGAACAAGCCCAAAACCAAAGAGCCCAGCAAAGAAAGTCTTTGGTTTCTACAGGAGACCGATCCGCAAAAATCAGAACCTATAATTTTCCGCAAAGTAGAATAACGGACCATCGAATTAACCTTACACAATACAATTTACAGGAAGTACTGAATGGTGATTTACAAGAAATTATTGAAAAGCTCCAAATGGCAGAAAATGCAGAAAAAATGAAAGGCGAAAATGGAGTGAATTAATTGTTAGCTTCTAGAAGCTTATTTATTACAATTTAAAATTATTTTCGCACCTTAATTTAAAATCATTCTATGAGAAAGGAAGCACTTAAACTCGCAACGAGCCGAAAACCAAAGCTAGTAGACCAACCCAAACAAAGTTTTCCAAATTACTTTGGCCAAAATGTTTTTGGCGAAAGTGCCATGCAGAATTACCTCAACAAACAAGCCATTGAGGCAATACGAGAAGCAAAAAATAATGGAGAGAAAATCAATAGAGATACTGCTTCATCCATTGCAGAAGGAATGAAAAGGTGGGCGCTCGATCAAGGAGTAACACACTTTACACATTGGTTTCAACCACTCACAGGATCCACTGCCGAAAAACATGACAGCTTTCTCAATCCTGATGGAGAAAATGCCATTGCCTCTTTTAGTGCCAACGAACTCGTACAACAAGAACCAGACGCCTCGAGCTTACCTAGTGGTGGTCTAAGAAATACTTTTGAAGCTCGCGGGTACACAGCATGGGACCCTACCTCGCCTGCCTTTATTTTTGAAAATACCTCGGGCAAGACCCTCTGTATACCAACCGTTTTTGTTTCTTACAATGGAGAAGCACTCGATTACAAAGCACCACTCATCAAAGCGTTGGACCTCTTAGACAAAGCTGCTGTTGATGTTTGCAAATATTTCGATAAGAAAGTATCAAAAGTACATGCCACATTGGGCTGGGAACAAGAATATTTCCTCATTGACAAGGCGCTTTATTTTGCCCGAACAGATCTTGTTCTATCCAACAGAACCGTGTTTGGTTTCAATCCTGCCAAAGGTCAGCAGCTTGACGACCATTACTTTGGCAAAATTCCCGATCGCGTTTTCAACTTTATGTACGAATTGGAAATCGAGGCACATAAATTGGGCATTCCAATCCGAACAAGACACAATGAGGTGGCTCCAGGACAGTATGAATTTGCTCCCATGTTTGAAGAAGCCAATTTAGCCGTAGATCACAATCAACTGTTCATGGATTTAATCTATCAAACTGCTGAAAAACATAATTTCATGGCTCTTTTCCACGAAAAACCTTTTGCAGGCCTCAATGGTTCGGGGAAACATTGCAATTGGAGCATGGCGACAGATACTGGATCAAACCTATTGTCACCCGGGAAAAATCCAAGCGATAACCTACAATTTTTAACATTCTTTATCAACACGATCAAAGCAGTCCATGACCATTCCAATCTCGTTAGAGCATCCATAGCATCTGCCGGAAACGATCACCGATTGGGGGCAAATGAAGCGCCACCAGCAATTATTTCCATATTCATTGGCTCTACATTGACCAATGTCCTAGAAAAATTTGAAAAAAACCAAGGGGACAATAAAAAAGAAGACATCGACCCCATTTTGGTTCACAATATTCCGGAAATTTTGGTTGATAATACGGATAGAAATAGAACCTCTCCTTTTGCCTTTACTGGAAATAAATTTGAACTACGTGCCGTGGGGTCCTCTTCAAGTTGTGCCGGTCCCATGACAGTTCTCAACACAATTATGGCAAACCAACTTGCCCTCTTTAAACAAAAGGTAGATGCAAAAATAAAAGAAGGTGTTCCAAAAAAATCAGCCATTGTCGCCATATTGCAAGAGGAAATAAAAGCCTCCAAAAAAATCCTTTTTGAGGGCAATGGATACAGCGATGAATGGGTAAAAGAAGCCGCATCCCGAGGGCTCGAAAACAAAAAAACTACCCCATTGGCCTTGGAAGCAATGGAAAAAGAAAACGCGAAAAATGTGTTGGTAGACAATGGCATCTTTACAGCCGAAGAATTGAAAGCAAGATTAGAAATAAATTTGGAATCCTATATACTTCAACTACAGATCGAAGGACGAACCATCACCGACATTGCAAGAACCCAAATCTTACCAGCAGCCAACCAATACCAACATGAACTTGCTCAAACTTCCATTGCCTTAAAAGGAGCGGGAATCAAAGCAAGCTCAAGCCAAAAGATATTGGAGATCATCACACAACATGTAGACGCAATAACAGAAAAGGTTACCAAAATGGAGAAAAAGAGGGCAAAAGCCAACGCCATTGAAGACACCAAAGAAAAAGCCAACTTTTATGCTTCAGAAGTTTTTCCCATGTTTCAAGAAATACGAAATCATGTGGACGAATTGGAAAGACAAATGGATGATAACAAATGGCCGATACCAAAGTATCGAGAACTTATTTTTATTCGTTAATTCTGCGCCGATTAAAAAGCCAATCGCCAACATTGAGTTTTTTCTTGCTTAACAAATAAGAAATGATGATTTTTGATGTTTCTCAGTCAACATCGTTTCTTTTATGAATAGTAGTCAACAGAAATTTCTCTTTATTTTGCTTTCCACCCTTGTTGTATCATTTGGATGCAATAACGCCTCCATGGAAAAAGCCATGAAGCACTATGACAACAAGCGTTTTATGGTCGCAGAAAGTGAATTCAACAAAGTTTATAAGAATGCTGATATACCAAAAGAACAAAAACAAGAAGCGGCTTTTTTAGCAGGTCAATCAAACTTGTATAATCACAATGCCAAAGATGCAAGCCGATGGTTTGGTAAAGCACGTAGGAAAGGAATGAAAGATCCCATTTTGTTAAAAAAAGAGGGGGAGGCATTGCTCATGATGGGGAATACCGAAGAGGCCTTGTCCAAATTTATTGAATACCAAAAAAGTAATCCGAGTGATCCCGATGGAGAAAGATTGAAACAAAGTGCCGCGTTTTCAATGAAACAAAAAACCCGTCGGCATAGATACACCATCACTACTTTTTCGAAGGCAAATACCACATCTTCTGATGATTTTTCTCCAATGATTGGGGATAGAAACAAGAAAAGCCTTCTATTCACCAGCGATAGGGAGGGTGGTGTCAGTAAAAAATTCCTTCCTTGGACCATGAGATCTTACACAGATATTTGGATGATTACCAAACAAGGAAGAGGAGGCAATGAACGTTGGGGCAAACCTGAACTTATTGAAGGAATCAATACAGACTTTAGCGACGGGGTAGTTACCTTTAACAAAAGGTTTAGTGTGATGTACTTCACCCAATGCAACAACAAAGATGGGAAAGGCCTTAATTGTAAAATCTACGAAGCTCGTAAAAGTGGAAAAGGTTGGGAAGTAAATTTTGAAGAACCATTATCTTTCTGTAAAGATTCTTTTACCTATGGACATCCGGCATTGTCCCCAGATGGGAAATCTTTGTATTTCTCCTCCAATCGGCCAGGCGGATTCGAGAGCAAATCAAAAGGAGAACTCCCCACCAAAGACCTTTATGTAGCCACATACAGCCGAAGAGGCAAAACTTGGAGTGACCCCATAAACCTGGGGCCACAAATCAACACACCGGCCAATGAAGTTTTTCCTTACATCTCCCAAGATGGAACACTATTTTTTAGTTCCGATGGGCATATTGGTATGGGTGGATTGGATTTATATTCTTCAAAAGGAGCGGGAAATCAATGGGAAAAACCCAAAAACCTTGGACATCCAATCAATTCATTTGGAGATGACTTTGGCATAGTGATTGACGATAAAGAAAACAATCATGGGTATTTTTCCTCAGACAGAGCAAGGGGGAATGATGATATCTATGAATTTACCCAAGAACCCATGTATTTCAATTTATCTGGTGTTGTAACGGATTGTGAAAATGGAGTTGGAATAGAAAATGCAATTGTAACCATCACAAATGACAAAGATTCCACCACAATTAGCTTAAAGACCAATGATAAAGGGGAATACATTACTCCGCTTCTACACGATAGAAAATACGAAATCCAAGCGAGCAACCGAAAATCGTATTATTACGATAGCCGATCCGAATTTGTTTCCACCGTTGGACTTGAATTGTCCGAAGATTTTATTAGAAATTTTTGTTTGAAAAACCAATGTGACGATGAATATGTATTGCCAATTTATTTTGATTTAGACAAAGCTTTCATTAAGGACTCCTCCATGACTATTCTTGACGGTCTCATTTCTAAAATGGGAAAGTACCCCAATATGGCTGTTGAACTGGGTTCTCACACAGATTGTAGAGCATCCTATGAATACAACCGATCCCTTTCTCAAAGAAGAGCAGACTCCTCAGTTTCCTACCTAATCAAACGTGGGGTAGATCCCTTTAGACTACAAGCTAGAGGGTATGGCGAATCAAAACTTGTAAATGATTGCGCTTGTGAAGGAACTGAAATCACACCTTGTGAGGAAGAACAACATGCAGCCAACAGAAGAACCGTTGTAAAAATTATTAGTTGCCACTATACCATGGATTGGGATAGCTTGGTAAAAACATACAATCCCAACGCTGCTTCAGAAGACGGGTTGATTAGCCCTTTCTTAGATTCCATTAGAGATCACTTCGTAGATACCATCTCAAAATACAATGCAGTCTTACAAAAAGAAAAAGAGGTTGCTGAAGCAGAAAAACAAAGAGAATTGAAACTAAAAGCTGAAAAAGAACTTTTTGAAAAAACATATGATGTGGTTCCTCTTGAAAAACGCAAAGAAGACTATATCATCAAAGCCACTGTTGGGAAAAGCAGAATAACCTTTTTATATAGCCCAGAGATGCCTACAACACGGATTCCTCAAGCCATGGTAGAAAGACTCTTAAGAGCAAAAAAATTAAGTCTAAATGATTTTAAAGATGGGAAAGAAAAAATCAAATTAACCTCCGGAGAAAAAATTTATAGTAGGTCATTTACATTAAAAAATGTAAGCTTGCCCGGAGGAACCGTCTTAGAAAAAGTAAGATGCAAAATGGTTGATGATGGCAAACCTACTGTTCTTGGCTACAATGCTTTCAGAAACTATGAAGAAACTGAAATTAGAGAAGAGGAGATGAAACTCTACTTGAAAAAATTGGTTGAGTAACTTGCCCATGGACAAATACAACCAGAGAGGGGTTAGTGCCCAAAAAAGCGAAGTTCATGAGGCAGTAAAAGCCCTTGGTTATGGCCTTTTCAAAAATACTTTCTGCAAAATATCCCCTGATCTACTCTGTAATGACAGCAACTATGTCAATGTGATGCATGCCGATGGGGCTGGAACAAAATCTAGCTTGGCCTATCTATATTGGAAAGAAACAGGGGATTTAAGTGTATGGCATGATTTGGTACAAGACGCTATTGTAATGAATACCGACGATATGCTTTGTGCCGGTATTTCCAATAACTTTTTATTATCAAATACCATTGGGCGCAACAAACATATCCTGCCAGGAGAAGTACTAAATGAAATCATTTTAGGTTTTGAAAAATTCATTTCCAAAATGAAAACCTTTGACATAAACATCCAACTTACAGGTGGCGAGACCGCTGATGTTGGCGATATAGTCAAAACCATAATCATCGATTCAACAATAGTTGCTCGAGAAAAGAAAGAAGAAATTATCAATATAAACATTCAAAAAGGAGATGTCATTGTTGGACTAAGCTCTTTTGGCCAAGCAAGCTATGAGAACAAATACAACTCGGGAATTGGAAGCAACGGACTTACTTCAGCCCGCCATGATTTGTTGCACAAAAGTTATCGACACAAATATCCCGAAACCTACGACAGCCATACAAAGTCTGAACTCATCTATTCAGGCAATTATCAAATAGAAGATTCGCTTGAGAGCACACCCCTCAACATTGGTCAAGCCATCCTTAGTCCTACCCGAACCTATCTCCCTCTCTTTCAAGAAATTTTCAGAAACCACAAAAGCCATATCCATGGCCTGATTCATTGCACAGGCGGGGGACAAACCAAAGTCCTTAAGTTTTTAGACCCCAAATTATGTGTTGTAAAGGATAAACTTTTCGACATCCCTCCTATTTTCAAAGCAATATCCCAAACAGGTTACCCACTCAAAGAAATGTATGAGGTATTTAATATGGGTCATCGAATGGAAATTTACCTCTCTAGCAAACATCTGGACAGCATACTTAAATCCGCAGAGAAATTTGGTATTGATGCAAAAATCATTGGCAGAGTGGTACCAAAAACTCAAGAAAGTTTGAGAATTTATTCAGACAACACCTGGCTTACCTATTAAAATTGAGTAATATATACACGATTGTTTTTGCTGAAATCATTGGAAAATGAATCGATAGAATTTGTCTTATATCGTCCAAATTTTCTTTGTGTTGATTCCTTTTATTGCATCTACAAAGCCAGTATCATTTAATTTTGCACGATTAGCATCCGGGAAAACATAAGACAAAAGACAAAAAAAGAACTTATTGATTTTTTTGAATTTGTTGGAGAGCCAAGCTTTCGAGCAAAACAAGTACACGAATGGATTTGGCAAAAAGGTAGTACCTCTTTTGAAGAGATGACCAACCTGCCCAAAAATCTTCGTGAAAAACTTCAACAAACTTTCACCTTTGAAGAGGTAAGCATTGATGTTGTGCAAAAAAGTTCAGACGGCACACTAAAGTGTCGTTTTAAGCTGCACGATGGTAACTTTATTGAGGGTGTCCTTATCCCAACAGAAGACAGAATAACTGCCTGCGTTTCATCACAAGTAGGCTGTAGTCTTAGCTGTACTTTTTGTGCTACTGGATTTTTAAAAAGAGTAAGAAATCTAAACCCAGAAGAAATATTCGATCAAATCATTTTGATCAATCAATTGGGGATAAAACATTTCAAAAGAAAAATTACCAACATTGTTTTTATGGGCATGGGTGAGCCCTTACTGAATTTTAAAAATGTTCAAAAAAGTATTGATAGAATAACCAGCCCCGAAGGCCTAAACATGTCACCAAAAAGAATTACCGTTTCAACTGCGGGAATAAGTAAGATGATTCGAAAATTGGGAGATGAAAAAGTCCGCTTCAATTTGGCATTGTCACTTCATGCGGCAAACAATGAAAAAAGAAGCAAATTAATGCCCATTAATGAAAGCAATCCATTGGAGGATCTTGCCGATGCCTTGAACTATTTTACTGAAAAAACTGGCAACAGGATTACCCTAGAATATTGTGTTATTGAAAATGAAAACGACCATCTGGAGGATGCAAAAGAATTGGCAAAATTTGCCAAACAAATTTTTTCTAAAGTCAACCTAATAGAATACAATCCTATTGAGTTTGCAGAATATCATAACTCAAGCAGAAATAGAATTCATAAATTTTCTGAACACCTCACAGAACTCGGTATAACAAACAGTATCCGACACAGCAGGGGAAAAGATATCGATGCTGCTTGTGGACAATTAGCAAACAAATAATTTTTGCTCTTCCTCGCTGGCCAAACGGCAAAACTCCCTTTTGCCAAACCATTTGTATCTGTTTTTCGCAACCAAATCATACAGACGGTCTGCCAAAAATATTGGAACCAAATAGGCAAGAAAAGACAAAGTCATCCAAAACCATCCCAAATGCTTAGCAATGGCCAAAACTGCCCTAGACTTTTTCAATAAACGACCTTTATGCCAAAAACAAATACTCTCCATATTTTGAGTATTTTCACCCATATCAACTAAAAAATTTTTAGCTACCTCAGACTGAAGACTACAATATTTTATCGCCATTTTTTTGTCTCGGGAAATAACAAAATCTACTGCTCCATTGCACAGATTGCAAAGACCATCAAAAAAAATGGTATTCTCATGCATATTTATGAATTATGGTTTTATCAAATATAGCAAGTCTATTTTCAATTTGTGTTGTTCTTTTAGTTGAGTCATATTTGTTTTAAGAATGTCAAAGATATCCATCAATCTAAGCTCTGGTAAAATTGAAAAAAATCCATCGGTCCTTGGAATTGACTTAGGCACTACCAACAGCCTTATTGCCCGAATAAATCAAACAAACAAAGCGGCAGAAATCATTGGCGCACATGGCAATCCTGTGCCCTCAATTGTCTATATTAAGGATGGCCAAATTACAGTTGGAGAACAAGCGCGAGAATTTTTGGTTGCTGAACCAGGAAATACAATTTTTAGCGTAAAAAAACTATTGGGAAAAACTTTTAAAGATATAGAAGATTACCAATCCTTTTTTACTTACCCCATCATAGAAAGTGACTCAAAAGAACTTGTTCAGGTAAAAATTGAAAATCAATTTTATAATCCTGTACAACTCTCCTCATTTATTCTCAAAAAATTAAAAACCGATGCAGAAGTATTTCTGGGAGAACCCATCAGTAAAGTTGTAATCACTGTGCCAGCCTATTTTAATGAAGCACAAAGACAAGCTACACGAGATGCAGGAAAGATTGCAGGGTTTGATGTGCTTAGAATCATCAACGAACCCACAGCCGCAAGCCTGTCTTTTGGAATTGGTTTAGATCCCGATGAAAACAAATGTATTGCTGTTTACGACTTGGGTGGAGGGACCTTTGATGTCTCTGTGCTGAACATCAACCAAGGAATCTTTGAGATTTTGTCAACCCACGGCAATACATTTTTAGGTGGAGATGATTTTGACCGTGCCTTATGCAAGCATTGGGAAAAGAAATACCATTTGACCAACCAGGGCCAACTCCGTTTGATTGCAGAGGAAGCCAAAATTTACTTAAATCATAACGAACGATATGCCAAAAAATTCAGCAATCTACACTTAGAAATTTCCAAAAGTGAATTCAATGAATTGATTGATCCTATTATTGAAAAAACCATAGATTCTTTTCACATTGCCTTGAAAAATGCCCAATTGCTTCCTAACAATCTAGACCAAATTTTGCTTGTTGGGGGCTCTACAAAATGCTACCGCGTAAAAGAAAGACTACAACAAGTATTCCCAAACATAAAACTTAACGACACCATCAACCCCGACAAGGCAGTAGCCCTCGGTGCAGCCATCGAAGCAGACATTCTAGCAGGCAACAGAAAGGACTTATTGTTATTGGACATCACTCCCTTGTCTCTGGGAATAGAGACATTGGGTGGATTAATGGATGTGCTCATCCCTCGAAACGCTAAAATCCCAAACAAAGCAACCCGGCAATATACAACCTCCAAAGACGGCCAAAGTGGATTGGAAATAAATATATTCCAAGGAGAAAGAGATTTGGTAGCAAACAACAGAAAATTGGGCGCTTTCACACTTTCCGGTATACCGGCGATGCCTGCAGGAATCCCAAAAATCGAGGTGACTTTTCTTCTAGACGCCAATGGTATATTACAAGTTAAGGCCAAAGAGTTGAGAAGCAATTTGGAACAGAAAATAGATGTACAACCACAACACGGTTTGACAGATTCTCAAATACAAAATATGCTCCAAAACTCCATCGAATTTGCCGAAGAAGATATACAAGAAAGAAGCTTCATTGAGATTCAAAATGAATTAACGACCAATACCCAAGCAATCAATAAGATGAAACAAGAGCACCCCGAACTTTTCGATAAATCTTTAGAGATTAAACTTGAAAAGTTATTGTCCAAAATCGAAAAACAGACAGAGAAAAAAAATGTCAATGGAATGACAGAATTGAGTGAAGAACTGAATAATTTGATAGAACCGCTGGCCAATATTATGATGGGGAAGGAGTTAAAGAATAAAATAAAATGAAGTATTGGTTAATTATTATTTCGGTTTTTGTGTATACCAATTTGAATGCACAACCCAAAAAGATTCCACCAAAACTAGGTGTTAAAATGGGGGCCAATCTAAGCACTATTTTTGGTGGAATGCTCGTTAACCAAAGACCTCGTGCGGGCATTCAAACAGGTCTTTACATGAAAGATCAGAGAAAAAAAACATTCAGAAATTTTGCAGAAATAGAAATGGCATTTACCGGTTCTAATTTTCGAAACCAAACGGGCGAATACAGAAAAATGAACTTTCTTATGATCAATGCCTCCTTCTGCAAATTCAAAAAAATAGGAAACAAAAATGAGTTATTGCTTGGCCTTCAAAATGCATACATACTTCAGAGCGAACTATACGTAAATGGGGAAGTGAAAGCAAAATACCGGGATATGGCCTTCAGCAAATTTGATCCACAAATCAAAGTGGGTTTTTCCCAAAATAAAGAAATTGCCTCGCTGTTGTGGGAATTGCGTTTCAGTATCCTAAATATTGGAAAACCTCTCAACTTAACAGAACTAAGTCCAAGCTTGAACAAAAAAGGAAAAATTAAAAACTTTTCTATTGGGGCTTCTTTCTTGTTTTAAAACTCGTCTTCATTGAAGAAATAGTCATCCGTCGTGGGATAATCTGCCCAGATTTCTTCAATTGACTCGTATGGATCTTCTTCTTGTTCTAAATCCTGAAGGTTTTCTACCACCTCTAAAGGCGCACCCGTCCGAATGGCATAGTCAATCAACTCATCTTTGGTGGCAGGCCACGGTGCATCAACCAAATAGTTCGCTAATTCTAGTGTCCAATACATGATTTACTTTAAAAGTTTCGCGAAAATAAGAGAATAATTGACTTTTCCGCTTGGTTATTTTTTACCTCCTATTTTAGAAACTTCATACATAGCAATACCTGCAGCAACGGATACATTTAGTGAGTCAAATGTAGAATGCATCGGAATACACACTTGAGCATCGCACAACTTCAATAGTCCGTTTTGAATACCTTTTTGTTCATTGCCCAATATCAAAGCACAAGATTTGTGCGAAATGACCGAAAAATCTTTGTTCCCTTTTTCGGTAATACCATAAATTCCAATGCCCATATCTTTTAGCCCATAAATACAATCTTTTAAATGGCTCACTCTTGCCACCGGCAGACTCAAAAGAGCTCCGGCAGAGGTTTTAATGGCATCTCCATTAAGGTAGGCCGATTCTGATTTTGGAATAACAATCAAATCAAAGTCAAAACTTTTTGCTGTACGAGCAATCGCCCCAAAATTGCGTACGTCAGTAATTCCGTCCAACAACAATATTTTTTTAGGCTTATTGGATTCAAGCAACACCTCTTCCCATGCTTGGTAATCTACCGCCGGCAATAAGGCAACCACACCCTGATGATTTCCTGATGCATATTTTTTTAGGGCCTCTGGTGGAACAAAACTATGAGGCACCCCAAAATTACGAATGTGTTGAAGTAGATATTTGTTGGACTCTGTCAGTAGTATTTTGTGAATAGAAACTCCCTCGTTTAGGGCTTCTTCCACTGCATGTTTACCGTAAATGATTTGGGTTTTTGCCAAAGCAATTCTATTGTTGGTTAAACCTCTAATCTATCCAGAAAGGCTTTGCGAACATTTTCATCTTTATAGTCCAACTGATATTGCAGAATTTGGTCAAGTTCAAATCGATTTGATTTGGTTTTGAGCAATACCTTTATTTGGTCAAATTCTTTCAAATTTTCTCGATCAGTGGTTCTGGCCATTTGAAGAATAGAAGCAATGGTTTGAATTTTTTGCCTTCTGCCAGCATCTCGTCGTTTTCCCTTGAATCTGGAATAATAATTCATCAATTCCTCTACTTCATTCATATAGTTTTTCAACATGTCTTTACCTTTTTCTTTTGAATCAGCTAAGAAATAACAGTCCGTAAAATACCATTGCATGTTGGGTTCCATTGGCAAACTACTTTTGGGAATTACTTCCATGCATTTATCCAATAGTTTGGTGGCCTTATCATTGTCTCCTTGGGAAGCATAACGTCTCGACAAACTTGTAAAAGTATTTCGCAAGTTTTTTGGCACCAAAGTAGCCTTGTCATCTACCAAGATATCACTTCCTTTTTCCATGCCTCCCCAAACGAAAGTATTCATCAACTTATCATAAAGCAAGTCCAAATCAATCATGCCCCCTACCCTATTTAAATTGCTTTGGATAGGAACCAATCGATAGGTTAATCCTTCTAGTCTCATATATTTATCAAGCCCTAAATAAGTTTTTTTGGAAGTGGTAGTTGTGAAGTAAATAGGTCTTTCCCATCCATTTTTGGCATTGGTGGCAATGATGTCGTAAACCAAATAACTTCCCTTCATAATACCTCTACTGTTGTTGTGTTTCCATTGCATGGCCGAAACAATAAATGCCGAATCTTTGGCCTTTACGGTTCCGCTTGCCAGTACGCTTGATTTGTCAATAGGCAAAACAAGATTTCTTACCGGCAAATAATTATCAAATTCCCCATTCCCTTGATTGACCATAAATCTTCGATCATCTGAGGTAAGGAATTGGATAATTTTGTCAACAGGATAAAATTTGTCAACTGGAAAAACTTTTGGGTTGTTGCTATATCGGAGATACTCTCTTTTACCATCTTCCATTTTCTCGGCAGGAATACTAATTGGCAGAGCTTCTGACTTATAAAATTTTCTCCTTAAGGCAGCCGAATACCATTCTGTACTCAACAGACTTAAATTTATTATTCTAACATCTGTTCTGTATCCTTCTACATTTTGAGCATACCAGAGTGGGTAAGTGTCATTGTCTCCATTGGTAAACAAAATGGCATTTTTTTCACATGAATTCAGATAGTTTTTGGCAAAAGCAAGTGCCAGATTTCTTCCACTTCGGTCATGGTCATCCCAATTTTGAGCACCCATTAAAACAGGAACGGCAAGCAAACAAATTACACCTGACAAACTTGCCGAAGTAACTTCATTGAATCGTTTTTTTAACAATGAAAAAATATACAAAACACCTAAGCCAATCCAAATACAAAATGTTTGAAAAGAGCCAACAAAGGCATAATCTCTTTCTCTGGGTTCTAAAGGTGGTTGGTTTAAGAAAACAATGATGGCCAAACCGGTAAAAACAAACAAACATGTTACCACCCAAGCATCAAGATTCTGCTTTTTGAATTGATACCAAACCCCAAAAATTCCCAATAGCAAGGGCAGAAAAAAATAGGTGTTTCTTCCTTTGTTACCTTTATGGATTGGGGGAATTCCTTTCTGAGGACCCAGACGATTATCAATAAAATTTATTCCACTAATCCAATTTCCATCAAAAGGCTCACCAGTTACGTTTTGAACATCACTTTGTCTACCAACAAAGTTCCAGAAAAAGTAGCGCGCATACATCCAACCAATTTGATATTTAAAAAAGAAAGAAAGATTTTCAGAAAACTTTGGATTCCTTTTAGCGCCTTCCATACTAGAAACCCAAATTGGGAAACCTTGGTTTTTTTCACGTGCATCGCCCATTCGAGGAAATATTGTTTTGTCTTTGTCATCATATTCATAAGAGAATTTTTCGCCAATTTCTTCGTAAGTTCCCTCCTCAAGGTCTTTTCGGTATTGCATTCTTCCTTCTTTTATACCAATCGGTCTTGCAGTATAATAAGGACCCTTAAATAAAGGTCTATCCCCATATTGTTCTCTATTTATATAACTGAGCAAACTATGCGCATCCTCAGGATTGTTCATGTCAATGGTAGGTTCTGCTAACGATCGAATGGGAACCATTGCATAACAAGAGTAACCGATGACCAAAAATGTTGCACAAAGTATTGTCAGGTTGTACAATGCTTTATGCTTTTTCGTGGTCCAATAAAGCCCAAATGAGAGCAAACCAAAAAGGCAAACCAAAAAGATTAAAACACCAGAATTGAAAGGGAAGCCCAAGCCGTTGACAAAAAACAAATCAAATGCTGATGCCAATCTAGGCAAACCCGGAATAAGGCCCCATTGTAAAAAACCAAGAATTCCAAGTCCTATGGCGCTTGACTTCAAGAAACCTTTACGATTGATTGGGTACTTATTGAAGTAATAATAATAAATTACCGCAGGTATCACCAAAAGATTCAATAAGTGAAGGCCAATCGCTAAGCCTATCAAAAAGAAAATCAAAACCAACCATCTATCTGATTGTAAATTTTCCTTGTTTAGTTCCCATTTCAAAATCAACCAAAAGGTAATTGATGTAAACAAAGAGGAGCTTGCATAGACCTCTGCCTCCACAGCAGAAAACCAAAAGGTATCCATGAATGTCAAAGTCAATGCTCCAACCAAACCAGCTGAAAATAATGCAATCCCGTGTCCACGAGTGACTGTTTTTTCATGAAGTCCCAAAGACAATATTTTTTTTCCAAAATGAGTTATGATCCAAAAGGTGAACATCACTGTAAGTGCACTTGCCACCGCAGATAAAAAATTAACCGCAAAAGCTACATTTTCTGGACTTCCTGCAAAAAGGGAGAATATCCTTCCAAGCATCAAAAACAAAGGCGCACCTGGAGGATGAACAACTTGTAACTTATAGGCAGCTGAAATAAACTCCCCACAATCCCACAAGGGCACCGAAGGTTCTAAAGTTAGGGTATATACAGATAAACTTATCACAAAGGATAACCATCCAATTAAATTATTTAAAAATTTAAAATTTAACATTTGAGAGAATCAACAAAGTAAATACTTCTCATATATTTTAGCGCATTACCTCAATTAGAAATATTTTAGTTTTATTTGCAGTGCTGTTTGGAGGGGATGTAAGTCCCCTTTTTTCGTGAGATTGTCCATGAGTAAGTTCAGTACAATACAAAAACTAATTGAAAAAGAGCTGGAAGATACCGATTGCTTTTTGGTTGATTCCGAATGTAATTCAGCAGATACCGTCATGAAATTTTTTATTGATGGTCATTCTGGGGTCAAGATAGATTTTTGCGCCAAACTAAGCCGAAAAATTTCAAAGCACATGGACAATGAAAACACAGACGACCTATCCTTTCGATTTGAAATTTCTTCACCGGGTCTCGACAAACCGTTAAAGGATATCCGTCAATTCCCGCAACATCTTAATCGCACCATTCTTGCGGAAAAGGAGAAAAGCCAAGTAGAAGGCAAACTAATTCAAGTTTTTGAAAATTCTATTGTTATCGAAACATTCCCAACAAAAAAAACAAACAGCCAAAATATCAATATCGAGCTTAATTCAAACACCAAAATAAAAGTTATACCGAGTTTCAAATAAAATTATGAGTTTAGGACTAATCGAATCATTTTCCGAATTCAAAGAATTCAAAAACATAGACAGGGCAACCATGATGCAAGTAATGGAAGAAGTATTCCGTCAAATGCTTCGAAAAAAATATGGTTCAGACGACAACTTTGATGTTATCATAAATACCGAGCAAGGAGATCTCGAGATTTATCGGAATCGAAAAATTGTAGACAACCTTGAAGTCGAAAATGAAAACTTTGAAATATCCGTTGACCAAGCAAAAAAACTTGAAGAAGATTATGAAATTGGTGAAGAAGCCATCGAAGAAGTCCATATGGAGGACTTTGGAAGAAGAGCCATACTTACAGCAAGACAAACCCTTGTTACAAGGATAATGGAGCTTGAAAAAGACGAATTATATACGAAATATAAGGACAGAGTTGGAGAAATTATTGTGGGTGAAGTTTATCAAATCTGGAAACGAGAAATGATGGTTCTAGATGATGAGGGAAATGAACTTATCATCCCCAAAGACCAAATGATTCCTAGAGATTTTTACAAAAAGGGAGATAGCATTAGAGCAGTCGTCTCTTCGGTAGAAATGTACAATGGAAATCCAAAAATCATCTTGTCCCGAACTGCTCCAATATTCTTAGAAAGACTTTTTGAACTAGAAGTACCCGAAATACTCGACGGGCTGATTACCATAAAAAAAATAGTTAGAGAACCCGGAGAAAGAGCAAAAGTAGCCGTAGAAAGCTATGATGACCGAATTGATCCTGTAGGGGCATGTGTTGGTATGAAAGGAGCAAGAATTCACGGAATTGTTAGGGAACTTAGAAATGAAAATATAGACGTAATCAATTTTACAACCAATAATGTACTTTATATCCAAAGGTGCCTCAGCCCTGCCAAAATTTCAAATATTAATCTATTGACGGAAGAAAGCAGAGCAGAAGCCTACTTGCCCGCTGACCAAGTAAGTTTGGCCATTGGCAAAGGTGGACACAACATAAAGTTGGCAGGAAAATTGACAGGCTTTGAAATCGATGTTTTTAGAGAAGATTTGGCAAATGATGAAACTGATGTAGATTTGGATGAATTTTCTGATGAAATAGACGGTTGGATAATTGATGAATTCAAAGCCATTGGTCTTGATACCGCCAAAAGCGTACTTGAAGTGGACAATGATGATTTAATTGCAAGAACTGACCTTGAAATAGAAACGATTTCCGAGATAAAACGCATCTTAGAATCGGAATTTGAAGATTGATGAAAGCAATGAATACTCAATGACTCTTTCAAAAAACTTTGTTTTTTTTAAGGGTTTGATTATAGTAAATAAACACACAAAACAACTTGGCAGCCAAGTCGAAAACATATCGTATCCAAAAAGTTGCTGTAGAACTAAACGTTTCTTTTGGCAAACTTGTTGAATATCTCAATGAGAATAATTTCAATGTAGAAAATAAAATTACTGCCAAAATAAGCCAAGAAATGTATGACCTGCTTCAGACACATTTCTCAGCAGATAAAGAAGCAAAAGAAGAATCGATAAGCCTCAGAAAAACCGAAAAAAGCGAAAAACAAAGCATACATGTAAAACCTGAGCAAAAAGAAATTCAAAAAAAATCTACCGAGGATGAGATTATTTTCATTAAAGATACTGGCCTTTCTACAAGTAGTAGTCCAAACGAAAAACCAAATGATCTTGCAGACAAAAGCTCTACAGTTGTAAAAGAAACAAAAAACACCTCGCCTTCCGAAACGAAACCAAAATTACAGGGGCTGAAAATAGTTGATAAAATTGACTTAAATAAAAAAAAGGAGGCACCCCAAATAGAGACAGAAAAAGTCAGCCACTCACCCGATGAAAATGTTATCGTTGAAAAAGGAGGCCCACCCGCCGAAGCAAACAAAAATGAAAAAGATGAGCGCGACATTTCAGTTGAAAATGAAGCGACTGAAAATCCCCTAATTAAACCTCAATACGAAAAACTTAAAGGCCTTTCGGTAAAAGGTAAAATTGATCTAAAACCCCCTGTAGAAAAGAAAAAGTCGGAAGACCCTCAGCCAGGCGCCAAAGAAGAAGAAAACAAAAGAAAAAAAAGAAGAAGAAGAAAAGTTGTTCCCAAAAATGACAACAAACTAGAAGTAAAGGGAAACAATACCGCCAAAACAACTCAAAAGAACTTTCAGGGGAATAGGGTTCCGGGGAACAGAGCAAAACATCGTCAGAAAAAAAGAGATACGATACGAAAAAATATTGAGCAAAATCAGGAACAAGAAAAAATAGGAAGCAAAACCCTTCAAGTCACAGAATTTGTAACTGCCAACGAATTGGCGAGCTTGATGGACATCAATGTTAACCAAATTATTACAGCATGCTTTAGCCTCGGGATGATGATATCCATCAATCAAAGACTTGATGCAGAAACCATAGAAATTTTGGCAGAAGAATTCGAATACGAAATTGAATTTGTCGACGCTGAAACACAAATTGAGGTGGAAGATGAAATTGACAAAGAAGAAGACCTCCAATCCAGACCCCCTATCGTAACCATCATGGGGCACGTGGATCACGGGAAAACTTCTTTGCTTGATCATATCCGAAACACCAACGTAATTGCTGGTGAAGCAGGAGGAATTACACAGCACGTTGCCGCATATGAAGTAAGCTTATCAGACGATAGAAAAATCACCTTTATAGACACCCCCGGCCATGAGGCATTTACTGCGATGCGTGCTCGAGGAGCAAAAGTTACAGACATGGCCATTATTGTGATTGCCGCAGATGATCGTGTAATGCCCCAAACCAAAGAAGCCATTTCACATGCCCAAGCAGCTGATGTGCCCATCGTTTTTGCTTTCAACAAGATGGACAAAGACACTGCCAATCCAGATAAAATTAGGGAAGAATTGTCAGCAATGAATATTCTGGTTGAAGATTGGGGTGGACAATTTCAAGCACAAGAAATTTCTGCAAAAACAGGTTTAAATGTAGACGAGCTTCTGGAAAAAGTTCTGCTAGAAGCAGAAATATTAGAGCTAAAAGCCAATCCAGATAAAAAAGCCAAAGGAACCATCTTGGAATCTCGAATGGAAAAAGGAATGGGGGTGTACACTTCCATTCTTGTTCAAGAGGGAAGCCTCAAAATTGGAGACCCCATTTTGGGTGGTTCAAATTTTGGAAAAGTAAAAGCCCTTTTCAATGAAAGAGGACAAAGAGTAGAAATCGCTGGCCCTTCTGCACCTGTTGGAATGCTTGGCTTCAACTCTCCGCCAACTGCAGGTGACTTACTGCAAGTTCTAAACTCAGAACAAGAAGTAAAGGAAATTGCCAACAAAAGGCAACAATTACAAAGAGAACAAGGCATACGAGCCAAAAAACTAATTACCCTCGACGAAATTGGAAGAAGACTGGCCATCGGAAACTTTAAAGAACTTAACCTAATCATCAAAGGTGATGTAGACGGTTCTGTAGAGGCGCTTAGTGACTCACTCCTAAAATTAACCACGGAAGAAATACAAATCAATGTCATTTATAAATCGGTTGGAGCCATCACAGAATCGGATGTTTTGCTGGCTACAGCCTCAGAAGCCATTATTATTGGTTTTCAAGTAAGACCTACTCCCTCTGCCAAAAAAATTGCTATTGACGAAGGCGTAGAAATCAAAACGTACTCGGTCATCTACAAGGCCATTGAAGAAGTAAAGGCCGCCATGGAGGGAATGCTCGAGCCAGATATTGAAGAAAAAGAAATTGGCTCTATCGAAGTACGCGATGTATTTAAAATAAGTAAAGTAGGTACAATTGCAGGATGTTATGTCCTAAATGGGGAAGTCAAAAGAGACTCTAAAATACGAATTATCCGAGACGGAGTGGTGATTCATGATGGTCAATTAGAAAATTTGAAACGTTTCAAGGATGACGTAAAAGAAGTAAAAAAAGGTTACGAGTGCGGTCTGCAAGTCAAAAACTTCAATGACGTACAAATAGAAGATATTCTAGAGGTATACCAAGAAGTCGAAATAAAACGAAAACTCTAATTCTATCAATCCCCCACTAAAATGATGCCAACAAAAGCAAAAAACTTCCTTGCCATATTTTTGATTGTAAAATTTTCTGGCCTCTTCGGTCAATCGTTTATTCACTACTTTACTGATGAAGGTGCCCGACCCCGAGAGCATGCGGTAGACATTCAACATATGAAGCTGGAAGTTCAATTTGAACCCAAAAAAAATCAGGTATTAGGTGTCGTCAACCACCAATTTCATGTCATCCGAAACAAAGTTGATACTTTATTTTTTGATGGTCCAAAAATCAAAATTCTTAAAGCCTCTATGGATGGTGAGGCATTACCCTTTAAAATATTAGAAAATGGAATAGGTGTTTACTTCAAAAAACCATTACAATGGGGAGAAAAACATGACATTGAATTCACCTACGAAGCCAAACCAAGAAAGGGAATTTATTTTATTGGTTGGAACAGCCCAGAAATAACAGATCCCATCAACCAAACAAGGAAACAAATCTGGACCCAAGGCCAGGGCATAGACAACCGTTATTGGATTCCAATGTATGACAATATGAACGATAAGTTTACCACAGAGACAATTGTTCATTTTTCAAATCAGTACAAAGTTTTGTCGAATGGAAAACTTATTTCTACAAAAAAAACGAAAGACAAAACCCGATGGCATTATCGTATGGAACATCCCCACGCAGGCTATCTTCTTATGTTGGGTATTGGAGATTTTAACATAAAAAAAAGCAAAACAAAATCTGGCGTACCCGTTCAATTTTGGTATTACCCCCAACATCCAGAAAGATTAAAATGGAGCTCGATGCATACCGAAAAAATGATAGAGTTTTTGGAAAATGAAACAGGTGTCCCATACCCTTGGGAGGGGGATGGGTACAGTCAAATTATGGTTCAAGACTTTATCTATGGAGCCATGGAGAACACCACTGCGACCATTTTTGGAGATTTTTTTTGGGTGGATGAGAGAGCATTTAACGACCGAAACTATATTGGTGTCAATGCGCACGAACTAACTCACCAGTGGTTTGGAGATTATATCACTGCCCGAACTTCTGCCGACAACTGGTTACATGAAAGCTGGGCAACCTATTATGCAAAACTTTTCAAAGCTTCTTTGTATGGAGAAGATGAACTGAAATGGGAACAAAGAAGCGAACAAAAAAGTGCGCTCAATGCTTCCAAAAATGATCACTATCCCATTCGTCATACCAATGCAGGGACTGCCCGTTGGTATCCTAAAGGTTCTCATGTCATCCAAATGCTCAGACATTTGGTTGGCAACGAAGACTTTAAAAGAGTAATTCAATGGTATCTTACAGAGCATCGATTTTCCAATGTAGAAACAAACGACTTTTACCAAGCTTTTCAAGACGTTTTAGGGCTCAACTTAGATTGGTTTTTTAACCAATGGATTTGGCATGGTGGAGAACCTCATTACAAAGTGAAATATGAAAACTATGGAACGAAAATTTGGGTCTCTGTGGATCAGATTCAAAAATTAGATGACAACGTTGGGCTTTTCAAAATGCCCATTGACATTCAAGTTAATTTTAAGGATGGTAGCCACCAAACCAAAAATATTTGGATAAAAAATCAACACCACGACGTTTTCTTTGACAATAAGGAAGAAAAAGAAATAAGCTTTGTTCTCTTTGATGTCAACTCTGAAATTCTAAAACAAGTCACTTTTGAAAAAAAATTCGAAGAATTGGCTTTACAATTCAAAAATGCAACAAACATGATCGACCGTTATGACGCATTACTAGCCCTACGAAACACCCCCATTGATGAAAAAAGAGCACTCCTTTTCTCCTCGTTGAGAAAAGAAAATTATCATGGGATAAGCTCCGAAATTGTGAGACAATTGTCTCAAGACCAATCCATTCAAAATGAGCTATTGAACTGGTTGAACAATGCATCTGTTCAAGTACAAAGAGCCTTTCTATCATCGGCCATCATCAATGAAAGAAATAAGTCTTTTTTTATCGAAGCACTTACTCATAAATCCTACCGAAATATCACAATAGCTTTAGATAAATTGGCCGCAGCCTATCCCAATGAAATTGAATCATTTATCCAAGCTGTTGACCATTTAAGGGGACCCGCACAAGCAGTGCATCTTAAAAAACTTGAGCTTCAAAAACGATGGGAGGAAATCGTACCTTTTGCAGGAAACCTCTACGAATTTCAAACCCGAATTTCTGCCCTAGAAATCCTCAAGAGAAATGGTTTTATCAATACCCAATTGATCAATCATTTGTTAGACGCAACCGTTTCAACCAACCGTCGATTGGCATCCCCAGCAAAAAGTTGCCTGCAATATTTTTTCCAACAAGAAAACTATAGAAAACAGATCCAACAACAAATTATTTTGGCCTCTTTTGATTTCGAAGAACTAAGGCTACTTCGAAGTTTTAAATAAATTGATGCATTATTTCGGTCCAGATTATATTTCATTTTTTAAAGATTTGGCCCCCAATAACCACAAGGGATGGTTTGACCAAAATAGAAAAAGATATGAGGAAAGTGTCAAAAAACCTTTTCAAAAATTCCATACAGATTTAACTGAAGCCATCAAAAAAATAGACCCTAAAATCCCAAAAGACTTGGTTGCTACAAAACAAATTTTTCGGATCAATCGGGACATTAGATTTAGCAAAGACAAAACCCCCTACAAGTTGCACATGTCAGCAGTAGTGGCACCTGAAGGGAAAAAAGACCACACCAACCCTGGATTGTATTACGAAATAAATCCAGAGCAAGTGGTACTCTATGGCGGGATTTACGCCTGTAGCACATCACAATTGGCAAAAATTCGAGCTTACATTGCAAGTCACTTGGATGCTTTTCAAAACGCAATTCAAAATCCTATGTTTGAAAAATACTACCAGGAAGGCATTCTAGGGGGAAAAATGAAACGTTTGCCAAAAGAATTAAAGAATGTTGCGGAAAAAGAACCCCTCATGTACAACAAAAGCTTTTATTACAGAACATTTCTAAGCATTGATGAAATTTTCGAAAACAATTTGCTAGAACGAATCATAGCTTTATATGAAGTAAGTTTTCCCGTTCGCAATTTTTTAAGATCCGCCCTCAACAACGAAGGATAAACCAACGAATCGATTGCTGAATTGTATCGCTCTTTTTTGCTTTTGAGCCCTATAGAAATAAATTTGTTTAAGGTCTGACAACAAGTAAAAAAAAATGGTTAATTCAAAATTTATCTCCTTGATATTTGCATTCTTACTCATTGCCGGTTGTGAAATTGTTCAAGAAACACAATTTAAGCCAAATGGAAGTGGAACCTATCGTCTGTCTTTTGACCTGTCAGAAATGATGAAAATGGGCCTTGGTTCGCGCAATGGAGAAACCAACAAACAGATCGATACCTCCATTGTTTTTGCAAAACTGCTTGAATCACACAAAGATAGTTTCGAACAACTTGGGGTCGAAGAACAAAACAAATTGAAATCATTACAAGATTTTAGTATCGATATGCTTGTAGATACTGCATCAAAAAAATATTTACTGAGAATCAACTACCAATTCGACAATATCAAATCTCTTAAATTATTTGGTGAAAAATTAAAAAAATTGGATTTTCAAAAACTCGACATAATGGGCAGTCAATCGGCCAGTACAAAGGCAGAAAGTACAAACAGTATTCCAGATCTTACCAAATTTTATGACATCACTTTCAATCGCAAAAAGTTTGTCTACAAAATCAGTGAAGAAGGATTGAGCGAGGCAAGAAAAAACAAGGATACAACGATGACCAAACAAAATCCAATGGCCAATATGATTCGCGTGAAGTCTAGATATTATTTCCCTTTCAAAATAAAAAATGTAAGCAACGAAAATGCCAAAATATCATCCGACGCCCATGGCATTGAAATCGAAGGGAATTTGTTTGAAGTTAGCAATAATCCAAGATTTTTCGATCTCGAAGTAGTGTTTGACTAAAATACCTTTCTTTAAATTTTATAACTTTAGGGCTAAATCCCTATTGTGATGAATGAGAACCAAGGCAAAAAAACAAACGTCTTTTTTTTAATTTATATAATCCCCTTACTACTCAACAACTGCACGGAGCTTTATCATGCCAACATAGGTAAGCATCAATTCCCAACTGTTCACCAAAAAGAAGATAGTTTGTTCATCAATGGCCTTTCCGGTAAATTACTTTACAAAAACTAAACATCGCACTTAATAGAAAAGAAAAGATAACTATCGTTGTTTTTGAAAATGTGCCCGGTTCTGTAAATGATTATTGGAATTTAAAAGCCGGTTTGCTTTTGCACAATAAAAAGGTAAGTACTCTTTTGACAAAAAATTCGACAGTAGAATCGGGCGGAACTGATCTTTTCTTGGCAGGAAAAACATTGCATATTGATAGCCATGCAAAAATTGGCGTTCACGCCTGGTGGGGAGGCAAATCGATTGTTCCTATTGAATTGCCTAAAAATCATAAGGAACACCAGTTTTTCCTTGACTATTACCAACAAATTGGAATAGATAGCTCTTTTTACTGGTTTACCTTACGATCTGCATCTGCAGATGATATGCACTATATGTCAGCAGAGGAAATAGAAAAATATTTTGGGCCAAAATTAAAATAAGTGGAAAAAACCTTAAACCCTAATTTTATCCAATAGCTTATTGAGCTTTTTAAGTTCTTTTTTGCTTAGATTATAAAAAATCTGGTCCATTTTATTGAGTTGGCCTTTCGCTTGGTCGTAAATCTCTTTCCCTTCTTGCGTTAAGCTTACCATCGTTTTCCTCTTATCCAACTTACTTGGTACTTTCTTCACCAAACCTTTCTGAACCATTCGCCCAAGCAATCGAGGCATATCGGAGTCATGCTCAAACAATCTTTCTTTGATCTCTGACATGCTCATTTGTCTTTTGTCAAAATTTTCCAATATGCGTAAAATATTAAACTGTTGGTGGGTAAGATCGAACATCTTGAAAAACTGGGCCACCTTATTCTTAGTCCACTGACCTGTGTACAATAAATTGATTTGCACTTTCTCCCATTCATTTCGAAAGCCCAAAACACCCAACTCTTTTTTCAATTTTGCCACAAGGCAAAGTTAATAAATTGTTAAGTGATTTTCTGATTTATAAGGATTGAACTCTAAATGAATTTATCTCCTAAAAAAACCAAATCAGAATAATTTGTGCTACATTCGTTTCAATCCGGGTTAATATTATTCCAAGTTAATGAATTCCACTCTACTAAATAGAGAAAGCAAAACAAGCCATCCTAAGCATCAGGAGGAAAATGATTTTGTGGAGGAAAACAAAACAAGGACACTAAGTGATAGTGAACTGTCCTTAATTCAAAGATTTGCAGACAAATCCAACCAATCCGCCCAATTGAGTGGACTAAAGGAAGCTGCAAAAAATAGGACAGGTTTGCCAAACACTTTAAAAAGTGGCATGGAATCAAACACAGGTATTGACCTAAGCGATGTAAAAGTTCATTACAATTCCCCTGAACCTTCCCAATTGAATGCGCATGCATTTGCAAAAGGGAACAATATTCACTTGGCTCCTGGTCAAAGCAAACACCTTCCCCATGAGTTGGGTCATGTAGTTCAACAAAAAGAGGGAAGAGTCAAACCCAACAATTCTGTAAATGGAGAGCAAATAAATGACGACAGCAGTTTAGAAAAAGAAGCCACTAAGCTTGGAAATGACGCGTTGAATTCGCCAAGTGATTCTACCACCACAGAAAACAAAGAGATTGTTAAAACCACCCAACTTGTAAGCCAACTTGAAGGGGATACAATCGAAACAACTTCGGAAATATCGAATACGGGTAATGATGCCATTCAGGGTGGGATAAAAGCAGCAGAAGCCTCAGGAGCAATAGCAGCTGCCGAAGGCGCACGCTTCGAAACAGGCGGTTTGTTTGATGGTTTATTTGCAGCCAAAGATGCCATACTTGAAGCTCGAGAAGCATACCAATCCGGGAAAATAGCTGATGGTGTAAATTCCCTCGCGAGTTTTGGAAAATCTATTACCGCTTTTATTGAACTGGGAGAAAAAGCACAAGGCATCGATCGAGGTGAATTTTGGCCGGGTGTAGGGGCAGGTATTGATGCATTTAAATCTGCGATTGCTGTCTTTAAATCTATCAACGCCATAGGCGCAGTTACCAAATTCCAAACACACGGTGAGTCTGTTCTGGAAGAGGAAGAAAAAAAGATTGTCGCCGAAGCAGGAAGAAGAGCCAAAATAAAATTAGGTGAAGGCATCTTTGATTTTCTTAGACATCTAACTGCTTGCATCGGAAGCTTTGCCGGCGGAGGTCCTGCTTTTGATGCCGCAGATAAAATAATTAGTGCTGCTCAAACCATTGTTCATTTTGGGATAGAACACTATAAAGGTTTTAGAAACTACAGACTCGAACGGCTAGGGGTAGATTCTGTAGTTGAGGTAGAATTAACGGACAATCAAATAGACCATATTATTGGGCTGGAAATGGGTTCTGGCAAACCGTTGAGAAATTTAATCCGAAAAGGAGATTTCTGGTCAAGGAATAAAGAACGCTATCAAACCTTGACAACAAAAAGCCCTGCAGATAGAAGCGAAGCAGAAAATAGCGAATTGGCAATTTTAAATAAGGCAAAAACCCAATTGGAGTCATTTTTGACAATATACAATGCTGGAACTGGTTCGGACGTTCCAGATTTTAATTTGGAAAATATCAGCCAACTCGGTGAAATGCATCGTAATCTAGTAGCTAAGCTATTTGATGAAGTTAAACACCTGACCTTCTGGCAAAGAACTCGAGAAAAGATGGGAAAAACCTTTAGAAAAAGACAAATGGTCGAAACCGTTCTGAGGAATATGCCCGGAACCGTTACCATTGAGTCAATTGTGGGAACCGGGGACCTGCCCGACCAACTTATGCACGATTTGGGCAAAGATGGACAAGAAATTTCCGTAGATAAACTAAAAGTTGCACTTCAACTTGCCAAACAGAGAAGAGACAATCCTAGCCTAATGGACAAAAGCTCTTTTGACAACGAGCTGGAAAGAACCCTCCAAAGACATCAAGGCGATATGGTACTTGTGAAAGGAATCTTAGAAATCAGTTCTGTTCAAAAGAAATTAGGTTTAAGTGGTGAAGTCTCCATTAATACAACCGCTCTTGAGATTAAAAATAAAACAGCCATTGGCAACACAAAATGGAGTACCGCAGTGGAAATAGCAATGATGGAGTTTGGAAGATAATTTTATGAATATGAAACAGTTTTTACATAAAAATCTAAAAGAACTGAATTTTAAAATCCATGAAGACAAGGAAGTGGACAGTTTAGATGTAGGTACCATCATTTTTTCTTCCAAAAGAGAAGATACTGATCTTCAGTTCGCACTGATTTTCTCAAAACTTGAGGACAGTGTTTATCTCAATGTTTTCGCTACCTTTCCGCAACCCTTTCTCCAACCAAGTAATGAATTATACCAAGTTCTAAACAAACTAAATTTAAATTCGGATACTGGCTTTTTGGTCTTCACGCAAGAAAATGAACAATATTTCATAAGTTATCGATCCACACTTTTACTGGGTTATGATCAATTGGAGAATGATTTGCTTGTTCAGGATTTTATATTCAATTCTGTTAATTCATTTTTTGTCAAAAAAATTGAATTGAGCTTGTGATACAATTAATTCGTTATATTTAATTCATAATTCTCATCGTGCGGTTTTACTCCCATAAAGAAAAGAAAAAACTTCAGCCCTCCTCCAACGCAAAAAACGACTTTAATTCTCCCGAAGTTGACCAAATGCAACAAATGGCAGATGAAAGCAACCACATCGTTCAATTAAAATCAATAAAAGATAGTATCACCGGTCTTTTTTCGAGAAAAAAAGAAGCCACCGAGGGAGGAGAACAAAACGAATCCAGTATTTCAAAAACCCTATCTTCCGCTGCTGGTACGGTTGGCAGTGCTTTGGGTGCAGACAAGGCAAAAGAGGAATTGAATAATGTAAAAGAAGGACGATATGCTGACAGCGAAGGCAATCGGAGATATGGAGCACTCGGACGACTTGCTGGAAGAGGTCTTCAAAAGGGAGCCACCACAGGTCAATCTGTAAATTCTGCCGTGGATAGCGGGCTCAAAGCAGGGAAATTCTTGGAAGGAGCCAAAGATGCTGCAAGCCCTGCCATGAAAGGAGCAGCAACTGCCTCAGGGGCTTTTTCTGTTGCTACTGGAGCAATGGACCTTTTGAAAGGAGGTTACAATCTAAAAAAATCAACCGATAAGAAATCCAACATTCATGATGAAATTAATCAAACAGAAATCAATTTAAAATCTGGGAAAGATGCATGGGAACAGAGAGACAAAGAACATTCTTCTGACAAATTAGATTGGAAAGAAAAAAAGAACCAATTCGCCAATGACAAAAATGAATGGACTACCAAAGAGAGTGATTACACTGAGAGACTAGAAATGTTGAGACACATGGATCGTCTTCAAAGCAAAAAACAAAGCAAGGGGGCGCTCAATGCAGTTACTGGTGCCCTTGACGCTACAGCGGGAGCACTTACACTCTCTGGCGTTGCTGCTCCTGTTGGAATGGCTTTGGGAGCGACCTCTATGGCCATAAAAGGTGGAAAAGCTGCTTACAGCAAGATCAAACAATATGGCCGTGACCGAAAAGAAAGACACCTAAGAGATGCAGATGAAATTGGAAACGATTTCGACACCAAAAAACAAAAGTTAGAGGAAGCCAAAGAATACCAAGGATATAACCCATTGAAGCTTTGGAAAAAAAGAAAAGCCAACAACAAACTTGAAGAATATGGTGATGATAAAGAAGCCTACGTAAACAAAAAATTAGAAAAGTACGGAGCCATTGGAGAAGATGGGCAAGTAAAAGATTATGAAACTAGAAAAATGGAATATGAAAACAATCCAGACAATTGGTTGTCTGGGAAAAGCGATGAGAGCAAATCAACCAAAAAAAATGAGGAAGCCAATAATAAATTGGCCGAATACCTGGCAAACCATTCCGAAGACTTGGCACTTTTTAGCTCTATTGGCAATACAAAACAGTTCAATGAAGCTGACCAAGACAAAAAAGTGGAATTATTGAAAAAGAAAATTAAAAGCTAAATCCTAAATACTACTTGCTCTCCGAAATCAAAAACATACTCGAAAGATCAGGCATTGCGTCTGTTGCTGTCAACCATAGTGATGCACACAACCAAGAACACCTCACTTGCAAATTCTATTTAGAAGACTCACAAACAGAAGTATCCATGAACATCATGCTTCTCTCCGATGTGGAAGAAGAATTAGACGGTTTGAAGATTATGCAATACTTTGTGGAACTTCCAATGAAACTAGCAGAAATACCAAATGAAAAATTTGCCACATTCATTCATAAGATGATGAATACAAACTTTGAATTGCCAATAGGTTCTTTTGGGCACTTAATAGAAAATGATCTAGTTTATTTTCAATATCGAGAAATGTTCAATCCTAAGATTTCTGTGGCCGAAATAGAAAAAAAACTTTTGGTCTGTTTGGATCTTATTTGTTGGCAATTAGAGAAATTTATCCAAGCATCAGATCATTAAAGTCAATTTACTTTTTTCCTAAGTTCATCCAAGAGTTCGTCTGAGTCGGAATACCATGCCAAGGCATTCCCCCCTTCATCAATGGATACCAAGAAGTGTCCCGATCCAATTTCTGCTTTTACCATTTTCCAAACCCACTTTTCGTGGCCCTCCAGAGAAGAAATTTGATTCAATTTTTTTAGCGACGAATTGTTTTGATTCATTGAAAATACTTTCACTTCGTTGTCTAAAGAAGAAGTAACCAAATAGGAAGACTCAGGCAAGTATGCCAAAGAGGTTATGGCAGAATTGTGTGCATTCATGTCCACTTTCTCAACCAATTCCTTTCCATTTCTCTTAAAGACCTTTAATCTACCTTTTTGCGTTCCCAAAATAACCCAACGGTCGTCCACAAATATTGAGGAACTAGATTCAATATTTTTTAAGAAAAATGTTGACTGACTACCATTTTCGTCCAAGGTTTTTAATTGACCATTGATAACAAAAAATATTTGATCTTGGAATTGAAAAACAGTTTGAATTTTATGATTAAACATTAGCGGGTCTTTGGCTTTCAGCAAATTTGGTATTTGAAAGAAATAAAAAGTATTTAAACCACGAGCGATTATTGTCTTACCAATAATGAAAAAATCTTTGACAATATCATTTTTTTCGGCCTCAAATGCGATTCTTTTTGAAGTCTTTTGGCTCGGATCAAAGATGGCCAAAAAAGCCTCGCCTGCCGAAACCCCTCCCAAGGCAACGTTTCCATTGGGCAATAGTTTACAACTTCTTAAATCAACAAGGTTATTTGCATTAGAGACTCTATGCACTGGTAGAATATTTCGACCGGGTGTTTTGAAAGTCATATTTTCAGCAAAATATACAACCCCCTTATTCCCAACGGATACTGCATTTCCCCTTTGGTTGATGTCGATATCCCTCAAATTGCCATTGTATTTTGTTTTGCTTCCGTTGGAGGTGCTCAGGAGATTCATTTTGGTATCTATATACTTGTTTTTCCCATTTATTTTTTCAAAAGAAGTTTGAAAAATGGGTTGCAATTGACTCAGATTCAAGTTGGCATATTCTTCGGGGTTTTCCTGCTTTAGTTCGTTTTGTGTTTTTCGCAATTGATCAGCGGAGTCAACCACTTGTTGAACATAAAATTCTATGCCTTTTTTATCATTTATATCGGCAATTTTTAACTGATTTGATAATTGCAATAATTTTGCTTCAATGGAGGCAATTCGCTTTAGCTTTTTGGCTTCCTTTTCATTTTTTTCTGCTTTTTTTCTTTCTTTATCGGCACGCCTCTCATTTGATTCTGCACGTTTTCTTTCCTCTTGGGCTTTGATTAAGTTGAACCTAGCTTGCAGTTCTGCTTTTTCGGCCTCAATTTTTGATTCTTCTGCACTTTTCTCAGCTTTTTTGGCTTCCTTTTCACTTTTTCTTGCTTCCTCAGTCTTTTCATCAGCGAGGTACCTTGCTGCAATAGAGCTGTCTTTTGCAATCCTAGCCTGTTCAGCTTTATATTCAGCAAAATCTAAACTTGCCGTGGCTTCGTTCCTACTTTTTCTTGCTTCCTCCCCTTTAATAAAGGCGACTACTGCAGCAACTAAGGCAAAACTTACCAGAAGCAATAGCCCCCTAATCCTTTTCCTATTTTTATTCTTTTCATTTTCGAGCTCTAATTTTTTACGTTTCTTTTCTTGGTTGTCTTCTAACTTGCTCTTTTCCAAGTAATTGAACGCTTTGTCAAAATCGTCCCGATATCTAAGAAGCCATTGCCTTTCTAATTTGTTTTGCTCCTGCCAAGCTAAAAAATATTCAAGCTCAGGGGATTTCAATAAGTTTCCCCTTTCATTCTCATAACTTTTCGAAAGGTCACAAAGTTGGAGATAGTTGCTTTTATTTTTGTTTTCTTCTTCCAACCAATTTGTTATTTGATCAATTAAAAATGAGTGTCTTAAAAACCTAAGTTTTATGGTCTCACTTCGGACTTGATCTGACTCTTTGCCTTTGATTGCATGTGCTCCGTAAATATTTGTTTTTCTAATGAATAAAAATGAATGGGGATCATAGGCAACCATGGTCTCCATAATTTTTTCAATATCAGAACCAATATATTTCACCAATTCCTTTTTTGAATATATTGGCTCTAAACCGCCATTGGTTTTGTGGGTGAAAAAAAGTTGAACCAATTTTTTGATGATCTGCTGCTCTTCATTTTCTAAATCATGAAACCTTTGACTAAAATTTTCCTTCTCAAAGCGATAAATGGGCAAACAGTTTTTGACTTCTTGCCGACCAATATTTCTAGTTTTTAGCTCTTTTAGAAATGGATTCAAAAAAGGTAATTGACAGTCACCTACCTGATTCAGAATTTCCAGAAAATCAGCATCCTCGGATTTTATTTCGTCTTCCAAACCAAAACTAGAAATTGCCTCCTTCAGGCCAGATTCCTCCAAATCATTGATGGCAAACTGACTTTTGGAAATTTTTTCTTGGAACATGGGATATTCAGAAAATGCATTGATGGCATTTGACCTTATACCCAAAATCAAGTAAATTTTTTTGTCCTCGGCAACCTTAAATATATTGGAGATAAACTGGTTGATTTGGTCTCGATTGTCTTTTTCTGAAACTTGGCTGAGTTGAATCAATTCCTCAAAATCATCAACGATAAGTAAATGGTTCCTGTTTTCTTTATTGTTCTCAAGAAAGATTTCAAGCCCTCGATTGCTGGATTCCATGTCTGTCTCGAGATTTTTTACCACATCTAAATCAATATTTTCACCTTGATCCACAGAACGAACAACTTGCCATGAAAGATTAAACAAGGCATTGGTGCCCGGAGCCATCCTAGTAAAAATCCATTCTTGATGATCAAAACCATTCTTATTGGATTCGAGTCTTCTTGGAATCAACTCATTTATTATTACAGACTTACCACACCCTTCTTCACCATGAACAAAAACAAAACCGTAATCCCTTAGAAGCTCAATGCTGGTCTCAATTTGCCTTTTCCTCCAGTTATAAAACGAATCCATCCTTAGCAAATTTATGCATATAAAAACATTTTGATTGACCTGGTTAAATTTGTATGTTTTGTTTTGAGCTCGGATCCAAGTTTTTCCTCATTAAGTCTTTTTGCAATGTTGGAGTCATCCAAATACACGATTGACATTTGTTTTGATGAAAAATACTTTTTCTCCCTCTCTGAACAGCTTTTGGCTCTTGCAAATCGTGAATTATTTGTCAATTGTATTGTGCTAAAATCAACCGAAAAGACGTTTGACATCCAACAATCCAATTTTATTTTCAGGTTGAAAGCTTCTGGATTCAATATTTTCATATCGAAAGAAAAACGGGACTCTTTTGCAATCATCGACAAACAACAAGTCATTTTTTTCGATCAAAAGAGTTCACCCATCCTTGAACTTGAAAAATCCAAAGCATTGAATCTTTTGGACATATTTATAGAAATCACCAAATCTGCCTACCGAGTTTCTTCAGAGAAAAGGATAGAAATTCAACATTTTAATGTGTCTTCATATGAAGTTGACCCGGGCAGCGAAATCACCATCAACTGGAAATGCATCAATGCGCAAAATGTTCATTTACAAGGGCATGGTCCTATTCCTATCGAAGGGTCCATAAAGAAAAAAATTACCAAAAATGAATTATTGGTCCTTCAAGCAAATTCTGGTGAAGAGCAGATCGAAAGAAGGATATTGGTCAAAACATTTCAAAAACCAAGTTTGCAACTACACTTCTATTTTTTAGACAAAAAGTCCAAAAAATATTTACCAATAAAGAACAGATCAAAATTTTTCGTAAACAAAAATACCAAGATTAAGATTGAATGGAACGCTTTTGATACCGAGGAAATTACGGAAAAAAATTGGGGTGTACTTCCACAAAATGGGGCGATGGAATTTACAATTACCAAAAACCAAGATTTATGTTTTGAGCTAAGTTCCCAGAAAAGAAAAAGTTCAATAAGCGTTCATTTCATAGTAAATCCTCGACATTTTTTCCTTTTTAAAAAAAATAAATGATATTGAAACAATAATTGCAAAAGCGTGAACAAAATCGTCAATGCATTAATATCAATTAGTGGAGCCAATGAAGGCATTTTGGGAAGGTGTCCTGACAATGAAAAAACACGTATGGCCATCTATGGCACTTTTATTCTCATAACAAGTATATCGGCATGGGTAAGTGCCTATTTTGCTTTTTCTCTGATTACCAATCAAAAATTACTTCTCCTTTTGTTTTCCACTCTTTGGGCCGTTTTTATATTCAACCTCGACAGAATAATGATCATCTCGTTTCACAAAAGTGGAAATTTGAGAAAAGATTTGCTTGCACTTTCTCCCCGACTCATTGTTGCTTTTATTATTTCAGTTTCTTTGGCCAAACCACTTGAATTGAAATTATTTGAAAAAGAAGTTTTTCTTGAAATTCAAAATAAGATCATTCAACAAACAAGAAACATTCAAAAACATTATGATGTTCAGGTACAAAATCTAGACGAAAAGATTGTAAGCATCAATGATGATTTAAAAGAAAAGTTTGAGCTTAAAGAAAAATATTATCAGGAATACAAATGTGAGTGCGATGGCACCTGTGGAACGAAAATAAAAGGAAGCGGGTCGGAGTGTGAAAGAAAGAAAAGAAAATATGAAAAGTTTTCAGAAGAGTTTTACATCATCAAAAAAGAAATGGCAAAACAGATTGAAACCATCAATTCAAAGAGCAAACGAATCACCCGAGAAAAAAATCATGAAATAAATAAAATACAAAATGCCAATCATTTCGGTTTCCTCAACCAGCTGAATGCACTCAAAGATATCAACGGGTTCAATTCACTAGCAATTATTTTATTGATATTTTTACTGGAATGTGCACCACTTTTATCTAAAGTACTAACGCCAATTGGTCCCTACGATTTACTATTGCAGGAGCTACACAATGCTTATTCACGGAAAAAATCATTCCATTTAGACAAATCTGAACGAGAGGAAAATACGTCAAATCAATTCTTTTCTTTTTCAGAGTCAGAAAAGAAACGAATCCAAGAATTTGAAAAAAATCAAGATGCAAAAAACTAAATACTTAATTATCATCTTTTTCTTTTTGTGTTGTAATTTCACAGCATATGGCCAAAACAACACAGAAGAACTCATAGACAAGGATGCACTGCTTAAAAAAGCCAAAAGCTTGGTGGAGAATGTCATTGACAAAACCAAACCCAGCAACGGAAATCAGTCAAATAAGATGGTAGAGTTATTGGCCAATGGAGAAATTCTGGATGTAAACATTTCCAGTACTCGTATTTTGGACTCTCTTTTCGAAAAATTAAGACCACCAAAGGTGAGTCAAATAAAAAAGGGTTTTGAACTTGAATTGTCTAGAAAACAGAATTCAGCAAGTTATGAGGTACCGCTTTCACTTCATGATACCTTGCAATTAAAGCTTTTAATTAAAAAAGCCAACCGCACCCAAATGGAATTTTATTTCCAAGACTCATTGGTTCAAAAATTTGAAACTTTAAAAGCCAAACAAGAAATAAATTTCAAATGGATTTCAAACACTAAAGGAAACCTTATTATAAACTTGGCGAAAAAAATTCCATTGAATTTTAAGGCAAGTGGCCTGTACACCATTTCACCTTATCAAAAAAAATTATCTGTTTCCATTGATAATGATACCACTGAAAACCCAATTGAGGAAGAAACAAATAGGATTGATACCAATTTTCTGGTTATGATGAACCAACCGATCCAACTAAGTGGTTATTTGGACCTTACCAAACAGCACACATTTCATCAATCCTTTGATTTACCCAGAGATTCCTTTAGGATTATTGGTATTGCACTTAAGCTGTCGGATAAAGATTCAAGCTTACTTCCCGAATCTTTTTTCAAAAAATTTGTGATGCCAGAGCTTCATCAAAATAAGGCAAATGAGACAGCTTATTTTAAACCCCACAATCTCAAAATATCCTACGAATTTTTCGGCAATTGTTCGGAGCAACCCTTCAAAAGCAAGCACTCAAAATCTGGTCAATCCCTCTTTGTGCTCCAAAACAGTTTATGCCAACAATTTGAATTGGAATTCACCAACCAATCTCAGATCTATAATTTGAATTTTAAAGCAATAGCACTATTAATTTACGAATCCACTAGCTTTGTCAAAAGTCAAACGGTGCGTAAAAAAATTAAACCGAAGGTCTATGTTCAGTGGAAATAAATACAAGTTAATCTTTCTGTTGGTTTTTGGAGTAAGTTTAAACAGCGGTTGTAGAAAGGTCTTAAAGCCACTAAACACAGCTGTTCGCAATACCAATTCCGAGAAAAGATATACAGAAAACACCTTCCGAAGAATGGGTAAAACGCTTGGATTCAGAAACCCCCAAAAGAGAGTAAGTCTACAAAAAGCAGACTCGCTACAAAAATCTTATTTGGACACAAATCAGAAAAATGTCATCAATAAATACAACTATCTATTCAATGCTTTGAATGGTAAAAATGCCCTAGATGCATTGAATTGGGATGAAGACAAAAATAAATTTTACCGACGCAACAAAAAGTACCAAAGAATTCGTCCTCAATATGAAGTATTTGGGTGGCATCCTTATTGGAACAAAGACAATTGGAAAAGCTACCCATTAGACTTAATTTCAACCATTGCTTTCTTTTCATATAAGATAAACCCGGAAACAGGTTCCTACACAAACAGAGAAAATATTGTAGAGTGGAAAACAACCGAACTTATTGACTCTGCAAAATCTACCAAAACAAAGGTTCTGCTCAGTGCAGCGTGTACGGGCCAAAAAGAGGTAGAAAGATTTCTCACCAATCAACAAAGCCAATCACAATTTATAGACTCAATCATAAAATTGATTCAGTACCGGAACACCGACGGAGTAGAACTACACTTAGACGATATTCAAGACAAACATTGGAAATATTATGGGAACTTAATCAAGCAAACCAGCAAAAGATTTAGACAAACTTTCAGCGATCGCAAAGTGGATATATACATATCTGTTCCGCCAATATTATCAAAAAATGCAATTTCAGTGCTTCAAGATATCTTGTACAGAGTAGATAGGATTGTTGTTTCTGGTTACCAATTTAATCCTCCCAATGGTTTTTCGGGCTCAATCGCGCCTTTGATAGACCCAGATGGACATGGCAGTATCGAAAAATCACTCCAAATTATCAAAGATAATTTTACCAATACAGACAAATTCATTTTCGCCCTCCCACTCTATGGAAGCCTATGGTCGGGGGAACTACAAAATTCAAACACCTACTCCACAGGTTTTGACAATTTTGTAACTCAAAAAGAAGTTTATATCATGTCTGAGGATACACAATCCCTTGCTTACTATTCAAAAGAATTTGATGAGCAATCCTATACAAATTTTTTCTTTTTTGAATATAAAGACAGTACTTCACACGAATTTTGGTTCGATGATGCCTATACAACCACCCGAAAAATGGATGCAGCCTTGGAAAATGGGATGAAGGGTGTAGGGTTTTGGGCACTGGGCTATGAAGCTCCCGACGGCATACTTTGGGACAATGTTGCCGAGAGATTTTCAACGGACACACTGGCCATTGCTAACCCAATCAATGAAATAAAAGGATATCCGTTTTCGGTTTCAGCATTTTTACTGAAGTACAAAAGTATTTTGATTACCTCCTTTTGCTTTCTCATTTTATTTCTCTCCATTGCCCTCATTATCACCGTGTCGGACCAAAACTTTCGGAACGCCATGTACAGAGATTATTTTGTAGGATTTTTAAAAATATTAATTTTAGTATCCCTTTTTGTGCCCCTATTTTCCTTAATTGATTTTTTAAATCAGCGGATATTATACATTTTAAGCTTTATTTTGGGGATTGCTGCAAGCTTTTTGTTGGGTAAAATAACTTTTAACTTCAAACAAAACAGACCATAAGATGGGGAAAAAAATTTTCAAAGAAATTTTATACTTTCTAGGCTTTTGCCTCGCCTCAGTGCCGATGGCTTTTATATTTCTTGGTCTTCTTAAAATTGCAAGTCAAAACAATCACATAAATGATTTTGAAAAGGTATTTGTAGTAGAACTTTTCATTATTGCATTTTTTATCAGCTTGGCAACATGTTATCTAATGAGACTAATGTTTGTAGGATTAAAAAAGATTTTATTGGGATAAATGATTCTCTCGGTTCTTTCTGGAATAAATGAAGAGTTGAACGAAAGACTAAGTCAAAAGTTTGGCACGGTCGAAGAGATGGTAAAAATTACCAGCCTCAAAAAAGGACAGTCAGACAATCTAGATATTACCAATAAAATTGCCTCCTTTCTCATCAATATAGAAGAAGATGGAGCATCAAAAAGTGGTCCATTTCAATCAAATCCTGGTGCAAATCCCTCTTTTTTTATCAATTTATATATCATTTATGCTGCAGCTTTTGAAAATGAAAATTATCCCGAATCCCTTAAATATATTTCCGAAATCATCTCTTTTTTCCAAGAAAAAAATGTTTTTGAGGATTTCGACAATCCCAACATAAATAAAATTATTGTAGAAATGGTGAATGTGCATTTTCAAGAACTTTCCAACTTTTGGAACAATATTGGTTCCAATTATGTGCCTTCCGTTGTTTATCGATTTAGAATGTTAAATTTTTCTTCCAACAATATCAGTTCCGCTATTGGCAACATAATCTAATCATCATTTGAACACACTAGGAACTTCTTGGCAAAATGACTATCATGTATTGGCCTATGTAAAAACGTTTCACCTCTTTTATGAAAAAGAGTGTAGACTTATGAACTTTATCCCTACGGATGTATGTAAATTTACGATGTCCAATATGGGATTATTGTTCAAGGCTACAGAGGAAGGATTTGCCCTATTGACCCAAAAAGAATCTTTTCAGAAATTATTGAAGATTCCTAATGAAAAATTCCTCTTAACTTTTAGATTCAATATCATTGATCCAAATTTTTTCAACTTTACCAATGTAGATAAGGGAGTCGAACAATCTTTTTATTTCCGAAACTTTGCAAACCATGAATACCTGCACGAAAATGAATATGCAAGTCAAAAAGATGTAATTGACAAATATGTTCCGAAAACAGACGGAATAATAGAATTGTCCTTTGACACCCATGACCCTCTGAAAAAAACACACAATTTATTTCTTCGCTTTGAACAACGCAGCATTCGAAAATTATATGTAATTAATCTTCCCAAAGAAATCACTCCAAAACAACTTCTAAGTTTCGAAATCTTAGACAAATACTCTTTGGAAGAGATAAAAAACTACAAACAAATCCATCCTGAAGAAAATTACGGATTAACTAACGCAATATTTCTGCTTTGTGATGAAAATAAAAAAAAATATTTTCAAGAAAACGAAAAGCTATCTATTAAACTCTTTTTCAAACATTTAGATAAAAATATTGAACTCAGGACAAGCTTGCCAAAACATAAAATTGAAAATTGCCACAAAAGTTATCAACTAGATTCATACATTTGTTACAACATAGTACATTTAATATGGCAGTTTTAGCAACACCAGGAGTTTACATAGAGGAAAAGAGTGGTTTTTCGTCTAGCGTTGTTCCCGTGGCCACGGCGGTACCCGCATTTATTGGGTACACTGCAAAGGCTCTACGAGGAACTACCGATTTAACAAATGTCCCAACCAAAATAAGTTCACTCGCAGAGTACGAGGAAATTTTTGGGGGACAACCAAAAACTAAATTCAACATTACACTTAATCCTGACAAAGGGTCAGGGTATGATTTGTCCATCGATGAATCTACGAATTTTAAATTGCATAGTTCCATCCGACTTTTTTATTCCAACGGCGGAGGAGATTGCTACATCGTATCTGTGGGAAACTACGAAAATGGAATTAAGGCAAAAGATTTTAATGACGCAGCAAATAACTCAGGTCTTCCTACCTTATTAAAGTACAATGAACCTACCCTTTTGGTGGTTCCCGAGGCAGCTTTATTGTCTGCCGAAGATTGCAATAGCCTACACCAGGCAATGTTGCTCCACTGTGGTAAAGATATGAGAAATAGATTTGCTATTCTAGATGTGCACAGTGGAAATAGTGCCCGTGCATTGACCTCACCAGACGAAGATGTTGTGAATATTCACAGAGAAGGTATTGGTGCCAACTTTTTGCAATGGGGCGCGAGTTATTATCCTTTTCTACACACAACTATTGTAGATTCCTCAGAAATTGACTTTACAAATTTTAATGAAGTAGACGCTCTCATAGAAGTGTTGAATGGAGAGGTTGCTGCCGACTTAGAAGGTGAACTTATCAACGAGTCAAGAGCAAACGCAATAAAAGGGGAGATTGAAAAGCTTTCCTCAGCGGAAGGAGATCAAGTGGAAAGTTTGCAATCTACACTGAAGACCATAAGCCCAAGAATGAATGCAATCCTTAAGGATATGGGAGAAATGTTAAACGTTTTGCCTCCTAGTTCAGCAATAGCAGGTATTTATTCAATGGTGGATTATACGTTTAACGTCTCCAAGGCACCTGCAAACGTTAGCTTAGGTTCAGTAATCAAACCAGCTGTAAATATTACGGCAGCAGAGCAAGAAGACCTCAACTTACCATTGACAGGAAAAGCGATCAATGCCATCCGGTCTTTCCAAGGAAAAGGGAACCTCGTTTGGGGAGCAAGAACGCTTGATGGAAATAGCCAAGATTGGCGATACATTGGGGTTAGACGTGCTATGATTTTCATAGAACAGAGCATTAAGATGGCAGCAGAAGCCTATGTTTTCGAACCAAACAATGCGACCACTTGGTCAACCCTTAGAGCTACAGTCTCCAACTTTTTATTCAATCAGTGGCAAGGTGGGATATTGGCTGGAGCCAACCCAGAAGATGCCTATGTCGTAGAAATTGGTCTAGGCTCTACAATGACTTCCAATGATATCTTAGATGGTATTTTGAAAATGACTGTCAAAGTCGCCATCACAAGACCAGCTGAATTTATAGTAATTACTTTCCAACAACAACAACAAAAATCATAATTAAAAAATGGCAGTACCAACCGCAGGAACCGGGGCCGATCAGGATCAGTTTTGGCCCATATCCAAGTATTACTTCTCTGTTGATATCGGAGACTTAACCGACCTTCCTTTCCAAGAGTGTAGTGGTCTTGAAATTGAAGCTGATGAAATTGAATATCGTCATGGAAATAGCCCCACATTTTCTATGATTAAAATGCCTGGATTAATAAAATCAGGCAACGTTACACTCAAAAAAGGTGTATTTGTTAATGACAATCAATACTACGAGTGGATCAATGCAATTGCGATGAACACATTTGAAAGAGTAACCGTGGTCATTAGATTACTTGACGAAAATACAAGTCCGGTAATGACATGGACCCTTACAAATGCATGGCCGCAAAAAATCACATCTACAGATATGAATTCTCAAGCCAGTGAAGCCGCAATTGAAGAAATTGTTTGGGCGCATGAAGGGTTGACTATTGAAGGCTAATTTTAACCATTAACTTAAAAAATCATGCCCAAAACTGAAAGGGCATGATTTTTTTTTAATAAACAAATTATGATTGCTGCAAACGACTACCCGCTTCATAGTTACTATTTTGGGGTTTATCTCGCAGGTAATCCATATGAAGCTAATTTTTCTTCTGTGGATGGAATTGGAGCAAAAAGAAGTATTCAACAGGAATACAACTCCGGTTACCAGTCTACTCAATACAATTTACCCGGCAATATAGAGCTTAGCCCAATCACACTGAAAAAGGGAATCGTTTCAGCCATGTCTTTTTTTTCTACCTGGGTTCAATCCCAAATTAGCACCTTTACCCTTTACCAACCAGTACCTATGGTAATCATGCTGAAAGACCGCAGCGGTATTCCCAAAATCTCATGGATGTTCACAAACTGCATCCCAGTCAGTTGGAAATTAGGGACACTTGATGCTGAGGCGACAGGTGAATCTGCCATACTATTTGAAGAAGTGGAAATCGCTTATCAAACAATCACCCAAATACCCTTAAGTTAATTGTTATGCCTGTTGTAATCAAAGAAGTTAAAATTTCAGCATCGGTTAAAGGGAAAGACAATGAAATTACTTTAGACCAAATCAAAGAAATTAAAGGGTTACTATCCGATGCAGACAGCCCAACCGCCTTATCTTTCCATGAAAAAAAACAGATAATTGATGAATGCATCATGGAAGTTTTAAATAAACTGAATGAGATATGATCAACCTATATTCACAATTGGTAATTAAAGGGTATGAAGAATTTGATTCTCTCTTTTCATTTGCATCCTACACTTTACAACTAAATCCGAAAGAAATAAAAAGAGGATTTACCGAGGAAAAATCAGGAGGAGAAAAAGTACGAGACGCAAGAGGAAGACCTGTTAAAAAAGACTATACCTACTTTTCTGAAACTCTATCTTTCAATTTTACCATCGATAATGCTGGAACAATTTTGTTTGGTCCCCCCGATGGGAATTTTTTGCCACTTTTTAGCGTCGAAAAGTCCATTAAAAAGCTCAAAAAAGTTGCCATAACACCTCGAAACAGCACGCATGAACCTCCTTTTGTAAAGCTTGTATGGTCTACCAATGAATTTTTTGGGAAGATATCCAGCTTTGAAATCAATTACACCCATTTCAATTACTTCGGATCTCCACTTCGAGCAGAAATATCACTGACAGTAACTGAAAAAATAGACCCAAAAAATCTGTCCAAAAAATTCCAGAGTCCAGACATAACAAGAATGCCAATTATTCTTGACGGGAAATCTTTACCCAACTTATGCAACGAGTACTATAAGGATTCGAGATATTGTATCGATGTAGCAAAGAAAAATAAACTGACCACTTTTAGAAGAGTAAATGTTGGCGAAAGACTTTCCTTCCCGCCAATCGAGAAATAAATGGCCAAAACTCCTTTAGATACCAACAACAAACCTGTATCATTTGTCATTAAATTTAATGGTCGTGAAATTAATCGTGATTTTAGGGTTTTCTCAATCAAGGTAAAAGAAGGTTTGAGCCAATTCTCTTCGGCAAGAATTGAAATCATTGCAGGAAATGCAACAGAAAATTTATTTGAAGAAAGTGAAGAGTCAAGTTTTAAGCCTGGTGCAAAGATTGAAATAAGTCTAGGATTTGAAGAAATCAATAAAACTGTTTTTAAAGGAGTTGTGTCTGGCCAAAAAATCTCTCTACGACAAGGCTATGCAAACAATCCTTATTATAGTATTCTGGTTCTAGAGTGCATAGATGAAGCTGCAAAACTGAGTGGAATCTATAAAGATAGAATTTTTACTGATCAAAAAGATAGTCAGGTAATGACTACCCTTATTGGCGAAACATCAGTATCTAAAAGTGTTGTCGCTACTAGCTTTGAACAAGAAGTAATCCGACAAAAAAATCAAAGTAATTGGGATTTAATAAAACATTTATGCCAAAGAAATGGTCTTGTGATCTACAATTCCCAGTCGAAAGTAACGATAGAAGAACCTACTAGCTCAGGAAGCAGTCTTGTTACCATAACTCAAGGGAAAGATGTAGACTCTTTCTTTGCAGAGATCAATAGCCTTAATCAAATCAAAGGGGTAAAAATTTCGGGCTGGGACGACTTCAATAATAAAAGTGATAGCAAAGTTGCAAATGAATACACCAAGCTGTCAAAACCAGGTGATTTAAATTCTCAAACACTTGGTAAAATATTTCATAGCAACAATCATGAATTTTTGGCTCAAAGTCCCAAAGATGCAAGCTGGCTTCAAGAGGATGCCAATAGCATGCTTTTTCAGTCTCGAATAAAGCGTGTTCGAGGAGAAGTAACCACAAGAGGTTTAAATTTTGCTTCGGTTGGTAAAATCGCCACTTTAAAAGGCTTTGGAAGTCATTTTGATGGCAATGTTTACATTTCAGGTTTGGAACATACCGTTAGCGAGGGAGATTTCAAAACCAAATTGATTTTTGGATTCCCATTGTTTAATAATTTGGCCTTTGAAAACCCTAGCCAAAAGTCAGAAGGACTCCTCATTGGCACCGTCAAAGAATTGGATAAAGATCCTAAAAAAGAAAACAGAATAAAAGTTTTGCTTCAAGGATTTGAAAGCACAACCAATTTTGTTTGGTGTAAATTAAGCCAAATGTATGTTTCTAAAACTGGATCATCACAATTTCTACCCGAAATAGGCACACAAGTCGTTGTAGGTTTTTTACACAATGAAACTGAGTTCCCTGTTGTTTTAGGCTGCTTATACGATAAAAACAATAAGCCCTATGAAAAATTTGATAAAAAAAATGACATAAAATCTATCTCTACTAGAGAAAAACTTACCATAGAATTTGACGATAAGAACAAAGCAATAACAATTGTCACGCCAGATAAGAACTCCATTGTTATCGATGACAAAGCAAAAAAGATAACCATAAAAGATTCTAATGACAATCAAATTGAAACCTCCAGTTCAGGGATAACCATCACAAGCAAAAAAGATATCACTTTAAAAGCTTCCGGAAAATTAAACCTTACAGGATCGAAAGGGGTAAAAGTTGACGGTGGTTCTTCTGGTGCGGTAAAAATTTCTGGTCAAAGTATTTCTGCTGATGCTAAGTCAAAATTTTCTACCAATGCCAAAGGAACAACAGAAATAAAGTCTACAGGTGCTGTCAATATAAAAGGATCTTTAGTAAATTTGAATTAATGGGGAAAGATGCGATTATTCCACTAGGTATGCACAAATGCAACGTGCCAGATGCTGCAGGAACTCATTTGGAATTGCCCATATTTTTTCCTGGCTCTCCAAAAGTAAAAATCACCAAAATGAAAGCAATTGTAAAGGGCGACATGTCCTTGTGCTTAAATCGAATTCCTACACCAGCTGGTCCCGTACCCATCCCTATGCCAAACGTGGTTCAAAATGGCTCTCAAAAAGTAAAATTTGGGGGGAAACCCGCCGCAAGAAAAGATGACCCCATGGCGCATGGAGGAAAAATTTCTATGGGCATTCCCCTCGTAAAAGTTGGATAATGAAAGATAACGATGTAGATTTTTTAGGTACTGGATGGTCTTTCCCTCCATCTTTTGACAAAAAAAATGGTACCGTGAATATGGTTTCAGGGCAAAAGGACATCAGGCAGAGCATTCAAATTTATTTTGAAACAAAAATTGGAGAACGTATTCTGAAACCTGAGTTTGGGTCTTTTGTGCACAATTTAATATTTGAACAAAATAATTTAGGCTTTTTAACAAGTATACAAAATAGACTTGCTTCTGATCTAAGTAGATGGGAACCAAGAATTCAAATAGAAAATATTGAAGCAAAAACAAGTCCTGATGATGATGGGAAAATTTTGGTTTCGGTAAATTATTCCATTCAAGAAACAAATGTGAGAGACAATATTGTTTTCCCATTTTACCTTCTTGAAGGAACGAACGTTGAATAATGCAAAAAGAACTCAATCCATTATCGCCCAAATATTTTGATATTGATACAAAGGATATTGAAAATCTAGTAAACCTAACGCGAGGCTTTAGTGAGCTTGCTACCTTTTATGATTTAAATGGGAAAAAAGATGGAAATTGGAGTGAATTTTTCACCAAAGACTCTATTTTTCTGTGTTCCGAAATAAAAGCCCACTATGATTCCGACTTCTCCAAGGAATATCAAGCGGTTCAATCAGAGTATCATCTGGTTTCAGAAAAAAAGGATAAATATTCTTTCATTCTTGTCCTTGTTGAACTTATTCATAGAGAGTTTCTGGCCATAAACTCTTTTTATCTTCGCTCACTTCTAAGCCTTAAACAGAAAAAAAACGATCTCCTAACAGATAAGATAGAGACACTAATCAAAGTAAAGCTCAACGACATTTTCTTTGAGTTTACAAATTTGGTTGACTTCTTAAAAGAAATGAACCTCTCCTATCTGAACATCGAAATTGATTTTGATCGTTTTCAGCCCATATTTAGAGGAGATAGCCTCAACCGAAAGAAAAAAAATTCTGAAATCAAAGATCCCGACTATTTGTTCAAGAAACTCCAAATCCTTTATCTATCCTTTGAACAATCTTTGCTGTCTTTCTCATCAAGTTTGGGCAATTTGTTCAATCATTTGTTGCTCGAAAAATCCAACAGAGCACCACACATTTCCTTATACCTTGGTTTTTATCAACTTTACAAATACGCGCAAAAAAATATAAATAATCTTACAGAAAAACATCTCGACCTATTTTATAAAAACTACCTGAAACAAAAAGAAAAACCCCCAAAACCGGTCAATACCTTTGCGGCCATAAAACTTTTTGAAGAAAGCGAAAATGTTGCCTTGAAAAAAAACAGTAAATTCCTAACTGATCTTTCTGCCGACGGCCAAGAGCTCACTTACTTAAACGAAGAATCCGAAATTTTATCCAACAATCAAATCGCCCAACTGCACCAGCTATTTATAGGCAAGAATAAGTATATCGATTACAACACCGCCAGCCAGCCAATCACAAATATCTATAAAAAAGATTTGGATGTTTCCTCCTTTGAAGAAACACCCATCTTTGGTGAAGACCAAATGCTGATTCCAAACAATCTCCAAAATATGGCTGAATGTGAAATAGGGTTTGCCATTTCCAGCAAAGAATTTTTGCTATCAAAAGGAAATAGAAAAATAACGATGACCTTGGAACTGAATACGTCATCAACGGAAATCCTGAGTACATTGCTTTTGGAAATATGTGGGAAAGAAGAAAAAAGTATTGAAACGGTTTTTAACAATATCTTCTTTAATGCATTCAACATTTCTATTACCTCTACTGAGGGATGGCTTGAGCCAACAGATATTTCTGTTGTACCACCAAAAGATTGGCTAATCCAACCTGAAATTTGTATAGAATTTGAACTTTTGGCTTTTCAAGCCGGCACGGCCAACTACGATCCTGAATTGCATGAAGGATACCATTTCGAATCCAATGAACCTATTGTCCTTTTTACCATCAATCAAGACAAAGATTATAATCCACTACTTTTTCTTTCCGTCATTGAATTGAATAAAATTCACTTTGAGATCTCTGTAAATTCTTTAACTCCCGAATTTGTAGAAAATGACGAAGGAGAAACGGATATTTCTTCGGCTGTAGAAATTTTTGGGCCTTCTCCTAGGGCAGGATCAAAAGTTAAAATATTTGAAAAAGAAATTTTTTATAAAAACATCCAAAAACTTGAAGTTTCTTGGGAGAATTCTCCTATTCCAAATGAAACTCAGGACTATAAGTCCCATTATTTAGAATACGAACGTGGTATTTCCAATGATTCATTTAAAATAAAAGCTACATTTTTTGACGATCTTGAAAACCAAAAAATAATGCTTAATGCAGGGTCGGCCATTAATTTTTTTGCTGAAGATGAAGACAACTTATTGGAGAGCGAAAGAACACTAAAATTTGATCTTGATAGAGTTTTGACCGAAAAATCGGTGAGAAATAGCCATCTAAGAAATCCCAGAAATTCATTTTTGGAACTCAGTCTGGTTGAACCCTCTTTTGGCTTTGGCTATGACATTTACAATCAAGTTTACAATAAATATGTTTCCAAAATTTCGGAAAAGAATGGCCTAAATGAAAACCTTAATCCTCCAAAAGACCCTATAGCACCTAAAATAAAGAACCTAAAAATTGGCTACAATTCACAATTCTCTATTTACCTAAATCCAACCCATTTTTCAAAAAATTCTAAAAGCACGCATACACAGATTTACCATGTCTTGCCCTTCGGCCTAGAGAAAATATTTAAAAATGGAACCTCTAGCACCCAGTCTATCCTTACCAATTTCAACTTCGAAGGTGCTTTATATATTGGATTATCGGGAGAAAAACTACCAGAACATTTAACCTTTCTCTTCAACCTAAAAGAATCAAAAAGCATAAATATCACCCAAGAACAAGAGGTGAAATGGGAATATTTGGCCAATAACAATTGGCAAGAAGTTCATGACAACAACCTATTTGATGAAACCAACGCTTTGACTTTTACTGGACGGGTAAAAATTAAAATTCCCAAAGAAATCAACAAACAAAACAGTATTTTAAACCCAAACTACTTCTGGTTTCGTGTTGTGTCTTTGAAGAACACAGATTTTTCTTCACAGTTGATTTCCATTCACTTAAATGGGATAAAACTTGTTTCAAAAAATTCGGATAATCTGCCGGAAGATTGGGAAAAATTGCGCGTACTTTCTTCAGCCCAAACAATTCCATCCATTGAATCAATCGAACAAGTGGGCGCTTATTTTGGCCATCAAGAGAGAGAGAGACAAATGGACTTTTATGAGCGTGTCTCTAAGAGAATACGACACAAAAATAGGGCCATTACAAGTCAAGACATTCAGGACATACTTTTAGAAAAGTTTAAACACATACATTGGATCCAAACGGTCACCTATGCCAAAAGCTATACAGAACAACCTATTCTAAAAATAATCCTTTTCAAAGATGCAAGTAAAAACAAAGGACATAGCCAGTTGATTTTCTCAACAAAGGAACTGAAAGAAATTGAGGATTACCTAAATTCTTTCATTGATCCCTTTGTTCGCGTAGAAGTATGCAATCCGACCTTCGAACATATTAGAGTTTCTATGAAGGTAAAATCAACTGAAGAAAGTTATCAAAACCTACTTGATGACGTAAACAAAGCTCTAAATGCGTACATCAACCCTTGGATCATTGACCCCAACCAAAAACCTGAACTGAACAAAGTCATCAATCAAAACAGATTACTTGGCTACCTAAACAATCTTCCATCAATTCAATTCATCACTGAATTTTCATTGCTACATATTTTAAGAAAAGCAAAAAAATCTTTTCTAATCGCCGATACAGCAACCCAAATAAACGAAACAATTGTAGAAATCAAACCCTCTACTCCGAGCAGTATTTTAATTTTTGAGCCAATAACTGATTTAGAACGAATTGATAATGAGAAAACTTTAATACCTAAACCGTACAACCTTAGCAAAGCTAAAATTGGTCAAAACTTTTTTATCGTGTCGGATGCCACCCCGGAAAAAAATCCTCTTCGACCAAGAATCCAACTCATCAACAATTAAAGAACCATGTCCATAGTCAATAGAACTTCACTCAAAAACTACTTTAAATCCGGGAACACGCCCAATGAAAAATATTTCGAAGATTTGATCGATTCCACAATCAACATTGCGGAAGATGGAATCAATAAGTCTGCAGAAATGGGCCTTAGCCTCCAACCTACGGGGTCAAAAAGTTCTTTGCTCTCATTTTTCAAGGACATCAACCAAAAATTGCCCAATTTTAGCCTAAAACTAACAGGTATCGAGAACAAAAAACTAAGTATCGTAAATGCAGAAAATATTGCGATTTTTTCAGTATATGAAAATGGCAAAATAGTTCTTGGAAACGAAGACTCCAAAAATGTAATCACAATGCAGGCCAGTGTTGGCATGAGTGCTCGCTTTGGAACAACGAAAGGAGAAGCTTTTGCAGATGGCAAATGGCACCCCGTTTTAACCAATCTAAACGGTTTAAATGCAATAGAAATTGTTGCCATTTGTAATGGAAAAAAAGGAAGTGGGAAACATGCAATTTCTTGCGGAACCGCTGTAAGTGCCTTTGGAGGAAATTTATCAAATAGTCGCATAAAATTAAGCTCCTCAAGTTATGGCAATCCTTTTAGGAAGATAAAATTTAGATGGAGTGGCTCCATTTTTAATTACTCCTTAGAAGCCAAAACTACTCAGCACTTTGGTCTTGACGAAAGCACTGGAAATCCCTTTTTAATCAAATACAACCTATGCTCTTTATTGGAGAACGGCTTTAATACACATGGAAGTGAACAAACCTAAAATAGAGAGCTTAACGAAAAATCTTGAACTTTCAGAGGGCCTAGATTATCAGTTTTTGCTGGAAAAATTCATAACCCTCACACAGCAATACTCAGGGGATATTTGGACGGATTACAACTACCACGATCCCGGACTTACTTTTCAAGAGGTAATTGCCTTTGCATTGGCAGACCTAAGCTATAGAACAGATATTTCTTTTGAAAGAATCATTTTCAACTCTAAAGATATAAGGCAAGTTGAAAAAAGCAATCTGCTTCTTTATCCTGAGGAGGTATTCCCCTGTTCCCCTGTAATTATAAATGATTACAAGCAATTGCTCATCGACCAAGTAGAATTTCTGCAAAATCTAAGTATACAACCTACCAAGAGATCAGGAAGCATCAATAAAGGTTTGTTTAACATCTATGTGCAACAATCCAAAGAATTACACGTCAACAATACCCAAGAGAATCTAATAAGAGAAATAAGAGATGTATTTTACAAAAATCGCTTCATTGGCCACGATATCGATGAAATTACTTTCTTAAAAACAAGAAATCTTTTTATTCAAGGAGAAATTCACTTGAGTGAAGGAGTTATACCAGAAAATATATTGGCACAAATTTTTTCAGTTGTCGAAAACTATATTAACCCGAAACTATTTTTTTCTACACCCTTAGAAGAAGAAATGAAAAATCAGGAAATAGATGAAGTTTTTGACGGCCCAAAACCAATCCGAAAAAAATTGGTAGTAGACCATAGCCCAGGAAACCAAAGGACCATTTTAAATTCTGAAATTTCGTCAAGAATCAACCAAATAGAGGGCGTAGAAAAATCACTCAATATTTCACTTACCATTGACGGCATTGATTACCAAACAGAAAATGTGAAAATAAAAGAAGGATTTTCATTGCAACTACAAAAAAACAATGCAGAAGATGCTTTTGATGACAGAATTGATTTTTTTATTGACCAAAGTCCTGTTGTTGTAAATCGAAAAATTAGTACTCAGATTTATGAAACTGAATTTGAAAATTATTTTTCAAATACGAGCAATGACATAGAATACCCACGAAAAAAAGAATCAATAAATGAATTTAAAGACCCCATTGAAGTTCACTATAGTATTCAAAAGGATTTGCCCTCCAATTATGGTTTGTCTGAAAATGATATTCCAAAAAGCTTTTCTGAAAAAAAGAAAATTTCAATAAAACAACTGAAAGGATTTCTTTACCCTATAGACCAAATTATGGCCAATTTTCTTACTCAGTTAGGTAAGATAAATGAAATTTTTTCCGTTCAAGACGATGTTGAGGACAGCACAACATTTCAAATACCCAAGGATATACCTAACCTTAACGAAATAATTGAAATGGAAGAAATTCTTTTTGCTGAAAAATTAAAAAATCTTGAAAATGAAATAGGCGATTACCTTTCCAAAAAGATGAAGGCCATGAATCATATTATTTCGAGATTTAGTGAAAATTTTCCCGCTCAACAATTGATGCATATTCATGAATTTTCTAAACCAATCAATAGCAGCATAGACAACAAATTGTTCTGCCTTCGAGCCCAACAATTCTTTCTTCAACAGATCCCTAAGGTATTGAATCAAAAGCATGTTGGATTTAATCCCTATCAAAAGGATATTAACAAACTCAAAACCTCCGGTATACAACAATATATTTACAGCAAGTTATTCATTACCAAAAATATTTTAGAACCACTGACGCCGGAGAAAACATTGGACCTTTTTGAAGATCAAATGAATACACACCTTAAGCAGATACTGAAAGAAAATCTTCAAAGCAATGCCCTTCAAATTGCCGAGGACCAAAACCATAATTTTCAACTTTTTGCCAATACGGGGAAAAATCAAAAGGCTGTCATTAGGAACTTTGAAAACTTACAACTTGCAGAAGAATTTAAAAATAATCTTCTCAATAAACTCCAAGACATCAATCTGCAATCTGAAGGATTTCACCTAGTAGAACATTCCCTGCTGAGGCCAATTGTTCGAGCCAATTATCTTGGATCTATTAAAAATCAAGTAGGCAACAACTATCTACAATCTAATTTCAATGGCAGCCGAAAAGAACAATTGGAGTATTTAGAAGACCTTTTCGTTCTTGCCAAAAACCAGAGCAATTACTCTGTTTCTTTCGACGATGAAAAAAAACAATACCAAATATCGGTCTACGATATAGACCAAACAAAAGTTGCTGAGGTAAACCAAAAATATTATTCACAATCCGTTGCGATGAATGAAATCAAAAAGTTCATAGCATTTTTAAACAATGTAAAAATTGAACAAAGAAAGAGTCTCTTTGATGTTCAACAAACCAACAGCACAAAACAATCCATTCATGATGACTTTTTGTATTTTGGAGAATTTACCATTTTATTGCCTGACTGGCCACTAAGATTCCAAAATAAAAGTTTCCTTGATTTGTTTGTAAAACTCCTGGAAGAGGCTACACCAAAACACCACTTCTTTCAAGTAATTCTTTGTAATCCTGAACAAATGGAAACATTTGAAAATTTATACTTTGAGTGGATACAAGTGAAAAGGTTTCAGTTTGAAAAAAATAATTATCGAGAAATTGATACAGCTTCGAGTAGCTTACGCAGTTTCCTTCAGGAAATAAGAAAGTTTGTTTAATCATTGAAAGATGTCATTGAAAAAATAACCCTTGAAATCAACTTTGACTCTGAAAAAAAAGCCAAAGAATCCTTACCATTACTTGAAAAAAGTCTTACCAATCTTGAGACGTTTTTAGAAATTCCCAGCACTTCAGAAATCATTATCATTCCGGAAATTAAGATTCATCTTAAAGATCTTCCAGAAGGCGAATTTGTCAAAATTTTGGAGCGAGAATTAAGCAAGAAAATTATTGCTGAAGTCCAAAAAAATGCTGGCCCTAGCAATTCTACAAAAGAAAAAAATCAAAAATTATCGCAAAATATAGAACAGATACTCCGCAAAAATCCCAGCTACCTCCTAGACTACGTTTTGGATTTGCTTCAAAACAAAGGGCGTAGTAAAAGAGAGGTACAAAAAGAAATCATTCGGCTGATTAATTTGGGAAGCATCAAAGATCTACCTCTTGAATTTGCATTTGAAATTCTTCCCTTACTCAATTCGCAGGTAAGACAAAAAGACTTCTCTTTTTATCATCAAATTTTTTGGCAACTTCAAAAAATAAGTATTCCCTCTCAACCCATCCAGATTTATTATTTCAAAAGTCTGTTTCATGCAATGCATAAATCTAAGATTGACTTTATCAACTTATTGTATTCGGAAATTGTTGCCTTGGATTTTAGTGTTAGAAATGAATTTTACCAACTTTTTGTACAACAGCAAGTTTTTCATTCCACACCTTTGTCTTTCCTTGAGGAGTTTTTCCAACTTTTTAGGATTGGTAAATCAAGAGAACAAGTTGAAGCAAACATTCATCTAGAAAGCTTGATTGCTGGAGAATTCAAATATTATCTTTCCTCCAAAATTTTTCAATCTTATAGCTTCAGAAAAAAATTCTCAGATATTGATACCCTCATTGAATTATTGAGCTTTAAAAATGCTTTGCTATTAAGAAAGATTACCTTTTCGGTGGCCAAAAGCAAAAGCAATCGAATTAAAATTGTTAAGATACTCAGTGACAAATCTTTTAAAATCTTACTGAACAACGTCCACAAAAATTTCGGAGATTTTCTTTTTCAAATCATTGATTTCTTCCAAAAAATCGACAACCAAATCGTCGAAAGCAACCAAGACAATATCGCATTAAAAAACACCATCAAAGAAATTTCCTTGGAAATTGCCATCAAACAAGAAAGAACAGGTCTTTTGTCAGAGACATTTTTAGATAGAACCATTGAATTTTATTCTTCAAAAAATTCAATTGATAAAAAACTCATTTACCTAGAGATAAGAAAATCACTTTGGTCAACCAAAATCCTAAACAGTCGATTGAAAACTTTTATGTCTGTTTATCTCGACGATAAACAAAAAAAAGATCCAAAGTTCGATGAACTTATTTCGTTGACAATTTCCAATCAAGCAGAACCTACAGTCATCGGTCGTAAAGAGAGAAATATCTCAGAAAAATTAAACCCAAAAGCCCACCAATCACCCTCTAAAATGCTTGGTGATGGTCTGGAAATTTACAAATTTAATGGCGAAAATATTTTTAATACGATACAGCTATATTTCAAGCTTGATCGTTTGAGTTACAATAAGTTTCTTAAAGTATTGGACTTTCCCCCTAGCCTCCAAAAGAAAAAAACGACACATTATTTTCTTAACGAGCTTGCTATTTTTATCAAGGAGAGAAAAAAAGATACCATTCAATCTATTGATTTTTACAGAATTAAAAAGCTGCCAAAACAACACAAAAAGCTAATCAAAACTTTTTTTAGCTACCTAGGCAATTTATCAATTATAAATGTTTTTCTGAGCGATTACAATTATCTACAATCCAATCAAGCCACTCGTTGGTTAAATACATTCGATCAAAAAACCAAGGAAAAAGTAATCCAACAAGCAAGACCAAAACTTCTAGATTCACTCATAGACTCACTCACAAAGCGTGGTCATTTAAAAATAAAAACATCCACCTTGGTTGAAATAAAGGCAAGAATTTCTTCATTTCTACTGCTCGAAATCGCCAAAGGCACCCACGACAAAAACATCATTGACTCAACCTTAGACCTACTCATTGAAAATAATTTGTTCTTACCTGCTTTAAAGCGCAATGATCCTATTTCCAGTTCGGAAATTCGATTTTCTACTTACCGAAACCTTGTTCATTACTTTTTTGCCAGTGAGGGTTCCTTCCCTTTTTGGTTAGAAAAAGCTGCACATTCTGCAGAAACAATTGTACAAGCAATTGGTGAGCTTATCCAATTTGACCCAAAATCTTTGGCACAGAATATTGACTCAATCCCACAAAGCCAAAATGCTGCAAAACTGATTTACTCGCTTTTCGAAAACGACTTGCTATTTCCGCTCCTAAAAATTATTGACAAATCAAAAAAAACACAGTTACATTTTATTGCAGAGTTTGCATTAAGGGCCAAAACAAAAAGCAAAGCTACGATGGGAAAAATAATTCCATTTTTAAATGAAGAATTACGGTACAAAAAAGGATTCAACTTTCAGCATTTAAAGGCGTTCTCCTCCGAGGTTATGAATTTGGAGAGAAATGAAAAAAATGTGTTTTACTTTATAAACTCCCTTTTTTCCGCTCGGAATCAAGCCGAACTGATAACCATTGCAGCAAACCTAAAAAAAATTGAGAAACGTAAAATTTTAAATATTAGCAAAAATTTTAAAGAAAATATTCGAATTAACTTGCCATTGGACGATCAAATTAAATTGTTGGTGGCTTTTGTTGAAGACCCAAAAATTAAATCAATTATTGAAAGAAAACTGCCAAGGGATACAAAAACATTGAACCTAATTTCCAATCTTATTTTTAGACCAGGGGCGCTTAGCAAAACAGATTTACAAACATTGGAAAAACGATTTGACCTAAGAAATAAAAAAATGATATCCTTATTTTTCGAATATTTTAATCGAATTGCAGAAACCCAAAAATCATACAAAAGATCAGACAAACCTTTGGACATCATAAGAAGCCAAATAGAAAGCAATAATGGAAAAAATATTTTTGAGCATACAAATTTTAGAAAGGCAATTGACCGAAGTACGCCGAAAGATATTGCCCAGTTCCTCAAAGCTCACCGAGAAGCACAAATTCTGCCTCAGGTTAAAAAAATGGTTTCCCATGAAACATTTGGAGAAATCATGTTGCATTTTCTTGCGATAAAATCACCTCTAGAAAATCAATTGCTTTTGGACATTTTCAAACAAATCATTAAAGTAGTCAAACCACTCAAAGAGTATCCTTTTTTCATAGACCAATTTTACAATTTATACTTTGTCCAAAAACAAAATTTAGAAAGTGCAATTGAACAATCCTTACATTCCGTTCAAAAGAGAAACCAAAAATTAGCTGCAACCATCAATGAGGTCATTTCCGAAGCAAGAGCATTTGAAGACTTTACAATCAACGAGAAAATGAGCAGTGCTCTTGAATATTTGATTAAATATAATTCACTAAGCAAGAGCCATAATTATACCAAAAAACAACTACGTGCTTTTTTATCCAAATCCATCGAAAATGGGGGAAAAGATGTAAGATTATTGATTTGGAAACTCATTCAAAACCAAACCTATGCAGATAGAATTACGAAACTGATCGGCAATATGAAACCCGAAAACATTTTATATTTTGTGCATCCTAATCTTCCAAAAATCCATAAGGACATTTTCCAATTGGCAAAAAAATTGAATGCAGAAAACAAAGCATTGGCACAGTTGAACCATAAAAGTATGCACAAAAACCTACTTATGCTTTGGGGTAAATTTTCTTTAAACCTTAAGGATCCAATGAAATTGTATGCTCAGATGCTGAGAAAAAACAATCCAAAATTGCAAGATTTCTTTCTAGATCGTCACAATCTGGAGAAATTGAACAAAACTGAGGCCGAATGGGTGCAAAAACTTTTTGATAAATCTGCCAACCTACCAAGTAAAAAGTCCGAAGAAAAATTAAAGCAGAACGAAGAGAATATCGTATTCTACTCCTCAGGACTTGTTTTACTATGGCCATTTCTCGGTCAATTTTTTTCACGGCTTGGCTTAATGGAAAAAGGGGTTTTCAATGACATCCAAGCACAAGAAAAAGCGTGTAAGTTTTTGGAATTCATTGCTTCCAATCAAACATCTTTTGAAAATGAAAAAATGACTACGTCCAAAATTTTATGTGGTTTGGATATAGACTACGAAATACAAAACAATTCCTTGGAACTCTCCAAAACAGACAAAAAAATTTGCCTTTCACTCCAAAAAGGAGTCCTTCAGAATTGGGAAAAAAACAACAATTCGAGCATCGAGAATTTTCAAGCCAGCTTTTTGCTTAGAAATGCAATATTTTCCGAAAAAAGTAACTCCTTCGAACTTATTATGGACAAAAAACCGTACGATGTTTTGCTTAATTCCTTACCCTGGAAAATCAATCAAATCATCTTGCGCTGGATGAAAAAACAACTTAACGTATACTGGATATAATTAAAAATGCTCTATTATGACATAAATTGGCTCAAATCGTTTATAAAAAATCGATTAGAATTTTATTTCAAAGGTGAACCTTTTGTTGCAAATACTTCTGAATTGTACGATCAACAGAACAGCACAAGCGAAGAAGCAGACAAATACCAAAAAATATGCTCCGAATTGAAATTTAATGTTGAAGAGAAATTGATTCTTCTTATTTGCCTAGCCCCTCATGTGAAACCAGAAATTTTTGATTTCTTACGAATTTCCAATTCGGAAATTAAATCTAAATTTTCGGAATTTGGAGGTAAATTTTCTGAAAACCCTGTTGGTTTCATCCCTACCATTCAGACTATATTTTTCCTTGTTTATGGAGGAGATATTGAGAAGCTACCCACTTTGTTTTCATTGCTAGACGAAAGCAATCCTTTAATCAAAGAAAATATATTAAAAGTCAATACCAACTCCTCTGACATCTTCCTCAATCACACGGTAACTATTTCCGAAGAAATTGAGCAAAAAGTAATCTTCAAAAAGGAAAACTATTCGCCTAGATTCAATACCAAATTTCCAGCCAAAAAACTCACTAGAAATATTACACTGGACCAGCTTATATTGTCTGAAACAACCAAAAATGAAATTGACCTTATTGAAAAATGGCTTCAAGTTTCACAAAATCAAGGAGCAGAAGATTTGGGTGGATTTAAAACACTTTTTTATGGCCCTCCGGGGACAGGTAAAAGTGTAACGGCAAGCGCCTTGGGGATAAAATACAATATCGATGTCTATCGAATTGACTCCTCTCAATTGGTTAGTAAATATATTGGTGAAACCGAACAAAATCTGAAAAACCTATTCGACATCGCCAGCAATAAAAACTGGATTTTGTTTTTTGATGAAGCTGATTCCCTGTTTTCAAAGCGGACCGAAGTAAACACCTCTAACGATCGATTTGCAAACCAACAAACCAACTACTTACTCCAACTTGTGGAAGATTACAACGGTTTGGTGGTCTTGGCAACCAACAACAAACCAAATATGGACAAAGCATTTGTAAGGAGATTTTCTTCCATGATTTTCTTTGGCATTCCAAATAATCTTGAAAGAAAAAATCTATGGGAATCCTATTTGCCCAAAACCAATACAGATCAAATTGACCTTTCGGCAATTTCAATGAAATATCAATTCGCTGGAGGAACGATCAAGTCCGCATGTGATTATTTGAAACTAAAATTCTTCGATGGCCATCTTAAAATTCAAACAAATGATCTTGAAGAAGCTTGCAAAAGAGAACTGAAGAAATATGGGAAAAGTGGATAATTCTATTGGATATCCTTGTATTTTTCTGCCATTACTTCAAGCTCTTTTTGATATTTAGGCAACAAAATCCCCTTTCTCCACATCAATTCATTGATGGCCTCTTTGGGTTGCAACATTAATGATCCAGCCTCTCTGCTCAAAAGCTTGTATTTTGCGTCAAAATCATTGCTTTGTTTTAACCTAATCAATGAAGTCAAATCTTCATCTGAACGATGGTTTAAAAGCTTTAAACCTAGGGAGGTTAATTCTACATTGTCCTCCTCAAAAGTCTTTGCCAAAAGTTTTCCGGCACCTGATGTGCAAGTCAAAACTTTCATCAAACTAAGGCCTTTATCATAATAAATTATGTGGGGAAGTAAAACTTCATTTACAAAAGATTTTTCCTTGTCTCTAAACGCAGCAAAACATTCGATTAGTAAATTGTACCTCTCATGATAAATATCCTCAAAATCATCCACTTTTTCATGATCGAAATCTGTTTTGTCATAACACAATTGAGAAAAAATCTTTGGAATTAAGAAAAATGGTATTTTCTCCCAATTGTGAAGGTGCAAGTAATCGGGATATTTTTTTTGATAATGGTCATATGCTTCATTAAAATCAAGTTTCGCTTCACTTTCTAAGGCAGTGTCCGATAAATGTTCCCTTAAATGAGACTCCACCTTTTCAAAAAACATTTTGACAAATCTTTTTGAAGCCAAAACGATGACAAGTAAAAAAAGCAAACCGATAAGAAAAAAGAATCGAATAACGGGCCAATTTTCGACAATATTTTGGTGGTATTTTATTAAGAACAAGGCAGCTATACCACCAACAAGCATGCCCAAAGGCCTTGAAATTCCAAGGTTTATATTTTGAACGAGTGACTTGTGCCTTTTGTTTAATGGAAGAAAAAAATTGTTAGAAGCCTGTGTAAACAAAGATTTGTTTAGTGCTCTTTCAAATACTTTGATGGTCCCTGCCAATACCAATAAGTTTGGAAATGAAGAGTAATTTGTTAATGAACCAGAAAAAAACAAAGCAATTAATATACCAGCAAATACATAAATCGCACCAAATATTCCATAGCGATTGATGATAAATCTTGACAAGAAAAACTTGAAGATGACCTCGAATAATTTTATAGTGGCTGATATTACACCCAAAAATTCTGCCAAACCACCACTCGCAGTACCCAAAGACTCAGCGCATGCCAGCAAAAGCGAATAATCAGCCATTATCGCAATCACCATAACAGCAGAAAATATTGTGAAGGTCCAAAATGAATAACGTTTGATTATTGGCGTTACCTTATATTCTTCATTGCCTTTTTCCTCTTGCTTGCTAAAGTTGGCCAGACGCGCAACAACAAAAGATAGAATTAAAAATAAAATGCCAGATAAAATAGCCAAACCCAATAAGTTCTCAACCCCAGCGCCTGTATATTCAATGATTAAGTATACCGAGGGTGACCCCACTAAGGAAGCGATTGTCTCCCCCGAAGAAATAATCCCAGATTGCCTCTCCCTTTGATCAACGTTTAAGACAGAATTGAATAGTTTCCAAAAAACTTGAGACATGTAAACTGCTGAAATCCAATACAGAACGAATATCGAATAGAGTCTGAATTCAATTTTAAGTTTTGTAAAATCATACAGCCAGTTGGAATTGCAAATAAGGGCAATCACAATCAGCAAAATCAAAAACACAAAAGAAGATCTGAATCCGATTAATTTTTCTATAAGATTGCTCAAAAGGAGGAAAAATCCGGAGATCAGAGAAGTAATTATGTAAGCATATGGAAGGTTTTTTGCACCAATCTGGTTGATGAAAGATGAATTGACATAGATAAATAAATAAAAAACAGTAGACCCTAAGAAAAATGAAATGAGAAAAAGTATGATCGATTTTAGTTTAAACATATTGTTTATTGTTCTTTAGAACTCAATGCATTAAATATCTCAATGGGGTTTAAGCAAATCTGTTTTAATTCTTGTAGTTTGCCTGCATTTGAAAAGAAACTACCATTCCCCGAGTGTATTAAATTGTCTACCCAAAAATCGAAAGAACGTGAATACATTGGAATATTTTGACCCGAAAATATTCCCTCTATGGTATTGGAAAAATATACATTTAACTTATTGTCATAACCTGCTGTCACCAACAAAAATTTGCTTTTGTCAAGCTGAATTAAATTTACACCCGACACCTTTGTCCTGTGCACCTTACTCATTGTATGAAAATTAATTTTCTTCTTTTCTGGATCAAAAGCTAGAATATCTCCGTTTTGAAATCCTAAAATAATTTGGTGATGCAGTGACTTTGACTTATTCATGATTGAAATTGGGGCATTAAACTTTTTAACCTGTTTCAGCGATAAATTATTTTTTGCTTCATCGTAGGTCAATTTAAAAAGAATATTGTCCATGGAAACATAAAATTTATTCTGTAATCTCAGTACCGAGACCAATTCACCACTCACTTGTATACGATTTGAAATTTTTTGGTAACCCTTGTCTTTTGTTGACGTAATCAAGAGCTCATTTTTGTTATAGTTCAGTTGTTTTTCTTGATCAAGGACCACTCTTCTCCATTTTTTGTTGCCCAATAAAAAATCTGTATTTAAAATATCAACATTGTATTTGGTTAGCTTGCCTGATGAAATGTCAAAGTGGCCAAAAAACTCATTGCTCGAAAAGAAAATAAAATTCTCTGAGATGGAAATATTTGAAACAAAAGGTTCTAAGAACTCAATACCATAGCGGCTAAATTTTCCTTTGTCCAAATTTACAATTGCACTCAAACCAGAATATCGATTGGTGACCAATCCAAGAGATTCCTCTTTTTGAAGAAATATTTTTTCCAAAATGCAATTTTTCAGGTTCATCTCAGAAAACTTTTCTATTTTTTTTCTATTCAGTTCTGCGTCGATAATGTCCAAAGTCATTAATGTTGAAAACCCAGTTTTGTCAAAAAGCGTGGATCTTATTTTGGAATTAATCTCGGATTCACTCATAAAATCCGAAAGCCGAACTTTATAATTTTCAAAAGCATTTCTTGTTTCTTTTTTCAAAGAATCCAGTTCGTGGTTATTGGTAGATGTGTTTTCTAATCGGTTTTGAATTATTCTTAGTTTAGATTCTAACACCTCTCCTGCAAGACTTATTTTGATGTTTCTCAAGTTCTCTTTTATTTTAGATGCTTGTGCTTCTATGGATTGTTTCTGTGTTTGAATAGAATCTGCTTTTTCATTGGTAATAGACAATAATTTTCTGGTCGCTTTTTGAGCAACTATTGCAATTCTTTTGGCCCTTTCGGCCTCTTTTCGTCTAATATCGGCAACGATTACAAGACTATCTGATTTGTTTTTTTGGAGATTTGCTATCTTCTCGTTCTCCTCAGCAAATAGCTTTTGAGTGATGGCTTCTTCTGCATTTGCTTTGGCCAATTTTTCTGCCTCTTTTGCAAGTTTTTGCTGTCGCTCAGCTTCTGTCTTATCACTCTCAGATTGGATAAAAAATATCGATGAAATTAATGTGAAAACAGAAAGCAATATCATAATCGACACATTGGTTTTTCGTTTCCTAGAATGACTTCTTTTTAGCCTCAATGATTTATTCTTATTTAGCAGCCATAAATCATCAATGAATTTTGAGATGTTTTCTTTCTCAAGCTCATAAGCCAAAAACCACGATTCATTCTTGTCTATATTTTCAAAAAGGGATTTTAGATGGTGGGGATTCAATCTTTTGAGGAAAATACCATTTTCATTTTCTCCTTGGGTTGTGTGCAACTCATTTTGAATTTCTTGAAATGTTTTGACCAATTTACGTTCTTCATTCAAAGATTTTTTTGCAAAAGAGCTCACTTCAAAAAATTGGCTTGAAGACAAGAAGTAATTGTTTCCAATGTTTTGAAATATTTTTTGTTTTTCATTCTTAAAAAAATCAAGAAAAACTTTTTGCTGGTCATGGGTATATTGTTTAATCTTTTCAAAAGGATTGATTATTTTTAAAAAGTAATTCGAAAAATCAAAACCTATGAATTCCTGAATAAACCTCCTTGCTGCGATTTCCTTTAAGCCAATTTTTAAACAATCATTTACAAATAGATTGAAATGATTTTCCACTTGGTCATTGGTAAAGTCTATTTTTTGATCCAATACTTCAAATTCTAAGTTTGTAAAATCATTCAAGAAAAGAGCTTTGATTTCTAATTGTTCTAAGTAGATGATCTCAAAAGACAAATGGGATTCAACCTGCGCATTAAATTCCTCCAGGAGAAGGACAATGTCCTGACATAAATTTGATTTCAGGAAAGTATAAAAACCAAAACAGCACAAAGACTTTTTACCGCCTTCCCCCTCTTCAAATCTTATAAACTCAAACAATGAAGGATATTTCTTGAATAAGCGTGTGACCCCAATTTTCTCCAAAAGATCTCCGGAAAGAGGAAGCGCTTCTTTGGGAAAAGTTGGAAAAGAAGAATTGTAAAATTTAACTTTCATCTTTATAGTTTGCGTTGAATAAAAAATTATGTCTGATTAAAAGAAACCAATTTTCCGAATTCAAAATGTCATTTCCAAGGTGTATGAAAGTATTGAATTTTTTGGAAAAATCGTATTTCAGTAGTGGACCGAAATAACTCCAAGCATTTTTGTTGAGATTTATCTGAGTATATCCCAAAAATCCTATTTCCAGTTTTTTATATAGGTTGTAGTCAAAATATTGAACCAAATAAAGTTGGTTGGGGGAAATGGAATTAAGCCCTTTAAACATCCTTATTTGGAGGTTCAGAAAACTTCTTCCCGACCATATTTTTCGATTGAAATCAAACCTAGCGCCTAAATGGATTTTTTGTTTCGAATCATCAAAGTCATAAGCATATTTTCCATAGACAAACAAAATACTTTGGTTAAATTTTTTCCCAAGCATTATGTCCGACCGCGAATTATTGCTATGAATCCCAAAATGGGTAGGTCTTGATCGAAATTGAAATCCGGGGGTATTCAATCTAATTTCTGGAGAAAAAAGCTTCCAATCAGATCGGTCAATTTTAAAAAACTGACAAGCACTTGTTTGCGCCAAACAACATAGAATAAAAATTGTAGATATATTCTTTATCCTCATGTCATTTATTTAAAACAAAATGCATCAACTTAAATTTAACTTCTGGGAGTTCCTCAACAGGCTGCATATCCCCTAACAATTCAAATCCTCTATTTAAAAATTGTTGAACTCTTTTCTTAGAAGTAGGTTGCGCGATGATATAATCTACATTGGCGAATTTTTTTACAAAAGATATTCTTGCCTCATCCATTATATGGCTAATACCTTTGCCACGGTAGTCTTGCCGAACAATCAATCTATTTAAAGAGGCATAAACATAATATTTCGAAATTTTATAAGAATCTGGAAAATAATTTTTCCATGGCAACCTATCTAGATTACTTCCATTATGAATAGAAAGTCTGCAAGTGGCACAGACCTTTTCATGCTCGTCAAAAATTGTCCATTGAAAAGATTCTTTGTCCATTTGGTCTATCCACAAGCCCTCCTTTATAGAAGCGGAATGAGGATTGATAACGGTAAATTCACTCCAAGCCTGAATTCTAAGCTTACCAATTTGTTTTTCACAATGGTCGTTTATGAAACCAAAAGAAAGTTTGGTATTGAACATTAAAGGGAAAGTCTTAACTTTAAATTAAACCTTCTTCTAAACTGGGGAATTGTTGCAGGATGTTTACCCGAGGCTGTTCTGATCCCTGGATCACTGTATTCCAGATCAAATAGATTTCTAACATTCAATTCCAAGCGACACTGATCAACCAGTTTTACGAGCACAGAGGCATTGACAATGGTAATAGGATCCAAGAAGGAACCTGTTTTTGAATTTTGATCGTAACTGTACATTCTTTTTCCAATATGATTGATGCGTAAGTTGGCATTGACTCGTTTTTTTGATCCAAATGAATTGTTTAAGATCAAATTGATTCTTGTTGGTGCAATACTCCTAACCGGATGCCATTCTTGATCAAAGTATTCTGGAATGGTGTAGCTGTAATTTCCTTTTATTGAGAAGGTTTTGATGGTGAAATTTCCCGACAACATAGCTCCGTAAAACCTTTGCTCCCCAGTGGGTTGATATTGGGTAATAGAAGACCCATCAGGAGTTGTACCTACTTTAACCGTTTCACTAATTCCTGTAACAGAGGAAGCAAATATTGATCCGCCGATTTTCAATGTTTTTGATGGCACATAATAACCACCAAAATCTATATTCTGAATTTTTTCGGGCTTCAACCTAGGATTTGAAATTCTTGTTTCTGTTTCGGCAAACCTTTGCAAAAATGAAGGGTTGGTAAATGCCGATGAATAAACTGATTTTAGAATAATCTTCTGGTTTTTGGTTGCATATACCAAAGCCAACCTTGGATTTTGAACCCACCCAAAACCATAAACACCTCTAATATTGTTGTTGTCAATTCTCGTACCAGCAATGAGAGACAAGTTCCCCAGATTGTATTGTCCTTGAGCAAAAATTCCATAATCAAGAGCGCGAAGGTGTTCAGCACCTGTGGCACCTCCACTTGTACTTCCAAGGTTTTCTACATTATTGTCGGTGTATTTTAAATAATCCCCCTGTATCAAACCATTTCGATATTCCAATCCTGCCAAAAGGGAAAGATTTTTTATGCCCTCATAATTGAGCCGAAATTCATTCCTTAATTGACTGGATGTTCTAAACCAATAGGTTGTTGTGGGATCTGGCAATACAGAGGCTTCCAAATCTTTCCAAGCAAGTTTGCCATTGTAGTAGCCAGACATCGAAGGAAAGTTCGTATTTTCATCGATGGTGTGAAATCTATAGGAGGTTAAATTTGTCAAAGAAAAGTTATCGCTTATTTGATTAAAAAAAGAAGCTGTAATCAGTGAATTGTTATAAATCCATCGGCCATATTCTGGCTTATTTACCCAAAACCTATTGCCATCTCGAAAATTATACCAAGGTTCTATCCCATTATTCGTCTTCCATGACTCTGCTGTTACAACAAATCTTTTTGTTCTATCGATAAAAGAAAGTGTACCTTTTACATAATATTCCTCTGAGTATTTATTTACGCCAAAATTATTTACATAAGCCAAGCTGTCTAAATTTCTTGCCCTAGAAATTCCCTTTTCACTAAGTTTAAGTGAGTCTATTGTACCATTCCATACGCCCGCATTTTTTGTTGTATCACCATAAATGATATAATTGTCCGAGTGAACATTTATTCCGTTTAGGTCCACTTTTTGATTGACCGTTAAGTCCTGGTCAGGGTAAAGGTTATAGGATTGGTAGTTGTTGCTTATGGACAAAAAATCATTTAGAGAATTGTACATTTCATATTGATTAAAATTAGGTTCATCACTATAGTAATAACGAGCGTCAAGAGAATAGAAAATATCCATCCCGCTTTTTGATTTAGAGTTCAACTTGCCAAAAAAACTTGCGTCGGCATTGAAAGAGTTGTTTGATCCATAAAACATATTCAGATCCAAACCCATAGTGTTTTCTTGATCTTCTTGATCGGCCAAAAATTCCAACATTGGACCAGTGGTAAGTCCACTTTCTCTTTCCACATATTTATTCTTGAGTCTTTGATTGACCGAAGAAGATTTGGTAACGATGTTCACAACCCCAATGAAAGCGTTTGCCCCGTATATTGTAGAAGAAGGACCATAAATTATTTCAATATGATCAATATTAGCTAGAGGATATTGTCTGGAAATATTCACATTGTTTGAAACCAAATCGTTTTGCTCTACACCATCAATGAGGAGTATCGTCTTGTCAGTGAGGGTAGACCTAAAACCCCTTTGATAGATGTGCGCATATGAAACTCCTTGACTTCTTGTAACGTCAAAACCCGGCAAATCATGAAACAATTCTTCTAAGTCATTATAGCCTCGATTGATAATTTCTTCCAGCGTAATTATTTCAACAAATGCAGGCGCTTTCAAAGGATTTTCACCCTTTTTTGAAATTGAAAATACCTGCACGTCTGTTCTTTCATTTTTGATCTTACGAAATAAGATTTGCAGGATATAATTGTTGTAGCGCGTATCAAAGTAAGGGTCTTGAGATAAAATATCCCGACAAAGACTTTCTGCCAATAGAAAGCTATCTTGGGCAATGGCAACCATCGCCAACATTTCTAAAGCATCATTTCTTTGACTAATGCTTGAGATCTGAGACTTAATGATCGGTTTAAGCTCTTGCTTGACTTCCAAGAACTTTCCAATTTGTAAAGCTGCCCTTGAATTTTCAATTTTTTCCTCATAGGAGGTTTGACCAAACAAAAATTGAGTAAACAATAAAAAAAGAAAAAACCAGACAATACGCACCTTTCAAATATCACATATTAATATGATTTTAGGTAAGAAACCAAAATAAAAATAGCTACTTTATCCTCCCTAAAACCTCTAATTTTATGAAAAGTGTTGTAAAGGGTTTAATCCTTCTGTTTCCGCGGTCTTTGAAACCCAAATCAAAAGGAACAATTATTTTGGCTTTATCTTTCATGCACATTCCCATCAATGCTTTTCTGATACCAGGTAAGATTGAATCATCTAGGGAAATGTCCAAATGATGTTTGGGATGGCTAGACTCAATTAAATTTCCATACAAGTCCCAAATTTCCATTTTCACTTTGAACCTTTGACCGCTCTTTATGGGATTTTGTGATTTCTTTTCAATTTTCAAATAAAAATTAGATGTATCCAAGTGGATTTGGGGCAATTTGTTTCTTTCTAAGAATTTTTTTATCTCAGTTCTCTCAAATGCCTTCATCTTATTGTAATACTCACTGGGCTTCAGAACATCATGTATGGTTAATTGAAAAACAACCTTCTGACCTTCCTTCGTCTCGATTTCATAGTTAGATTTCAACCGCAATACGTCCAAGGAGTCTACTTTCATCTCAATTTTTACAGAATCTTTTTTGTGCAAGCGCACAAAGACAAGCGGCCAATGACCGTTGTCGTTTGTATCTTCAACTTCATATTTCTGTTTTCCAAGGGCTTTTTTTCCAAGCGCTGTGCTTGTAAAAAGAACAAAATCTCCTGGCACAATTTTGTCACCTTTTCCCCTATCGATCCAATTTATCTTTAATTCTTGAGTGGATACCTCATCCCCATGACGACAAGCAAGTAAGCAAAGTATTGTAAACAAAAAAAAACTAGGATAGCTCATTGCGATGCAATCGTATTTTTTCTTCAAACTTGGCCACTGTCTCATTTAATCCCAAAAGTGATCTCCCTCCAGCAGCTTTTTGATGTCCGCCTCCTTCAAAATATTTTTGAGAAAAAGTATTTACCTTGAAATTGCTTTTTGCACGGAAAGATATCTTAACCATATCCTTTCTCTCTACAAACAGCGCCGAAAGAAGAATGCCATCAATGCCCAAACCAAAATTAGCAAAACCCTCTGTATCACCTGTTTGCACATTAAACTCTTTTAATTCTTCCTTGTCCAAGGATACAATCGCTACGGGCAAATCTTCCATCACACGTAATTTTTGATAAAAAACATAGCCTACCAAACGAGTTCTTGACAAACTTCCTCGATCAAATATTCGTTCATGAATTTTTCCTGTTTGTACGCCCAATTGGTGCACCTTTTTGGCCACCTCGTGTGTGAGTGCAGAAGTACTGTCGTGCTTGAAGGACCCTGTATCAGTCATAATTCCAACATAAAGACACTCGGCCGCTTGTTGGTTCATCCAGTCTTCATCTTCATAAACAGACAGAAACTGATAAATCAACTCTGATGTGCTGCTCGCTTTTGGATTCCAAAATCTATAATCATCAAAATTTTCTGGGTATTCATGATGATCTATCATTACTTTTTTTGCCTTTGAATTTCTTGCTATTTCAGCCAAATCATTTATCCTAGAAAAATTATTAAAGTCCAAACAAAAGAGAATATCTGCTTTTTCAAAAAGTGTTTTGGCTTGTTGAGGTTTTTCCTCAAAATTTATAATAATTTCTTGGCCAGGCATCCAATTGAAATTTTTTGAATAATCCGTAGGACTTACAATGCTTACATCCAATTTTTTTTTCTTAAAAAAATGATACAAACCCAGAGAGCTGCCCAAAGCATCACCATCCGGTTTGTGATGAGTCGTAATGACGATACTATTTCCTTTTTGAATCAATGGCCAAAGGCTCTGGCAGTTGTTTTCTAACATTGAAGCGCAAAACTCGCAAAAAAAACCGTTGGGAAACATATTTTTGCCCACAAAACATGGCAAGCAATAGAACATTTACAATGATTAAGCCCGATGCTGTAAAAAATGAGCACTCTGGAGCCATCATTAATGAAATTATTAAAGCAGGATTCTCAATCAAAGCAATGAAATTTACGCAATTGACCACATCGCAAGCTCAATCATTCTATGGCATACACAGAGAAAGACCCTTCTTTGGAGAATTGGTTAAGTTTATGACATCAGGTCCTATTTATGCCGCCATTCTTGAAAAAGAAAATGCCGTCGGTGATTTTAGAGCGCTCATTGGCGCTACCAATCCACTTGAAGCCGCAGAAGGAACCATAAGAAAAAAATACGCAAAAAGTATTGAGGCCAATGCCATACATGGTTCAGACAGTGATGAAAATGCTGCCATAGAAGGAAGTTTCTTCTTCTCCCAGTTGGAAATCATTTAATGTTTCTAACCCAACAAAATAGACAAAATACGAGTATCGTTTTTTTCTTTTTCATGTTGTAATACAACAAAATGTTATATTCCTAGATTATTATAAAGATGAAGTTTATTAAGATATTGGCGCTTCTGCTACCTCTCGCTTTCATAAGTCTGGGTTTTTATTTGAAATCCAAACAAGAAAATGATCGGCTATTACTCAACTTGGTTTACAATAGCCTCAAAGGGGGACACTACGCGCCTCTTGAAATTGACGACAAATTCTCTGACAAAGCTTTTGAAAGCTACATCAAAAATCTCGATCCCAACAAGCGAATTTTTTTACAATCAGACATCAAAAAGCTAAACAGCCAGTTCAAAAGCAAAATTGACAATGAGTTTTTTGCAGGTGAACTTACTTTTTTTGAAACTACCTTGAATATATTCCTGAAACGCCTTAAATATTTAGAACCTGTTTTTGACGAAATCTTTCAAAAAGGTTTTGATTTTGAAAAGGAAGAAAATCTTGAATTTGATGTAGACAAATCGCAATTTCCAAAAAACGACAAAATACAAACTGACTTTTGGAGAAAATATCTAAAATACCAAACCTTGAGCCAGTTTGCGAACAAAAAAGAAAACCAAGAAAAAGCAATCCAAAGAAAAGATACAAATTTCAAAATCCAAAGTGTGGATAGTCTCTATGCCCAATCCATTAGAAACGTTAAAAAATCAAACCAACAGTGGTTTCAAAGAATGACTGATTTGCAAAGAAGAGACCATCTTGCCATCTTTATAAATTCGCTAACAAATATTTTTGACCCACATACCAATTATTACCCTCCAAAAGACAAAGAAAACTTTGACATCAATATTTCAGGAAGACTTGAAGGCATTGGTGCTACCCTGGTTCAAAAAGACGGTTATATCCAAATTGTACGCGTAGTTCCAGGAGGTCCAGCATTTAAGCAAAGCACCCTAGGAGCAAAAGATATCATCTTAAAAGTTAAACAAGAAGGCGAAGAAGCTGTCGATATTTCGGGATGGCGAATTGATGATGCCATCAAAATCATTCGAGGCAAAAAGGGTACTACAGTGACACTAACAATCAAAAAACCGAATGAAAGTATCGAAGAAATGTCTATCGTCCGAGATGTTGTTGTTATCGAAGAAACCTACGCAAAATCCTTGCTATTACAAGATGAAGACAAAACCAAGGTTGGATACATTTATCTACCTGGTTTTTATACAGATTTTAGTAAATCTGGGGGTCGAACATGTTGGAAGGACGTAAAAAAAGAAATCGAGAAAATAGACCAAGACCAAGCAGAGGCCCTCATCATCGATTTGAGAAACAACGGAGGAGGTTCGTTGAATGATGTAGTTCAAATGGGTGGACTTTTCATATCCAAAGGACCAATTGTACAAGTAAAGTACAAGACAGAGAAACCCTATGTAATGAAAGATCGCGATCCGCAAACCCACTGGGAAAAGCCTTTGGTTATCATGGTAAATGAATTTAGTGCATCAGCCTCCGAAATTTTAGCCGCCGCGATGCAAGACTACCAAAGAGCCGTGATTGTGGGCAGTCCCCACACCCACGGAAAGGGAACTGTTCAAAGATTTATTGACCTTAACAGAATGGTTAGAAATGGAAGTCATGGAGATTTGGGTGCCGTCAAACTAACCACACAAAAATTTTATCGAATCAACGGAGAATCTACACAGCTCAAAGGCGTTATTCCCGATATTATTTTACCTGATTTTTTCTCCTATCTCGAAACGGGAGAGAAAGAGTATCAATATGCTCTTGAATGGGACAAAATTGAAGCTCAAGAATACCAAAAATTTGATCTCAAAATAGATTTACAGGACATCATTGCCAAAAGCAAATCAAGGGTCAATAAAGATTCTACCTTTATCCAAACAGAACAAGTGGCCCAAACCTGGAAAAAAGACAAAGAAAACACCAATTATTCCCTTCAAATCAATCGCTACATAAACGATATGAGAAAAAGAAAGGAACAGCGTAAATTTCAGAACAATCTATATAAAAAAATTGAAGCATTTGATTTGCAATCCTTAAGTGCTGATTGGCCCACCTTAGCGGCAGATAGCAACAAATTCAGCACATTCGAGAAGTGGAGAAAAGAATTACAAAAAGATCACCACTTGTTTGAATCTTTACAAATTGCCGAAGACCTTATCAATGCCAAAGCCATTACTCAAAACTAAGGTCACCGAACTTTTAGATATTGATTGTCCCATTGTGCAAGCAGGTATGATTTGGTGCAGTGGGTGGGAGCTTGCCTCAGCTGTGAGCAATGCTGGCGGACTTGGTATTATTGGTGCTGGAAGTATGTATCCAAAAGAACTGGAGGAGAACATCAAAAAATGCCAAAATGCGACCCAAAAACCATTCGCAGTCAATCTTCCCTTATTGTACCCAGACATCCAACAGCACATAGAAATATTGGTTAAGACAAAGGTGCCAATTGTATTTACCTCTGCAGGGAATCCAAATAAATATACCCAATATTTTAAATCCAAAGGCATCATTGTAGTGCACGTTGTGAGTAGTGTAAAATATGCAATAAAAGCTGAAATGGCAGGCGTCGACGCTATTGTTGCCGAAGGTTTTGAGGCTGGTGGACATAATGGGAGAGACGAAACCACAACACTAGTTTTGATACCAGCCGTGGCAAAGAGAATTAAAATCCCAGTAATCGCCGCCGGTGGTATTGGTGATGGCCATGCTATGGCAGCAAGCCTTGCCTTGGGTGCAGAAGCGGTCCAAGTGGGATCCCGCTTTGTCACCTCTTTGGAATCATCTGCACATCCCAACTTCAAACAGAAAGTTATAGATTCAGAAGAAGGCGATACAGAATTGTTGCTCAAACAGTTGCAACCCGTTCGCCTTTTGAAAAACGAATTCCATAATCGGGTCAAAGCAGCAGAGATGAGAGGCGCTAGCCCTGAAGAACTAAAAAATATTTTGGGTCGTGCTAGGGCCAAAAAAGGTATGAATCTCGGAGATTTAAAAGAAGGTGAATTAGAAATAGGCCAAATCAGTGGATACATCGAAGACATTTTACCGGCAGCCCAAATCGTTGAAAACATGATGACAGAGTGTATGTTTGCTCTGAAAAAATGTGCCCAATGGTTGAACGAAAATGACCAATAAAAAGCTTATGTCGCTTACCAAGTTTTCTTTTTCAAAGCACTGTTTAGTGCCACTCTATTGCAAACTCTTTCCGCCTTTATTTCGCAATGTATTTGGTTGTCAATCTTCTTTCCTCGGGTCTATGGAAAGAAATCTTAATTCAAGTATTTCAATGGATTTACTCTTTGATGAATTTTATGCCCATTCTTTGACTCCCATCAAAATTAAAATAATACATCCCTTTGGGAAGGCTTTCTACATTAACTTTTTTATTTGAAGCATCTATTATACCAGAGGCAACCAACTTCCCAAGATTGTTATAGATTTTATACGATGAACCCAGCAAATTCTTTTCCACATGAAGTAGTAAATCTTCCTGAACTGGATTTGGGTAAATAGAAAATAGGGTACTATTTACAATCACTTCAGTTGTCAGAGGATCACCAACGAGAAACTTAGTTTTCTTTATGGGGTTGCTTGGAGGACATTGACCTGATTGAGTCATTATTGAAGTCCTTACCACAGGAATTGGATACCCCTTTGCCCACCAATTGTGCGATTCCAATTTTGTTACACATGGAGAGGAACCAATTTGACGATCCGTAAATGTTCTCATGGTTCGAACAAGCAATACGTCTTTGTGCACGGTTTTATCTGGCATGGTCACATTGCCCATGGACAAAACTTCCGAGTAAGCTTGATCATCTCGAATTAAGTAAGGAGGACCTCCCGGCACTGTGAAAGGAATCTCTAATTCTGAGTCGGCATGTGTATTGCCAACTTCGAATGGATAGGGGTGCACGATAAGCGCTTCTGGATAAGAGGATGTAAGTATAGTAATTTCACCATGATAGGTGTATTTGTCTTTCTCAAATCCAAGAAAAAACTGCTCTCCATCTTCATATTTTACATGCGTTGCATTGGGATAATTGATCGCTTCCTTGGAAGATGCAATAGGAGCAATTTCTATTGTGGAGTTTGATGTTGCTGAAACATCTGAAAAATCCCAATCACCTTTCACAGAAAAGTCAATTTGATCTTCCAAAACAGAAATTTTGTACGTAACACTGGATTCTGTTAACGTCGGCATAAGCAACGTTTGTGAAACCCCATGAAAAGCTGTAAGCATAAAAATTGGTAATAGTGTCTTTCTCATCATGGCATAAAAATAGTTCTTTTTTGATAAAAAATTTGAATATCTCCATTTATACAACGCCAACAATGGGAAATATTTTTGGAGGGGTCCTTGATGTTTGTTATTCGAAGATTTTATCCTTTGCGAACCATTCCATCAATCAAAAGATACTTTTCTTGGCTTTCTGGACATATTGCCCAACCTTTCTCATCAAAATGCAAACGGTGACCATAGGTGCTCATCCAGCCAATTTGCTTCCCTGGATTTCCAACAACCAGTGCGTAGGGTAAAACCGCTTTGGTTACAACCGTGCCTGCACCAATAAAAGCATATTCCCCAATATCATGCCCACAAACAATGGTTGCATTGGCGCCAATACTTGCTCCCTTTTTTACCAAAGTTTTTTGATAGTGGCCTCTTCGATTCACAGCACTTCTTGGGTTGCTTATATTCGTAAAAACCATACTCGGCCCTAAAAAAACATCATCTTCGCAAACCACGCCTGTGTAAATGGAAACATTGTTTTGAACCTTAACATTTCTGCCCAAGATTACTTCCGGACTTATCACAACATTTTGACCTATGTTACACTCTTGGCCCAGTATACAGCCGGTCATGATGTGGCTAAAATGCCAAATTTTTGTGCCGCGACCAATTTGGCATCCTTCGTCAATAACAGCGCTAGGGTGTGCAAAATAATTCTCACTCATTGGGTTTAATGCTTAAATTCTCGTGGATGTGCATACTTGTATAAATCCTCTTTCGGCAAAGATTTAAAATACTTATACGTTATTTCCAGTCCTTCAGACCTGCTTACTCTTGGAGTCCAACCCAAAATTTCTTTGGCTCTTGATATATCCGGCTTTCTTTGTTTGGGATCATCTTTTGGCAATCCCTTGAAAATAATTTTTTGCTCTGTTCCGGTAAGATCCAAAATTTCTTTGGCAAAATCCAGAATGCTAATTTCATCTGGATTCCCCAAATTCATGGGCTGAACGTAATCGCTAAAAAGCAGTCTATAAATGCCTTCCACCAAGTCATCAACGTAGCAAAAACTTCTAGTTTGATGTCCATCTCCAAAAACAGTGATGTCTTCTCCGCGCAATGCCTGACCAATAAATGCAGGCAAAGCACGACCATCATTCAACCGCATTCTTGGCCCATATGTGTTGAAAATACGAACTATTCTCGTTTCTAAACCGTGAAAAGTGTGGTAAGCCATTGTCATTGCCTCTTGAAATCTTTTGGCTTCATCGTAAACTCCTCTTGGTCCCACAGGATTTACATTTCCCCAATAATCCTCCTTTTGGGGATGTAAAAGGGGATCTCCATACACCTCAGAAGTTGAAGCTATGAGCATTCTTGCACTTTTCGCTTTGGCCAAACCCAAACAGTTGTGCGTACCCAGAGAGCCTACCTTTAGGGTGGGTATTGGAATTTTTAAATAATCGATAGGGCTCGCAGGGGAAGCGAAATGCAAGATATAATCCAAGTCACCTGAAACGTGAATAAACTTGCTTACATCGTGATGGTAAAAATGAAATTGCTCTAATTTAAATAGATGATCTATATTTTTTAGATCACCAGTAATTAGATTGTCCATTCCGAGGACCTCAAATCCTTCCTTGATGAATCTATCGCACAAATGCGAGCCTAAAAAGCCCGCTGCCCCGGTAATAAGAATCCTTTTTCTTTTCATTCTAATGAATCGTTGGTCGGCCAATAGAGGCGTAATAAAATCCTAGATTTTTCATTTGTTCCAAATCATATACATTCCGGCCGTCAAATATCACTTTTTCTCTCATGACTTCTGCCATTTTATCAAAATTTGGATTTCGAAATGCCGCCCACTCTGTAACAATAATCAATGCATCCACTCCTGCCAGCGCATCGTACATATTTGTGGCATAATGAACTTTATCTCCTATCACGTTTTTAATATTTTCCATGGCCTCAGGATCATAAACAGAAATGGACGCACCATCTGCTAGGAGAGATTGAATAATGTACCGAGCTGGAGCTTCTCGGATATCGTCCGTATTGGGCTTAAAAGCCAATCCCCACAAAGCTATTTTTTTCCCCTTGATCTCACCAAAATATGCTTTCACATTGGGCATCAAGATCGTTTTCTGTTCATGGTTTACCTCCTCAACTGCCTTTAAGATTTTGAAATCATAATTAACCTGTTTAGAAGATTTCACTAAGGCCTGAACATCCTTGGGGAAGCAGCTTCCTCCGTATCCAATTCCTGGAAAAATAAATCGTTTACCAATGCGAGAATCTGTTCCAATTCCTAATCTTACCTTATCAACATCCGCTTCAAATTTTTCACAAACTCGGGCAATTTCATTCATAAAAGAAATTTTCATTGCCAAAAACGAATTGGCAGCATATTTGGTCAATTCAGCACTTTTCTCGTCCATGAATATGATTGGGTTTCCTTGCCGAACAAAAGGGGCATACAACCTGCGCATTAACTCTTCGGCTCTTTTGCTTGAGCAACCAATCACTACCCTGTCGGGCTTCATGAAGTCTTCTACCGCAACCCCCTCACGCAGAAATTCTGGATTGGAAACAACATCAAAATCACCCGAATAGTTTTTTGCAATGGCTTGCCTGACCTTTTCCGCTGTTCCGACAGGGACAGTACTTTTATCCACAATAACTTTGTAGCCTTTCATTATTTTTCCCAAATGTTCTGCAACACCTAGTACATATTTCAGATCTGCCGAACCATCTTCGCCAGGAGGAGTTGGTAAGGCTAAAAAAACAATTTCTGCCTCATCAATTACATCTTCTAATGTGCTCGAAAATTGCAAGCGATTTTGCTTTAAATTTCTTTGAAACAAAATTTCTAAGCCAGGTTCGTAAATGGTTATTTGTCCGTTTTTCAGGGCATTTACTTTTTTCTCATCGATATCAACACAATAAACTGTATTGCCGCTTTCTGCAAAACATGTTCCGGAAACCAAACCAACATAACCAGACCCGACAACTGCTATTTTCATGCTGCAAATATCCTAGATTTTGACAAATAATGTTGCGCATTTGAGATTTGACCACGAGTATTTCTTTCTTTGTAATTTCAATGAGGTATTTGCTCTTATTTTTTTTCCTTTCCACGGAAATCTCGTCGATAGCTCAAAATGCTTCAGACCACTCAAACAATCGGATTGTTTTGCCTCAGGTTTCCGTGTCTGCGCAAAAGCCTTTTGGAGATTTGGAAAATCGATTCGGCAAAAATGCAGCAATATGTCCATCTGTATTGTGGAAGTTCAAAAACAATTTTATGCTCGGTATTGGTGGCGCTTGGATCTTTGGCAACACGGTGAAAAACAAAAATCTTTTTGACAATATCATAGGACCCTCTGGGCAAATTATCGACAACAACGGCAATTTTAGTGTGGTAGAAGTAAACCAACGTGGGTTTTATAGTACCCTCAATTTCGGCTACCTTTGGAAGACGCTGCCACATCATAAAAATGCCGGGTTTTACTCTAGTTTAGGCTTTGGTTATCTTCAGCACAAAATCAATATTCAAGCACCTGAAGCTACCGTTCCACAGTTGAATGGTGAATACTTAAAAGGATATGATCGTCTTACGGGAGGTACTGCAATACGCATGTTGCATGGATTGCTCTTTCTATCCAACAACCGTAGAGTTAATTTCAATGTATCCTTAGAAACCATTTATGCACATACCAAAAACATGAGATCTTATCATTTCCAACCCTATGGAAGTGAAAAATCACCAAGAAAAGACATTCTTTTTGGAGGACAACTGGGCATAGTCTTGCCTATATTTTTGAAAGATAAAAACGAAGAATATTTCTATTTTGATTGATTTGATTTACTCTTCTTTCCTTTCCTTAATCTCAGGAATTGGCTGGCTGTTCTCACCATTCAATAGTAAGTTGAAAAGAATACTCTATGGACAGAAAAACAGTAAAAAATGGCTAAAAGATAATCCAACACGTTTCGACTATTGGTTTCATTGCGCTTCATTGGGAGAATATGAAATGATTGTCCCTTTGGCAAAAAAAATCAAAGAAGAATTTCCGAAAAGTCTCATGGTGATTAGCTTTTTTTCTCCATCTGGTTTTGAAAATGTAAGCAACCCAGATTTATTTGAGCACAAGTTTTATCTCCCCTTGGATACCAGAAAAAATGCGAAAAAAACCATTGAAAGCTTGGGAGTCAAAAAGGTCTTTTGGGTAAAATATGATTTTTGGATTCAACATCTATCAGCAATAAAAAAGAGCGGATGTGATTTGTATTTAATCAATGCTCATGTCGAATGGAATTCAACCAAAGGGAACTTTTACAGGCGACTTGTATTGAAGCCTTCCTTGAAAAATTTTGATTTGATATTTCAAATGTACGAAACAGGAGATCCTTGGTTTCCGAAAAATACCGTAACAACAGGTGATACAAAATTCGACCGCACATGGCATATTGCTCAGGAGCCATTTGAGCATTTGCAAATTGAAAATTTTTCAAACGATTGGCCAATCATCATTGGGGGAAGCACCTACGAAGAAGAAGAAATTTTGTTGCACCAACTTTTACAAAAGTATCCCAAGCTTAAGGCAATTATAGCACCTCACTCCGTTACCCAAGATAGAATCCGTTTCATTGAAAAATTGTTTGTAAATGAAACAACAATTCTACTCAGTAAGGTTTCCACAAAAACAGAAGCCCGCATTTTGATTGTTGATTCTATTGGTTTGCTTTCAAAAATTTATAAGTATGGGACCTTGGCGATTGTAGGTGGCGGCTGGGCAAAAGGTCTGCACAATATATTGGAAGCAAGTGCACATGGATTGCCTGTATTTTTTGGACCAAATAGAAAGAATCAAAAGGAATCCCAATTGCTAATTGAAGAGCAGGTAGCTTTTGAAACCTCATCAAAACATTTTACAGAAAAGGTAACTTTTCTCTTAGAACGTAAGAATGAAATCAATAGAATAAAAGAAAAAACATCTTCCATTTTTGAAAAACAAAGGGGGTCTGTTGAATTGGTTTTCCAAAATGTTTTTAATAACTAATCAATTGTTCGAGCTTCTTGGCAAACCTACTTTGCGGCAAAAATTGATCTTCCAAATTGCTATGAAAAGGAACAGGTGTATCCAAACTCCCCGCTCTCACAATAGGAGCATCTAGATATTCAAACCAATGTTCGGAAATATACGCAGACAATTCAGCCATAATTCCAAAACTTATGGTGTCTTCCTGCAAAAGCAAAATTTTACCGGTAGATTTTACCGTTTCTTCCACAGATTTTTTGTCCCACGGCACCAAAGTTCTCAGATCTAATATTTGTATGGGTAAATTCTTCTTGGATTGCCACTCTAAAGCCCAAACAATGCCCATTCCATAACTTATAACGGAAGCCTCTGTACCGAAATCAAAAAGTTTGGCTTTGCCAAGTGGGATTCTATATTCTCCCTTTTCTACGGGTTCCTTTATGCTCCGATATAATTTTTTGTGCTCAAAAAACATTACTGGATTTGGATCTTCGATGGACTCCATCAACAGACCTTTGGTATCAGAAGGAGAAGAGGGGTATACCACCTTTAAACCGGGTGTTTTTGCGAACCAAGCTTCGGTACTTTGGGAGTGGAAAGGTCCTGCAGCCACCCCTGCACCGGTGGGCATCCGCACCACCACATCTGCCTTTTGACCCCAGCGGTAGTGTGTTTTGGCTAGGTTATTTACAATCTGATTGAATCCACAACTTACAAAATCTGCAAATTGCATCTCAACTACTGCTTTTTGTTGAGCAATGCTCAAACCCAAAGCGGCTCCTAATGGAGCTGCCTCTGAAATAGGCGTATTGCGGATTCTGTCTTCTCCAAAAGTTTTCAAAAGACCGTCAGTTGCCTTAAAAACGCCTCCATATTCAGCAATATCTTGACCCATGATGACAAGGTTATCATGTTTTTCCAAAGACTTTTGAAGAGCAGATTGAACTGCATCAATCAGCCTCATCTCCTCATTCCCTTCACTAGGATTATTGAAAGCAAAATGATGGGGCGAGTAAATATCTTTGGTTTCCAGTCCTATGTCTGCTTGGGGTTCTGATTGCGAAAATGCCCAGTCCAAAGCAAGGTCAATCTCCAATGCTAAATCCCGGCTTAGTTTATCAATTTCAGTTTGATCGATGAGTGATTGACTTTTCAAAAATTCTTCAAAATTTCTAATGGGATCTTTTTTTTCCCATGCCTTCATCAGCTCTTTTGGAACGTACTTCGTTCCAGATGCTTCTTCATGGCCTCGCATCCGGAAGGTTTTGGCTTCCAACAGAAAGGGTTGTGGCCGTTGTCTCATTTTACTGGCAAGCATTTTGGTGGTTTCAAAAACTTCTAGGATGTTGTTCCCATCAATTGTTTTTGATTCTATTCCATAGCCTATTCCTTTGTCTGCGATATTGCGACACTTGAATTGCTGCGATACAGGCGTTGAAAGGCCGTACCCATTGTTTTCAACAACAAAAAGAACCGGCAAACTCCATGTAGCAGCCAAATTGATTGCTTCATGAAATTCTCCCTCACTTGTGCCGCCATCCCCTGAGAAAGCAACACAAATTTTATTTTCTTTCCTAAGCCTATGCGCCAGCGCAACACCGTCCGCAACAGACAACATAGCACCCAAGTGTGATATCATTCCGATGATATGATAATCAATCGTTCCGAAATGAAATGATCGATCTCTCCCTTTGGTGAAACCATCTTTTTTCCCCATCCATTGGGCAAATAATTTTTTCAAGGGAACATCTCTTGTTGTAAAAACGCCCAAATTTCTATGAAGTGGGAAAATAAATTCGTTGGGTTCCAAAGCAGCCGTAATGCCAACAGAAATAGCCTCTTGTCCTATGCCTGAAAACCATTTGGTAATTTTTCCTTGGCGAAGAGATTTGAGCATTTTCTCTTCAATTTTTCTTGGCTTTAAGAGAAGCTTATATAGAGATAATAGTTGTTCTTTTGAATATTTACTTGCTTTGAAATGCATGTAAGGGTTGAGACATTAAAATCCCAACAATTGCTCCATGGGATCTCTTCCAGTTATCAATTGCTCGGGATTTTCCAGATAGGTTTTTATTGTTTTTAAAAATGTAACAGATTCTCTACCATCTATAATTCTATGATCATAACTTAAGGCCAAGTACATCATTGGCCGGATTTCTACCTTTCCGTCAAATGCAATTGGTCGCTGAATGATGTTGTGCATTCCCAATATTGCAGACTGTGGAGGATTGATGATGGGTGTACTGAGCATTGAGCCAAAAACACCTCCATTGGATATGGTGAAGGTGCCTCCAGTCATTTCATCAATGGTCAATTTACCATCTCTGGCTTTTGAAGCCAAACGCAAAACCTCTTTTTCTATCTCCCACATGGACATAATTTCTGCGTTTCTGATAACGGGAACCATAAGACCTTTAGGGCCCGATACAGCAATGGATATATCGGTAAAATCATTGAAAATAATTTCATCACCGTCTATGTACGCATTTACTGAAGGAAATTGCTGTAAGGCCAAAGAGGACGCACGCGTAAAAAAGGACATAAAACCTAAACCTACCTGATGTACTTCCTTGAATTTCTCCTTGTATTTTTTTCGAAGATTCATGATTGGAGACATGTCTGCTTCATTGAAAGTAGTGAGCATGGCCGTTTGATTTTTGGCCTCCACGAGTCTTCGAGAAACTGTTTTTCGAAGTTTACTCATTTTTTCTTTCTTTTGAGTTCTAAGGCCTTCCTGCGCACTGATCGGGGAAGAGGGAAGTATTTGTGGCTGAACTGAAAGAGCGTCCGCCTTTGTTATTCGGCCATTTTTTCCGGATCCGACCACCGCATTGGTTGTTATATTTTTTTCGGCCAAAATCTTTTTTGCTGCCGGGGAAGGAACACCTGTGGCATAATTCTCTATTTTGTTCTGTTTGGATGGTTCATTTTGGGGCTGGTTTTCTTTGGTTTTTGACTTTTCATTTTTTTCAACTGGTTTTTTCGCCGATGTATCTAATTCTGCCACAACCATGTTGATTTCAACATCTTCTCCTTCTTCTACCAAAATTTTAAGTATGCCTGCTTCTGGTGCATTCAATTCCACCGTTGCTTTGTCAGTTTCCAATTCTGCAATGGGCTCATCCATTTCGACATATTCACCGGACTTTTTTAACCAAGAAGCGATTGTTACTTCGTTTACCGACTCTCCAACCGAAGGAATTTTAATTTCTAACGACATGCTGGAAAGCAAATTTACAAATATGTTCTTTACTGATTGGCCATGTTTTTGTCTTTGCCCATCCTTGCCAAAATAAATATGATGACAACCCCTAAAGAAAACAGGGCAGAAGCCAGCAGAATTTGGGGCTCTCCTTCGGTATATTCATTGGGCCAAATATTTTTTTGAATACTGGGAATCAATTCTCCGTGACGATTTGTTCGAAAAGCCAATGTTTTTTTCCATGGCCAAATTTTGTTTAGGGAGCCCAGTAAAAATCCAGTCAATAAAGAGATAGTAGAATCAAAATAATTGTCTAGCATCCACTTAAGCAATCTAGAAAAACTTAATAATCCAATAAGTGCACCAAGACAAAAAGTTAAAATAATAGGGAAATTTAGAGAACTAATGGCATCCAAAACAATGGCATAACTGCCCAAAATTACCAATATAAATGAGCCAGAAATTCCAGGCAAAATCATTGCCACTATGGCTATCATTCCAGAAAAGAAAATGTTTCTATAGGTTTCTTCCGATTGAGCAGGATGAAGAGAGGTAAGGAAGTATGCCATAAAAGCACCCAAAACAAATACAATTGAATTTTTGATGCTGATTGATTTGACCTGTTTCCCCATCAAAAAAATACTTGCCAACACCAAGCCAAAAAAGAAAGCCCAAACCAAAATAGGATATTCAACAAGTAAGAATTTTATCATATTGGATAGAGCAAGAATACTCACAGCAATGCCTGCAAAAAGCATTGTGAGAAAATTTCCATTTATTTTAAGCCAAACCGCCTTTATTCCTTCTGTTCTGTAGACTTTTAGCAGTTTGAAATCAATGGTATTGATACTACTCAACAATTGATCATAAATGCCCGTGATGAATGCAATTGTTCCTCCTGAAACACCAGGAATTATATCGGCAGCTCCCATGGCCATTCCCTTTAATAAAAGCAATAATCTATTCATTTGAGTCGTTTTCAATTTTGCAATGCGTTGACAGTGAATCACAATAATAAGTTTTGCCTTGGTTTTTGTCTTTGGTTCGTGCAAATCTTCTTGTCAATCAAGGAAAAGGTGCAAGGCCCAATGTCAAAATTTTTAGAATTAAGATACATTTGACCCAAATTAATTTCCTTTGTAAAATGAACCGAAAATGGTTGAGAATGCTTTTGGTGGTTTTGCTGATTGGTATGAGCTTCAGCGCTTGTAAAAGCTCTAGTTTTTCAAATAAAAAATGTGGTTGTCCTACTGATTTTTAGAAACAACTTACTGTCCTTGGGCCAAACTGTATACTTTTTTTTCCTCGGTTCGATACAACTTTTCTGTTGAACTTATTTCGAAATATTTCTGTAAAATCAAAATTTCATCTAGCAGACCAATATCCTTGTTTGTTTTGATAAATCTCAAGCAATAAGAATTCACCAAATCCGTGAAAACAGATCGTGTTGGCCATACCAAAGTACCACGATTGGTAATACAACTTAGTCGAATATTTTTTGAAATGGCCCTTTGGGTTTTTTCTGCAATTTCTTCTGGCAATTCATCAGATTTTATAAACACATCTATCCCGTCCTCAAAAAGTTGACAGGAATCGTTTTGTAAAATTCTATTTTGTTTGGGGACTTTATGCTCGTGAACTGGCTTTTGATCGAGCCGATAATTATTTTTTAATGATTCCACACAATCAACAATCGCCTTAGTATACGCAGAGGTAGTTAAACTTTGAGAATTGCTTCCACCAAAGTCGCCCGTATGTGCACCCTTTTCAATGGCCATTTCTAGGGATTTTTCCAATAGTTCAGCATGCTGATTTAAATTCAATTGGCGCAGCATGACCGTTCCGCTCAATAAAAGGGATGTAGGGTTGGCCAAGTTTTTTCCTGCAATGTCTGGAGCTGTTCCATGAACTGCTTCAAAAATCATCATTTGGTCTCCAATGTTTGCAGAGGGAGCAAATCCGAGTCCGCCGACTAGTCCTGCGCACAAATCACTAACAATATCCCCTTGTAAGTTGGTCAATACAATTGTTTCGAAATTTTGGGGCTGTCTCACCAGTTGCATACATAAGGCATCTACTATCATATCTTGAACCTCAATTTCAGGATACTCCTTTGCGATTTCATAAAAGGTTTGTAAAAACAAACCATCGGTTTGCTTCATTATATTGGCCTTGTGCGCGCAACAAATTTTTTTGTTCCCCTTTTTGATGGTGGTCTCAAAAGCATTTCTAATCACTTGTTGAGATCCTGGTTTGCTTATGATTCTTCTGGAAACAGCTACTTCATTGGTAATAAAATGTTCAATCCCTCCGTAGGTATCTTCTATATTTTCCCTTACCACAGTTATATTTATATCCAACCCTGCTTTGGAGAAAATGGTCTCAACCCCAGGAATGGTTTTGAAAGTTCTGATATTGGAGTGCGTATTCCATAATTTTCGCGCAGTAACATTTATACTTTTGACCCCTCCTCCTTTAGGGGTTTCCATGGGACCTTTAAACAACAAGCCATACTTTTCGATGTTTTCTTTTGCTTCTTCGGTCATTCCTGAAGAAAATCCTTTGTCATAAATGGCCTTTCCCATCTCAACAAAATGATATTGCAAAGGGACTTCCGCGCATTCAAAAATTTGAAGTACGGAATCCATTATTTCAGGACCAATTCCGTCTCCTTTGGCCACACAAACGCTAAGCTTTTGACTCATCTCACTGCAAAAGTATTCCAGCGAAACTATTTGTTGGATATTGAAGCGTGTAAAGAATGAAAAAATATAGGCAAAGAAGTACCGAGCACGTTGAAATATTTTTTACCTTTGAATGTTCTATTTCGGAGCAGAGCAGATTCACCAAAAATTCGTATGAGACAACTCAAAATAAGCAAGCAGTTTACCAATCGAGAGAATAAGTCACTAGACAAATATCTTAATGAGATAAGCAAGGTGCCTATGATAGACGCCCAAGAGGAAGTTGAATTGGCTAGAAGGATCAGAGAGGGAGACCAAGCCGCGCTTGAAAAATTGGTTAATGCCAACTTACGATTTGTTGTTTCTGTATCTAAACAGTACCAAAACCAAGGCTTAACCCTAGGAGATCTCATAAATGAAGGAAATTTAGGTTTGATAAAAGCAGCAAAAAGGTTTGATGAAACACGAGGTTTTAAGTTTATCTCGTATGCTGTTTGGTGGATTCGGCAAAGTATATTGCAAGCACTTGCAGACCAGTCAAGAATTGTACGTTTGCCACTCAATAAGGTGGGTAGTATTGGTCGAATTTCTGCAACTGCTGCCAAACTAGAACAAGAACATGAGAGGGAGCCAACACCCGAAGAAATCGCACAAGAATTGGATATTCAAACTTCCGAAGTAGAAAATGCTTTCAAAACATCAGGAAGACACTTAAGTATTGACGCTCCGCTCACTGAGGGAGAAGACAATACACTTTTAGGTGTTTTGGATACCAATGACGAACCCAAGCCAGATCAACCCTTGATGAAGGAATCCTTGCAAAAAGAAATCAATCGGGTCATTTCTACCTTGGCCGAAAAAGAAAGGGATGTCCTGAGATACTATTACGGCTTAGATGGAGGCCCCGCGCATACTCTGGAAGATATCAGCGAAAAAGTAGGTCTAACCCGTGAACGAGTAAGACAAATCAAAGAGAAAGCACTCAGAAGATTGCGAAAATCAAGCAAGAGCAAAATCTTGAAGTCCTATTTGGGCCAATAATTCGCTATTTTTCTTGAAGTTTTTTGAGGTATTGTTCAACTTTTTCTGGAACCATATAGGTGATGGGTCTGCCCATTCTAAGCAAACCACGAATTAAGGTGCTCGCAATATTCAATACCGGCCCCTTCATTACCCGAACTTTTTGATTCTTTGCATATTCTCCACCAGCAAATCCTTCTCGGAAATAAGCAATCACATCGTTTTCCATTAGGATATCTTCAAAATCTTTCCATTTGTCAAAATGTTGAAGGTTGTCTGTACCCATAATTAAAGTAAATTCATCCTTGGGGTTTTCTTTTTGCAACTTTTTGAGGGTAGAGGATGTATAAGATGGACGAGGCATATCAAATTCAATATCAGATGCTTTGAACTGAGGATTGGTTGCAACCGCCATCTGGACCATCTTTAGTCGATCTTTTTCATCGAATAAGTCTTTGGGCGTTTTTAATGGATTTTGGGGACTCACCACATACCAAATTTCATCTAAATTGGCTTGATTAAGAATGAATTGACCAATGATCAAATGCCCTTGATGAATCGGATTAAAGGAACCAAAAAAAAGACCTACCCTCATTTTATGCTTAGAAATTGATTTACAATTAATTCTGCTTGTGCAAAAGTATAGTCTAAATGGTCATTCACAATAATCACATCAAATTGATTTTCAAATTTCAATTCCTCCCGTGCTTTTTGAATTCTCTCTTGCAATTGGTGTTCTACTTCTGTGCTTCTATTTTCTAGTCTCTTCAAAAGAATTTCTAAGGAAGGCGGTTTGAGAAAAACAGCCAAAACTTGATCACCAAACTTCTCTTTTATTTTAAGTCCACCGATTACATCTACATCAAAAATCACAGCTTTCCCCTGCGCCCATATTGCTTCTACTTCACTCTTCAATGTTCCATAGTATAGCCCCTTGTATACCTCCTCGTGTTCAACAAAATTGCCATTTTTCAACTCATTTTGAAATCTTGCTAAGTCATAGAAATAATAATCTTTGCCATCTCGTTCATTCGGTCTTTTGCTTCTTGTTGTTGCCGACACGGAAAAAGATATTTTGTCCTGAAATTGGCTCATCAAATGCTTAACCACCGTTGTTTTCCCTGAACCAGAAGGCGCTGAAAATACAATCAACCTATTCTTCTTTCCCATTAGGCTATATTCATGATTTGTTCTTTCATCTGTTCAAGGTTTTCCTTCATTATTACCACCTTTTTTTGGATGTCAATATGATTTGCTTTTGAACCAATTGTATTGATTTCTCTACCCATTTCTTGGCAAATAAATCCCAACTTTTTACCTTTAGGATTTTCTTGAATGGTTTCAGAAAAAAACTGGCAATGGCTGGCCAAGCGGTCTTTCTCTTCTTTGATATCATACTTTTCAATATAGTAAACTAGCTCTTGTTCTAGACGAGCCTGGTCAATACGCTGATCCACTTGATATTTGATAAACAAATCGTTTAATTTTTGTCGCAAATTGTCCAACCTTTTTGCTTCAAATTGAGGTAAAGCTTTTAGGAGTCTCTCTATCTCCTTGATATTGTTCATTAGAATTTTCTCAATTACCAATCCTTCTTGTGCCCGAAATTCTTTCAACTCATTGGCAGCATTTTCAATAGCTTCTTTCAGTAAAACCCACCAATCTTCCTCCCAAATATTTTCCTCTGTTTTTAAAACTTCAGGCTGGTTTAGTGCGATGCGAAAAACATCGTAACTTGAAGAGATATTTTTAGCCAATTGGCTAAATTTCTCAAAATAATTTTTAAATAAATTTTCATTGATTACTACCTTTTTGGAAGCTTTGGACTTCCAGTCCAAACGAAGAGTTAAATGGATGGTTCCTCGCTCTAGAATGGTGGACAACAAATTTCTTATTTCATGTTCTTTTTCGTGTAACAAACGAGGCAAATGCAAATTGCATTCAAAGAATTTTGCATTGACCGATCTTAGTTCTACTCTGGCAATAAACGTTTCTGTTTCCAAAAGCGCACTGCCATAGCCCGTCATAGAGTACAAGCTAGCCATTTTTTTTTGAATTAATCAAGTATAAACCTAGAATCAGAACAAAGGTACAGATTATCTTTCTGTTACTGAGCTCGTCTGTACCCAAAAATATGGCAATCATGGTGGCCAATGCGGGTTGTAAGTAAATATAACTGCCCGCCAACACCGAACCACCGTGCTTTATAATTTCAAAATTTAGTAAATATGTTAAAAAAGTTGTCCCCAACACTACAAATCCGAGTATACCATAAACCATGGCAGACCAACGAGAAAGTTCAATTTGATGTAATTCTGAAAATCCCACAGGCAAAACAAAAACAAGACCTGATAGAAAAAGCCATTGAATAAGACTTAGGCTGGAATATTTCTCCGTCAATTTTTTTACATAAACCAAATAGAAGCCATAGCTCATAGCATTTAGCAAAATCAGCACATTGCCCACCATATGAATAGAATACGTGCTAAAGCCCCCCCAACCGACAAGAAACAAAGCACCAGACAAGCTTAAAATCAAACCGAATAAACTTTTCAAACCAATGAATGATCCATCTTTAAAAAGTCCAAAAATATATACAAATAGCGGTGCGGTTAACATGATAATAGAAGCATTGATGGGTGTTGTAAGACTTAGGCCTTTAAAAAATAAAAGCATGTTGAATACCACTCCAAAAAGAGAAGCAAAAACAACTTTTGGAACGTCGCTCCAAGCAATGTTTTTTTTGTTTTTAACAAAAAAAGACAAAGCAAAAAACAACAGAGTAGCCCCCAATACCCGAACAAGGATAAATGCATAAGGCTTTATGTACAATGGCATCACCATTTTTGCCAAACTGTAATTGGCTGCATAAATCAATTGAACAACAAACGCATATACATGAATTTTCCAAAATGCCACATTCGAAAGTACAAAGAATGTCACAACCAAAATATTAGGGTTACTTTGCACTATGTTTGCTTACCTTCACGGGCAATTGTCTCAAGTAGAGCCCACCTATTGCATTTTAGATGTAAATGGTGTTGGTTATTACCTTTCCATTTCAGTAAACACCTTTAATGAAATTAAAAATGGAATCAACCAAAAAGTAAAACTTTTTGTAACCCCTGTCATTCGCGAAGACACCTTTGACCTTTACGGATTTTTTAAACCAGCTGAAAAAAGTATGTTCAACCATTTGATTGGCGTTTCAGGCGTTGGCCCAGCCACAGCAAGAATAGTACTTTCCACCTACCAAGCAGAAGAAATTGCTATGGCCATTCGTACCGACAATATTGCCTTGCTTAAATCAATTAAGGGAATTGGACCAAAAGCTGCACAAAGACTTGTTTTGGATTTAAAAGAAAAAATGCTAAAAATCGACCTCGGTGAAATCAACCAAGCTGAACCCGCAACCAATGTCCAACAACAAGCTCTTGATGCCCTATTGGCACTAGGTTTTGGTAGAATCGCTGCTGAAAAAGCATTGAGAAAAGTAGCCCAAGAATCAGGCGAAGAACCAACAGCAGAAAATTTAATTAAGCACTCTCTTAAAATATTGTAGACATAAATGCGTTTTGCATTATAGTTTCGTTGTACCGTAGAGGAAATTATATCCTGTGAAAATACATAGATTTTGGTTTTTTTGTCTCTTCTCTGTTGGGTTTTGGATGGTGCCTACCCATACGGTTTGGGCGCAAAGCGACTCCCTAAAATCACCGTATTCCTTCAAAGATTTTAAGCCTTATCAAAAAGGGAGAAACCCATTGGATTTCAAAGCTTCACCCAATTATTCAGAACAATTTGAATACGATCCAATCAGCAAAACATATACGCTAAAAAAACAGATTGGCAATACAGAAATTGGTCCGCCAGAAACCCAAAGTTTTGATGCATTTTTCAAAGCGCAATCCAAGAAACAAGAACGAGCATATTTCCAAGAGAAGTCCAAAGCAGAGAACTTTGTTCGAAGCAGTGGTATTTTACCCAAAATTTATTTGTCCCCACCAATTTTTGACAAAATCTTTGGAGGTGGTCTCATCGATATTCGTCCCACCGGATCGGCAGAACTTACTTTTGGAGGAAATTTCAACACAGTAAGAAACCCCCAATTTAGTCAAAGACAGCAAAAAAATGGACAATTCGACTTTGAAACCAAGTTACAGCTCGGCATCAATGGTCAAATTGGAGACAAGGTAAAAGTAAACTGGAATTACGATACCGAGGCAACTTTTGATTTTGAGAATCAAATGAAACTGAACTGGCAAGGGGAAGAAGATGATATTCTCAAAAATATTGAATTGGGGAATGTAGCCTTGCCCTTGAACGGTAGCCTAATCAAGGGTGGTCAAAGCTTATTTGGCATCAAAACAAAACTACAATTTGGCAGATTAAATGTTACTACCATACTTACACAGCAACAAGGTGAAACCAAAGAAACGCAACTCAATGGCGGAGCCCAAGTAACAGAATTTGACATTCAAGCCCACAATTATGAAGCAAACAGGCATTTCTTTTTGGGGCAATTTTTCAGGGATCAATACAATGAAGCACTTTCCCTTTTGCCTGTTGTGCAAAGCAATATCCTTATCAATTACATAGAAGTTTGGGTAACCAATCGAAACCGAAGCTTCAATAACAATAGAGACCTTATTGCCTATATGGACTTAGGCGAATTTGAACCCTACAACTCTTTACTCAAAGATCAAGGAAAAAGTAATCCGGTTCCGGACAACAACAGCAACTTATTGTTCAATAAAATTTTGAGCAACCCTAATTTCAGACAAATCAACTCCGTATTGAACCAATGGAACAACACCAATACTTCAATGCGTGTTGGACAAGACATTACACTCCTGAGTAATGCTCGATTGCTTACAAAAAATGAGTATTCTATCAACGAAAGGTTGGGATATATCTCACTGAATACCGCGTTGAACAACGATGAAGTACTTGCCGTTGCCTATGATTTTACCTACAATGGTGTTCGTTATCAAGTAGGAGAATTTACACGTGACAATCCTGCCACCATAGACAATCCAGCGGCACTCACTGTAAAGATGTTGAAAGGAACCCTTACCAAAACCAATTTACCAACTTGGGATTTGATGATGAAAAACGTTTACAGCCTGGGTTCTATGGGTATCCAAGCCGACGATTTTAGGCTCAATGTAGTTTATGCTGATGACCCCTCAGGCGCCGATTTAAATTATTTGCCTGTTGAACCACAAGAAAATCAGATTTATCAAAAAACACTGATTGACGTTTTGAACCTCGACAACATAAACCGACAAAATGAAGCAAAACCAGATGGTGTTTTTGACTTTATTTCTGGGCTTACCATCAATACACAAACGGGAAGAATTATTTTTCCCGTCTTAGAACCATTCGGGGATCATCTTAAAAATAAATTTTTGGATCCAATGGGAAAACAAGCCAACTACTACGCGTTCAATAGTTTGTACGACAGTACACAATGGCTTGCAGAACAAGATGTTCAGCACAACAAGTTTTTTCTAAAGGGAAGTTACCGAGGGACCACAACCAATGAAATATCCCTCAATTCGATCAATGTGCCAAGGGGTTCCGTGAGGGTAACTGCCAATGGGGCCGCCTTAAGTGAAGGCAGCGACTACATAGTAGATTATACCTTAGGAAAGGTCAAAATAATCAATGAAAGTATTTTGAATTCTGGTGCAAGCATCAATGTAAGCTCAGAAAGCAATACTTTGTTTAATGTGCAACAAAAATCGTTGATGGGCACACGTTTGGATTACCAACACTCAGACAAACTATTCTTGGGGGGCACATTCATGCATATGAGCGAAAGACCCCTTACCCCCAAAGTGAATATAGGTGAAGAAACCATTCTAAATTCTATTTGGGGTGGTGACATTGCTTACAACACAGACTCCCGATTTTTGACCAAATTGGTAGACAAGCTACCCTTTCTGGAAACCAAAGAAAAGTCGAGCATCAATTTCACCGGTGAATTTGCCCAAATTATTCCCCACAGACCAAGATCTATGGGTGAGCGTGGCACCTCTTATATCGATGACTTTGAGGGTGCCGAAATTCCTTTTGACCTAAAATTTTGGAATTACTGGAAACTCGCAAGTACACCCCAAGGACAAAATGATTTATTTCCCGAAACCTCCCTAGATTCGACCTACAACCACCACCGTGCAAAATTGGCCTGGTATAGCATTGACCCCGTTTATCAATCCGTTCAAAACCTTACACCAGAACATTTAAAAAATGACCCCAACCAACGAAGCAACCATAATGTTAGAAGCATTTCACAAACCGAGATATTTCCTGAATTAAACTTGCAACAGGGACAACCAAGACAACAAGCTACCCTTGATTTGGCCTTTTATCCAAATCTCCGAGGTCAATACAACTACAATGCCGGGATTCTTGACAAACAAGGCGCCATCAAACAAAGCGAAATCGAAAAATCTTGGGGAGGTATTACACGGAGAATCGAAACCAATGATTTCCAAGCCGCCAACATCGATTACATTGAAATTTGGGTAATGGATCCTTTTGCCAATGACATCAACCAAAACTCTCAAACAAAAGGTTATTTGTACATCAATCTTGGGAGTGTTTCAGAAGATGTATTGCCAGACCAACAAAAATCATATGAAAATGGCTTACCAAAAGAAGACAATAATGAAAACGTAGATTTTACAAAATTTGGTAGAGTCTCCACCCTGCCCGCGATCAACAATGCTTTTGACAACGATCCAAGTGCAAGGCCCTTCCAAGATGTTGGCTATGACGGGCTAAATGACGCAGCAGAACAAAACTATTTCAAACCATTCTTAGAACAGATAAAACAAACCCATGGCGAAAATTCAGTCGCCTTTCAAAAGGCGCTAAATGATCCAAGTGCGGACAATTATATTCACCACCGGGACGAAATTTACGACAACAACCAAGCATCTATCTTGAAAAGATATCAAACATTCAATGGTTTGGAAGGAAATAGCTCACTGGATAAGTTGTCCAATGGAATTCCCAAATCCAACTCGGTAAGTCCCGATGATGAGGATATCAATAATGATTTTACTCTGAGTCTCAACGAGGAATATTACCAGTACAAAATAGAAATCAGTCGTGAGGCCTTCAAAGTGGGGCAGAATTATATTACCGATAGTGTAAGAGTAAGACCCAACCTAGCTGCAAAAATCCAGCCAGAAGAAGTTACATATTACCAACTTAAAGTTCCTATCAGAGAATACGAAAAAGCAGTCAATGGGATACAAGATTTTAAATCCATTCGATTCATGAGAATGTTTATGCACGGCTTCAACGATTCCATCATTTTACGTTTTGCTCAGCTCCAATTGGTTCGTGCCGACTGGAGGCGCTACTTAGAGGGTCTAAAATACCCGCCAAGCGTCGGCCCTACTCCTGATCAAGACGAAAACACAGAGTTCGTAATCTCTACTGTGAATATTGTTGAAAATAGCCGAAGAGAGCCCATTGCCTATGTTGTCCCACCGGATTTTCAAAGAGAGCTAGACCCTACCCAACCCAATACCGTTCAACAAAACGAGCAATCCCTAAGTTTGTTCGTTTGTGGATTGAAAAAAGGAGATGCGCGAGCGGCATACAAAACCAATCAATTGGACATTCGGAATTACAAAAACCTAAAAATGTTTGTTCATGCAGAAGGCAAAGACCTAAGCAATGGAGATGTGCACGCTTTTGTTCGGCTGGGAACAGACCTGGAAAACAACTATTATGAATACGAAATTCCCCTTCAAATTACCCCAGAGGGCGCAAAAAGCGAGCAAGAAATATGGCCAGAAATCAATCGGTTAGAGGTCGAATTAGAAACTTTTAATTCAGCCAAACTAGAAAGGCAAAAATTCACTTCCGATCCTTTGGCATTTTTCGAAAAAATATTGCCCAACGGACATATTGTTCGTGTGAAAGGTTTGCCTGATTTGAGCAATGTCCGAAGTATGATGCTTGGCGTTAGAAACCCAGCCGGAAAAATAGATGGCCAAGAAAATTTGTGTGCCGAAGTATGGTTCAATGAAATGCGCCTCACCGATTTTACCAACAAAGGAGGCTATGCGGCCAATGCCCGTTTGGTTGCCAACCTTGCAGACTTTGCTACCATCAACGCAACGGGAAACTATGAATCCATTGGTTTTGGTGGCGTAGACAAAACACTCAATGAGAGAAGTATTGACGAAACCATTCAATACGATCTTTCTTCTACTTTTGAACTGGGCAAATTTTTTCCGCAAAAACTTGGCGTTACCATCCCTTTGTATTTGGGTTGGGGGGAAACATTTGTCAACCCTAAATTTTACCCCTTAAATCCCGATGTTTTGCTCAAGACCGCCATCAAAAATGCAACCGATGAAAATGAAAAGAAAAAAATTAGAGAAGCTGCTCAGGACTACACCTCCCGCTACAGCATCAATTTTACCAATGTTAAAAAAAATCGTGTAGGGAATGCCAAAAGTCATCTTTGGGATATTGAAAATTTTAATTTTTCTTATGCTTACCAAAAAATCTACCGTCGCAACCAAGTTATTGAAGAAAATATCGAGAGAATTTACCGTGCAAGTATCGGCTACAACTATTCAAGCAATGCCAAACCATGGCAACCATTTAGGAACAAAGTGAAATCAAGAAAACTTAGCATAATTAGAGATTTCAACCTTTCCTTTCTCCCACAAAGTTTGTCTTTCCGAACCGATATCGACCGACGATACTCCGAACTACAAAACAGAAACAACGACCAATTTCAAGCCATAGTGCCTCGTTTTTTTGACAAAACTTTTCGCATCAACAGAACCTATTCTATGCGATGGAATCTTACTCGGAGTCTCAAATTTGACTATTCGGCAACTGCCAACGCATGGGTAGAAGAACCTACTGGGGCACTCAACTCACAAGCCAAAAAAGATACCGTGTTGAACAACCTAGTGAATTTTGGTAAGCTTAACGATTTCAACCAAACTGTAAATCTAAATTATACGCTTCCTTTTACCAAAATCAGGAAGTTGAGTTGGATCAATACGACTGCCCGTTATTCAGGCAGCTACAATTGGCGTTTGGCTTCTCCTCGAGCCCCTTATTTGGGAAATACGCTACAAAATAGTCAAAGCTATACAATCAACTCCAATTTGAACTTCATTTCCTTTTACAATATGTTCCCAGCTTTGCGGAAGCTGAACCAAAGAAGAACCAGCAAAAACAAAAAAGAAGATAGCGCACTCTCTTTTAAAACATTGGGTAAAGTGCTGATTATGCTTAAGCAAGCTCAGTTTAGTTATACCGTAAGCCGTGGAACCACCTTGCCCGGATTCAAGGAAAATATCGATCTTTTTGGACAAAACTTTTTAAAACAATCTCCCGGTTGGGACTTTGTTTTTGGAGAACAGAAAAAAGAAATCCGTTACAACTTGGCACAACAAGGCTATCTCAGTAGTAGCCCGGTGCAAAACAATCTATACATTGAAACATTGAGTGAGGATCTAAACGGAAGAGCTACCTTAGAACCTTTTAACGGTTTTAGAATATCTCTTGATTTTAACAAAAGAACATCTGAGAATACACAAAGTATGTTCCGGGTAGATACCACCAATCAATTTAATGATTTTAGAGATATTGGCCTCAATCAAAATGGAACTTTCTCCATGAGCACCATCCTTTGGAAAAGTTCTTTTGAAAGTCTTGATGAAGAACTCTGGACCACCAGCACTTACAATCAATTTTTGAACAATCGATTTGTCATTGCCCAACGTTTACAAGCACAACAATTTACAACAGTTGAAGCGTATCAAGTAAGCGGATTTGATCAACAGGTAGGGGTTTTAGACGATTCTACTGGATTTCCAGTAGGATTCAACAAAAACCATCCGGATGTTCTTCTTTATTCTTTTTTGGCAGCTTACCGTGGTCAGAATGCAATCAAAACGAGATTCAATCCTTTCCCCAATATTCCACTCCCCAACTGGAGGATAAACTACAATGGATTAAACAAACTTCTGGGCATAGAAAAAAAAGTTACCAACCTAAATTTAAGCCATGCCTACAGTGCCAACTACAGTGTTGGTTCCTATATTTCTTCTTTGGATTTCGGCAGTGAAAATTTCCTTGAAAGAGGAAATAGCCTTACACCCTTTTATCAATACCAAGGAGGAATCACTTTGGTGGAGAGAATTACACCACTCTTGGGAATCGATATTACTTTGAAAAATGGACTAACTGTAAAATTTGAAACCAAAAGAAACAGAAATTTAAACCTAAATTTAAACAATGCGCAAATGGTTGAGCAAAGAAACAAAGAATGGGTGCTGGGAATGGGATTTAGAAGCACGCGACTGCGCATTCCTTTGAATTTTCAAGGCAAGCGACTGAAACTAGACAATGACCTCAATTTTAGAATGGATGTTTCTGTTCGTGATGGTGTTACCATAGTTCGAAAAATAGATTCAGACGTAAATACACCTACTGCGGGAAATCGATTGGTAAGTATCAAACCAACTTTGGATTATTTGCTCAACAAGAACTTAAACCTTCGAGCTTTTTACAATAGAACAGTAAATGAGCCAAGAACTACCTATTCTTTCCCAACTGCGCTCACCAATTTTGGTCTTACACTCCGGTATACCTTACAATAGGTGCATTCAATTTAAAAAATAATGTTTGGGCGCATTGGAGAGCAGGCGCCAATCCGATTCTTGTTTTTTCATCATTGCTGACCAAAATGCTTGACTTTCCAAAGTCTTACCAAAAATAAAATCTTGATGAATGTCTGAAACTATCCATGTATTTTCTTGCAACTCTTCTTGAAGCTGTCCCGCAGCCCAACCCGAATAACCCAAGAAAAACTTATACTCATTTTTCAAATGAGGAAGGAGATCCAAGGTTTCAATCGCTTGGTTCAAATTGCCTCCCCAATACACTCCCTCTTGTATTTTTTCCGCATCTTGAAGAGTATCATTTTGGTGGAGAAAATGAAGGGTGTTCAACTCCACTGGTCCACCTTGATAAAAGTCGCTTGCGATGCCCACTTTTGCCTTTATTTTACTATTCAAGGTCTCTTCCAATGGGTAGTTTAGAACCAAGCCCAAAGAACCCTCTTCGTTGTGTTCTACCAAGTATACAACACTTCTTTCAAAGTTTGAATCCCATAGAAATGGATCCGAAATTAACACTTTTCCTTTGGCGACATTTTGATTTACCATGGCAACGAAAAAAAGAATGACCGAAAAAGAATTCCTTTGGACGAGGTTTGTTTATAACAAAGAAATTAAATCTCGACATCTAGCAGAATAGCCAGCTTCATTGTCGTACCATCCCAGTACCTTTACTTGATTACCCATGGACATCGTACTTTGTGCATCAAAAATACAAGAATGGGAATTGCCAATAATATCTACAGATACCAGCGGATCTTCGCTATACTCTAAAACGCCTTTCAATGGGCCTTCCGAAGCTTCTTTGAAAACTGCATTTACTTCTTCTGCTGTGATTTCTTTTTGTAAAGTGGCAACAAAATCAGTAGCAGAACCGTCCAAAACAGGAACACGCATGGCCGCTCCATTCAGTTTTCCATTTAAGTGAGGCAATACCAAACCCACTGCTTGTGCAGCACCAGTAGAGGTTGGGATTATGGAGTTGGCGGCAGCTCTCGCTCGTCGTAAGTCACTATGTGGGGCATCTTGCAACCTTTGGTCAGAGGTATAAGCATGCACAGTCGTCATAAATCCTTGTTTTACACCAAAGTGGTCGTCTAATATTTTGACCATGGGCGCCAAACAATTGGTGGTACACGAAGCGTTGGATACAATGGTATCTTTCTCACTAAGCTCTCCGTGGTTTACTCCCAAAACAATGGTCTTTATCTCTCCTTTGGCTGGTGCTGAAATAACGACCTTCTTAGCTCCTGCTTCTAGGTGTTTTTCCGCACCCTTTGCATCTCTAAAAATCCCTGTCGATTCTAAGACAATATCAGCCCCCAAACTCTTCCATGGCAATTTGGCGGGATCACGTTCGGCAGTAGCTCGAATCTTTTGACCATTTACGGTTAAAAATTCATCTGTTGCCTCTACCGTTCCTTGAAATTTACCGTGAACAGAATCGTATTTTAACAAATGTGCCAGGGTGCGATTGTCCGTAAGGTCATTGATTCCTACCACTTCGATGCCGTCCGCATCAAGCAAATTTTTGAATGTCAAACGGCCAATTCGGCCAAAACCATTGATAGCTACTTTAGTCATTATTTTTTAAAATGCGGAGCAAAGGTACTTTTTTAGACAAATATTGTTTAATTCAACTTTGTGTATTTCTTTTGCATCCCCGATAAGAAACGGTGCTAGATTTATGGCCCCTTCGTCTATCGGCTAGGACGCCAGGTTTTCATCCTGGAAAGAGGGGTTCGATTCCCCTAGGGGCTACCAAAGCGGAATAGCTGAATTTTTGTTCACTATTTCGCTTTTTTGTTGGTCCGCTATCCCCCGCGTCACGCCTTGGATGAACGCTATAAATACATTTTGATTTGTGGTTCGATAAAATGTCTCTAAATCATTTAGAATAATTTTTTTGTGAATTCAAAAAAAATAATATCTTAGTGTTAAAGTAACACAATGCGTCTCATATTTTCTTCTTTTGGTTTTCTTTTGCTTTGCATTTCTTTTTCGAAGAACTTAGCTGCACAAACAGACTATTGGTGGAGAGCTACAGCAAGCAGTGGCAATTGGAACAATTCAAACAACTGGTGGATTGGATGGCCTGCAACACCAGGTTTTGGAAACCTAAAATTTGACAATACCAGACACTCCACCATGAACAACAATATCACCAACCTGAATACACATGCCATTTACTTTTTAAATGGTTCTTCCAGCAGGACAATCTCTGGCAATGGAATACAACTTAGTGATTTTAGTGGTGCAGACCCTAGGATAAAAAATGAAACCAGCAATACTCAAACCATCGACCTAACAATCACAGGCGATGGAGACCAGTCTGACCCCCTAATTTTGGAAGCACATAGTGGGCAATTGACCCTAGACAAAATTGACAACAATGGCTCCGACATATGGAACAATTCAGACAATGCACAAACCATTGTGTTCCAAGACGTAATTTCGGGTGCCGGCGATTTCTACAACAAAAACAATACGTATGCGAAATTTCAGGCAGCCAACACCATTTCTGGCGATTTCTACATCGAAGAAGGAGAAGTTTGGATAGAAGAAGGGGGCAGCTTCAACAGCTTAAATTCCTTACATCTTGGCTCCTCATCAAGAATGGGCGATAGAACAAAGTTGTTCATCTCCGACTTGAATGGTGGAACTACGCTTTCCAACAACATTACCGTCAACAACGGGAACTCAGATACCCGATATATTGGCGGTCTCAACACAACAGGAACCAACACATTTTCAGGCAATATTTCTTTGAATCGATACCTAACCATTGAAATTACCGAATCTGGCGGCACAGTTGAGTTTTCAGGTGTAATTTCGGGTAGCCATGGAATTGACAAAATAGACGATGGAACAGCTATTTTTTCTGGCAACAACACATACACCGGTCAAACCACAATCAAGGCGGGTAAACTGACTGTTAATTCGGGAGGGAGCCTGGGCAATAATGCAGATGTGCTTATTCAATCTGGGGCAACATTGGAAATCAATACCAATGTTTCTGTAGATGACCTGAACCTAAATGCTGGAGGCACGCTCAATATTGGAAGCAATTCTACTTTAACAGTGAATGGCACGCTAACCCTTGGAGATGACATTGATTTAAATGATGGTGATTTGGTCATTGGAAGCAGTGGGAGCATTAGTGGGGGAAGTTCCTCTAGTTATATCGCTGCCGATGGAAGCGGAACTTTAAAACAAAACGTAGGGACTTCTGCGGTCGAATTTCCTGTGGGGACCAGTTCTTCATACATGCCTGTTGAGATCAATACGAATTCTGGTAGCGCAGACTTTGAAGTTCGTTTGGTAAGCAATTCCTACCAAAATGCCGCAGAATATTTGGATAAAAATTGGGTATTGACCACTAGCGGGAGCCAAACGGTAGATTTAAAATTTACTTGGCCATCTTCCGAAGAAGGAACATCTTTCCCAACATCCACGATTAATCTTCACAAAGACGGAACGAAACTAACTTACAATGTCTCAAAAAGTGGAAGCGACCCATACTATGCTTCCTATTCCAATGTATCTTGTTGTTCTCAATTTTCTCCGGGTGGAACGGGAACAGTCCCTGTAGAATTGATATTTTTTTCGGCCATAAAAGAGGAGAAAAATCATATTTTGAAATGGGCAACAGCAAGTGAAAAAAACAACAACTATTTTCTTGTTGAACGGAGTTATCACGGACAAGTATTTGACTCCATTGGATTCATAAAAGGTCACGGAACAACTCAAAATGTCAACCAATACACCTATGTAGACCATAATATTTACCCAGATTACACAACCTACTTTTATCGATTAAAACAAATGGATTTTGATGGATCTTTTGAATACAGCCCGGTACAAATCATACATGAAAATGATAACCATTGGGCAGTACCTGAAGTATACCCCAATCCTTTCAAAGATTTTGTTTACCTGGATTTGAACGGGTTTCTTTCGGAAGATTTTTCAATAGAGATACGCAATCCGAATGGGTGCCTGGTGTCTAAAAGAATTTGGGCGGCTGAAAATCATCGAAAGATCGCCATCGACCTAAGTAAGCAGCCCGAAGGCATTTATTTTTTAAAAGTTTCTTCCAATACACAAGTACAATACATCAAGCTATTGAAGAATTAATCAATGATGTGGTGTAAAACCAATCCAATAAGCTCCTCCTTTTATTTCGTTTGAAGGTGCACCCAATAAGGTTTTCCCTTGGTTCCATTCCGTAGGTATTTCCATTGTTTTTTCTCCGAAATTCATGAGCACAGTGAGTTTCCCTTTTTCAAGGTTTCTCTGAAAACCAAACAAATCAGAACTCTTTAAAGGTTGATATGATGTATCTTCATTGGATCCAAAGTATCCTTCATTTTTATATTTACACAAGGTCTTATACAAAGGAATTTCAGGAAGGCTCCAGTCAATGAGATCCTTTTCAAAAAATTTTAATCTATGGTTTAAACTGTTCTCCTGCCCACTGTAGATCAATGGCATTCCGGGAAGGGCAAAAGTCAAAATTGCCATTTTCTCCCAGTTGTTGCCCATCCGTTCATATTCACTCCCGTTCCAACTGTTTTCGTCGTGGTTTGTGATAAAGTTCATTCTAAATGCTCTACCAGAAAACTGTTTTCGATTTTTGATGACCACCGAATGAATTGCATCCGATTGAATTTCTTTTTTTGCCAGGGCATTTAATTTGTGATGAAGCTCCCATCCATAGAACGCATCAAAAGCCTTGTTGTACAAATCAAGGTTGTGCGCTTCTGCTTCAGCCAACATAAAAAGGGGTTTATACGCTTCTAGTTGCGCTCTTGCCTCCTCCCAGAAAGAAGCCGGTACCGAGTAAGCCACATCGCAACGAAAACCGTCTATATCACATTCTTGAACCCAAAATTTCATTGAATTGATCATCTCCTGCCTCATGGCAGCCTTTTCATAGTTCAAGTCTGCAACATCTGTCCATCCCTCTGATTCTCCATTTGAATTCAATGGATCGGTAATTTCACCATTTTTGTAAGTATACCAATCTGGGTGGTTTTCTATCCAAGGATTGTCCCAAGCAGTATGATTGGCAACCCAATCAATGATTACTTTTATTCCTAGTTCATGACAATGGTCCACCAAGCTTTTGAACTCCTCAATGGTGCCAAAATCGGGATTCACCTCTCGATAGTTTTTTACAGCGTATGGACTTCCTAAAAATTTTGCTCTTTCAATAGAATCGGAGATTTCTTCAGCAAAAATATCCCCGTAGGCTTTTCGTTTGCGCTCGCCAATGGGGTGTATGGGCATCAACCATAAAATATTAACGCCCAAATCTTTGAGCCTTGGAAGATGTTTTTGAAAAGAAGCAAAATCTCCATCCTTCGAATATTGACGTATGTTTACTTCATAAATTGTTTCATTCCCCGCGGGAATATTCTCAAGAAGGGTTTTGTCTTTTAGTTCCACACTATTGCACGAGGCAATCAGTAGAATCGATAAAAATGCTAATGTTTTACTCATGGTATTCATAAATTTTATAGGCATTGGGTGGTATTGTTATTTTGCACTTATTGACGACTACGCTCATTTCCTTGTTTGATTTATTAAATCCGACAAACACTGTTTCATCTAAGTATTTCCTTTGGAAAGCAAATTGACCTTTTTCCGTCTTATCCAAGTGAATCATTTGAAGATCCCCATATAGAAGCGCCATGCTGTTTTTTCGTAAAGTGGCCAGCTTTCCAATCTGACTTTTTAAAGCCTCTTGTTTGGGACCTAAATTTTCAAAGGACATCATTCTTCGATTGTCCGGGTCTCCAGCACCAGGCATTCCTATTTCATCGCCATAATAAATAATGGGTATCCCTGGGATTGTAAAATTAAATGCCATGAACATTTCCAAGCTTTTCAAAGCTGAAGAATCTTTTAAGGGAATGTCCTGCTTCCATCCAATTGTTTTGTATTCATTCCAAGGCAAAGTCATGGGCAAGCTTCCGTCAGCATAAGATATAAACCTCGGCTTGTCCTGATTTCCTGTGATGTTGCCCATCAAGTGATATGGACCGAAAGATCGAATACTTTCCTTGAGTGCCTCCAAAAGGTATTCTGAAGATTGTTCATGTCCTGAAAAAAATGGCAAAGCCTTATCGTACAAATTGAAATCAAACTGTGCATCAAGTAAACCAGGACCCAGATAACTGCTTACTAGGTCGTAGTCTCCATAGGTTTCCCCAATTTGATATATTTTCTTTCCTTTTCGCATGGCTACTTTTTTGATTTCCTTGCTCAGTGTTCTCCAAAATACAAGGGGGATATGTTTGGTTGCATCGTGTCTAAATCCGTCAAAATCGTATTCAGTAACCCAAAAAAGTGCAGAATCCACCATATAATTCGTGACCCATTGTTTGGATAAATCTAGGGAAGGCATAAAAGTATCAAACCAAGTAGTTAAACGGTATTCATCCCATTTTTCTGTATTCATCGTTCCATCTGGCAAATACAATGGAGTAAACCAATCCTTGTGTTTTTGGTAAATTTTATGTTCTTGATGCACATGGTTGGCCACATAATCAAGAATTATTTTGACGCCATGCTTGTGAGCTACTTCAATGAGGATTTTCATTTCTGCTTCCGTACCAAAGCGTTCGTCGATTTTGGTAGATTTTACAGGCCAATATCCATGATAACCGCTGAATTTTGTTTTTGGGTCATTGAATTGCCCCCAAGCGCCTTTGGGGTTTTCGGTAATCGGGGAAATCCAGAGAGTATTCACGCCTAATTCTTTGAAATAACCTTCCTCAATTTTTGTTGTGATCCCTTTTAGATCTCCTCCCTTAAAATTTGCTTTTGGCAATACACTTGTGTCCTTTAGTGATTGGTTGTTTTGTTTGTCTCCATCATAAAATCTATCCACAAAAACAAAATACATGATGCGCTTGTGCCAATCATCACTGGAAAGATTTTTCGGTGATCGTATCATTTTTCCTTGGTCAAGAGGGATTACTTTCTCCAGAAGCTGACCTTGGTTGTTGGCTGCATAGATTCTCAACTGATGCTCATGTTTACTGAAAGAAATACTTTCTAGGTCAATTGTTTCTTCCTGTGCATCGCATTTTTTGTCCATCACAAGATGATTGTCCTTCAATACAAGTATTTGTTTTACATCACGGAAAATAAATTTTGAAGGAGGCGAAAAATAAAAATCCAAATTGACCTTGGGATTTTTCGCTAAATGCGCTGTCAGTAGTGAATTTTCACCTCCCATCCCATTGTCAATTGATCTAGGATTGGTGGGGTCGTTTTGTTCTTTTCCATCAATAATCAATTTGTATTGGTAATTTCCCTCTTTGAGATAAAGATGGCATTGCCATTGAAGACCATTTTTTTGAAAAGGGGTTTTCGAGGCATTCCATCCGTTAAATTCACCCTTTATCTTTACCGATTTGTAATGCTTGTCAGGCAGAGAAATGATGTGGTGGACAAAAGGTCGCTTTTTGAGAATCAAATCAATTTTTTTCCGATTGCTAAATAATCTGAGCACACCAAGGTGCATTTGATTTTCAGCATCTGAATAAATCCAGAAAGTATCATTTTTTTGTTCCAAAGAAAAGGGGCCAAAAATTTTGAAGGAGTCTATTTGCTGATTCTTCCCAAGATTATAGTCTGATAATATCAATGGTGTCTTTTTTCTTCCTATTTGAATGGGCGGAAATACATCCATTGGTGCTTGCACATTTTTATTGCAGCCCGGCAAGACCGGCAGCAATAGAAATAAAGCAAAGATTTTAAGCAATTTGTACTTTCTCAAATCCATTTTGATTGACTACTATTTCATAAGTTTTTCCTCTAAAATATATTCGGAAAGAATAAGATTTCCATTTGTCTGGCAAAAATGGTTGAAAGGTCAGTTCACCATTGGAAATATCCATTCCTGAAAATCCTTTCACAATACTCAACCAACTTCCTGCCATACTGGTGATATGAAGTCCATCTTTGGTGTCATTGTTGATGTCATTTAAATCTAATCTTGCCGTACGCAAATAATATTCATAAGCCTTTTGTCTGTCGCCTATTTTTGCAGCCAAAATAGAGTGGATACAGGGGGAAAGACTCGACTCGTGCACAGTAAACTGTTCATAAAATTCAAAATTTCTTTTGATTGTATCTAAGTCAAATTCATGTTGAAAACAATAAATTCCTTGGAGCACATCGGCTTGTTTGATGTATACGGATCGTAAAATTTTGTCCCAACTCCAATTTTCTACAATCGGTCTTTCCTTTGGATCTAATTTTTCAACAGGAATAAGTTCCTTGTCGAGAAATCCGTCCTGCTGCAGAAAGATTTGTCTTTCTTTATCAAAAGGGAAGTAAACTTTGTCAACCATATTTTGCCAAAGCATCAATTCTTTTGGCTCCATTGGAACCTGCAATGACTTTATTTTTTGAATCGTATATCGAAGACACCAAACCGCAATGTAATTGGTGTACCAATTGTTGTTTACATTGTTTTCAAATTCATTGGGTCCTGTGACCCCTAACAACACATACGCTTCTTTTTTCTCACTCCACGAAAATCTTTGCGCCCAAAATTTTGCAATTCCAATCAAAACATCTATTCCATAATCTTTAACATAATTTTCATCGCCAGTATATTTTTCATATTCATACATAGCATAAGCTATGGCACCATTTCTGTGGATTTCTTCAAATGTAATTTCCCATTCATTGTGACATTCTTCGCCGTTCATTGTGACCATCGGGAATAATGCTGCACCATCTTTAAAACCGAGTTTTTGTGCATTTTCAATGGCTTTTTGCAGGTGGTTGTGTCTGTACTTCAATAAGTTTTTGGCAACTTTTTGTTCAGCGGTAGAAAGATAAAAGGGCAAACAAAAAGCCTCGGTATCCCAATAGGTTGCCCCGCCATATTTTTCACCGGTAAAACCTTTTGGCCCAATATTTAATCGATGATCTTTTCCATTATAGGTTTGGTGCAGTTGAAATATATTGTAACGTATCGATTGTTGTGCCTCATCATCTCCTTCAATTTTGATGTCTGCCATTTCCCATTTGGAGGCCCAAACTTTTTGGTGCTCTTCAAAGAGTTTCTCCATTCCGGCTTTGATTGCTTTTTTCACACTTTGGGCTGCAATCATTTTAAGATCCTCTTTTTTGTATTTGAAGGAGGAGATATAGGCAACATATTTTTCTATTTTCAATTCGTCTCCTTGGCCAAGATTTTCGTTTGCATGTTGATCAATCGACCATGGATTGATTGAAAAGTCTATTTTGATCTCTTTTCTATTTTTATAAATCAATGTATGGCTTGCAGTAGTTGATTGATAGGCTGTTTTTTTTGTGGTGCAACTCAATAGCAATTCTTCGTCAAATTTTTCAGCAATTGGATTTTCCCAAAACATTTCATCATAATTGGCATCTGCATTTTGGACATATCCATCAACAAGGGAACGAAATGCAAAATTTCCTTCTCCCGAAATCACTTTAATATTGAATTTTATGAGGCCTAAATCTGGATTTGCGTAACTGCATATTCTTTCACTTTGAAGAATGAAGTTGATGCCTTGGAACTCTACTTGCATTCTCCGAGAGAGAATTCCATTTTTCATATCAAGTTTTCTCTGAAAACCAATTATTTTGGCCTCAGACAAATTGAAAGTTTTGTCATTTACCTTAAAATGTATTTTGGTCCAATTGGGCGCATTCAGTACCTTGGCAAAGTAATCGGGATAACCATTTTTCCACCATCCGACTCTGGTTTTGTCAGGATAATAGACTCCGCCGATGTAATTGCCTTCATGGGTTTGACCAAAATATTCTTCTTCAAAAGAGCCTCGACCACCAAATGAGCCATTGCCCAAACTAAAAATACTTTCCGATACCAGATTAAATTCTGGGTGAAATTTGTCTTCTATAATTGCCCATGGATGAACTTTCAGATACGATTTCATTTTGTTAAAGAAATAATATTTTCAAAATTAGCCTGCTCAATAGAGGAATACCTTATATCATAATTTTTCAAATCATTGCCAATGGCAACCACCTTCATATTTGCCCCTCTTGCTGCCAAAATTCCTGCTTGCGAATCCTCAAATACAATGCAGTGCTCATTTTGAACGGAAAGACCTTGAGCTCCCTTCAAAAAAACTTCAGGGTCTGGTTTGCTATTTTTCACCATGGTACCGTCTATAATCGTTTCGAAAAAATCTTCGATATCCAATTTAGACAAAACCAACTTTGCGTTTTTACTGGCCGAACCCAAACCAATTTTTATTCCTTTCTCTCTTGCTTTCAACAAAAGATTTTTTACTCCAGGCAATAGATCTTTAGGGTTCATCTTATCAATTTTCTCGAGATAGATTTCATTTTTTTTTCTTAACAATTCATCAAATTTTTTTTCGGATGTTTTTATCTGTGCAGCGTTCAAAATTTTTTCCAATGAATTTTTTCGACTTACGCCTTTTAATGATTCATTTAGTGAGCTTGAAATCTGAAAGTTAAAATGATTGGCAATTTCTTGCCAAGACATAAAGTGAAACTTTGCGGTATCGCAAATCACGCCGTCTAAGTCAAAGATAAAGGCCCTTTTTTCTTGCAAAATTTGATTTTCTAATCTCGTCAAAGGGACGAATTTAATACATAGTGTATTTTTTACACTAAGAAAACACTTTAAAAAAGTATTTTTGAGGCCAATGCCCGGTCTAGAAATTTCAAGTGAGTACGGAAATATAGTTGGTCTGAACCCCTACAATTCTGTTGATTGTGTTATTTATGGTTTTGATAAAACGGGGCTTAAAGTCTTACTCATTGAAAGAAGCTTTGGAAATCTAGATGTCGAATTTGATGATGATTTAGCGCTTCCTGGAGATTTGTGTGGATTTGACGAACTTTTGGACAACGCTGCGATACGGATTCTTTATGAGTTGACCGGCTTAAAAGATATTTTTTTGGAACAAGTCCATACATTCAGTAATCCATCACGAGTGAGTAAACCAAAAGATAAGATTTGGCTAAATGCCATTCGAGAGGTTCCTGAAGTAAGGGTTATTACCACGGCATACATGGCGCTCATCAATCTTGAAGCTTACAAAGCAACGCCTTCGGGATTTGCAAAAAAAGCAGATTGGCACTTGATTGAAGAAATTCCAACACTGGCATTTGATCATAATGAAATCGTTGATCATTGCATTAAAGTTTTGCGAAATAAAATCTACCGAGAACCCATTGGTTTTAACTTAATGCCCAAGAAATTTTCTTTAAGTATGCTGCAAAATTTATATGAGCGTATTCTTGGAAAAAAAATCGACAAACGCAATTTTAGGAGAAAAATGATTGGTTCAGGATTTCTTATTCAACTAGAGGAGTGGCAAAGCAATGTAGCACATAAGCCCGCCCAACTTTATTCATTCGATGAAAACAAGTTTGAATCTTCAAAAATTCCCTTTAACGCAATCAATTAATTAATACAATTTTCATCCATGGTAGAAAATCACAAAGGCAAAGTCAAATTGAATTTTTGGGAGTTGTGGAATATGAGTTTTGGTTTTTTAGGGATCCAAGTGGGGTGGGGTTTGCAGATGGGAAATATGAGTGTGATTTATGAATATTTGGGCGCTGAGGCTCACGAACTTCCTCTTTTGTGGTTGGCCGCCCCGCTCACAGGACTCATTGTTCAGCCCTTGGTTGGCTTTTTCAGTGACATCACTTGGAGCAAACGATTTGGCAGAAGAAAACCATATTTTCTGGTAGGCGCCATTCTAGCGTCCTCGGCTTTATTCGTAATGCCCTATTCAACAAATTTATGGATGGCGGCAGGGCTATTGTGGATTTTGGATGCATCCATCAACATAAGTATGGAACCTACTCGAGCATTTGTTGCCGACATTTTACCAAAAGAACAGTATACCGAAGGATATGCAATGCAAAGCTTCTTCATAGGGCTTGGTGCTGTACTGGCATCTCTGATTCCACTTTTTTTGACCAGTGCCAGTGTTGTACACCTTCCCAAGGTAGACCCTGGAGGAGGTATCCCGCAATTTGTAAAACTAAGTTTCGCCATTGGAAGTGTTTCCCTCTTGGCTGCCGTTTTGGTCCCCGTTTTTAGCACCAAAGAATTTCCTCCGGAAGTCGTAGAAAGAAAAAAGAGTGAAAGTTTCTCAAGCTTTTTAAAATCATATTTCGGAGCTTTCAAAAATATTCCATCTTCTTTTCTAAAACTTGCCCCTACGCAGTTTTTTACTTGGATTGGACTTTTTTTGATGTGGTTCTATCTAACGCCTGCAATCGCTACCAATATTTTTAAGGGCACCCCTGGGGATATTTCCTACAATGAGGGAGTTGTTTGGGGAAACATTTGTATTGGCTTTTACTCATTTGTCACCTTCCTGTGCGCCTTGGTTCTTCCTAAAATTGAAACTAAAATCGGAAAAATCGATTTGCACTTTTGGTGTTTAATTATTGGTGGTTTGGGATTGATTTCCATTTTAGGAATTACCAACAAATGGCTTTTGTTTTTGTCTATGGCCGGCGTAGGAATTGCATGGACCAGTATCGTTGCTACACCTTATTCAATTATTGCAAAGGATATTCCACCTAAGCAAATGGGGCTCTTTATGGGTTTGTTCAATTTTTTCATTGTTATTCCCGAAATCTTGGCCACCTTATTTTTTGGCAAAATCATGAATTCAGTGTTGCAAAACAACCGACTGTATGCCATCGCATTGGGTGGAGCCATGTTGATTGTAGGCGCCTTGTTGCTTAAGCTTTTTTTCCATAAAAAAGAAGCTTAGTTTATCTCAAAAATCTGTGCAGATTTTTGTGGTACTTTAATGCTTTTACCGAGAGGCAATGAAAGACCGGTGAATACATTTTTATAATTTTTATTGTTTTCAAGCATTTCTTTATACGCAGATAAATCAAGAGCTACTTCTTCCTCTTTTTTGCTCATTACCACCATGATTTTTCTTTTTTTCTGGGGCAAGTACCGAAAAAAAACATAGATTCCATTTTCCGGAAAAAAGTGCATGAGCTTACCGTGGTGTATCAGAAATTCTGTTTTTCGCCAATTGCCTAAATTGGCCATGAATTTCTGCCATTCCTTTGTTTTACCATCTACAGTGTTGGTGAAAATACTGGACAAATGATCGTTCCACCCACCTGGCATCTCTGCTCTGATGTGTCCGTGGTTTCCTTTGTGTTGTGCATTGTCTAGCAAGGCTTCGGTCCCATAAAAAACTTGTGGAATCCCTCTTGTAGTGTAAAGAAATACCATGGCCATTTTCATCAGGTCAATATCTCCATTCAATTGCGTAAAAATTCTGTCCATATCATGATTGTCTGCAAAAATGACCTGATTTTGGGGGTGCTCGTACACAAAATCTTGAGCCATACATTCGTACAGGACTCTCCATCCAGAATTCCAATTCTCCTCATGAACAAGTGCTTGAACAAGCGCATTTTGGAGTGGAAAATCCATCATACTTGTCATACAACCCTTGGATTTATTTGTAGATTTTGCAATCCATCCATTGATTATATTCGGCGAAAGGCTCCATTCTTCTCCTACCAGCCAAAAATTGGGGTACTGGTCGATAAGAGCACAGGTATATGCTCTCCCAAAATCATCACTCATATAAGGGTAAGTATCTATCCTAAAACCAGATAAACCTGCATATTCTACCCACCAAATGGCATTTTGAATGAGGTATTTTGAAATCGTTTTGTTGTCTTGATTGATGTCGGGCATTAGGTCCACGAACCAACCCTTTTTGAACAATTCATAATCATATGCTGACCGATAAGGATCAAAACTTGTAGCGTGTGCATGATTTGTTTTCTTTTTTGATTCGAAATTATTGATCCAATTTTTTCCGATATTGTTTTGGAACCACCAATGCGCCAAACCCATATGGTTGGGAATAACATCCATGATTACTTTTATTCCTTTTTCTTTGGCCATACTCACCATTTTTTTGTACATGGAATTGCTCCCAAACCTCGGATCTACTGCATAAAAATTTGTGGTACTATACCCATGATAAGAAGAAGACAACATATTGTTTTCTAAAATAGGATTTAACCAAATGGCCGTAAAACCCATTGATTTGATGTAATCTAGTTTTTGTATTATTCCTTCGATGTCGCCTCCATGACGCCCAAATTCATCCTCTCGGTTCACTTTGTCTGGATAGTTTTGAATATTGTCATTGGTTGAATCTGCATTGCAAAATCGATCAGGTGTAATCAAGTAAATGACATCTTTTTGTGTGATTGCTTCAATACTCTTTTCTTCTCTTTTCTTAATATCATAGGTCAGTTGTCTTAATTTATCGCCAAGGAAATGGATTGCCAAATGGCCCACTTTTATAAATTTTGAAGGAATTTTAATTTGCAAAAAGTCGCCTTCCTTACGAAAGATTAAACTGGTTTTATTGATGGCTACTTCATCAAGCTTGGACAGATCTTTGGAATAAATCATAAGTTCTAATGTATCCAAGCTCATTCCCTCCCACCAAAATGGTGGATCTACCCTTCCATTGATGGGGGCAACTTTGTTTTGTCCATAAGAAAATAGATTGGCGTATAAAAGGAGGACATACAGACCAATTTTGACAATAACAATTCTAAATTGTAAAAACATAATTCAAAAATATGCTTAGTGTCATAAATACACATTATATTTAAATTTATAAATAAATTAACAATGCGAAAACTATACACTTTTTTAGTTCTAAGTACATTTTTCTTTGTGAGTAAAGCACAAGTAGATGTAACCTTTCAGGTGGATATGAACACCCAAACCGTGAGCGGTAATGGCGTTCATATTGCAGGTAATTTCCAAGATGCAGTGGATGGTATGGGAAACTGGCGCCCTGGCGACCACCCGCTCAAAGATGACGACGGAGATGGTGTTTACACCTTAACGGTTCAGCTTCCCGCTGGTGACTACGAATACAAATTCGTAAATGGAAATGCTTGGGGAGGTGACGAAAGCGTTCCAGGAAGTTGTGCAACCAACGGAAATAGAGGGCTAACCGTGGCTACGACCAATGTGACCACAGACCTTGTTTGTTTTGGAACTTGCGACCCTTGTCCAACAGCCATAGATACCTTTGATTGGACCTTAAAAGTAGATATGAGCGGACAAACTGTTGATCCAGCAGGCGTGCACGTTGCCGGCGCATTTCAGGGTTGGGACCCAGCAAAAACAAAACTAACAAATACCTCAGGCGATATTTGGGAAACAACAGTCCGTGTAACGCAAGGAACCTACCAATTTAAATTTGTAAATGGTGACGCATGGGGGAAAGATGAAAGTCAAATTCCTTCGGAGTGCAATGTAGGTGGGAATCGAGAAGTAAAACTATCAGGCAATGGTGATAATGTAAACGATGGGAATCTCAAAGCTTCTTACTTTGTGGCCTTCAACCAATGCTTACCTGTTGACTCTATCGATGTCACATTCAATGTGAATATGCAGAATGAAGATGCCATTGATGCCAACGGTGTTCATATTGCAGGCTCATTACAAGGTTGGGACCCAGGTGCCACAAACCTATCTGATGACAATGGCGACAACATTTACAGTGTAACGCTCAGGGTTCCTGCAGGAAGCTATCAGTTCAAATTCCTAAATGGAAATGCTTGGGGTTTTGAAGAAAATGTTCCTTCGGCATGTAATGTAGGTGGAAACAGAGAGATTGAAGTTAGTGGAAACGGTGACGCAAAATCAGATATTTTGTCGGTAGATTTTTCCACTTGTTTTGGAGAATGTACGGAAGATTGCCCAGTAAAACTCCCACCAATAAATATGACTTTTAGGGTAGATATGAGCAATGAAATTGTAGATGCCAATGGTTTGTTCATTGCTGGAAATTTTACCAGTCCAGCTTGGGTAAAAGACTCCTTTGAACTTAAACCTACTTCTTGGAATGCAGATATCTATGAAATCACTTTTGAAAAAGTAGAAGTTGGCGAATATCAATATGTTTATTTCAATGGAGGAGAAGAAGCGGGCAAAGAGGAATACGATTTTGAGACAGCCGGTTGCGGTTCTGGCAATGGATTGGGTGGTTGGAACAGGGTGTTCAACACCTCTGGTCGAATGGGCGATACAACGCTACCTACCTACATCTATGGATCATGCAATATTTCTACCGCCTCTATCGATGGGATTCATATGAACCAATTCAAAATGTACCCCAACCCTGCAAAAAATACAGTATCGCTTTATCTAGAAAATTCTCTGATCAACAATGTCGAAGTTTTGGACATCTATGGTCGTTGCATTAAGTCTCTCGTGACAAACAATAAAGCAACAGTATCTATTGACGTGGCTTCTTTCGGAAAAGGAATGTATTTGGTAAGAGTTGTTAACAACCTCAACCAAGTGGCTACACAAAAATTAATCATCAAATAATAAAAAATCATCATAAAAAAGGGTAGGACAAATATTTGTCCTACCCTTTTTTATTTTTACCATCCAATGAAAAATATATTTCTAATGAGCTTTCTCTTGTTTGGCTTTTCACTGAAAAGTCAAGTATTGAGTATTTCTCCAATCTTCCCTTCTGCAGAAGACACCTTAACCATTACTTTCAACGCCAATGAAGGAAATGGCGCATTGAGCAATTTAGGACCTCCTTTGGTATTTGCACATGCTGGACTCATTACCAACTTAAGCAAAACATCTACCGATTGGAGACATGTTCAAGGAAATTGGGGTGCTTTTGACAACAAAGTGCTCATGACAGAAACAGCAAAAAATATTTATACTCTAAAATACCATATTCGAACATTTTACAGTTTGCCACTCAATGAAACCATCGAAAAATTGGCCTTTGTTTTTCGAAATCAAGACGGAAGTAAGGTAGGAAGAGCTGCCGATGGTGGTGATATCTACTATGAGTTTCCCAATGGAAGCATCAATAATAAAATCATTGGTCCTGAACAAAACAAAATTGTGACCAAAGCCGATAGCATACGGGTGGAGGGCGCATCTTCCATCTACGCCAAAAATACTTTTTTCATTGATGGAATTTCTGTCAAATCAGCAATGGGTACTTCCATTGCTTTGAAGCATTATTTTTCCAATGGAGATCACCAAATCATACTAAAAACAGAAGCCAATAATGAGGTGGTTTATGATACAAGCAGACTTGTTGTCATCGGCAATTCACCAATAAAAGAACTTCCCAGTGGAATAAAACCAGGAATCAATATTGTAGGAAGCAACAAAATAACCTTGTCACTTATTGCACCCAATAAAAACTTTGTTTTGCTTCTTGGAGATTTTAACCATTGGACACCCTCTTCTAAATTTCAACTTTTCAAAACACCCGACAAGCATTCCTTTTGGATAGAACTGAACGATATTGATCCCAACCAATCCTTTGCTTTTCAATATCTGGTAGACGGCAACTTAAGAATAGCCGATCCTTATAGTGAAATTATTTTAGATCCTTGGAACGACAAGTACATCGACAATACTACCTACCCCAACTTAGAAAAATATCCTGAAAATAAAACCAGTGAAGCCGTTACACTGATTCCACCGATTTACGACAATTATCAATGGAATGACCAAGATTATACAAGACCACAAAAAGAAGATTTGATTATTTACGAACTATTGATTAGAGATTTTGTGGAAGCACACAACTATTCCACCCTTATTGACTCTTTAGATTATCTCCAAGACCTTGGCATCAATGCCATTGAGCTTATGCCTATTAATGAATTTGAGGGCAACGAAAGTTGGGGATACAATCCATCATTTCATGGTGCAGTGGACAAATATTATGGCACAAGAAATGCTTTAAAATCATTTGTTGACTCATGCCACAATAGAGGTATTGCTGTCATCTGTGATGTTGTATTTAATCATGCTTTTAGCCAGAGTCCTTTGTGCAAACTTTATTGGGATCCAAGCAATTTTAGACCGAAGGCTTCGAATCCATGGCTAAATCCTATTGAAAAACATCCATTCAATGTGGGTTATGATTTCAATCACGAAAGTGAATACACCAAACAATGGATGGATCAAATCTTAAAAAAATGGGTAACGGATTATCACTTTGATGGATTTCGTTTCGACCTATCGAAAGGTTTTACGCAAAAAGATTATGGAAGCGATGTAGGGGCTTGGGGAAGTTACGACCAATCGCGAATTGATCTCCTCAAACGCATGAAAAATGAACTTTCTCAAACAGACAATGACCTCTTCCTTATTTTGGAGCATTTCGCAAACAACAATGAGGAAAAAGTTTTGGCCAATGAAGGTTTTATGATCTGGGGCAATATGGTTCACGAGTTTAATGAAGCCATTATGGGCTACGATGCTGACTTCTCTTGGGGAGACTACAAAAAAAGAGATTGGCAAAATCCAAACCTGGTTAGCTATTGGGAAAGCCATGATGAAGAACGATTGATGACAAAAACCATGAAATATGGAGGAAGTTATGGAAACTACAACACCAAAGATTTGGAAACAGCCATAGACAGAATGAAACTGGCGGCAACATTTTTCTTTGCGATGCCAGGACCAAAAATGATTTGGCAATTCGGTGAAGTGGGCTATGATTTTAGCATAGACTATAACGGAAGAACCGGAAACAAACCCATTCGGTGGGATTATTTTCAAAACGGTAAGAGAAAGGAACTGTACCTACACATTTCAAAGTTGGCTCAACTAAAAACAGAACAAAATGCTTTCAAAAGCAACAATTATTCATTAGATCTTGGGGGAAAAACCAAAAGAATTTGGTTGAACGGAAGCGAAAACTTTTTGGCACTTGGAAATTTTGATTTGACTTCAAGAACGATGAATACGGGGTTTCAAAAAACAGGCACTTGGTACGATCTCCTTACGGGTGATAGCATACAAGTGGACAATACCGAAATGCAATTCAATTTCAAAGCAGGAGAACATCGACTTTACAGCACATTGCGCCCAGAAAAAGAATCAACAAATAGCTTTCCGCCCAAACAGGTAGCCCCTGACCTTGCACCAAAAATCTACCCAAACCCCAGCCAAGGAAAAATACACATCGAAGGGAAAGGAATACAGTACATTCGGGTTTACGATCAAGTTGGAAAGATGATATTGTTCCATCAAAAATCGAACCTTATTCATCTACCCAAAGGACTTTATACCTTTGAAATCATTGGTAAAAACAAACGATACCACGAACGTGTTTTGGTTGAATAATTCAACTATCGACACACATTGGCGTTGATAAAGAAAATGCTTACCTCGTCGACAACATCATCCGAATTTACCAAGTTGGGTCGGGTGATGGTAAATTGCATTGATTCAATACTTTGATTTTCACTAAGCTTGAAAAAATATTGAGGAATAAAGCTAATGATAAATACGCCATCTCCATCTGATTTCATTTGTAATTCAGGGAAATCGGCAACTTTTTTTGCATTGCCAGCAATCTTCAAAATTTCGCCCCCTTTGAGTACAACTTCAGGATAAATATACAAAACATCAACTCCTTTCAATGACTCTTTTGTTTCACCAGCATTGTCATAAATCAAACTAAATACATCCAATTGGTCAGTTCCAAGCGTATCCCCATCCAATCCTGAACCTATGGCCGAAGGAAAACTTTTTATTTTTACGATAGGCCCCGCGGGTGGATTTACAACAATCTTTAAATCTTCCGATTTTATGTCTGGATCCCCATAACCACCTCCGTCTTTGGGCTTGATGAGCAGGGAAAAATCTTCATCATATACCGTTTGTGCGTCAACCTCATAAAATTCTGTGGGCACCATGGAAAAGCTAAAAATCCCATCACCTTCATTGGTCATTTTTAGCGCATCATTTGAATTTTTCCATGCTTGAGCACCTATTCCATTGACTAAAGGATGTCCCTCTCCATGCTCGTTTGGTTTCCATGTCCAGATAAACATATCTTCCCCATTGCTTATTGCCTCATTCAACCCTTGCACGTGTTCCAATGAAGCATCTAACAATTTGGTATCTATCATTATTTTTATTTCACTTTCAGGATCAAAATTCTCTGGATCGGCCAAATAGGCTGCCTGAGAAAAAGCATGCATCGAACATAAAGTGCCAAGGTAAAGTAGAATTATTTTTTTCATTTTCTTGTAAAAGTATAATTGTAGGAAACTGTTTTTTTGCTTAAATCGGGATCACAATACCTAGAATATTTAAATTCTAAGGTCTGGTCAACTGTTCTGACGGTTCGGTTTAGAGAACATCTCTCGGTTATTCCATCGTGGGTTATGGTAAAAAGAGTGGGATAGTTGTTGTCATCAAAAGACCATGTGCCCGAATCGCCCATAAAGTTTGGAGACGTTCCTGCGATCACTACATAAGTAAAACTGTCTGAATCGAAACTTATTTCTGTTGGAATTGAGCCAATGTAGACGCTCGAAACATCCAATATGTTGTTTCTAGTGGCATTTTCATCCAACTGCTCAACGCCCGTTAAAACCCAAGTATCATTGATGCCTGCTAGCTTGCTAGAGGGCGGTCCTAGCTTTGGTCTGTCTTCACTGCAAGAAAAAGTAGCTACTGCGATAAGAACAAAGATTATGTTTTGTATTTTCATTGTATTCATTTGATTTTTAGTTACACCCTCCTTCTGGGTTTAGTCCATGATTTGTTGTATTGTCGCTGGCAGGAAATTGCAAAACCATTCCATTACAATCCCAGCTTGCTCCTCTTATGTTTATGCTCTCACCCAAAACACCTCGTCTTTTCAGCTGTGTTGTCCGATCACCGGTAAAGGCCAATTCTCGAGTTCTTTCCTTTCGAATTTCTTCCAAAGTAAGGGTCGTCGCATCCAAATCTGCAACAGAAGAACCATAGGCTCTTTTTCTTATAAAATTGATGTTTTGAATGGCCACGTTTAGGGCATCTGTATTTTCTGAAATCAGTGCTGCCTCCGCATGGTTTAGCGCCAATTCTGTCGCAGAAACAAGGGGAATGTTAAAAAATGTTTTTTTGAAACGGTTGCACAAAAAAGATTCATTGGGTTGACCCTCATCTACAATTTCTAACCATGCATTGCGCGAATCGGCAGTATCGGCAAATAGATCATAGGCCAAACGTGAAGGTCGCATGGTTGGAGGCAAGCCTTGATATCCTTGTGTAAACACTCTTGAGCGATTGTCTGTAGAAGCGCTAGTAGAAGAAGAAATAAAGATGCCCTCTCCCATATGGTTGCTTGTGAAAAAATCCAAAGAATCAGCCATATAGTGGATTCCATTGGACAAAACTTGTGCGCTATACTGAATGGTTTTTTCAAAATCATTCATGGTAAAATATACCTTCGAAAGAAGACCAAGGGCAGCCTCTTTATCGGCATAAACCCCATTTTCCTCTGGTAAGTTTTGCAAGCTATATTCCAAATCTTTTATGATTTGGGCATACACTTCTGCCACAGTGCTTCTCTCCTTTACCTCATACGCAGATTTTAGTCTAATCGCAACCCCAGGGTGATTGTTGTTTTCTGTATAACCGTATGGTTGGGCCCAAAGCTTTACCAATTCCCAATGACAATAAGCCCGTAAAAAATAGGCTTCGGCCGTCAGTTGACTCACATTCAATTCATCGGCGAACAAATCCAAGTTTTCTGTAAATACATGCAAGCGGTAAATACAATTGTAAAGGTCCCTGATGATTCGGTCGGCCGTTCTAAATGAAATTGTGCTTCGATTGAAAATGGTTACTTCTGTAATGGCACCCGAAGGAGGTTCTGCCAAATGGTCTCCCAAAAGCTCATGCGCCCCTTGAACGGTCCCGTTCATAATGTTGGTAAATTCATCATAACACGAATTCAAAACAGCTTTCAAATCATCTGCCGAGTTGAGTGCTTCTTTCTTGGTAACAATATCGCCTTCTGTATCAAACTCCAAGCATGAACTTGAAAATAGAGCAATGAATACAAATAGATAGATGTTTCGTTTCATATTAAAATTTTAGTGAAATATTAAAGTTTATGGATCTTTCTTGAGGCGGGGATAGCCATATGATTCCCCCACTCATATTTCGATCCGTGGGATTGTCAAAATCTCGCGCTATTTCTGGATCGGCGCCTACAAACTGGGTGAATGTGAAAAAGTTAAATAAGGAAGCGCCTACGGATAAGCTGTTCAATCGGTCGCCCAACTTTGACTGTGGGAAAGTATAGCTTAAACCAAGATTTCTCAATCTAAAGTAATTGACCTCACTTAAAAACAAAGTATGATTGTTTTGGTATGGGTCATTGGGCAAACCATATTCATCTGTGTTCATGGACAATTTGGGATACTTGGCATCGTCACCCGGTTGTGTCCATCGATCAAAATAGTCTGTGGTCATATTCCAATCGGTTACCACTCCATTTTGCCTTTTGAGTGAAGAATTGTATACATTACCCCCAAGTTTATAATATACATTGATGTTTAGGTTCCAATTTTTGTACCTGACATTGTTCACTAGGGAGCCAAATGCTTTGGGGATGACACTTCCGACGGGCACTCGGTTGGTATTTTTCCATTGGCTGGTTGTATTGCCCTCCGCGTCTAAATACACTGGTCTTCCTGTTTGCTGGTCAATATGGCTGAAACGAACCAAAAAATTGGTTCCAATCGGCTCTCCGATAATTACCCTCGTATCGTTGGTTCCTCCGCTAATGGCATCTGCTTGGTACACGCCCAGGCTCAAGAGTTCGTTGTAATTTCTGGAGATGCTAAATTGCGTTTCCCAATAAAGATTGGGTTTTACAATGTTTCTCGTGGTAAGTAAAACTTCAATGCCACGATTTCGAATGTCTAATCCATTGACCCAAGTACTTCCGAATCCTAAACTAGAGGGTGTAGAAAGTTGAGAGAGTACTTGTTTGGTTAGTTTATTGTACGCACTCACTTCCCAAGTGATTCTATTTTTGAAAGCGCCACCTTCCAAAGTGATGTCTGTGATGTAGGATTCGTCCCACTGAAGATTTGGATTTTCCAATCTTATGGGGTAGGCCGTTGGATTGCCTCCATAGTTGATATTGTTGGTGGTTCCTATCCAAGTTTGTCTCCACAAATCATTGTCGGGGGGCATATTTCCAGATATTCCGAATCCAGCTTTCAACTTTAGATAATTAATTTTGGGCAATCGCCGCATAAACTTTTCTTTGGATATAATCCAACCTGTTCCTACGGCTGGAAAGAAACCCCATCGCTTGTCGGGTCCAAATCTTGAGCTTCCATCGGTTCGCAATACAATGTTTCCAAAATACTTGCCATTTCTTTGGTATTCCACTCTGGTAAATACACTTTGCAATGCATAGGAAGCACCTCCACTTAGGGTAGATGAATCTTCCGATAGACCTTTTTCTAGAAAAGAGGCTGTCATTGAATCTCTCATGTAAAAAGAACCTCCATTGTTTTCAAAAATCCGTTCAGAACCAAACAGAACGCTCAGCTTATTTTGCTCATCATCCAGCACCTGATAAGAGGCAACCGCATTGTATGTGGCTGTTCTTTTTTTCCCAATTCCCCTTCTGGCAACTCCAGTATCTAGGCTCCCTCCGCTAAACAAATAAGGTTCAAAAATATCGTCCACCATTTTCGAATAATCAAAACCTCCACTCAAACGAAAGCTCAGTTTATCGGTGATGTTGTAATTCAAACTCAGTGAATTCAAATACCTAATTTCATTTTCCTCCCAATCGATCAGCTCGTTTCCTGCTACTGGATTGGCATGACTGAGCGACCAATTTCCCGTTGAATCTTTGATGGGATAAATGGGCAAAGCCGTGCTCATAGCAGAACCCAAACCTCCCGACCAACCCGCATTTACTCTTTTGTTTTCTGCAAGGGTTAATCCATTAGACATTTTTAAGGTCATGTTTTTTAGCGGTTTAAATTCCAAATTCAAACGAACCGCATTTTTGTTGTATTCATTCCCCGTTAATATTCCCTGAGTCGCATCTCGAGTGACATTGAAATAGGCATTAAAGTCTTTCTTTTTGTAAAAGGTTCCTACCGAATACAATTGTTTCAATCCATTGCCCAAAAGTTCGTCTACCCAATTGGTATTCGTTTTTCGGGCATCTTCCCAAGATATTCCATTGGGCAAGGGTGCCAAACCTACACCGCCATCATTTTCCCATGCTTCTTGATAAAGTTGCAAATAGTCATCTGTCTCGAGCATGTTGGGCCGATAAGTAGGCGAAGTGCTGCTGATTCGTGAGTTCAATTCGAATGACCAACCTTCTTTTTTGGCATTTTTTGTAGTGATCAGAATCACCCCATTGGATCCTCTAGAACCATAAATAGAGGTTGCCGCAGCATCTTTCAAAACTTCCACGCTTTCGATATCTTGCGGATTGAGCGCTGCCAAGGGGTTTGAATTCATAGCGCCACTATTTCCATCGCGAAAATAATCTTGGGATACGGCCACCCCATCGATGATATACAAAGGATCTCCTGCAGAACTTATGGAAGCAACTCCTCTTATACGAATGAGCGATCCTGAACCCGCTATGCCTCCACTTCCCAACAAATCCAAACCAGCTACTTTCCCTTGCAGCGCATTTTCAAAACTCGGCGTGGGCATTTCTGCCAATTCATCGCCATCTACTTTTACGATGCTTCCAATCAATTCGGATTTGCGTTTCTGTCCATATCCAATGGCCACAAATTCGTTGAGGGAGGAAACGTCTTCTTCCAAGACAAAATCTAGCGTAACAACCGATTGGTTTTTGAGCTTCAATGCTTTTTGCTTTTTCAAAAATCCAATATACTCTACCTCCAAGACATAGTCTCCAGCAGGCAGTTGAATGGCATATCGTCCATCTTCATTGCTTACTGCGCCTTTGCTGGTAGACAAAACTTTTATGGCACATCCAACCAAGGACTCACCGCTGGCATCTGTCACTTTTCCTCTTACCGTGGCTTGGCCAAACAAAACATTGGACACAAAACAGACAGAAAAAACCAATAAGACAATTTTGCTCATACGCTTCAACATTAGAACAAATAAATACAAAAATTCTGATAGTGTCAAAAACACACTAAGAAATTTGAAGCGATGGGTCTTTGGTGTCCACCCCTATTGCTGCTCTGCAAAAGCATCCAATACGGGCAATGCCTTACCATCAAAATCAAAAAAGGCTTGGTTTTCCCAAGGAGAAGCATCGAACGCCTCCTTTCCCTTCCATGCAATAAGTTCCGCGCCCCAATAACAAATTCCATATCCATTGGAGAGCTTCCTTACCATGGCAGAAAGATCCTTCACAAAATTCTTCTGACCAATGGGCGTTGCTGGATATTCAGGCAAAATAAGTTGTCGTTTTTCGCCAACAATATTGTGGGTCAAATCATTCCAATCGAGTGTAAATGGATATGCCGTTTCCGCCAACACAATTGGCTTCTCAAATTGATGGTTTAGTTCTTTTAGGGATTGATGAAGACTGTCCAATGATTTGCCATGCCAAATGGGGTAATAAGAAAGACCTATCATATCAAAATCAAGCGGCCGAAGGTCTTCGTAAAATTCTCTAGCCCCTTGATGTCCTGCATGATGCAAAATAATTTTGGTGTTGGGCTTGGTTTTTCTCACCGCAATTATGCAGGTATCCAGCAAAGCGCAAAAGCCTTTGTAATTTTGATTTTTATGACCCATGGGGAATAGAAATCCTTGGTTTATTTCATTGCCTATTTGGACATAATTGGGCTTCATTTGGGCAATCAAAAATCGCGTATAATCGTGAACGGTATCCAAAAGTTCGCCCATTTCAAGGTTTTTCCATCTTTCTGGAATTTTTTGTTGGCCGGGGTCTGCCCATGTGTCTGAATAATGAATGCAAAGCCATGTTTTTAAACCGGCCGCCTCAATCTCTTTGGAAAAGTTCAACACCTCAGAAAAGCTAGAATGTTGGTCAATTGGGTTTACCCATAGACGCAAACGGATGGTATTGACCCCACTTTCTTTCAATATTTTCAGCAATGGTTTTGCTTGTCCGTTTCGATCAAAAAAGGGTTTGTTTTGGGCACGAATTTTCGGCCAAGAAGAAATGTCAACGCCTATGATTTTTTCGCTAATCTCGGTTGGGGATTGTTTCATAGCCTCTTGCTCTTTGCAAGCAAAAGCAAAACAAAACAACAGAACCCACCAACACCAAAAATATGGCTTATCGCTTGGTTGCTTGCCGATACACTGCCTGGTATTTTCCCTACTTTCCAAAACAAAGGTTCTCTTCGAGGCAACAAATATAAATCTCCTATACCTCTGATGTTTTATCTCTTATCTTTGGCCCATGTTTCGAGGGCTTAAAGAAAAAAGAAATTTCCTCTTTTGGTTCTTTTGTTTTGGCCTGCTTTTGTTCCTCTCTTTCAACAAACATGCAAAATCAGATCGATTCAACTATCACGCCGTTTTGTGGGCCGATAAAGCGGGCTATTTTGTTTTTCTTCCTGCGGCAAGTTACTACCATTTCGATGCCCGCCTTTTTCCTGCCAACATTGCAGAAAAAACAGGGAACGGATTTGCTTTGGATCGCTCTTCCGGGAAAGTAATGAGTAAATATCCTATCGGCAATGCAATTTTGCATTCTCCGTTTTATGGTTTGGCCTGTTTGATTGATTTTTGGGTAGGCAACAAGGAAGCGTTGGGATTTACCAAAACACAACACCGTTTTCTCATCATTTCTCATTGTTTTTTTGAGTCTTTGGCTTTGCTGATGCTTCTGGTGATGCTTTCGAAGCACTACACCAGCATACGTTGTTTTCTACTGCTTTTTTTTATGTTGTTTTCTTCCAATGTATTTTGGTATTTCACCCGAGATGTTGGCCTATCACACAGCAGTAGTTTTTTTGTTTTCACTGGTCTTCTTTTCTTGCTTCAAAAGGAACAAAAGTCGGGTGTTTTGTGGCTGTTCGGTTTGGTTTTCTTGTCTGCCTTGGCCCTGGTCCTAAGGCCGATCAATCTCTTTGCCTTAATCTTGCTTTTGTTGACCTACGGTATTGACCGATTTTCGGATCTTTTGGATTTGCTTAGAGAAAAATTTTGGATCCTTCTTCCATTGTTGCCCTTGGCCCTTTTCCCTTTGCTTTTGCAATGTTTGTATTACCAATATGCCTATGGATCTTGGATAAGTTATAGCTATGGAAACGAGGGTTTCCCATTTCTTTTCAATCCTCAATTTTTGTCTCTCTTTTTTGCCTTTGGCAACGGGCTTTTTCCTTACAACACCCCTTTGCTCTTTGTTGCCCTGAGCTTCCCTTTTTATTGGAAAAAACATGGCAAAAAACATTGGCCTGCTTTGGCTTTGTTTTTCTTAACTTCTTACATCTATGCCGCTTGGTGGTCTGTTGGTTTGGGCTGCGGATTTGGACACCGTGGATTTGTGGAATTTATGCCTATTTTCTTGTTCCCATTTGCCTCTTTTTTTGATGCACTGGGCCGCAAAAAACAATGGATTTTCTCTACCCTTTTCTTCCTTCACGCTGTTTTTCTGCTGAAAATAAGCTATGCTTATGATGGTTGCTGGCAAGGAAATAACATTTGGGAATGGGCCGAATGGTGGCGTCTGGTGGTGGGCTAATTTTTGAACGACAAATCTTTTAATTACAAATGTTTCAATTACGAATAGGTCAATTACGAATGATTTAATTACGAATTACCCAATTCGTCATTCATAATTTATTCATTCGTAATTATCTTTCCCGGATGGCTTTTTGAATACTTCCAATAATTCTCATCAACTCATCACAACTTTTCAATAATGGTTTTCCGCGTTCTTTTTCCAATATGTTTGTTTGCATCAAAAGACGAAGCCAATAGTGCGTTTCTCTAGCTTCTTTATAAGAAATGGTAAGCTTGGCAAAAAAATCTTTTTTGGATTGCCCTCCAATCGCTTCTTCAATATTCGCTCCAATAGATGTTCCACTTCGTAACAACTGTCTCCCTAAATCGTATTGCTTTTTATCATTCACCAAATACTGACACAACTCCACTATTTCTACCGCAAAAGCAAAACTCTTCTCCTGAACAACGTTATTTTTCTTCATTCGTAATTCTATAATTCGTAATTGTATAATTCGTAATTGTATATTTCTCTAATTCGTAATTATTCCCTTCGGTCATCAGTCGGCTCCGCCTTCGGCGTATCCTAGTATCAAATTCGCAATTCGTAATTCATAATTTTTTAATTCGTAATTGAATCATTCTTTTATTCCTTTTTCCGTTTGGTGGTGTGTTTGAGTTTGAGTACCGCAAAGTTGAGCTCTACCGTGGTCTCCGATTCCATTTCGGTAAGGTCTTGATCGAGAAGGTCTGCCATGATTTCTCCGCTTTTTTGGAGTAAACTATTTTTTCGGGCACCGCTAGCTGAGCTTGCCGAAGCTACCGCTTGCTGCAAAGCACGCAACTTGGCAAAGGTTTCAATGATTAACAGGGTAGTTTGTGTTGCGTCTTTACTTTTTAAAATGGTTGCCAGCATATACAGCCCCTTTTCCGTAAAGGCCTTGGGATTGGTTTTGGCATACTTTAGAGGTTGGAGGTGGTGGAAATTTTCCACCAGTTCAAATTTTTCTTTATCGTTTAGCTCAATAATATATCCTGAAGGGAACTTATCAGGATTGTTTTTTACAGCCTTATTCACGTCTCGAGTTTCCACGCCATACAAAGCCGCCACATCGCGGTCTATGAGCACCTGGTGATTTTGAATCTCTATCAAACGGTCTTGGATATGTTGTAAACTATTTTTCATAATCAATTACGAATGTTTCAATTACGAATGTTTCAATTACTAATGGGTTGTTAATTCTCTAATTCGTAATTCTTTCATTAATAATTATTCCCTTCGGTCATCAGTCGGCTCCGCCTAACCGCTTGTTTGAGTACTCTAGTTTCAATCAATCTGTTTCTTTAAAAAAAACCACAATGCCCAACAGTAGAACGGCGACCAAAACACCTCCAAATATGATATAAGCGACATCCATAGGCTATTTTTTATCTATAGCTACCCTGGTTTTTTCACCCTACTTTGCAAACCATCAATGTGCTCAAATAGCATGGGTTTGATAGGGTTGTACATATTGTCCAAAATAAAGTCTATTCCTTCTCGGCGTGCCAGCTTTGCTGCTGGGATAAAATCACTGTCCGCAGAAACCAACACAATTTGATTAACTTGTTTTTTAAGCGACATAGAGGCAATATCAAGACCTATTTTTATGTCCACTTGTTTTTGTCTTAGGTCATAAAAAACATCTTTTTCGTTTAAGTCTTTAATTTGTATTTTACCATTAAATAAGTCTTTGGTTTTTTGAGGCTTTAATATCCATTGTCTTTGGCTTTCGAGTTTTCCTAAGCGGATGGCTACTTTACGTTTTTTCTTCAAGGCTTCTAAAAAGTTCATTTTGAATTGATATTCTTCCGTTTTTGAGAAATCAATACTTTTTTTGGTGATTGGATTGTGTAGTTTTTTTGAGAAGGGTGGACAATCGTAGTAAAAAATACGGTACAATTCATGTGTAACTCCATCTCGTTGTTTGAGGTGGTTCACACACATTTCCCACAAATCTTTGGCTACTTCATCGGGATGGTAAGTAGTGTGTTTTTTTAGTGATTTGTAACGCTTAATAAAGAAACCACCATCTACGAGTATGGCAGTCTTAGCATTCATAAAAAAAATAAACCTCGGGGAAAGGAACGGTCGCTATACATGTATGACCGAACGAAACCCGAGGTACAATATGTTTACAAAGATACAAACTTTCTTTTTTTTTAAGCCCACCCCAACTTGCGGCCGCATTTTGCGACTTCAAGATTTGCCATTCCTCATGGCTAAGCTGAAAGATAAAATCTGGAGGAAATCTATTTTGGTTTCTTTTTACCGCTTCGTTAATACGTTTGGTGGGTACTTGATACAAGTCCCCCAGGTCATTGTCAAACATAACGCTTTGATTACGAATCTGAAAAATTTTGGACTGAATAGCTTGTAAATTCATGGAGGATAGATTTAGGGTTCACCTCAAAAAATGGTACATTTTTGATTGTATCTGTTCTATGTTGCTCGCCATCATCTATTACGAATAGGGGAATTACGGATTATGAATCAAGGAATTATCCGATTCATAATCCGTAATTATTCCATTCGGTCATCAGTTTCTTCGGGCGTTCAAGCAAAAAGAAAAAGCGCGTTTTTGATAGACTTCATTTTCATACATTCTAGAAAGCCCACGACATGCGGTATCGCA
>CAXDRX010000001.1:0-185854 GCA_963991985.1 uncultured bacterium | reverse complement strand
AAAGTGAGCGAGAAATGGGGGGAAACTATGAAATTTCAATTTGGATTTCGTGGTCTGTAGACCGATTAGATAAGTTTGACGACATAAAGCAAACGATCAATTATGAATTGATATGTAGCAAAGTAGAACGAATAATGCTCCAACCCTTTATGTTGATAGAGCAAAGCGGAAGGGCAATATTTGATGAGATTTTAAAAATGGAAGGAGTTACACAGTTGAAAGTTCAAATGAGAAAACTAAATGTGCCGATAAAAAATGTCACTTCCACTCAATTTACACTTTCGAATTACTAGTTTGGATGGGCACCCTGATAGGCCCTTATGATTTCTTTTACCAATTTGTGGCGCACAACATCAACTTCACTGAGTTCAATTACACCAATGCCATGAATACTTTGGAGTTTATTTACCGCATCCAGCAATCCACTTTTTTGGTTTTTGGGCAAGTCGATTTGAGTCGCATCACCCGTAATGATGAATTTTGCATTTGGCCCCATACGGGTTAAAAACATTTTAATTTGCCCTTCAGTAGCGTTTTGTGCTTCATCTAGAACCACATAACAATTGTTGAGCGTTCTTCCTCGCATGAAGGCCATTGGCGCAATTTCTATAATTCCATCCTCAATATATTTCAAATATTTATCCTGCGGAAGGAGATCTCTTAAACTATCATAAATTGGTCTAAGGTAAGGGTCTATTTTTTCTTTAAGGTCTCCTGGCAAAAAACCCAAATTTTCACCCGCTTCGACCGCAGGTCTCGCAAATATGATTCTTTTGATTTCTTTTTCTTTCAATGCTTTTACTGCCATGGCAACAGATAAAAATGTTTTTCCTGTACCGGCAGGCCCCAGGGCAAAAACGATATCCTTTTTTTGAATCAAATCTACCAAGGATTGTTGGTTTTCAGTTCGCGCTTTGACAACCTTTCCTGCTGGAGCAAACAATACAACATCTCTTTTTTTGTTGGTTCCCATTCCATCTTTTTCTTCATCGTATAGATTGATCATTTTACTTAATTCCTTTTCGGCCATTTCGATTTTTTCTTTTTCGCCCATCAAAACAATTTGCTCTCCTCTTGACACAACCCGGACATTTTTGTGACGTTGCTGAAGTTTTTTTAGCAAATTGCTGTTAACACCGAAAAATGAGTCGATCGATTCTGGACGGAGGCTTATAATTTTTTTAATCAAGCGAATATTTTTACTAATCTATGTTTTGTTCTTTACTTTCGTTAACAATTAGGCTAAATCTTTGTCAATTTTTACCATCACAAGCGATTTAGGTTGGAATTCCCATCATTTGGCCAACTTAAAAGGGAAGCTATTGATAGAATTTCCTGATGCAAAATTTATAGATCTTAACCACGATATTCAAGATTTTGATGTTCAAGAGGCTACAGTATTCTTGGATTTGTGCTACAGGAGCTTTCCTAAAGGAACGATTCATCTGGTTTTGGTAAGCACCTATGTCAAAGATTATCTCGACCATTTATTGGTTATACGTTCGAATGATCACACCTTCATTTCTTTAAACAATGGTTTTCCCGAATTCTTACTGTTCAAAGAAAATTATCAGGTTTTTGTAAATGAACAAGTTGATAAATTATGCAGTAGTTCTGTTAGCAATGCCTACGTAATGGCGTGTATCCTCATGCAAAAAGATTTTGAAAAAAACTTTTTATCATTACCCTCACCAAGAACGATTCCCAAAGGAGGAATTGTAAAACAGCAAAATGTATTGATTGGGCAGGTGGTTTACGTAGACAAATTTCAAAATGTATACACCAATATACTCATGGGAGATTTTCAGGACTTTATTGACAAAGGCAGTTTTGTCATACACATAAATAGATCGGATAAGATTAGGAAAATTAGCACAAACTATACCGAAGTGGAGGAAGGAGATTTTTTGGCTTTGTTTATGGAAAATAATTATTTACAAATTGCAATCAATAATGGTAAAGCGGCTCAATTGCTCGGTTTGCACAAGGGAAGCAACATAAGTGTAGAAAAAGATGCTTAACCGACTTGTGAAACTTACCTTGCAAGAAGAAAAAGTAAATGACTTCGTTGTTTTATTCAAAGAAGTGAAAGGTAAGATAAAGGATTTTGAAGGCTGTTTGCATCTCGAACTTTGGCAATGCTCAGGCGAAAAAAATATATTTTTCACATACAGTATTTGGAAAAATAAAACGTGCCTTGACAATTATCGGAAATCAAATCTATTTGCAAAAACGTGGAAGAATGCAAAACTTTGCTTTGCAGAAAAGGCCAAAGTTTGGTCTTTCACTAAAATTGAAGATGTATAAAAAATATAAAATAAAATTTCTGATAGTCTTTTGTGTGTTTTCCAGCTCAGTTTATTCACAAAAAAATTTAGAGAAGGCAAAATCAGCCTTGAAGGATGGAATGTATCTTAGATCTTTAAAAATTTCAGAATCTGCCATTGAAGATGGAGAGGCAAAGAGCTTCCCAGAGTTTTTTGCCATTGCGGCAAACTCTCTAGTCCAATTGAGTAAGGAACCCAATTTTCAAACAAAAAACCCCAAAGCCGCCGACCAAGCGTTAAAGTTTTTGTTTAAAGGAATCAAATACAATTCAGATCTTATTTTGGTGAAAAATAGCAAAACGGTTCGGGATGTTGTAGCACTAAATAATGCTTTGGCCATCAAGCAATTTGAGATAAACAATTATTTCAAAGCTCAAAGAATTTTTGATAAATCCTACCAAATAAATCAGGATACAACTGCTTATTTATATCTTGGAAAAATAGCCTGCGCCATGGGTGATAGTTTGCAAGGCAAACAAATCTTTGACACGCTAATCGATCGGTTTGAAGCCGTTTTTGAGTTGAATGGGTCAATAGAGAGGTTTGACCCCGAACCGTTTATCGCCAATGGAGATTACTATTGGTCAAGAAAAAACTATGACAGTGCCAAATTTTATCTAAGGAAAGGCTTAAAGATATTCCCCAAAGACGAAAGAATTCATTTTTACCTTAGACAAATAACGGCTGAAGAAGTAAATAATTTGCCTCCTGGGGAACTCATGAAAGATGTTTTGCAATCGGCTATTGCTGATTTTCCGAAAGACACTTTTTTTACGCACAAAGAAAATGCGCTTTACGTCTTTTTTATTGGCCAGGCTCATGAAAAAAATAAATTTGAATTGCTTGAACAATATTTGAGGGAAATCGCCCTAAGAAAGTCAAACAGATTGGGAGAAATTGAATCTTTTTATTTTAAAAATGATGATTTTTACGACAATAATTTGCCCAATGTATATTGGAAACTGGCCAAGTATTTTTTTCGATATGAGCGCTTCTCTATAGCGCAAACTTGTCTAAAACTATACACAGAACACACGGCAGACAGTGGCAAGGTATTGGACAGATATCTTCAAATAGCCCGCTCATCCCAAAACAAATCTTCGGTTGGTTTCTCAAGCCAACTTCTTATTCTAGCCAATCGAAAGTTCAAAGAGGAAGTCTTGCAAAATTTTACACATCAGTTTGTTCTCAAAAATATCGACAAAAGGCTAGAAAGAGTTGATATGAGCCAGCTCTACGAACTGATGAAGAATGACTTAGAAAGATATCCTTCGAGAGAATACAAAACAAAATATCCCATGAGAGTCAGCAGACTTGTTGACCTGATGATTAGAGACCAACTATTTTTTGAAGCCAAAAACATCATTGATTATGAGTTGCCAAGATCTTCTCAGCCTTACATGTGGGAAGAACAAAAAAAGCAATTGGTCCAAAAAGATTTCACACAAAATTATTATGAAACAAGATGGAAGGAAGATTTATTTGAATGGAATGGCAATACCATAAATTGTGAACCAGGTTTTTGGTCAGATGAATTTCTTAAAAATGTAGAGAATAGAATAAATTATTTCCGAAGATTGGCTGGAATTAGCCCAATAAGCCTTAATCAAGATTTAAATTCTTGGTGCCAAAGAGCAACCTTGATGATGAAGGCCAACAATAAACTTGATCATGATCCTCCCAAAGCTTGGAAATGCTATCAGGGGGAAGGTCATTATGCTGCCCAAAATAGTTTACTTTCAAGAGGAGCCAATCCTTTAACAAGCATTACTTCATTTGTAGCGGACAATCAATCCCCAAGTTTGGGAAATAGAAGATGGATGCTATTTCCAAATGCCAGAAAGTTTGGCTTTGGCAGTACAGGAGATTTTCATGCCATATGGGTGTTGGATGATTCTGGCAGCAATGATTCTTCCTTATACAAAGACAAATTTGTAGCTTGGCCGCCAGAGGGTTATGTCCCCAAAATGTTCGCCTTCAATTATTGGTCTTTTGGAACTTATCAGAACATCGAAAATGCTAAAGTGGAAATGTTTATTAATGGAGAAAATATTCCGATAGAAATGCAAAACACTGTTGACGGGTATGGTTTACCAACACTTGTCTGGAAACCCCAAGTAAATTGGGATAAATATTTAGAGGACATCGATACAGAAGTTAAAATCCAACTTGAGAATGGTAGATTGTATGTCTACAAGCCAAAACTAATTTTGACCAAACCAATGCCTTAGGTTTGGTGCCTTTGGTTTTTACTTAATGAAAACTTTATATACGGTAGTTTCCAATTTTTGGCCTCCATTTTTATATTTGTTTTAGAAATATGAAAATAGCCTTTTTAAATAATTGGATTTATCTAATATCCTTTGCTACCTCTGCATTCATCACGCTTGTTGGCATTCCGCTGATTTTGAGGGTAGCCAAGTCAAAAAATATATTTGATGAACCCAATTATAGAAGTTCTCATTCCACACATGTACCAAGATTGGGGGGTATAGTTATCTTTATAGCCTCTGTCTTAGGATTGACCATTTGGTTGGGAGATGTTCCATTTCCAGAGTTAGCTTCTATTGTAGCTGCGCTAATTGTTCTATTTTTTGCTGGCGTGAAAGATGATATCGTTGGTATGAAGCCATGGACAAAGCTATCGATGCAAGTACTCTCGGCTTTGCTCCTTAGTTTGGGAGGAAAACTTCGAATAGAAAGTTTTTATGGCTTGTTTGGATTGGAAAGCATACCATTTTTCTTGACTATCTGCTTAACCGTTTTGGTTGTTGTATTCATCATTAATGCTTTCAATTTGATAGATGGAATCGATGGCTTAGCGGCGGGATTGGGAATTATCGTCTCCTTTACATTTGCTGTTGTATTTTATATAGTTGGAGAATACAATTTTGTGATTCTGGCATTTTCACTCATAGGTTCTCTAGGTGCTTTTTTGTTTTTTAATTTTTCCAAAAAATGGAAAATTTTTATGGGCGATACGGGTAGTATGATCTTGGGTCTTTTTGTAAGCATAATGGCCCTAAAGTTTCTCAATTTAAACAACAAAATTTCACTGTTGGAAATAGGCTTTTCCAACCTGCCTTTCTTGACAATTCTTATCCTTTTTATCCCAATTTTTGACACTCTTCGAGTCTTTTTAATCCGTCTGTATTTGGGCAAATCGCCATTCCGTCCAGACAAAAATCATTTGCACCATATCTTGCTCAAAAAAGTTTCACAAAAGCACAGCAAGGTCAGCATCATCATGTATTCCTTAAATATTGCTCCGATCTTGCTTGGTTTTTTTGTTTTAAAGAGCTTAAGTTTGATAGAGGCTTCCGTCTTGTTTTTTGCCTATGTATCGTTATACATTTTGTGTGTTCAAATTTTAGTAGATACAAGAAAGAAAGATGAAGTTAAGTCTTTAGAAAACGTCTAAATTGATAGATGTTAAAAACATGTTTTTCCCTGACAATTCCACTTGGTATATTTGCCTCGAGTTAACGATTCGACCATACATTGATGTCAAAAAAAATCTTCTCAATCACGCTATATACTTTTCTTTCCCAAAACGTACTTTTTGCTCAGTCCGCCTTTTATTCATCCAATAGCTATACCTCTCTCCTTATTCTTTTAGGAGTAATGGTTTTGTTGGTTTTATTGTTGAATGTACTCAATAAAAATCTAAAAAGAATCATCCATGAAAAAGAGGGAGAGATTCCTTCACCTTCTTTTTTTCAATCAAAAATAAAACCCATAGTGTCCCAATGGAATCCAATTATTGCCTCTCTTTCTGTTGGTACGGTTTTAATATTGTTGTTTGGGGCTTGGTTTTTTAATTTTGCCAACAAAAAAGTGGGTGTCCAAAAAGGTTATGCTCCTGAACAGCCCATTGCATATAGCCACGCTTTACATGCGGGAAAGCTTCAAATTGAATGTCAATATTGCCATTCAACTGCTTCCTATGCAAAGTCTGCAAGCATTCCGAGCGCCAATACCTGTATGAACTGCCATAAAGGCGTCCAAGCAAGAGAAAAATACGATGGGGAAGTTTCACCAGAAATTCAAAAAATATATGATGCGGTGGGCTACGATGCTGAACAAGCACGATACATCAAAGACTATGACCAAAAGCCAATAAAGTGGGTAAGAATACATAATTTGCCCGATTTGGCTTATTTCAATCACTCTCAACATGTTAAGGTGGGTAATTTAGAATGTCAATTATGCCATGGTCCAATTGAGGAAATGGAGAAGGTATATCAATACAGTAATCTTCAAATGGGGTGGTGCATCAATTGCCATAGGCAGCGTGGTATTGATGCCAAAAACAACGACTACTACGAGGAGATTCATAAAAAAATGAAGTTGGAAGGAAAAGCCTTCTATACCGTAGCTCAAAATGGTGGATTGGAGTGTAGTAAGTGTCATTATTAAGAGAAAAAAATGGGTAATAATCAACAATATTGGAGAGGAATTGAAGAACTAGAGAATTCTCCAGAATTTCAACAAGACAAACGCAATGAGTTTTTTGAAGGCTTACCACTTGAACAAGCCATAGATGGTGACCAGGCCTTAAATACCAATCGAAGAGATTTTCTCAAGATTTTTGGATTTAGTTTGGGTGCGGTGACGCTTGCAGCATGCAACAAAACTCCGGTAAAGTATGCGGTGCCTTACGTAGAAAAGCCAGAGCAAATAACGCCCTCAAGTGCCTTGTATTATGCATCGGCTATTGTAGTGAACAATCAAGTTGTTCCAGCTTTGGTAAAAACTCGAGAAGGAAGACCGATAAAATTCGAACCCAATAAAAATTCAAAGATCGTAAGTGGAAATCTTCTGGCAAATGCACATTCATCTCTTCTTTCCCTTTACGACACAAACCGAATTGAGAGCCCTATGGAAAGAATTGAGGGCAAGCTAGTAACCGGCGATTGGCAGAAAATTGATGAAAATATTTTGAAAGGTCTAAAAAACATTTCCACCAAGGGAAAGAAAATAATTTTTCTTTCTAATACCGATAATAGCCTGCTCCATGGAAAAGCAATTGAAAAAATAAAGGATAGATATAACAATGTTGAGCACGTGCTTTTTGATGCGATTTCTTACCAAGGTATGCTCAAGGCAAATGAAAAGTCCTTTGGGAAAAGAGTTATACCAAGCTACCGATTTGATAAAGCAAAAGTAATAGCATCCTTTAATTGCGACTTTTTAGGTACTTGGCTCGAATCGAACAAATATGCCCAAGATTATGCCGAATTTAAATCGCCAAATCACGCGGGTGATATGAATCAGCATTTTCAATTTGAAGCAAACCTGTCCATGACTGGCTCGAATGCAGACTATCGTTTACCCATCAAAGCCTCAAGAGAAGGTTTGCATCTTATAAAACTTCACAACGAAATTGCCAAATTGGCTGGATGGAGACAAATGCCGATCAAGGATGAACTCGAAGTGGCCGGAGGAATGATTAAAAATGCAGCAAAATCTCTTTGGAGAAACAAAGGAAAATCTCTTGTAGTATCCGGCTCTAATTTGGTGGAAAATCAAATTATAGTGAATGCAATTAATAACATGTTGGGCAGTTATGGAGAAACCATTGATTTAACAAATTATTCCAACATCACGAAGTATGATTCGGAGAAATTTTACCAATTTGTTGAGGATTTAAAAAACAATAAAATTGGTGCTTTAATTGTTAAAAATGCAAATCCTATTTATGCGAGTCCTATTGGTTCTGAATTAGAAAAGCTCATTTCTAAAGTGGAGCTTAAAGTTGCGATTCATACGCATCTCGATGAAACCAATAAGGATTTTGATTATGTATGTCCTGACAATCATTTTCTTGAGTCCTGGAACGTTTTTGAACCGGTCCACGGAAGCTATGTTTTTTCTCAGCCAACAATTTCTAGAGTGTTTAATACAAGACAGGCTTACGAGTCACTTTTGGCTTGGAGTGGTGAAAATGTGTTGGGCGAAGAAGGCTTTTCAAAAACATATCTAGACCTAAAGAAATTTTGGATTCGTTCCAATTTTAATGAAGCAATAGAACAGGGTTTTTTTGAAAAAAATGAAATTAGTGTACCTGTCTCTTTTTCCATTAATTATGAATCAGAAGCTCAAAAGATTGCCCAAGAAACGCAATTGGGCAACAACAATCTCGAGCTTAACCTGTACCAAAAAGTAGGTCCGCGCGATGGCTGTGATGCACCAACACCATGGATTCATGAAATGCCAGATCCAGTTTCCAAAATCTGTTGGGACAATTATGCAACCATTTCCAAATTGTTGGCAGATGAAAAATCAATTTCAACGGGGGATATTGTTAAAATTTCAACGGGCAATCTAAGCATAACATTGCCAGCCTATATTCAACCAGGCCAAACGAATCAAACGATAGGTATTGCGCTAGGATATGGTAGAAATCACATTTCAAAAACCCAAAATGATTTAAACAATCTGGGGGCGAATGCCTATGTTTTGGTAAATCATAAAAAATCTTCAGAAAAATACACCCTACCCAATGTTTCGATAGAAAAAACGGGGGAACGTCAGAAAATGGCGCAAACACAAACCCATCATTCGATAGAGGCTCGAGATATTGTAAGGGAAGCGAGTATAGACGAATACAAGGCAAACCCGAAAGTAAGAAACGAACACAAACACAACTTGGTCTCTCTGTGGAGAAATCATGACTACAAAGAGGGGCATCATTGGGCCATGGCCATAGACCTCAATAAGTGTAACGGATGCCATGCATGTGTTGTGAGTTGCAGTATTGAAAATAATGTTCCTGTTGTTGGTAAAGATGAAATTATAAGACGTCGTGAGATGACTTGGCTCAGAATTGATCGTTACTATTCTTTTGCGCACGAGGATGAATATCTCACCGAGGAAAAGAAAATTGCAAAAACAAGTCAAATTAATAAAGAGCAATCTCATTATGAAAATGTTCGAGTGGTCTATCAACCCATGTTGTGTCAGCACTGTGACAATGCCCCTTGTGAAACGGTTTGTCCAGTTTTGGCAACAACGCACTCTTCAGAAGGATTGAATCAAATGACTTACAATCGTTGCGTGGGAACAAAGTATTGTGCCAACAACTGTCCGTATAAAGTGAGGAGATTCAATTGGTTTAAATATTACGACAACGACAAATTCGATTTCTATTTTAACAATGACTTAGGTAAAATGGTTATCAACCCAGACGTAACAGTTCGTTCTCGAGGTGTGATGGAGAAATGTAGCTTTTGTGTTCAAAGAATTCAAGAAACCAAATTGAATGCCAAAAGAGAAAACCGAAAACTTAAATCAAATGAAGTGAAGACTGCTTGTGCGCAGACTTGCCCTACCGGTGCTATTGTTTTTGGAGATTTAAATGACCGTGAGAGCAAAATTTCAAAACTCTATGAAAATGACAGGTCTTACCATGCACTGGAAGAATTGGACGTGAAACCCTCCATCATGTATATGACCAAAATAAGGAACGTAAAAGAGGAAGGGAAAAGTAATCATCACTCATAACATAAAAAATGTACATAGCAGAAATAAGAAATAAGCTTGTTCAAGGAGACAAAAAAATTGCGGACGTAACAAACGACGTGTTGAAGTCAGTTGAAAGTAAAACGACTCGAGGCTGGTTGATGGGCTTCTCTGTGTCTTTCCTTTTTTTGATGCTGATGGTATGGGCACTTTACAATACCGTAACGGTTGGTATTGGAACATGGGGGGTAAATAAAACTGTTTTTTGGGCTTGGGATATTACAAACTTCGTATTTTGGGTAGGTATAGGACATGCAGGTACGCTCATATCGGCAATACTGCTCCTCTTCAGACAAAAGTGGAGAATGGCGATCAATCGATCGGCAGAAGCAATGACAATATTTGCCGTAATATGCGCCGCTATTTATCCTTTGTTTCATATGGGAAGAGTATGGCTGGCTTATTGGGTGCTTCCTTTGCCCAACGCATTTGGTTCACTCTGGGTGAATTTTAATTCACCTCTTCTTTGGGACGTATTCGCTATTTCAACATATTTTTCAGTTTCCCTTCTGTTTTGGTATTTGGGTCTTATCCCAGATATCGCCACCATTCGTGACAGAGCAAAAAATAAGGTTAGCAAAGCAGTCTATGGTTTTTTCTCCATGGGTTGGAATGGATCAACGCGCACTTGGCACCGATACGAAATTGTATCTCTAATATTGGCAGGTATTTCTACACCTTTGGTTTTGTCTGTTCATACCATCGTATCCTTTGATTTTGCAACTTCAGTGATCCCAGGTTGGCATACCACCATATTCCCTCCCTATTTTGTTGCAGGTGCGATTTTTTCCGGCTTCGGTATGGTTCTCACCCTATTGGTGATTGCTCGAAAAATATTAAGCCTAGAAAACTACATCACCATCAATCATTTGGATGCAATGACAAAGGTCATCATGCTAACCGGGTCAATGGTTGGTTTGGCGTATCTAACGGAATTTTTTATTGCTCAATATTCAGGGGTTCAGTATGAGCAATATGCATTTTTAAACAGAGCCACGGGCCCTTTTGCATGGGCTTATTGGACGATGATGTTTTGTAACTTAATTGCACCCCAAGTTTTTTGGTTTAAGTGGTCTAGAACAACACCATGGTTCATTTTTATGATGTCGATTGTTGTAAATATAGGGATGTGGTTTGAGCGATTTGTTATCATTGTAACATCGCTTCATAGGGACTATCTTCCCTCGTCTTGGGTCTTGTATATGCCTACATTTACAGAGGTCGCGCTGTTCTTGGGTACTTTGGGCCTATTTTTCACTTGTTTTTTCTTATTTCTAAGATATCTGCCCATCATCAATATGGCAGAAGTAAAGAGTATAATCAACGATAAAGAGTAATATGGCAGCAAAAAATATACTAAAGAAAAATTTGCTTATCGGTATTTTTAACGATGGAGATAAGTTGTATCAAACAGTTGTTAATCTGAGAGAAAGAGGTATAGAGATTTTTGACTGTTACACACCCTACCCAGTGCACAATTTGGATAAGGCCATGGGTGTCAAAAGATCGAGATTAGTTTTTGGTGCGTTTCTCTGTGGTTTGGTTGGTTTTTTGTGTGGAATTTCTTTACAACTCTATACGATGACCGATACCTTTGGCACTTTTAAAAGCTGGCCAATGATCATTGGTGGAAAACCATTGGATTGGCGAGTAATACCAAGTTTTGTGCCGGTAACATTTGAGTTAACGATACTGTTTACTGCCTTTGGTATGGGAATCTTATTTTTTGCTCGGTCAAGAATGGTTCATGGTATTGAAGAAGATTTGATTGATATCCGCCAAACAGATGACAGACTTGTACTCGCTGTCGAACCTCAAAAATTAAATATTAGTAAAAAAGAATTTGAAGCCTTAATTAAGGAAGAAGGGGCAGTTGAATTTTATGAAAGAAATACAGAAAAAACCAAAAAAGATGAATAATTCATTCCTTTACATCATCTCAATTTTGACTATTATTTGGCAAGGGTGTACATCAAAAGGAAATCATCCAGGATATGAATATGCTCCTAATATGTATATTTCAAAGACACCAGAACCATACAGTCAGTTGGAGGAAGGATGGTCTTATAACCCGAAAAAGATGTCCTCCAGACTTCCAGTAAAAGGAACCATTGCAAAAGGTCAGTTGGACTATCAATATCCTCACCCAAATACTTTGGAGGGTTATGAGGCTGCTGCTACTTTTAGGTCCACTATACCAAAAACGGAAGAAAATATTGCGCAAGGGAAAAAACTATATGAGATTTATTGCTGGCACTGCCACGGTAAAAATGGAAACAATGATGGTCCTGTCGTAAAACAAGGTTACATTGGTGTACCTTGGGAGGGATATACAAGCCAATACATAAAGGAACTCCCTAATGGGAAAATCTATCATACCATTACACATGGGAAAGGATTAATGGGTTCTCACGCTCACATGCTTACGCCTTCAGAGAGATGGAAAGTCATTCATTATGTTCGAAGTTTAAGCCTAGGAGATGAGTTTGTGTACGATCAACCTAATGTAGAAAAATAAAAATATGGGACATCACTATATTACCGAATTACCGAATGAAAAATATGTTTTTTCAAAAAGAGGTCGTGTTGTAACTGGCTTGATTATGTTGTTGGGTTTACTGTTGGCAGGAATTGGTGCTTCAACATTAAAAAAATCTTGGCATTCACAACATAATGTTGAAGAAATTCAAGGAAGTCACGTTGAACATCATGATGGATCCCTATCGCATTCGAATGCTCATTCCAAAGACCTTGAAGAACATCATACCCACTCAGAAAGTCATCTCGAAGGGCATCATACCACAGGTTGGCTTAGTCGTGTTTGGGCCTCTTTCTTAGTAAATGCGTATTATTTTTTCCTTTTTGCTGTAGGAGGTTTGTTTTTTGTCGCGGTCAACTATGTTGCAAATGCAGGGTGGGCAACGCTTATTAAAAGAGTGGCTGAATCTATGAGTGCATTTATTCCTATCGGTTTTGTTTTGCTCATGATTGCAGTCTATTTTGGAGGTGAGCACCTTTATGAATGGCTTTATTACAATAACCACAAAAATGAGTTGCCCGCAGACAAACTTCTGGATGGAAAAACATGGTTTTTAAATAAAAATTGGTTGTATATAGCACCCATTATTTTTGTTGCCATTTGGTTTGCTTTAAGAACCACACTCAGGAAATTATCGCTCAAAGAAGATGTAGAAGGTGGAATTTCTTTTTTTCAGAAATCTATCCGCTTCTCGGCAGCATTCATTGTCATATTTGCTTTTACTTTTTCTGTATTTACATGGCTCATAATGATGAGTATTGATCCTCACTGGTTTAGTACAATATTTTCTGTATACAATTTTGCAATCATGTTTGTAAGTTCTGTTACGGTGATTACTTTTTTGGTTTTGTTTTTAAAAGGGCAAGGTTATCTAAATTTGGTTGATGAAGAAATTTTGGATGATTTGGTTAAATTTATGTTCGGATTCTCTATTTTTTGGGCTTACATATGGTTGGCGCAATTTTTACTGATTTGGTACGCAAATTTACCTGAAGAAAGTATTTACTTCTACGAAAGATGGGTGAGCAAATATTATCCATTTTTTGTTGCCAATATTGTAATGAACTTCTTTTTGCCATTTTTGATTCTAATCGCTCGTTATGCCAAAAGAAATAAATACATCACACTGATTGGTGGAGGACTTATCTTGGTCGGACACTGGCTGGACATATATTTGATGGTTATGCCAGGCGTAGTAGGGGAAAAAGCAAATATTGGACTTATTGAAATAGGTTTTGGCATATTTTTCTTTGGTCTTTTCTCTTATATCGTAAGAAATTCTTTGTCTAAGGCAGACCTTTATCCAAAAAATCACCCTTTTGTTTTGGAAAGTGCCAACCACGAAGTGGGTCCGTAAAAATACCTTTTGGGTTTTTTGGTTTAACTTAAATAAGAATTATTTTGGCCTAATTATTTGCTTCGGCGACAGATTTTTCTTGACTTACATCAAGTGTTTTTAATGAAGCAACAAAGTAGTCTAGATCTTCGTAGCTATTGAATTCGCTGATGCTCACTCTCAGCGGATGTTGGTTTGTATTAGATTTTAATGCTTCTATTACGTGGCTTCCTTTTACAGCTCCAGAATTACAAGCCGAGCCCGCTGAAATACATATTCCTTTCATATCTAGCTGAAATGGCAAAATTGAAGCGTTAAATCTTTGCGGCAATGCAATACTTAGGACTGTGTACAAACTATTTTCACTGATGTCTCCAAAAAATCCCAATTGGGGTATTTCGGATCTTAATTTTTCGATCAAATAGTTTTTCATTTCACGCATTTTTTTCGCATTTACTTGCATGGTTTCGATACTCTTCTTTAGAGCAGTAACCATGCCCACAATACCGGCTACATTTTCAGTTCCAGCTCTTCTATTACTTTCTTGTCCACCACCAGTGATGAGCCCTTTCAAATTATTTCTTTTGTTGCAATACAAAAATCCAACTCCTTTAGGACCATGAAATTTATGTGCTGCAGCAGCAATAAAATCCAATGAAATAGAACTCAGATCAATTGGGAAATGACCAATGGTTTGGACTGTGTCTGAATGAACAATTGCATTATTTTGCTTCCCAATTTCTTGAATAAATTCCAAATTATTTAGGGTTCCAATTTCGTTGTTGGCATGCATGATTGTAATCAAACAATTGCGATTGTTGTTGGCCAAGTGTTTGAGGTGGTCGTAATTTATGTGGCCTTGTTCATCATTTTCAACCCAATGAATTTTTGCTAAATTCATTTTCTCCATCAAAATGGAGGTGTCTAAAACGGCCTTGTGCTCCAATTTCGAGGTGATTATATTTTTTACCCCCATATGGTTTACGGCGCTTCTGATTGCCGTATTGTCCGCTTCGGTACCCCCTGAGGTAAAACATATTTCGTGGCTCTTACAATTCAAAAGTTCGGCGAGTTCCTTTCTAGAATTTTCCAACAAGGATTTTGCTTTTCGCCCAAAGGAATGAGTCGAGGAGGGATTGCCATATACATTCTTAAGTACTTCGTGCATTGCTTCAATCGCCTCAGGATACATCGGCGTAGTAGCTGCATTGTCTAAATAAATCTCCCTCATTTTGCAAAGTAAAGATGCTTTCCCTTAAGCCCCAAATTTGTATCCGATAACTCGATAGATAAGTTTGGCGAGATTGTATTGTGTTCGAATATCATTTTCAAGTGGACAACATTCCACGACATCCATGGCCAATACATTTTTTTCTTTAAATAGGAATCTTAAAAGAGAAAGAATTTCGTTCCATTTCAGTCCGCCTGGTTCTGGAGTTCCCACTGCAGGAAATACCGAAGGGTCTAGTCCATCCGTATCCAAAGTGATGTAAATATTTTTTGGCAAGCTATGTCCGATTTTTTGCCAAGTATCTAAATTATACTGTGTTTTAGAGTCAAAAAATGAAAGGATATTTTTTGTTTTGGATATTTTAAAATGCTCCTCTTCAGACAAGGCCCTTATTCCTACCTGTGTTATTGGTAAATTAAGCTCGGATATTCTTGCCATTACCGAAGCATGAGAATATTTATTGCCCTGATAGCTTTCTCTTAAATCTGCATGTGCATCGATTTGAAAAATGCCAAAATCTTTATTATTTAGCGCATAATGTTTTATTATCGGGTACGAAACACTGTGCTCCCCGCCAAGGTATATATGGAATACTCCTTTCTTTGAATTCTTTTCTTTGACGTAGTCTTGAATGGACTTCATGGCTTCCTGATTGAACTTCCCATTAATGTCGAGAGGAGGACATGTATGAATTTTTGTATGTGTTATTGTTTCTCTTTTCAATTCATCGTCAAACAACTCTACATAATGACTTGATTTGATTATTTCGGAGGGGCCTCTATATGAACCTTTAAGGTAGCTTGAGCTATATTCATATGGGATTTGGTGAATAACAGCATCTGCTTCTTCGAAGGAACAATTTTTAGACGGATCCAAGAACATAGAAGGCAAATAAATCAAGATTTTTGAAAGTATAAAGTTAAATTTGGTGTATGAATAAAATATTTTTTCCTCTTCTCGCTTTTGGGTTGCTGTTATCGGGTTGCTCTCCCAAGCAGTATGCTTACTTTAAAAGAGTAAAATCAAAAAAAAATCATATTTCTAGAGGATACACCGATACGATAGAGCCTATTAAACGTAGAGAAGCAATTTCCTTGTATGCTTCACAATCAAGTCCAAGTCCTATGGTCGTGAAAAAAAATTATTTAAATGATTTTAACATAGATGAAAAAACGCTGGATTTTGAGGCTCCAAAACAAGAAAACACCACAGAACGCCAAAAAAACACGTCATATTCTCGAAAGGATATGAAAAATATGAAAAGGATGGTTAAACAAGACAACAAGCAGGTTTCTTCATCACAAAGTGATTTGTTATACATTGTTTTGATTGTGATTTTGTTGGCTTTGCTATTTTCTTTTCTTGATGGCCTTCTTTTGTGGTTGCTAAGTTTAGCTCTTTTTGTATTGTTAATTTATTTATTGTTCGCCCTGGTTGGCTTTTTGTAGCATTTGTTAAAAGTCACGGTCTTTTAAAAAGGACAACAATTCTCGAAGAGCCCCGGTAGAGTACTCCAAACTGTCGAGTTCTTTTTGCGCTAAATCGAAATATTCTTGAGCCATTTTTATGGTTTTTTGATCAATATTTCTTTGGATAAGAAACTTTCTTACTTTGTCTACCAAAATTTCTTCTTCGAAAGTAGAGAACAGATTTTTAAAGTCATTAACTCCATTTTCATCCAATGTATTTTCTGCGAGTAGGTAGGGTAGCGAACGTTTTTGATCCAAAATATCTTGTCCTACTCGTTTGCCTGTTTTAGAACTCTGACCAAATGTGTCTAAATAGTCATCCATTATTTGAAATCCAATTCCTAGGTGGGTGCCAAATTTTTCTAAGCAAACAATTGCAATTTTTGATGCTCCCGCCAATCGTGCTCCCATGCTTAAAGCCTTTCCAATCAAAACGGAAGTTTTAAGTCTTACCATTTCTACATATTCTTTTATGGTTATGTTTTTGGCGGATTCAAAATCCATATCCAATTGTTGCCCTTGGCAAACTTCTTCGGCCATTTGACAAAAGGTATTGAAAATTTGCCAGTTTTTTAGTTTGGCCAATTCTTCATAACATTTGATGAGCATGAGATCTCCCGATAAAATGGCAGTGGGCTCATTCCATTTTACATGCACCGCTTCTTTTCCTCTTCGTAAGGGACTTTTGTCCATAATATCATCGTGCATAAGGCTGAAGTTATGAAAATATTCCACTGCTTTGGCCAATGGCACCGCTTCTTGCCAATTTGCCTTTACGATGTGATAGCCCAATAATGACAGTGCGGGGCGTATTCTTTTCCCTCCCAATTTGGTGATGTAATTGAGGGGATTGTAAAGGTTTTGTGGTTTTCCATCGAAATCGCTTTCATTGAGAATTCTGGATGCCAAATCTATATATTCCTGTAATTTCATTAATCAATAAATTCAAAATCAATGGTTCTTTTGAGAAGATTTGTTTTTTTTACTCGAACCCAAACAGATTCTCCCAAAGTGTAGCGTTGTTTTGAGCGTCTTCCTTCTACATAAAATTTTTTTTCAAAATATTCAAAAAAATCTCCTTTGATATCCTTTAGCCGGATCATTCCTTCGCATTTATTTTCTTTTATCTCAACATAAATTCCCCATTCAGTAACCCCGGAAATTGTTCCCTCAAACACTTCTCCAATTCTGCTATTTAGAAATTCAGTTTGTTTATATTTTATGGAGGCTCGCTGCGCATCATTTGCTCTAATTTCATTTTTTGATGATTCAAAACAAACATTTTCTAGCTTTTCGATATCAATTTTTGGTACACCATTGATGTATTCAAACAAAAGCCTATGTGTAATCAAATCGGGATATCTTCGGATTGGGGAAGTAAAATGACAGTAGTGCTCGAAGGCCAATCCAAAATGATGACACTTTTTTGAGGTATAATAAGCTTTCTCCATACTTCTAATTGCCATCGGTTGGAGCACACTTGCTTCTGGCTTGTTTTCTACCTTCTCCAACATTTTATTCAGGGAGAATGATAGCCCGTCAGGGTTGTCTAAGTGGATGGGATAACCAAGTTTTTTTGCCATCTGGGCCAGTGGTTGTAATTTTTCAAATACGGGTGGTTCGTGTACCCGATAGGCAATGGGTTGTTCCTCTTTTAGTTTGGTTTTAACGTGATTTGCAATACTGCGATTGGCAAGAAGCATGAACTCTTCTATTAGTTTATGGGCATCTTTACGAATCTTTTTTTGAACGGCTATGGGTCTGCCATCTTGGTCTAGTTTAAATTCTACCTCTTCTGTTTCAAATGAAATGGCTCCATTTTTCATTCGGTTGCTTTTTAGGATTTTGGCCAATTTATTCAAAATGGAAAGTTCTTCATTGAAAGCTCCCGCATTTGAATCAATACTTTTTTGCGCTTCTAGGTAGGTGAATCTTTTCTGACTGTAGATGATCCCTTTTCCGAACCAAAAATCTAGCACCTGTGCATTTGTATTCATTTTAAAAACAGCAGAAAAAGTTAATTTTTCTTCTTGTGGACGCAGTGAACAGAGTTCATTCGAAATACGTTCTGGGAGCATGGGAATGGTGCGGTCTACCAAATATATAGAAGTTCCTCTTTGTGAAGCTTCTTCGTCTAGCGCGCTTCCGGCTTTTACATAATGAGATACATCGGCAATGTGAACGCCAACTTCAAAATGGTCTGCATTTATTTTTTTGAAGGAAATTGCATCGTCAAAATCTTTTGCATTTGCTGGGTCTATGGTGAAAGTAAGGGTTTCCCTAAAATCTCTTCTTCTTTGAATTTCTAATTCATCAATTTTTTCTGGAAGTTTAAGACTTTCGATTATGACTTCTTCGGGAAAGTTTACCTCAAATCCAAATTCGTGTACTATGCTGTGCATCTCCACATCGTTGTCTCCAGCATTGCCTAATATTTCTAAAACCCTTGCAAAAGGATTTTTTGCATTGTCAGGCCAATCGGTTAGTTCAACAACTACTTTTTGTTTGTTTTTACCACCATTTAGTTTGTTCTTTGAAATGAAAAAATCCACATGAATTTTGTTGTTGTCTGGCACAACAAAGGCGTGGTCTTTTGTTTTTTGAAGAGTTCCGACAAATGTTTTTGTTTTTCTATCGATAACTTCCAAAATTCTGCCCTGCGCTTGATGTTTGGCATTTTGGTGAAGCAATTCTACCCGAACCAAATCGCCATGCAAAGCTTTGCCGGTAAGAGATGAATTTATTTGAACGTCTTCTTCCATTTCTTCGACAATTACATAGCCTGTGCCTCGAGATGTAATTTCTATTTGCCCTGTGCATATGGTGAAATCAGAAATATATCTATATTTTCCTCTGCGTAATTCTTCAATTTTTTCAGCGGAACATAGACGCTTTAATATTTCATTTACCTCATTTCGTTCCTTCTCAGAGCTAATTTTTAGCTGGGCAGCGATTTGTTTGTAGTTATATACTTGAGAAGGATGACTCTGAAAATGGGCGAGTATTTTTTGATACAAAACAGGGATGTTCTGAATTTTCTTCTTTTTCTTTTTCGCCACTCAACAAATGTAAAGGAATGTGATAGTTTTGTTCAGCCTGTAGACAAAATGAAGGTAAGATGAAAAAAATAGTGTGTTTAATTTTGTTTTTTAGTTTCACTGAAACTTCTTCATCCCAAGGATTAAGTCAAGAAGCAGACATTTTTTTGCTAACAATCGGTCCTGGACAGGCATTATATTCTTGTTTTGGACATAGTGCATTATGGGTTTTAGACAAAACCAACAAAATTGATGAGGTATATAATTATGGAACGTTTGATTTCGACGAGGATAATTTTTACCTAAAGTTTGTTTTGGGCAATTTGAAATATAAATTGTCAATAGACGATGTGGTGGATTTGCAAAGGTTTTATGGCTATGAAGGTCGATTTGTTAATATCCAAAAATTAATTCTATCCAATTCGGATAAACAAAAAATATATGATCGGTTGAAACAAGAATACAAACCGGAGAATAGGTACTATTTATATGATTTTAAATCGAACAATTGTGCCACCCGAATTGCCGATGTTTTGTTTGATATTTCTGAGGTAAAAGTTGATTCGTCGGGGCTCTATAAAGATTCTACTTTTCGGGACTTACTGCACGTTTATCTCTCTGAAAAGCCTTGGTTGGGTTTGGGGATCGATTTGATTTTGGGGAGGCCGGTGGATGAAAAAGTGGATTTGCGAACGGCATCTTTCTTGCCCAATTATTTGTCTAAAGCTTTGAAGATGATGAAAAAAAACAATAAAAAAATATCAAGCCCATCAGGGAAGCTCCTTCGAGCGAAACATCAACGTAGTGAGGTAAATTTTTGGGATTTTCCATGGTTTTCGATTGGTTTGTTTTTTACAATTGCTTTTTTTCTGCGAAACAAAGGCGTTGGACTTTTTATTTACAAAGTGACCTATACAGTTACTATTTTGATAAGTATTTTACTGCTCTTTTTGGTTTTATTTACCCTTCACCCAACCACCAAAATGAATTTTAACCTCCTCTGGGCCAATCCTATTTTAGGGTGTATGCCTTTTTTATCAGAGAATAAAAATATAAAGAAGATATTGCTGTGGATTTATTTTTCACAGGTTTTGTTTTACCTCTCTGGTCTACATGGGCAAGCAGTTTTGGTGGAAGTCATGCCCTTGGTTTTATTTTTAAGTTATTATTTGATTAGGCGCAATCGTCGATTTATTTAAATAAGCTTCTTCTTCCATAGTCTTTACAAATAGGGCATTCAAGTGGGTTGTGGCCTCTTGCTGGGCAATGTGATCTACCAAAAAATATAATTTGAAGGTGTGCCAGCGCCCATTTTTCTTTTGGGATGCACGACTTAAGATCTTTCTCTGTTTGATCAATGGACTTTCCTGTACTTAGTTTCCAACGATAGGCAAGTCTATGTATGTGCGTATCTACGGGAAATGCAGGGGTATTAAAACATTGGACCATCACTACGGAAGCAGTCTTATGACCGACTCCCGGTAATTCTTCCAATAGATCTATCTTATTTGGTACTTCTCCCTTATATTTCTTGATCAATATTTTGCTGAGTCCGTGAATTGCCTTTGATTTGGCAGGTGATAGACCACATGGTCGGATAATTTCTTTTATTTCCTCAACGCTCAATTTAACCATGTCGAAAGGATTATTTGCTTTTGAGAAAAGAATAGGTGTTATTTTATTGACTCTTTCGTCGGTACATTGTGCCGAGAGAAGAACAGCAATTAGTAAAGTGTAGGAATCAGTATGTTGGAGAGGAATAGGAGGGTTTGGGTGATATTTTTCAAGAATATCAAGGATTTTTGTTGCTTTTTCTTTTTTGGTCATGTAAAAATCTTTGTAATAAGCTCCTGAGGCAAATGATGTTTTTCGAGGAACTTCATTATGGTATTCCATTCAAACTTTTTCCCTTGGATATCTTTTTCTGAGAAAATTGGCTTTTGCAACCAAAAACAATCTTCAATAATGCCTTTTTTTACTTGCAATTGAAAATGGCTTTCCTTGAAGAATACACTTTTGGTAAATTTTGGTCCATAAGCAATATTCCAAGCCCATTGTTCATATTTTTCATTGGCAATTTTTTGAATTTCCATTTTATCGAAGTCCGTCAAATGGTACATTTTGCAATTGGGGGCGACAGATTGGATACATTTTTCTTGTAATTCTGGAGCCGTAAGATCTGTCCATTGGGTAAGGTTTTCGACTTTGCTTCGGACCGATGGTATCCCGAGGTCGGAAAATTTGTTGTTTCTTGGGGCACATATTTTGTCGAGCATTTCTAGATTGCTGTTGATGAGTAAGGTCCCGTGGTGTAAAATTCTTTTTGCTTTTTGATCGATATGTTCTGCATTCCCACTAATTTTTTTTTGATTGACAAACAAGCTTGTATTTTTTTGTTTGCTTATTTCAAGACCCAATGATTTCAAGAATGAAACGATGGGTTGTACTTGTAGATCAAAATCGATCCATTTTTTATTTTTTATATTGGTGATAAAACAAAAGTTTAAGTTTCCCCGATCGTGGTATACAGTTCCTCCCCCGCTTAGTCTTCTTCGGATTGGAATCTTGTTGGCAACCAAAAATGGATAATTCACCTCTGCAAAAATATTTTGATGTTTGCCAATGATAACGGCAGGATCGTTTTGATAAAAAATGGCAAACTCATTTCTACTTGATTTTAGAAAAAACTCTTCAATGGCCAGATTAATCGATGGAGAATAAAAAGGAGATTTAATTAAAAAATCAGTTTTGAGTTGCTCATAACTCATGACCCATTTTTTGTTTTTTGGTGTCCAAATAATTTTTATTGTGTTTGTTCGGGGGAATAACAATGGGCACATTTTCTACAATTTCTAAACCATAGCCACCCAGTGCATTTCTCTTTTTTGGATTGTTTGTCATTAGGCGCATTTTTTGGATGTCAAGATTTCGCAAAATCTGTGCACCTATGCCATAGTCACGTTCATCCATCCCAAAACCCAGTTTTTCATTGGCTTCCACCGTGTCAAAGCCATTTTCTTGAAGTTTATAAGCCCTCAACTTATTCAGAAGGCCAATACCGCGACCTTCTTGATTCATGTAAATTATTGCACCTTTTCCCTCCTTTTCGATCATTTGCATAGCATGATGTAATTGTGGACCGCAATCGCATCTGCACGATCCAAAAATATCACCAGTAACACAACTGGAGTGCACCCGAACCAAAACTGCCTCGTTTTTTTTCCAAGACCCTTTGGTTAAGGCAAGGTGTAATCGATTTTTATTGGTTTGTCGAAATGCAGTCATATCAAAATTGCCAAATTCAGTAGGCATTTTAACAGATACTTCTGAACTGATGAGTGAATCATTTTGGAGTCTATATTCTATCAAATCGGCGATACTAACAATTTTTAAGTCAAACTTTGAGGCAATCTTCAATAGGTCAGGCAATCTTGCCATCTCTCCATTTTCTTTCATAATCTCGACGATTACTCCAGCGGGTTCAAATCCTGCAAGACGCGCAAAATCTATGGCAGCTTCAGTATGACCTGCTCTTCGGAGTACGCCTGCATTTTTTGCTTTTAGGGGAAATATATGCCCAGGTTTCCCCAAAACTTCTGGTGATGTTTTGGGATTGGCCAAAGCCAAAATTGTTTTTGCTCGGTCAGAAGCACTTATTCCGGTTGTTGTTCCATTGCCAATTAGGTCAACACTGATTGTAAAAGGAGTTTCAAAAGCAGCAGTATTTTTTCCAACCATAAGGTCTAGACCTAGCGCTTCGCACCTATTTTCAGTAAGGGGTGTACAAATCAATCCTCTTCCTTCCTTGGCCATAAAGTTTACCTTTTCAGGTGTAATACACTCGGCAGCGCATAAAAAATCCCCCTCATTTTCTCTATCCTCGTCATCTACAACAATGATAAGGTCACCCTTTTTTATTGCTTCGATTGCCTCTTCAATACTGTCTAATTTTTCTTTTGCCAAAATTATTTTCAAATGTAACAGTTAGGTTGGTTTCTGAGTTTTTTAAATCTTTGTTTAAAATGAAACTTCTTTTCATAGCCAATAGAATTCCATATCCACCTCACCGGGGAGATAAGTTGAAAATATACAATTTGGCTTTGCGTCTGAAAGAGTTGGGTCATGATTTACATTTGGTTACCTTCACGGAAAACAAAATGGAGTTGAAATATGAGATAGAATTGAAAAAAATATTTCAAGCCGTCCATTTAATTCCCTTGTCAACATGGAAACGTTATGCAAATGTTTTTTTCGGTTTTTTCTCCAATAAACCATTTCAGGTTATTTATTTTCAAAACAAAAAATTTAGACAGAAAGTAGGCTATATTTTGGCTAAGCATAAGTTTGACGCTGTCCATATCCAACACTTGAGAATGCTTCCCTACGGTCTTCCGATAGTTTTACCCAAAATTCTTGATCTTCCTGATGCTTATTCTATGTATTGGTTTAGGAAAGTAAAACAAGAAAAAAATATAATCATGAAATTTTTTAAGCAATTGGAGTATAAAAGAGTTTTCAGGTTTGAAAAGAAATTGGAAAAGTTTGACAAAGTTTTGGTGTGTTCAGCCGAAGATCAAAAATATTTGGAAACCCATCATCAACTTGGGAATGTTGAATTGCTTTCGAATGGAGTAGATTTAAGGACTTTTCGGAAGGGACAAGCGGCGTCGACTTATGAACGGCAAACCATATTGTTTACCGGCAATATGAATTATACGCCCAACATAGATGCTGTTCGATATTTTGTCAGTCAAATATGGCCGAAAATTCGCAAAAAACACCCCAATGCAAGGTTTGTGATTGCTGGGCAAAATCCTACAAAACTGGTAAGAGAATTGGCATCTGAGGAAATTGAAGTAACAGGTTTTGTAGAAGATATAGCCGGTCAATATCAAAAAGCGACAGTAATTGTTTCTCCATTGAGAATAGGTGCAGGCACTCAAAATAAAGTTTTGGAAGCATTGGCCATGGAGAAACCCGTAGTGTGCACCCCCATTGGATTTGAAGGACTAAAAATAAGACATGGTCATGGTGTTTTATTGGCCAAGAGTGCATCTGAATTCTCTGAAAATGTCAATAAATTACTGGAGGATAAGCAATTTGCTAAACGCATGGCAAAGTTGGGTTATCAGCATGTTCGAGAAAACTTCGATTGGGATATTGTTGCCAAAATTTTGGAAAATTATTTTTTAGAAAGTATAAAAAATCATGATTCAACTTCCTGAGTGGATTACCATTTTGCCGCCAATTTTGGCTATACTTCTAGCTTTTATCACTAAGGAGGTTGTTAGTTCATTGTTGTCAGGCTTGTTGCTGGGGGTCATGATTGTCCAATATCAAAAAGATCAATGGTTTGGTGTTTTGCAAAGTCCTTTTGTTTTGATAGATACTTACTTGCCCCAATCGGTTGTCCCCAACCCAGAAAATGGTCAGGTAGATCGAGGTCATATTTCTATTTTAATTTTTTCTGTGATGATTGGCGGAGTTTCAATGTTGATTCAAAAAAATGGGGGGATGTCTGCCTTGGTTCATAAACTTTCGCACTTTGCTAACAATAAAAAGAAAACTCAAATGCTTACCTATCTAATGGGTATTTTGATTTTTTTTGATGATTATGCCAACACATTGATCGTTGGGAATACTACTCGAGGATTGGCAAGAAAATTCAAAATTAGTAAAGAAAAAATGGCCTATCTCGTAGACAGTACAGCGGCACCTATTGCAGCGCTTGCCTTTGCCACAACTTGGATAGGTGCAGAATTAACTTATATTTCTGATAGTACGAAAGGCTTGGTTGATCTGGAAAAAAGTGCCTACGCGCTATTTCTGTCTTCCATTCCTTATAGTTTTTATGCCATATTAACTTTGGTTTTTATACCATTAATCGTCATAAAAAATATTGATTTTGGGCCAATGAAAAGGGCCGAAGATGCAGCGCAAATAACAGAATCAACGGATTCCTATGCGGATAAACAAGTGAACGAAAATGGACCGATTGGGCTGGCCCTTTTGCCGCTATCCATTTTGTCTATTGGTACTTTGATAGGGTTGCTTGTTTCTGGATATTCCGAAAATGTATGGCAAAATTCAGAACTTTCATTGACCTTAAAACTTTCTAGGACAATAGGAGAAAGCAATTCTTACCATGCATTGCTTTGGAGCAGTTTTGTGGCAAGTATTGTAGGTGTATTGTCAAGTTTGTGGTATAAAAAACTAAGCCTAAAGCAATCAATAGAATCTTTGTTTTTGGGGTACAAAAGCATGATCGAGGCCGTAATTATTTTAATCTTGGCTTGGTCTCTTTCTGGAGTTTTAGATGATTTAGGAACAGCTTCATTTTTGGAAGAAATAATTTCTGGTCATGTACCTCCTAATTGGTTGCCCTCCGTTGTATTTGTTTTGGCTATTTTGGTTTCATTTTCAACTGGCTCTTCATGGGGAACTATGGCCATTTTGTTTCCCCTTATTTTGTCCACAGCATGGCAACTTTATACAAATGCGAATTTGGTGAATCAAGCGGAATCTTTATTTTCTTTAACCATAGCATGTATTATGAGTGGGGCCGTATTTGGGGATCATATTTCTCCTATTTCTGATACAACAATTATGAGTTCAATGTCTACCGGTTGTAACCATATCGAGCATGTAAGAACTCAAATGCCTTATGCAATTCTAATCGGCCTTGTCGCATTATTTGCTGGAATTGTGCCAGTGAGTTTTGGTCTAAATGTTTGGTTTGCTTTGATTTTGTGTTTGCTTGTATTGTTGATTATTGTTTTTGCCTTGTCGAAAATGCAAAAAGAGGTTTAGCTTCGTATCTAAATTCTATGAGTTTAAGCAATCATGTTGCCATTATTAGTGGCGTAAGCAAAGGAATTGGAAATGAAATGGCCAAACAGCTATTGGCCAAGGGTTGTATCGTATTGGGCTTAGGTAGAAATCAGCCCAACATCACCAATTCCAAATTTCATTTTGAGAAAGCAGACATCCGAAACCATTTGGAAGTTGAAAATGCTTGCAATCGTTTGTTTAAAAAAGTAGATTTCCAGGTTGACTTTTTGGTAAATAATTCTGGACTCGGTATTTTCTCTTCGCTAGAAAATTATACAATTGAACAATGGCACGAGATGTTTGATGTGAATGTTCATGGAATGTTTTATTTGTCCAAAATGGTTTTGCCTTTAATGAAAAAACAAGAAAGAGGTCATATCATAAATATATCTTCGATTGCGGGTTTGGAAGGTTATGCGCAAAGTAGTGGATACAATGCAACCAAATTTGCTGTTAGAGGCTTGTCAAACGCTCTTTACAAAGAGGTTAGAGATTTTGGGATCAAGGTAACTTGCGTTTATCCTGGAAGTGTAAAGACCAATTTTTTTGATGAGGTAGAAAGTATCCAAGCACATGACAACATGCTCATGCCTTCAGAACTTGTTGAGTCCATTATACAACTAATGGAGACGAATTTTAACTTTCACCCTGTAAATTTTGAGGTACGGCCTTTGCAGCCAAGGGGGAAGATTAAAAAAAATAAGGAATCAGAATGATAAGACCAATCACCAAAGATAGTAAGCTCGCAATTAGCACTGCCCCTGCTGCGATGTCTTTGATGTTTTTGATTTTTTGATTGTTCTGGGGTTCGATAAAATCACAAATGTTCTCCAGAGCGGTATTCAACAATTCTGTGCAATAAACAAAAGCACTGGACAACAAAATAACAGCCCATTCCAAGGACGAGATTTTGAAACAAATGCCACATAAAACAACAAGGACAAATACACAACTTTGAATTTTTATGTTTCTTTCTGATCGAAAGGCCGTATAAATGCCCACAAAAGCCATTTTAAATGAATATAAAATCCTGCTGATCATCGATTGAGAGAGAACAAATTTGCATCCCCATAGCTAAAAAAACGGAGTCTATTTTCTATAGCATATTTGTAATGGTCTCGCCAGTTTCCCTTTGTGTAGGCGTCAACCAAAAGTAACAACGAACTTTTTGGCATGTGAAAATTGGTGATGAGTTGTCGGCTTACCTTGAATTGATAGCCAGGTAAAATAAATAGTGAAGTTTTACCTTGTATGGTTTCTATATTTTTTTTTAGACAGTGTTCCAGCAAGCGTTCCAAGCCGTTGCCCTTGTCCTCTAGGGATTCATTTTCAAATTGATTCAGGGTTAGGTTTGACTTATCATTTTTAAGGCCCAACCAATACAAGCTCTCCAAAAGCCTCAAAACAGTTGTGCCAATGGCCAATATATTTTTTTTGTCAATTATGTTTTGCAAATCGCGGATATCAAGCTCGAAATTTTCTGCATGCATTTCATGTTCTCGAATGTTTTCGTTGGATACCGGTTTGAAGGTACCAAGTCCAACATGGAGATTTACCTCACTTGTCGCATAAGATTCTTTGAGTGTATTTAAAAGTTTTTGATCAAAATGAAGGCTAGCTGTAGGCGCAGCAACAGATCCAAGTTTTTCCCCAAAGATGGTTTGATACCTTTTGCTATCGGACTCTTCCGTTGATCTTTTGATGTAAGGAGGTAGTGGTATGTCCCCAATTTTTTGAAGTACTTGATCAAAATTTTCAGATGTTTCCCATGCTATTTTCACAATATTTTCTTGGTAAGAAAGTAACTGAAATGTGCAATGGAGACCATGAACAATCGCTTGTACCTTATCTACTGTTTTGAGTTTTTTTTTATTCCCAATTAGGCAAACCCAAGCAACAGATTTTTGCCTTTGAAGAGCTTCTTCAAATGTTTGATTGTGAGGATTTAGCAAAAAAAACTCTACTTTCCATTTGTTTTCAATAGCTACCCTGATTCTGGCTTTAATAACCTTTGTATGATTAAAGACCAAGTGACTATCTTTATCCAACAGCTTTGGCAATTCCGAGAAAGGTAAATGAATAATTTTCTGATTTTTGCTCAAAACCAAGCTAGATGCACTTCTTTTCGATGTTGGTATTTGTGCAACAAGTTCCTTTGGGAGATGATAGTCAAAATGCTGTATTTTCATTTGTTAACAAATGCTGTACTTGTTGCCCGGTGCAGAGGTAAGTAAATTTTCTAATTCCATATGGAGTATTTCGATAGAAATCTTTTGTGGGGCAACTGAAAGTTTTGTTGAAATATCCAATAAACTAAGAGAGGTATATTGCTCCAACAGAAGTAAAATGTCATTCTGTAGTTTGTTTTTCGCTTGTTTTTTGGGGGAAGGGGCTTGGGTAATCCATTGCATTTCCTCAAGAAAATGGGCTATGTTTTCATAGAGGTAAGCTTTGTTTTGATTGATCAACATGTGACATCCTTGACTTTTTTTTTCGCTTATTCTTCCCGGAAGGGCAAATATTGTTTTGTCATAATCAAAAGCCAAATTGGCCGTAATAATTGAACCTCCTTTGGTTTCTGTTTGGGCAACAAAAAGTACGTCGCAATAAGCGGCGATAAGTCGATTTCTTTTTGGGAAATTTTCCCTTTCTGCGCTCGTGTATAAAGGAAATTCGCTAATTAATCCTCCTTGTTCCCTAATCATCTCACCTGCAATGTGGTGGTGAGATTTAGGATAGACAGAATCCAAGCCATTGGCCAAAACACCCACGGTTGGAAGGCCATATTTTAATGCCATTTGATGAGCGTGTATGTCAATTCCATAGGCCATGCCACTCACTATTTGAGGTTGGTAGGGCGCTATTTCAGAAACAAATTTTTCTACTTGGCTCAAACCATAAGTATTTGGTTTTCTGCTTCCAACAATAGAAATACAAATGGGAGGATTTGTTTTGAATTCACCTTTCATATAAAGTACCAAGGGACTGCTTCTAATTTGCTTGATTCTTTTTGGATATTTTTCATGATAAAAGCTAACAATCTCGACTCCATTTTTTTTGGCCAAAATAATTTCATCTTCGGCCTGTTTGATGTTTTTTTTGCTATCAATATTTTTTGATAGTGCCGGACCAATTCCAGGGATCTTTTGTAATTGCCCTTTGGGTGTCTCAAAAACAGCTTGGGCCGATCCTAGATAGGCAATCAAATTTTTGCCCAATAAAGGACCAATTTTATCTATTTTGTTGAGCGCGATAAGATATACCAATTCATCGGCTATTTCCATTGCCTAGATTGGAAGAATTTAGTTGCAAAAAACCTACACATTCATCGTAGTCGTAAAATTGATTTCTGTGGTAAAAATAGACAAAATAGTCGTTTTCTGTTTGGTAATGATTTCCTTCGGTATAGGTAAAGTCAATTTCATTTTGATCATTTTTTGAGACATATAGATAGTTGTAATAGCTTTGTTTCAGTAAAACTTCGCAGAAATATACTTTTTCTAATGGATTGTACTTTAGCTGATATTCATCCTTCAATTGCCAGTCTGTAAGTTCTCCAAAAACATAAATAGGCTCGAATGAAAATGGGTGTTCAGCCTCTAAACGAAAAACCACAAGGGCATAGTCGGCATCCTCTGAAATATCTGCCCCATCTTTGTTTTGAACAACTCTTTTTCCATTAAAATCTCTCCAAAAAATGTAATTTAAGTGGCCTTTGGTTTGTTCATTCTTGAGCACCACATGAACGAGGCTATCTCTATATTTTGTTTTTACATTTTGGCTAAAATATCTAAGGGATCTTATGTCAAAAAAACGGTATTCGTTTGAGGCTTGGAATAGATTTCTATCTTCATAATTAAAATTTAGGTGATTGGCATTGACCATTCGGGGCTGAAGCCCATAAATTGCCGTTGGCCAGGCATTGTTTTGCACAATAGTGACTCGAACATCTTGATAAGGGTTGGGAACTTGGTAAGATCTTAAGTCGACATTCAAATCAATTTCGTGCATTTGATTTCTGTAGCGGACATCAGAGGCTGCAGAAACGTTTCCCGCAATCGAAACCTGGGGGTCAAAAACAACAAATCTTCTGGTAATCACCAAATCATCTTCATCAAAATTTCTAAAAATTTTAAGTAAATAATTTCCTGACTTTGTAATTTTTACGTCATCGTTTGGAAAAGTAAGTTGGTAATGTGTATAAGAAACCAAGGTGTTGGTAGAAAATTGAAAGTGATCAATATTTCCCATTGAATTTCCTTCTAAATATTCGGAATTGTAGATGGAGCTAGGTTCCCATTGAGCGTCACAATGTATAAAGGTATATTGAAAAAAATCATTGCTGGCGCTCAAATCATCAAAGGTCAACAAAAGTTTTTCAGCGCTTTCAAGCTTCACAATTGCTGACCGATTGTTGAGATCGCCTGCTTTGCTTAAGATGACTGTTTTGATTTTTGAATCGTATACCTTGTTTTTGTATTCCACGGGCAGAAATCCACCATGGAGTCTGGCGAAAATGGATAGGTATAAAAACAAAAAAGAAATGATGTTTTTCATTGGTTATTCAAATTTTAGCGCCTCGATCGGTTTTATCCTAATGGCTTTTACAGCTGGCAAAATACCAGCCAAAATACCGGAAAATATAAGTATAAAAAATGCAATGAGTACTGTTTTTAAGTTCACACTTGGGTTTTGAAAACTCTCTGAGCTTATATTCAGGGATGAAAAAAGCTCTAGGCTCCAGATGCCCAAAATGAGTCCCAAATAACCTGAAAAAATGGTAAGCATAGAAGCTTCAATCATTACATGCAAAAGAATTTGGAAGGGAGTTGCTCCAATGGCCCTTCGAATACCAAACTCTTGCGTTCTTTCATTTATTGTAATCAGCATGATGTTGCTTACTGCAATTATCCCTGCAAATAATGTAAGTAGTCCTACAAACCACCCAACACCTTTGACGGTATAAAAAATAGATTGTAATCTTTGGAATTCTCTGGCTTCATTGTAACTACCAAATGCTTGAAGATCGTTTGGATGAACTTTGTGCTTTTGTGCCAAAACTTTTTTTACTTTTTTTTCTACCCATTCAGCCTGATATTCGGGCTTGGCAGTAAAAGCAAACCATCGCACCTTATTGTTCATGTTGAAAGCGTTTTGAAAAGTGCTGAATGGAATTAAAATACTGTTTGCATAGCGTTCTTGTTCATCGTTGTCTGCGGTGGACTGAAAAATTCCCACTACCTGAAAATATACTCCATTAATTTCAAGAAAACCCCCGATTGGATTTTCACCTTGTCCAAAAAGAATTTTAACTACTTGTGTGCCAATCACCGCAATCTTTCTTCTGTCTTTAATGTCATTTGGATTTATAAATCTACCTGATTGAAGCCTAAATCTGTTGATTTTCATAATATCAGGAAAGTCTCCATTTACCTGAAAAGCCCCACTTTTACCTTTTCGTGTTACATTATTTCCACCACGGTAACCTCCCAATTGGTTGCGCGGTGCTATGTGGTCCAATTCGGGAACCTGTTTTTTGATATAGTTGATATCGCTATTGGTAAATTGGATGTTTCTTCGTTTAGGCAAACCCAAATGGGACTTACTTGTAGTTCTTCCCCAGATAAAAAAGGCATTGGAAGATGAACCCGCATAGCTTTTTGTAATTCCATTTTTTAAACCTTCACTTGAACCCAAAACGATAATCAGCATGAGAAGTCCCCATCCTACGCAAAAAACAACCACAAGTGTCCTAAAAAAATTACGGAATAAAGTTTGAACTACTTCTTTATAAATCTCTATCATAGGCTTTTTAAGGCAATTGCAGGTTTTACTTTGGATGCCCTAATTGCAGGAACTGCTCCCGCAGCGACCCCAGCAAAAATAAATATCAAAGTAGAAGTCCATACAATTGTAAGAGATACCGAAGGATTGCTGATCATCCAGGAAGCTTTTGTGGTAAAAAAAGAATTCATCCATTCTAGTGAGAGTAGGCCAAAAATCATCCCCACATAACCTGAAATAGCGGTAAGTGTCATGCTTTCTAGCAAAATCATTTTGTTGATTGCAAATGGTGTGGCGCCAATGGCCTTTCGAATTCCAATTTCTTTTGTTCTTTCTTTCACGCTGACCAAAACGATTGTGCTTACAACTATAATTCCCGCAATGATGGTCATCAGACCAATAATCCAAATAAATACATCAATGGCATGAAAAACGCTTAAAAATTTTTGAAAATTTTCGTAATTGTTTCTTACAAACAAGGCTCTGGGGTCATTGGGGTCAAACTGGTGCACTTTAGCCAATCTTTCTTTGGCTTCCATTGCCAGTGCTTTGGATTTTTCCAGGTTGGCATTGGGGATGCTGAATATTATGTGGTCGATGTTTGGCGCTCCTTCAAAAACACTTTGTGCGGTAGTTACTGGAATAAATACAACTTTATTTTCATCATCACTACCTTCATCCCTAAAGATGCCTACAACTTGAAAGGAGATACCATTAACAAAAATCCACTTGCCTAGGCCAGATTGATTTCCAAATAATTCCTGGTTGACCCATTTACCTATGGCGATTACTTTTCTATTTTGATGAATGTCAAAATTGTTTAAAAAACGCCCTTCTGTGACAATTGTTTTTTCAAGGTATTTATGGTCTGGGTGTACCCCTTTAATGATATAACTAACGGACTTTTCTTGATAAGATACAACATTGTTTCGATATTGATTCCATCTCGCAGAAATGTGTTCAATCCCTTGAAGATTTTGAGCAATGTTATCCAAATCTTGATTGGTGAGCTGGATATATTTCCCCACTTGTTGTCCTTTGTAAGGACGAGAAATTTGTCCTTTTCTAATTCGAATGCTATTGACTGCATCATCTTTGAACTCTTTGGAGTAACCATTTTGAAATCCTTTCCCAATGCCGAGCAAAACGACCAACATGAAGATTCCCCAAGCCATTACAAAACCAGTAAGAAGCGTCCTAAGCCTATTTCTACTTAAAGATTGCCCTATTTCTCTGAACAATTCCAAATCGAGAAGAAAGCAAACTTAGTTTATGCCAGTATAAAAAGCGGGTTTAGACTATTTTTTTTGATGATTTAAAGTCTTTCCGTTATTTCTTGTTCTTTTAAGAAGGACTTCACATCATAAATTACAGATGAACTTGTCGTAATTTTCTTGAGGTCAATTGACATAAATTGTTTGTGTCCTACTGCGAGAATAACCGCATTGTAAGGAGCTTCCGATTCTATATTTTCGAGTAAGTCTATACCAAATGTTTGTTTGACCTCCTCCTTGTTTGCCCAGGGGTCGAAGGTTTGAATGTTGCAGCCAAATTCGTCCAATTCTTCAATTATGTCTGTAACCCTAGTATTTCGTATGTCCGGACAATTTTCTTTGAAGGTTATGCCCAATATTAAAACTTTTGCATTTTTTACTTTTTCCTCACTATTGACAAGTAATTTTACCACTTTATTGGCGATATGTTTTCCCATGCCGTCATTGATTCTTCTACCCGAAAGTATTACTTCTGGGCGGTAGCCAACTTCTTCTGCTTTGTGTGTGAGGTAATAGGGGTCTACACCTATGCAATGTCCTCCAACAAGACCGGGCCGAAAGGGTAGAAAGTTCCATTTGGTACCTGCCGCTTTCAATACGGATAAGGTGTCGATATTTAATTTGTCAAAAAGAAGAGCAAGTTCATTTACAAAAGCGATGTTTAGGTCTCGTTGGCAATTCTCAATTACTTTCGCAGCTTCTGCAACCTTAATGCTCTCTGCCAAATAAGTTCCTGCAGTAATAATACTATTGTACAATTGATTTACCTTTTCAGCAATCTGTGGAGTTGATCCCGATGTTACTTTGGTGATTTTGGTTACGGTATGAACTTTGTCCCCTGGGTTGATTCGTTCTGGAGAATAGCCACAATAAAAATCTTCATTAAAACGAAGATTGCTGGAGGCTTCCAAAATTGGTACGCACACTTCTTCGGTACAGCCCGGATAAACCGTAGACTCATAAATGACCAAATCTCCCTTTTTAAGATATTTTCCAACCATTTCGCTAGATTTTTGAAGAGGTGTTAAATCCGGCTTTTTATTTTGATCAATTGGCGTAGGAACGGTTATGATGTATACATTGGAATTGGCTAAATCTTTTTCTTGGTGAGAATAACTCAAATGATTTACATTTTGAAGATCTTCCGATGAAACCTCCAATGTGCCATCATGACCAGTCTTGAGTTCCTCAATTCTCTTTTTATTGATATCAAAACCTAGAGTAGGGTACTTTTTACCGAACTCTACGGCAAGGGGCAAACCAACGTACCCAAGGCCTACAACACAAATACGATTCATTTCGGGTGCGAAAATACTTTTATGTTCTGAATTAGGGCAAATCTAATGGTGGAATAATAAGAATCCGTCTATTCCACTCCGTGCATTAGCTTTTTTAATGGTTTGTTGGCCAAAATAATGAGAAAAGCCAAGCCCAAAAGAATGAAACCCATATTGGTAAATACCGAAATATATTTTTCCAATCCTTCACTGGGTGTCAATGTTTGCCCTTCCTCACCATGACCACCAGTTAAGGTTGCAATTTTACCACCTACATAGTTGGCAATTGCAAAGCTGAGAAACCAAGCACCCATTGCTGTACTGGCTATATTTTTTGGAGACAATTTGGTAACCATGGAGAGTCCAATGGGAGAGAGAAATAGTTCACCTGTTGTGTGCAACATATAAAGAAAAACAAGTGTCAAAAGTGGAACTTGAAAATCAGCATTTACAAATTGAAATCCAATTTGGGTAACCAAAAACCCTAAGGCCAATTGAATAATCCCAAAGGCAAACTTGTATGGAATACTTGGATTCTTTCCTTTTTCAGACAATCGAATCCACATAATAGAAAAAATAGAACCGAAAATTATAATGAACGCTGGATTGAAGAATTGAGTCATTGAGGCAGGCATTGTCCAGCCAAGCAGAGATCTATTTACGTTTCTATCCGCAAACAAGGTTAGGGATGTTCCTGCCTGTTCAAAACAAGCCCAAAAAGCAATATTGATGATCATAAAAATGATGAGGGCAATCATTCGGTCGGCCCACATTTTTGTGCCATTTTCTTGATCTGCTTTTTTGCCTTGGTGGAACATGTAATACGATATATACAGAAAAAGACCAAGTAGAATGTAGTCCATTAGACTATTTTTCAAAATCAATAAATAGCAAAGCGGAATTAAGAAAAGAGAACCGAGGGTAATAAGATGAACAGAATTGAACGGACCAAAAACTTTTTTCTTAGCCTCTTCCTTGATGTCCAAACCTGCAGCGGCGGCATAATTGTTTTTTCCGCCATAAAATATGAACAATCCGAGCAGCATACCAATGCCAGCCAAAGCAAAGCCTTTGTCAAATCCGTAAGTTTCCCCAATGAATGCTACCACTGTGGTTGCCAACAAGGCACCAACATTAATCCCAATATAAAAGATGGTAAAACCAGAATCCCTTCTTGGATCGCCATCGTCATAAAGTTTTCCTACAATTGTTGAAATATTGGCTTTGAAATAACCATTCCCAATGATCAAAGCACCCATCCCTGCCAAAAGGGCAAATTCATCTCCGCCAGGTAAAAAGTATTTTCCACCAACGATAAGAAACTCGCCAATGGCCATAAGAATTGCTCCCAAAATGATGGCATATCGATACCCTAAATATTTATCCGCAAGTCGTCCTCCTAAAATAGGTGCTGCGTAGACAAGACCAGTATAGGCTCCATAAATTAATGAAGCTTCAGCGTCTCCTTTTAGAAGAGATTTTACCAAATAAAGGGTAAGCAAAGTACGCATCCCATAGTAGCAAAATCGTTCCCACATTTCGGAGAAAAACAAAGTCATTAGTCCTTTTGGATGACCTTTTTTTGTTGTAGCCTGGTTCATTTTTTATTTATTAAATTTTGGTAAAAATATGTTTTTTAAATTTATAGGTTTTCCAGTAGAAAATTGGTCATTTTTTGATACAAGTGAAGTCGGGTAAATCCACCTGAAATTCCATGCGATTTGTTGGGATAGAATTCTGAATCGAACGGAATATTTTTGTGAACCATGATTTTTACCATTTCAGCTGAATTCTGAAAATGCACATTGTCATCACCCGTTCCATGAATAATGAGATATTTTCCATGAATTGAGTCTACGTGGTTGATGGGGGAGTTGATGTCATAATTGCTGCCGTTTTCCTGGGGTGTTCGCATAAATCTTTCGGTATAAATATTGTCGTAGAATCGCCAATTGGTTACCGGTGCAACGGCAATTGCGGTTGAAAACACCTTATGTCCTTTGGTGATGGCCAAGCTACTCATATATCCGCCGAAACTCCAGCCCCAAATCCCAATTCTTTTTTTATCGATATATTTTATCTTACCTAGGGCATTTGCTGCATTGATTTGATCTTCCAATTCAAATTTACCAAGTTGCAAATAGGTTTGCTTTTTGAATTCATCGCCACGCCCACCGGTACCTCTTCCATCCACAGATACCACAATAATTCCATGCCTATTGGCCAACATCTGATGCCAGAAATAGTTGAACCATCCCCATTCATTTGTGACCGTTTGAGAACCTGGTCCTCCGTATACGTGCATTAGCAAAGGATATTTTTTTGTGCTATCAAAATTGAATGGTTTGATGATCCAAAAGTTAAAATTTTCATAGCCCAAATCAAGCGCTTCAAATTGTGGCTCGGAAAGTTGATAACTTTTTAATTTTTGGTTGAATTTTTTGTTGTCTTCTAAGGTTCGAATAATTTCCCCATTGGAAGTTCTAAAGAAATATTTGCTTGGTTCGGTAAAGCTAGAATAATGATGGTAAAGAATGTCTCCATTTGTTGAAATCTCTGCATGATGGGTACCATTATGTTGGCTAATTTGTTTTTTTTCGTTTCCGTCAAAACCAATGGAATACAGGTGCCTTTCAAGAGGTGATTCTTCAGTACTTGTATAATACAAACGTTCTTTTTTTTCGTCCAATCCTATTACTTCATCAACTTCCCAGTCTCCTTTGGTGATTTGAAAAACTTGTGGTCCATTGTTTTTATGCAAGTACAAATGCCAAAAGCCATTCCGTTCACTTTTGAGAATAAAATGTTCTTTATCATCTAAAAAATAAAGATCGTTGTGGATGTCTATATAGCGTTTGTTTTTTTCTGTCAAAACAACTTTTTGGCTATTTTTAGAAGTATTGGCCAGTACAAGTTCCCACTGATTTTGAAGTCGATTTAGTCTTTGTATACTCAAAAGATGAGGGGTCTTTGTCCATTGAACTCTGGGAATGTATTGATTCTGGTTGGCATTGACTTCAATTTCCTTAGATTTTTTACTTTTTACATCTGCTACAAAAACTCTTACCACTGAATTGTCTTCACCTGCTTTTGGATATTTGTATTTGTATACGTTAGGATACAAACTGCCAAATTTTTTCATTTGCCACTCTTTAACGGCGCTTTCGTCGAATTTGTAATAAGCAATTTGGCTTCCATCGATGTTCCAAAAAAAGCCCTTGTCCATGGAAAATTCTTCTTCGTAGACCCAATCTACTGAACCATTTATAGTTTCGTTGATCTTCCCATCATTGGTGATTTGGCTATGTTTTTGTTTGGCGATGTCATAAATCCAAAGATTGTTGTCTAGCACGTAAGCAATTTTTTCTCCTTTGGGGCCGAACGTAGCATACATTACTTTCTCTTCCCTTAATTTAGAAAGTTGGTTGTTGGCCTTGAACCATATAAAATAAATAGCTTTGGAACTGTGTCTGTATATATTTTCTACCTCGGAACTCAGTAAGGCCATCGATTCATCAGCACTGAATTGGTAATCACTAAAATAAAACTGCTCAAGCCCGTTAGTTTTACAAATGGCATGGGCACTGATAAGAGTATTTATTTTTTCTTTTTTTCTATATTCATACTTGTTGACCTCAACACTCCTGGTGGATTTATTTACTTCGAAAATAGAATATGAATGCCCGTCTTGAAGGTGTTTGAATCCCCCCAAATTTATTGGATAAAAATCATAATTTTTCCAGATGGATTCTAAAGTAATGTCTTTTTTGTTTTGTCCTTCCAAAGGACAGTAAAAGAAAAAAAACAGTAAAACGGCGAAAAATCTCATGCTTCAATTATACATTTAATACCAACGACATCAAACTTTTTTATTCTCTCACTTGCTTTCTATATAAATTCGCTGAAGAAATGGATTTTTTGAAAAATCTTTTGGGAAACGAACGCCTCATTCTGGAAAAAGAAAGGCTACGTTTCTACGGGTCAGATTATACAGAAGACTTGTGTTTTCTTCCCGATGCAGTGGTATTGCCAAAAAATACGGAGGAAGTCCAAAAAATTGTCAATTACGGTTACGAAAACAACATCCCTATGACACCTCGTGGAGCAGGTACAGGCTTAAGTGGTGGAAGCTTACCAGTTGAAGGGGGCATATCTATAAGTTTTGAAAAAATGAATGATATTTTGTCTTTCGATAAGGAGAACTTTCAAATTGTGGTGCAGCCTGGCGTAATCAATCAGGATATTCGGGATTGTGTAGAATCCGAAGGTTTTTTTTATCCTCCTGATCCTGCAAGCAAAGGTTCTAGCTTTATTGGTGGAAACATCGCCCACAATAGTGGAGGCCCGAGGGCGGTGAAATATGGAGTCACAAAAGACTGGGTGCTCAATTTGGAAGTCGTATTGCCCACCGGTAAAATTGTTTGGACAGGTTCCAATACCTTGAAAAATTCAACGGGATACAATCTAACGCAATTGATGATCGGAAGCGAAGGAACGCTTGGAATCATCACCAAAGCTGTGTTGAAACTGATGGCAAAACCGGAAAAGAATTTACTTTTATGGTGCCCTTTTAAAACCATGGAAGATGCTTGCAAGGCTGTTCCCTCCATTATGGGTAGTGGCGTATTGCCCTCTGCACTAGAAATCATGGAAAGAAAGGGTGTTGATCTTGCCCTTCAATATACAGATGCAAGCTTGCATATAGAGAACAACCATCAAGCCTTTTTACTCATTGAAGTAGATGGCCCATCGCAAGAAGATTTGATGACACAAGCTGAAAAAATATTCAAAACAATTGAAGCGTTCTATCCGGGAGAAGTTCAACTTGCCGATAGTGCTCACCAAAAAGAGAATTTTTGGAAAATAAGAGGGAGCATAGGAGAGGTGGTTAAGCAAGTAAGCATCTACAAAGAAGAGGATGCCGTGGTGCCTAGAGCTTATTTGCCAAAACTTTACAAAGGAGTAAAGTCTATTGGCGAAAAATATGGTTTTGATTCTGTTTGCTATGGGCATGCCGGGGATGGCAACTTACATGTAAATATTCTTAAAGGAAGCATGACCGACCAACAATGGCAAGGAAAGGACTTGGAAAAAGGCATTCGGGAAATCTTTAAACTTTGCAAATCTCTTGGTGGTACCATAAGTGGTGAGCATGGCATTGGTTGGGTGCAAAAAAAATTTATGAATGAAATTTTTCCGGATCATCATTTGCAACTTTTTAAATCCATCAAAGATGTTTTCGACCCCAAAGGTCTTCTCAACCCTCAAAAAATAATAGAATAAATTTTGGAAAATCATTTTTCGGATACTGAGTTGGCATTCAAACATTTGTCCGATGGACGTCTAAGAAAAAGTATTTTGCTGTATCGACTGTTTCAAAGATCGTGGGTTACGAAATTGGGATCTTTTCTTCTGCTTCGATTTCTTTACTTCCGATTTCCCATTGAAAATCTCATTAAGAAGACGGTTTTTTCCCAATTCTGTGCGGGTGAAACTCTAGAAGAAAGTCACAAAACTGCCCTTTTGTTGGCGCAATCTCGAGTGGGTTCAATTTTGGATTATTCTGCTGAGGGGGAGCAACATGAAAAAGGGTTTGAAAGCAATGCGCTCCAATTGCAAAATGCTATCCGAAAAGCTGCTCAACACCCCAATGTTTATCCTTTTGCAGTTTTCAAATCTACTGCGGTAGGAAGTACTGCTATTTTGACAAAAGTTACCCTAGGGCTATCATTAGAAAAAGAAGAAAAAAATCAATTTCAAAATTGGAAAAATCGAATGAAAAAAATTTGCGCGCTCTCAGCAAGTCTAGATTTGCCTATTTTTATCGATGCAGAGGAAAGCTATATTCAAGGCGCCATCGACGATTTGGTTTTGGGTCTGATGAAAACATTCAACAAAGAAAAGCCAATGATTTATAATACGGTACAGCTCTACCGAAAAGAAGGATTGGACATTGTCAAAAAGTTTCTTGAGCAAGCCAAGCAAGATGGTTTTTTTCTCGGATTTAAATTGGTAAGAGGTGCATATCTGGAAAAAGAACAGAAGTGGGCATCAGAAAATCAACGAGTGAATCCAATCAATGAGAACAAAAAAATGACAGATGACATGTTTGACGATGCGGTTATTCTGTGCATGAATAATCTCGATATTGTCTCCTTCTGTGCAGGAACCCACAACGAAAAAAGCACACTCAAAATAATGGATATGATGAAAAAAATGAATCTCAACAATGAGGACAAGAGAATTTGGTTTGCTCAATTGCTTGGCATGAGCGATAACCTGAGCTTTGTTTTGGCCTCGAACAAATACAATTGCGCAAAATATTTGCCTTTTGGCCCAATACGAGAGGTGATGCCCTACCTGATCCGGAGGGCAGAAGAGAATTCTGCAGTTTCTGGTCAGATGGGCAGGGAATTAACCCTCTTGCTGCAAGAAAAAAAGCGCAGAAAACTATGGTTTTAATTGTTTTTCATAAACGGATATCCAAGCTTTTGGCGTCATCTTTGAAGCCAAATCTTCCAAAAGTGAGTAGGGAATTTGCTCCATTTTTTTTAAGCGAATGCAACTTTTTCCCATGTCCAATTTGTGGTCACATACACGATGATATCTCATCGTAAACCAATTGAGCAAAGGAGGGTGTGCATACAGCCCCATGTGGTAAAATCCGATGTGATTTTTTTGTGAAGCCAAAGCAATGAAGGGCAATGATAGATTTGGATTTACATGATAACCAAGGGGATAAATAGATTTTGGAACAACAAAGCTAGGCATTCCGTACTGCATTTCCTCTTGGAAACCATCTGGCAAGTTCTTGCTTAAAATCTGTCGTAGTTTGGACAAAATATTTTTCCTTTCTTCTGGAATTTGGGCCAAGTATTCCTCTACGCTGTTTGCTAAAATTCTCATGGAATCAAAACAAACCTAATACAACACGATAAATTTATAAAGCACAGGTTGTTTGTTCTTGGAGTATCGTTTTTTTTGTTTGGTTGGTTCAAATTCATGCGTTGGTGTGAATCTTGACGATACCACAAGGAATAAAATTTTTTAGCCTTGTTTGCTTCTTTGTATAGCCGAAATTGCCTCGGCAACATGTTTTTTGGCCTGAATTTGGCTAACAAAATGCGAAATGAGTTTTTGGTTTTGGTCAAAAACAAAGGTTTCTCGACCCAACATTAGACCAAAAAAATTGGTTTTGACACCAAAAGATTTGGCTACCTTTCCGCTGAGATCGCTCAGAAGAGTAAAAGGCAGCTCATATTTGTTTTTGAATTTCTTGTGCCGGGCGGGACTATCTTTGCTTATACCCACCACCTGAGCTCCGTATTCATTGAAAATATCGAAGCTGTCTCGAAAGCTGCAGGCTTCGGAAATGCACCCCGGAGTAAAATCCATGGGATAAAAATAAATAACGCAAGGAGTGCCCTGGAGATTCTCAAAATCGAACCAATTCCCCTTTTCGTCTTTCAGTCTAAATTCGGGCATCATGTCTCCAATCTTCATTTTATCCCTAACTATTACAAATTTTCGAAAAAATAGTTGGATATTTTTTCATACAAATGAACCCTTTCTTTTCCCAATACATTGTGAGCGTGATGAGGGTACACAAAGTAATCGAGCTGTACACCTAAGGATATGGCTTTTTGCAGATAATTGAGGCTGTGTTGCCAAAGCACAACATCGTCTTGCCCTCCATGTATCATGAGTAATTTTCCTTGCAATTGATCCACATAATTCATTAGGTTGGCTTGTTGATATCCCTTAGGGTTTTTTTGAGGATGGTCCATGTATCTTTCGGTATACATGATTTCGTAAAATTGCCAGTCTATTACAGGTCCCCCTGCCACGCCTACCTTAAAAAGACCTGGTTTACGGGTCATTAAGCTTGTTGTCATGAATCCACCATAACTCCATCCGTGAACACCTATGCGAGAACTGTCTACCCACCTTTTGCTTTTCAACCAATCAAGCCCCACCACTTGGTCTTCCATTTCAAGAGAGCCCATCTGGCGATGTATTCCACTTTCAAAATCAAAACCTCGGTTGGCACTCCCTCTTCCGTCGATGGTAAACACAACGTAGCCGTTCTGGGCCATATATTGGTACCAAAGATTTGATCCTCCAAGCCAAGAATTTTTGACCAATTGAACATGTGGGCCATTGTACAAATACACAACAACAGGATATTTTTTGTTGGGATCAAAATCTATGGGTTTGATCAATCGGTAATACAAATCATCTTGGTTTTTATTTTGGATGGTACCCAGCTGCATTTCCCCAAGTTTATATTCTTGCAAGGGGTTTTCCGCCACATGGAAAATTTCCATTGATTTTCCATTTTTTCCCGAAATCATTTGAAGTTTTGCTGGTGTGCTTGTATTGGAAAAATAATCAAAAAACAGAGAATAGTCAGCATTTGGCCATACCCGATGGGTTCCTTTTTCTTGGGTTAATTTTTTAATTTTTTTGGTTACAAGGGATACCGCATAAAGATGTCTTTCGAGGGGTGAGTCTTTGGTTGCCATAAAATAAACTTGTTGCTGACTTTCGTCAACCCCAATCAAATCTGTAACAACCCATTTCCCTTTAGTAAGTTGTTCAAGCATTTTTCCATTGGTATTGTACAAATACAAATGTTGGTAGCCATCTTTTTCACTCCACCAGATAAATTGTTCGGGTTTGTCTTTCAAAAAGGTTAATGGGTGTTCGGGCTCTACGTACTTTTCATTTTTTTCTTCAAATAAGGTTTTGACCCAATCACCCGTTTGTGCATCGTATTGGCAGAGTTTGGCATGATTTTGTGCTCGGTTGAGGTGGGTGATGTAAATGTATTTTTCATTGGGGCCCCAACTTACGTTGGTCCAATAATCTTCCTTGGGAAATTTATTTTCCAATTTTATTTTTTTCTCTTTTTGTAAGTCAAAAACCAAAACATTGACGTGGTGGCTTGGAGCTCCAGCTACGGGATATTTGATTGGCTGGGTACTGGCTGGCGTATCCTTGAGTTGATAGATGGGATAATCCGTAACCATGGTTTCGTCCATGGTATAATAAGCCACTTTGTTTCCGTTTGGAGACCAAAAAACTCCTTGGTTGATGCCAAATTCGTTTCTATGCACGGCCTGACCAAAAACGGTTCCTCTTACCTCATCTTGCTCAGCAAATATTTTTTGGAAGGATCCATCCTTTAGTTGGTATACGATATGAAGATTTTCTCCATCTGTTCCTGAAAGCCCACGATTGTTTTTTTCAATTTGCATGTTTGCCAAAGGATCTGGGAAAGTAAAAATTCGTTCACACCTGTTTTCATTCACATAATAGGTGTAATTGCTTTTTCCAGCTTTGAATTGCATGGCAAACCCTTCTTTCCAAACGATGCGAGGAAAATATTTCAATGAATCTGCTCCAATTAACCTAAGGGCAGCATTAATTTTACTAAGCGATACTGTTTTGTACCCATGATTGCCATCCTTTGCAATTTGGTACAAGGTTAATGAATTGCGCTCTATCATCGAAAATGAATTCTGTTCTTTGGTCCATTGGTATCTGCCAGGAATACTGGGTGCAAGCTTGCCATAAGTGCCCAAAACAGCATCGGTTATACTCAACATTTTTGATTGCCCATAGACAAAAGGATTAATAAGAATGAACAAAATGAGAACAAAAAGATTTTTCATTGAAGAATCAAAAATAAAGCATTCGTAACGTCATATTTGTAATACTAAGATGAAAGAAGCAATTGAATCTGCCTGGATGGACAGAAAACTACTCAAGGAGAAGTATGTTCAAGAGGCCATCCAAGAGTTGATAGGGCGACTCGATGAGGGGAAATTGAGATGTGCGGAGCCAAGCGGCGACAAATGGTTGGTAAATGATTGGGTCAAAAAAGGGATTATCCTGTTTTTCCCCATTAGTAAGATGAAAAAAATGGAGGTGGGCCCTTTTGAGTTTCATGACAAAATGAAATTAAAAACGGGTTATGCAGAAAAGCAAATACGCGTTGTTCCGCATGCTGTGGCAAGGTATGGAGCCTATATTGCCCCTTCCGTGGTCATGATGCCAAGCTACATTAATATTGGCGCCTATGTAGATCAAGGAACGATGGTAGATACCTGGGCGACGGTTGGTTCGTGCGCTCAAATAGGCAAAGATGTTCATTTGAGTGGCGGAGTAGGTATTGGGGGCGTTTTAGAACCGGTACAAGCAGCGCCAGTGATTGTAGAAGATGGTGCTTTTATCGGGTCACGATGTATCATCGTGGAGGGGGTCAAAATTGGTAAGGAAGCGGTGATTGGTGCAGGAGTAACTTTAACCCAGAGTACAAAAATTATTGATGTAAGCCAAGAAAAACCGAAAGAAATAAAAGGAGAAATCCCGCCGAGATCCGTTGTTATTCCGGGAAGTATACCAAAAAAATTCGAGGCTGGTACTTTTCATGTCAATTGTGCATTGATCATTGGTCAAAGAAAGGAAAGTACAGATAGGAAAACGAGTCTCAACCAGGCATTAAGAGCTTTCAATATTTCTGTTTAACAACAACTAACATTCGTTTGGTTTTCAGTTAGTTGTACCGAAAAAAACTCCTTTTGTGACCATATTTTATTTAAACGTTTTCTAAATTCTGTTGTGGAAAATTTTTTTTCATCTTTTTTGCTTCGAATGTGGTGCTATGGATAAATTTGTACAAACATTTATGAGAATAATTGCTCTGATCCTCACTCTGTTTTTTTGTCTTTTTTTCGAAGTGCCAAATCTTATGGCATTGGACCAAACTATTACAGGTTTTGAGATTTCTGAATCTTACATCGCCAATGGAAAAAAGTTATATGCCAGCAAATGCGCATCCTGTCACGCATTGAACAACAAATTGGTTGGTCCTGCGCTAAAAAATGTTCATGAAAAATATGATTTTGATTGGTTGAAAAAATGGATCAGAAATAGTCAGAAAATGATCAAATCTGGCGATGTACAAGCCTTGGCGGTTTGGGAACAATACAAGCCGCAAATAATGAACAATTTTGAAAACTTGAGTGACGAAGAAATTGGGAGTATTGTAATGTATATTGAGGATGCTTCGGCAGGTGGAGGATCACCTTCAGGTGGGACAGGGAAGACGGAGACCGTTTCTGCTGCTCCCTCCAAAGAGATGGTAAAAAAGGTTAGTTGGGGCTTGGCGCTTATTCTGCTTGCCCTGTTGGCGATGATTATTCTGCTCTTTAAGATTTTGGACAATGTGAGCAAACTGCTGGGTAAAGATTTGATTCGATGGAACAGATTGAATGGCAATCTATTTCTAATCTTCCTTGCAGCATTGTTTGGATTGACCATTTATGAATTTACCATTCATGGAAAATATACTTTGCTCGGCAGTGCAGCTAGTGAGCATGGAGTTTGGATCGACAACATGATGACCACTACTCTCATCATTACCTCTATTGTATTTTTTATTACCCAATTCTTACTATTCTTTTTCTCATTTCGATATCAAGAAAAACCGAACCAGAAGGCGCTTTATTACCCTGTTAATGATAAACTGGAATTGGTTTGGACGATTATTCCAGCCATTTTCCTTACGCTTTTGGTGACAAGGGGTTTGCAGACATGGCAAAAAATTGTTTATGTGGATACGGAAAATACCCAAAAGATTGAGTTGTTCGCCTATCAGTTTGGTTGGAAAGCCCGCTATCCAGGAGAAGACAATCAGCTGGGTAAGGCCAGTTACAATTTAATATCCTCTACGAATGAGTTGGGAATTGCCAATCGAACAGAGGCCAAATTATTGATTGAAACTTTACAGGAAGAAATTGAGGGGATAGAAAAAGAAATCCAAGAGATTCCCATAAAATTGGGAGAATTGAAGGCTAGTTATGGAGGTTTGATGGGAGAAGAACAAAAATCTCACCAAGAGAAAATGAAGGCTTTGGAAAGTGGTGAAAAACTTGGTGAATATAGAAGAGCCATCAAAAGAAAAAACGTTCAAATCGAAAGAATCAATCAATCATTAGCAGTTGAGGAGGGGAATATGTATGATCAAAAAGGGAATGACGATATTGTGGTAGACGATGAAATTCACCTCGTAGTGAATAAGCCAGTAACCATGAAGTTTAGAGCGAGAGATGTTATTCATTCAGCTTATTTTGCCCACTTTAGAACGCAAATGAATGTGGTCCCTGGTTTGCCTACAGAATTTACTTTTACACCTATAATTACCAGTAAGGAGATGCGTTCAAAAAAGAAAAACAAAGACTTTGATTACTATTTGGTGTGTAATAAAATTTGTGGAAATGCCCATTTCAATATGAAATTAAAAGTAATTGTAGAAGATCAAAAGTCTTACAATCAATGGTTGTCTGAAAAGTCGGGCATTTTCGTAGATCAAATCCACGAAAGTGTTGAACCCCCAAAACAAAATTTGGCCAGTATAAATTAAACAAAGAAAAATGAGCACACACGAACACCACAAGGAAAGTTTTGTCTCTAAGTACATTTTTAGTAGAGACCACAAAATGATAAGCAAACAGTTCCTGATCACAGGAATTGTTATGGGTGTCATTGGAATGACAATGTCTATATTGTTTCGTTTGCAATTGGCTTACCCTGACACCAGTTTTCCAATCTTGGAATGGTTTTTTGGCAAATGGGCTCCAGAAGGAAAATTGGACCCAGGCTATTACATGGCTTTGGTAACCATCCATGGCACTATTATGGTGTTTTGGGTTCTAACCGCAGGTCTTAGCGGTACATTTGCCAATTTGCTTATTCCATTGCAGGTGGGCGCGCGCGACATGGCTTCTCCCACACTCAATATGCTGTCGTATTGGTTTTTCTTTTTGTCAACTTTGGTTTTGATGAGCTCGTTTTTTGTACAAACGGGTCCTGCTTCCGGTGGTTGGACTGTTTATCCTCCACTTTCTGCTTTGCCACAAGCCATGGCTGGTTCTGGCTTGGGTATGACCCTGTGGCTGACGTCTATTGTTCTTTTCATAGTATCTCAACTGATGGCAGGGATCAATTACATTTCAACCATCCTCAATATGAGAACAAAAGGAATGAGTATGAGTAGGATGCCTCTTACTGTCTGGGCTTTATTGTTTACAGCTATAGTTGGTTTGTTGTCCTTTCCTGTGCTTTTGTCGGGTGGCTTGTTTTTAATGTTTGATCGACTGGCAGGAACTAGCTTTTACCTGTCAGATATTTACTTAAGTGGAGTAGGTGCATTGGAGCATACGGGCGGAAGTCCAATTTTATTTCAGCATCTTTTCTGGTTTCTAGGACATCCCGAAGTTTACATCATCATTATGCCTGCTTTGGGCATTGCCTCTGAGGTGATTTCGGTCAACTCAAGAAAGCCCATTTTTGGCTACCGAGCCATGGTGATTTCGCTTTTGGGAATTTCATTTCTTTCATTTATTGTCTGGGGACATCACATGTTTATTACAGGCATGAATCCTTTCTTGGGCACAGTTTTTCTTATTACCACGCTCATCATTGCAGTTCCTTCAGCGGTTAAAGTATTCAATTATCTTGCTACTTTGTGGCGGGGTAACTTGAGATTTACCAATGGGATGATGTTTGCGATAGGATTGGTCTCTTTATTTATTTCTGGGGGATTGACAGGAATATGGCTAGGAAATGCTACCCTAGATATTCAACTCCACGACACATATTTTGTGGTGGCGCACTTTCACATTGTTATGGGCGCCTCGGCAATTTTTGGGATGTTGGCGGGAATTTACCATTGGTATCCAAGAATGTTTGGGAGATTGATGAATAAGCCACTTGGTTACATTCATTTTTGGTTGACGTTTATTTCTGCGTATTTGGTTTTCTTTCCAATGCATTTTATGGGATTGGCAGGTGTTCCAAGGCGATACTATCAGTTTACTTTGCTACCCGAATACGGTGTTTGGATGGATGTGAATGTACTAATTACCATTGCTGCCATCATTGGTGGAATTGCTCAATTGATTTTTATTTACAACTTCTTTAGCAGTATGTTTATTGGGGAAAAATCGCCACAAAATCCGTGGAAAGCCAATACATTGGAATGGACTTCACCTATCGAAGGAATTCATGGCAATTGGGCGGGTGAATTACCCACAGTTTATCGATGGGCTTATGATTACAGCAAGCCTGGTGCAGAAGAAGACTTTATTCTACAGACAGTTCCAGAAGAGGGGCAAACAGATCCCTTAATTTCACCAGAGCTCAATCCCACGAAGGAGGAGAAAGAAATGGTGGATACAAGTGTTTCATTCTCTACTCTTCTAAAGCGTTGGTTTGGATTTAATCAAGGGGTAGCATAAAAGAATGCAATTTCTTGGTGGGAGTTTGTACAAAACTTTCTCGGGTTTTTCGGTAATCGGCGTTTTTGGTCTATTTGTTCTAGGCGGTCTTGTTCGAAGTACTGGTTCTGGAATGGGTTGTCCTGACTGGCCTTTATGTTATGGGATGCTGGCTCCCCCTCTTGTGGAGAAGGATCTTCCGATAGATTACCGAGAAGTTTTCAACCAACAGAGATTGGAGAAAGTCGATAAGTTGGTGCGTTTTTTACGATCCGTTGGTATGGATCGTCAGGCCAACGCCATCATGCTAAGTCCATACTTAAAAAACAATCATCAATTTAATGTTGTGAAAGCGTACATAGAATACATCAATCGTTTGTGGGGTGCTTTGGTTGGGCTTTGTGTATTTGTGATGTTGGTTTTGTCTCTTTTGGGCAAGAAAGATCCAAGGATATCTCTTTGGTGGCCAATTGCAGGTTTTTTATTGGTTATAGCGAATGGCTGGATTGGATCAAAAGTAGTTGATTCAAATCTGCTGGGTGGGATGGTAACCTTTCATTTTTTTTTCGCTATGCTTGCATTGTTGTCGCTCATATGGAGCCATCCGTTTCAATTTAATTTAACGACCAAACCAAAAAAGAATACAATTGTATTATTGTCCGTGGTTTTATTTGTTCAACTTCTTTTTGGAACTTGGGTGAGAGAAATTGTAGACCTTAGACATTCGGAAGGCGTTGTTTTTGATTTAAATGCGTACAAAATTTTGGGCCCATCTTTCTCATATCATCGCCTAGGATTTGTTCTAGTTTTGTTGCTATCTTTCTTACAATTTCGAATGTTTGGGTATCAAAAAAAGTCGGTTTCTTTTTATATTTTATTGCTTGTTCTTTTTCAAGCTTTGAATGGTAGTTTAAACTTATTCTTTGATTTCCCAGGATTTTGGCAAGCAAGTCACATTTTTTTTGCTGCTTTATTGTTAAGTTTACAATTCTATACATTAAAGTCAATTGTTCGCCAAAATGCATAGACCAGAGCTTTCAGCCTATGTGGGGTTGGTAAAATTTCGGTTGACCGTTACCGTTGTGCTTTCAGCCTTATTTGGATATCTCATCGGATGCAATTCATTCGAGTGGCCAACTTTTGTCTTTTTGGCTTTTGGCGGATTTTTGGTTGTATCTTCATCGAATACCTTTAATCAACTTTTTGAAATCAAACAAGATGCCCAAATGATTAGGACTGCAAATCGTCCATTGGTTGTTCAAAATATAAGCAAGCAGAATGCCATTGTATTTGCTTTACTTTCTGGGCTTATTGGAATTGCATTGCTGTATTTTTATGTTGATCCTTTGTCTTCCTTTTTAGGTTTTGTGTCTTTAATTTCTTATGCTTTTTTGTATACCCCTTTGAAAAAGATTAGTTCCTTTTCTGTATTTGTTGGTGCATTTCCGGGTGCTTTCCCACCACTAATCGGGTGGACTGCAGCCACACATGAAGTAAACTTCCAAGGGATATTGATATTTGGCATACAATTTATTTGGCAATTTCCACATTTTTGGTCGATTGGGTGGATATTGAAAGAAGATTACCAAAAAGCAGGTTACCAACTACTGCCTTCAAAGAATATGACTTCGGTTTCACAACTAATTTATTGGTATACCATCATGTTGGTTTTGGTTTCAGTTCTTCCTACCATTTTTATGATGACAGGGAAGATTTACTTGATTGCGGCAATATTTTTGGGGCTTGGAATGATTTATTTTTCAGGTAAATTGGGAAGAAATAAAGATAAGAAATCTGCTAAGCAACTCATGTTTGCTTCTATCATATACAATCCATTGTTGTATATCTTTTTCATCATAGACAAAATTTAGACGTATGAATACGACAAAAAGTTCAACAGAAAATGTAAATCCCAATAAGTTTAGCTTGTGGTTGTTTTTGATTACCATCATTATGCTATTTGCTGGATTTACAAGTGCCTATATTGTTCGCATCAAGGAAGGAAATTGGTTGAAATTTGACTTGCCAGATGCTTTTTTGTATTCGTCAATAATCATTGCAATCAGTTCTTTCTTTATGCAATGGGCCTATCAATCAGCAAAACGGGACGATATAAAATTTGTCCGTATTGGTTTGTTGATCACCTGTTTTTTTGGTATCCTATTTCTTGTTTTGCAAATTATTGGGTTTGGTGAATTGGTGGCTAGGGGATTACATTTTGTTCAAAAAGGGGATAAAATTTCTGCCAGTTTTTTTTATGTGATTTCCGGAGTTCATTGGCTCCATTTGTTGGGAGGTTTGGTAGCGCTATTCGTCTTGATTGCTCGTGCTTTTCGAATGGAAATTCACAAAAAAAATATCTTATCTATAAACATGTTAAATACCTATTGGCATTTTATAGGTATTCTTTGGGTCTACTTATATTTGTTTTTGTATTTTGCGAATAAATAAACCTTAAATCATGGCCCAAGCAGTAACACCATCTAAATTAGAAAAATGGGGTGGGGGAAACTCTCCATTTAGAGTAAGTTGGGGAAAGCTAATGATGTGGATATTTCTCCTCTCGGATGCCTTTACCTTTTCGGGACTTCTGATAGCATATGGAGCGCTTAGATTTAGTTCTGTTGCCGCCCCTATCTTAAAGATACCTTTTGGGACAGATTTGCATCATAAATTTGGACATTTTATAGAAACCATGCAGCATGAGGGATATTTTACACAGAATACATGGCCTGCACCCGATTTGGTTTTCAATCATTTGCCTTTTGCTCATGGAATACATTTGCCACTAATTTTCGTATCTATCATGACTTTTATCCTCATTTTTAGTTCGGTTACCATGGTTTTGGCTGTGGAGGCAGGACAAAGAATGCAACGCAAGGAGGTTTCAAAATATATGATCATGACCATTCTAGGTGGTTTTGCATTTCTTGGTTGTCAAGCATGGGAGTGGACCCAGTTTATTACGGAAGGGGCAAGCCTAACGAGCAATCCATTCGGTGTTCCAGATTTTGCCGCATTTTTCTTTGTGGTAACCGGATTTCATGGATTTCATGTATTTAGTGGCGTTGTCCTCAACATCATTGTATATATTATGAACGTTCGGTCGGACTTTGACAAAAGAGGTCACTATGAGATGGTAGAAAAAGTAGGTTTATATTGGCACTTTGTCGATTTGGTATGGGTATTTGTATTTACCTTTTTCTATTTAATTTAAAATGAAGCAAGAAATGACAACAGAAAACATTCATGAAGAAAAAAACTTTGTAGCTGAAACCTGGGTTCCAAAAGCAGAAAGCCATGGCACAAAGGATATTTGGCAGAAATTTTGGATTCTTCTTGGCCTTACACTCATCGATATCATTATATACTTTTTCCCTGAGGCTATTTTGGCGATGCCCATAAAGGCATCTCTGTTCATCGTATTTGGTATTGCTAAGGCCTATTATATTGTGGGGACATTTATGCACCTAAAGCATGAGCGCGTAGATCTTATTATGTCTATTATTTTACCTGTATTTTTTATTATTTTCTTCATCATTTGGATGTTGCAGGAAGGAAATGCTTGGTTTGCTGCATGACCAAAAAAATAGGAGTATTTATAACATTAATTTGCCTTTTGATAATTCCAACCCTGTGGGTGGTGATATACAAATTCAAAAGTCGTGTAGTATATCATTACTTGCCCATCCTTGGAGATACAGAGACAATACCAGGGGATACAATTCCATACAAAATAGGAGATTTTTCATTTGTTAATCAAGAGGGGGACAGTGTAAATCTTAGAACATTTGAAGACCAAATCTTTATTGCAAATTTCTTTTTCGCATCATGCCCTGACATTTGTCCAGAAATGAATCGGAATTTAAGTTATTTGGTAGAAAAATTTGAAAAAACCCCTGGAGTGAAATTTATCTCCCATACTGTTCATCCAGAACATGATAGTGTTGCGGTACTACGGAACTATTCAAAACGTTATGGATTTGAAACGAAGAAATGGCATTTCGTTACAGGAAAGAAGTCGGAAATATATGACTTAGCTCAGTACGATTATCATGCAGTAACTACATCTGGAGACAATCCAGTGGATTTTATCCATAGTGAAAAATTTTTTCTGGTGGATCGAGAAAAAAGAATAAGAGGAATTTACGAAAGCAGGACTCATGATGTATATCGAAAAGTTGTTGAAGACATCAAAATGTTATTTAAAGAATACAAAGATTTAGAAGAAAATGAGCGAGAAAAAGATTTTTAGAGTTGTTCTAGGAGTAAGTATTGTTGTTGCGGCTTTAGTTGTTGTTCTCAACGAGAATATTTTGCCCAGACCATCAAGGATTCCTTTATTTACAAGGCATTTGCCTTTTATAAATGCCATGATTAATGGGTCATGTTTCGTTCTTCTTTTGGTAAGCTTGGGTAAAATAAAAGCCAAAAAAATTGAGCAACACAAGAAAATCAATATTTCTGTGTTTTTTTTATCTGCTCTTTTTTTGGTGAGTTATGTTATTTTTCATTGGTTATATGACGAAACAACCTATGGTGGTCAAGGAGCAATGAGAACCTTTTACTACTTAATCCTTGTATCTCATATACTTTTGGCTGCAATTGTATTGCCTCTAGTTCTGATGTCTTTTTATTATGCATTAAATAATGATTTTGAGAAACATAAGCGAATGACAAGGTTTAGTTACCCCATATGGTTATACGTTACCTTTACGGGTGTAATTGTTTACCTAATGATTGAGCCATTTTATTCTTTTTAGTCCAAATTAATAGGATCCTGATTATCTTTGTTCCATGAGAAAAATTCTGCTTTTCACCATTTTGTTTGCCGCCTTAGGCCAGGTGCAGGCGCAGTGTCCGATGTGCAAAACAGCAGTAGAATCTGCGAGGAAAGATGGAAAAGGACATAGCAAAGGTGCAGGTTTAAACGATGGAATTTTATATCTTTTGGCAACTCCTTACATTGCAGTTGCTATCGTTGGAGGTGCATGGTTTTACAACAAAAGAAAAAAAAGAGCCTAGCTGGACGGTCATTATTAGGAGCAATGTTTGCTTGTAAATGTCCGAGGTGCAGGGAGGGGGATTTTTTTTTAAGTGGTCCTTACAATCTTAAAAGTTTCACAAAAATGCACACTTTTTGTCCTTTTTGCGGTGTTAGAATTGAGCCAGAACCAGGATACTTTTGGGGAGCAATGTACTTTAGCTATGCCTTAGTGGTTGCTATTTGTGTTCCCCTAATGATGTTCTTTTTTTACTTTGGTTTGGATCGGTATTTCTTTTCAATGGCATTTTGTATGATGATTGTCATTGTCAGTCTTGTACCAATTATTTTTCGATTCTCGAGAATGTTGTTGATTTATCTCACGGCACCTTACAGAAAATTCGATCCTTCGAGTAAATAAAAAAAACACCCAAAATAAGGGTGCTTTTTCATGGAATAATTAATGTTTGGATAGGTAATCTGCCACACCTTCAAAAGTTTCGTGTAGAGCATCTTTCCCTTTTTCCCAGTTGGCTGGACATACTTCACCTTTTTCTTCAAAATGAGCCAAAGCATCAACCATTCTCAATGCCTCATCCACACTTCTTCCTAAAGCGTACATATTAACTACTTGGTGCTGAACCAATCCATCCTTGTCAATTAAGAATAATCCTCTCAAGGGTTTCATTGGACCTGTGGTAGTTAAGTTGCCTTCCTCATCATACTCGTACTCACCGTGTAAAACTCCGAAATTGGTAGAAACGGTTTTTTCAAAATCAGCAATAATTGGATAGTTTATCCCTTTTATACCACCATTGTCTTTACTCACTTGTAACCAGCCCCAATGACTTTCTTGTGAGTCACAGCTGCAGGCAACCACTTCTGTGTCTCTATTTCTAAATTCATCTAATTTTTCTTGAAAAGCGTGTAGCTCCGTAGGACATACAAATGTGAAATCTTTTGGATAAAAAAATAATACCACATTCTTTTTACCTAAATACTGATCTAATGAAAAATTCTCCACTAGTTCTTCTCCATTAATTACTGCTCCAGTAGAAAATGAAGGTGCTTTTTTTCCGGTTAGTACCATTTTTAAAAATATATGCTCCTACAAAGAAAGTTATGTTCTAATACAATTAAAAACGAAAAAATAAAAATTAATGAACAATAAATTGCTTTAATGTTGATCGAAGAAAGCCAAAAATTGCTTCCCTTTTTCAACATAAACTTTCGCGTTTTCCTTTATATTTTCAATTTGTTGTGGGACAATGGCCTTAACCACTTTTCCTGGGCTTCCTAGTACAAGTGAGTTTGGAGGAATAATTGTATTCCCTGTAACCAATGTATTTGCCCCGATTATTGAGTTTTCACCAATTTCAACTCCATTGAGCAATGTTGCACCCATTCCTATCAAGCAGTTGTTGGCAATTTTAGCACCATGAACTATAGAACCATGACCTACAACTACTCCATCGCCAATAATTACTGGGAATCCAGGGTCGCAATGAACAATAGAATTGTCCTGGATATTACTTTTCTTGCCTATGATAATTTTATCACTGTCTCCTCGAAGAACAGCTCCAAACCAAATAGAACTTTCATCCCCAATCGACACATTACCAATGACCGTTGCATTCGGAGCAAGAAAAACATTTGTGCCTTTTTTGATTGCTTTGCGTAAAATTGCTTGATAATCCATGAAAATAGCATTGACAAACATAAGCAAGCTAGTAGGAATTACTGCTGGAGAATTGGAGAAAAGGGGAGAAGACATGGGCAAGGTAAATTGCATTGATAATGCTTACATTATCGTTGAGAACGATGTGATTGAGAATTTTGGTCCGATGCAGGAGTATGTAAAGGATGATAAAATTCAAGAAATTCAAATAAGTCATATGGTACTTCCCGCTCTTGTGGATTGTCATACCCATGCTGTTTTTTCAAAAACAAGAGACTTAGAATTTGTTCAACGAAATGCGGGTATGAGTTATCAAGAAATTGCAAAAAATGGGGGTGGAATTTTACATTCTTCGCACCATTTGCAAAAAACTTCGGAAGAAGCATTGTTTGAAATGTCTTTGGAAAGAATTAATAAAATAGAAGATAAAGGATTGGGGACAATTGAAATAAAAAGTGGTTATGGACTAACAGTAAATGACGAAATCAAAATGCTTCGGGTCATTCGACGTATTTCCAAGGAGTCCAATCTTATCGTGAAATCTACATTTTTGGGCGCCCATGCATTTCCGAAGAAATATAAGAACAATCATAGTTATTATATAGATTCAATTGTCAAAGAAATGCTTCCTCAAATTGTGGAAGAAAATTTGGCAGATTTTATTGACGTATTTTGCGAACCCAATTATTTTAACCTTGAAGAAACTGAAAGAATTTTTCAAGCAGGCCAAGAAAGTAATCTTGGAATCAAAGCACATGTAAATCAATTTAACTCGTTTGGGAGTTTAGAACTTGCACTAGATTATGGTGCTATAAGTGTTGATCATTTGGAGGTTTTGACGGAAGAAGATATAGAACTGTTAAGGGATCACGATACAATGCCTGTTTTGCTTCCTGCCTGTTCTTTTTTTATTTCTATTCCATACGCACCAGCAAGAAAATTAATCAGTGCAGGTCTTCCAATTGCTTTGGCAAGTGATTTTAATCCTGGGTCTTCTCATGTTTTTAACCCATTTTTTATATGGAGTCTAGCCTGTTTGAAAATGAAAATGACTCCGGAAGAAGCTTTCAATGCTTTAACGATTAATGCTGCTAAGGCCATTGGACTTCAAAAGCAAATAGGGAGTATAGAAAAAGGGAAAAAAGCCAAACTTATTGCAGTCCCAAATGTGGAGAGGTTATCAGAAATTCCCTACCAAATGGGAGAAATAGAAATACAACATATTTAATGAATCCAACGATCATCGGAATTACTGGGCCAAGTGGTTCAGGGAAAAGCTCAATTTTAAAAGAAGTAAAAAAACTGATGGGTTTTTCCCAGGTGGAAGTGTTGTCCCAGGATTTATACTATAGGCCTGCGGAGGAACAAGCAATGGACGAACAAGGAAAAATAAATTTTGATCTTCCGAAGGGTATTGACCACAATAGATTTGTTTCAGATGTCCAAAAATTATGCTCAGGAGAAAAACTTACAAAACCCGCCTACAACTACAACAATCCAAATGCAAAAAATAGGATTTTTACATTCTATTCTACAAAAATCTTGTTTCTGGAAGGTCTATTTCTTTTTGATCCTTTCCCTATTGATAAATTTCTGGATTGTAGAATTTATATAGACTCCTCTAATGAATTGAATTTAGTACGGAGACAGAGAAGGGACCAAACACAAAGAGGACAGAGTTTGGAGCAAATCAATTATCAGTGGACTCATCATGTTTTACCCACAACTGAAAAATATTTATTGCCCCAAAAAAAACAAGCAGATTTTATTTTACAGAACAAGGATTCAAAAAGAAAAAGTGCGCAAATGCTCATTGATTTTCTTACGCAGAGAGGAATATACCGGTGATTGATTCGTGTACTTCTGTAAAACTCTTATTTTTGCAGACTTCGTCAGTAAAATAAGCAATAATTTTAATGAAAAATAAAGGTTTTGTCATCACGGTTACCCTTTCTTTAATTGTGTTTTCCTTGTATCAGCTTTCTTTCACTTGGAAAGCTCGATCCCTTGAGTCAAAAGCCAAGGAAACGACAAGCAAAATGGGGAAAAGTTACAGCAGTTATATAGACAGCATAAGAGGAGAGGTTGCTTATAATTTGGGTATTTTTAAATTCAATTATGCCCAAGTAAAACAGCGGGCCTTAAATCTTGGACTTGATTTGCAGGGAGGGATGAATGTTACGCTTGAAGTTTCAGCTCCAGATATCATAAAGGCTTTGGCAGGAAATCAGGGTACATCAAAGCTTGCCATGGATTTCACAACTGCTTTGGAACAGGCAGAAGGCGAATATCAAGGTTCGGGAGATTTTATTGCCTTGTTTTTCGAAAAATTCAAAACAATATCCCCTTCTGGCAAGTTGGCCCCCATATTTGCCACATTACAAAACAAAGAACTTATCAAGAGCACGTCAAGCAACGAAGAAGTGGTTGCTTATCTGAGAAAAGTGATGTCTGACAAGGTAGACAATACCTACAACGTACTATCTGCTAGAATTGATAAGTTTGGTGTTACTCAACCAAATGTTCAACAACTTGATGGCGGTAGGATTTTGGTTGAACTTCCGGGTGTAGACAATCCTCAAAGGGTAAGAAACATTTTGCAAAGTTCAGCTGAGCTAGAGTTTTGGTATACCTATCAAAATTATGAAGCTTACAAAATCTTAGAAGCAGTCAACAAAAAAATCATCAATATTGATGGTCTGGAAAATAAAATTTCTGAGGAAAAAAATGTACAAAACCAAGGGGTCAATACAGGGGATGAACTTTTAGAATCACTCGGGGTAAATCAGGAAGAGGACTCAGTAGTCGATCCTAAGGATATTCTGGAAGGCGACACTTCAAACCCCCAGGAAGACAGTTCAAAAACACAAATGACTGCAGAGGAATTTGCACGTAAAAATCCACTTACTGGAAAAATTTCACCATATATTTTTCAAGGGGAGAATGGTGCACAGTGGGCGCCATCTGCCATCATCGGCAGTGTGCAAGCAAAAGACAAGGAAAAGGTGGAATTGATGCTTGACCGAGTGGATGTTCAGGACCAAATCCCAAATAATGTACGCTTTGCATGGAGTTTTAAACCTGAATTGACAGACAATGGCCTTGAGTTTTTTTATTTGTATGCACTAAAGGGTAGTAGAAGCAATCAACCCGCTCTGAGTGGAGATGTGGTTCAAAGTGCAAGGCCAAGTACAAATCCCAATGGGGAGGTGGGTGTCTCCATGAGCATGAATAGAGATGGAGCGAACGAATGGAAAATAATTACCTCCAATGCTTCCAGAAAGACACCAAAAGAGTGCATTGCTATTGTATTGGATGGGCAAGTTTATTCAGCCCCAGTAGTGCAGGGTGAAATACCAAATGGAAGGTCAGAAATTAGTGGTAATTTCACACAAAATGAAGCCCAGGATTTGGCCAACATACTTGAGACAGGAAAATTGCCAGCAAAAGCCCAGATTGTAGAAGAAACGGTTGTGGGCCCTACTTTAGGTAGAAGTGCTATAGCGGCAGGTATTTCATCATTGTTGATTGGATTCATCCTGGTCATTTTCTTTATGATTATTTATTACAATACAGCGGGTGTATTTTCTGTTTTGGCTTTGTTGTTAAATCTATTGCTGATTATAGCAGTATTGGCGGGTTATGGCGCCGCCCTCACCCTACCAGGAATGGCGGGTTTGGTTTTGACTATAGGGATGGCCGTGGATGCCAATGTGCTTATTTTCGAAAGAATAAAAGAAGAAATTTTTGGAGGTAAGACAATCAAAGCCGCCATTAAAGCTGGTTATAAGGAAGCCCAGTCGAGCATATTAGATGCAAATATCACAACCATTATTGTAGCCATTATTTTGGGTGTTTTTGGTAAGGGTCCCGTTTTTGGCTTTGCCATTATCTTAGGCATAGGTATTTGTTGTTCCTTATTTACTTCTATGTTGGTGACAAGGCTCTTGATAGAATGGCATTTTAATAGAAGAGGAAACATAAAATTTGACACTCCTCTTTCGAAAAAATTATTCACAAAACCAAATTTTCAATTTATAAAGTCACGAAAAGTATTTTACATCGTTTCTTCTCTTATCATTTTGGCAGGACTGATATCTTTATTTACCAAAGGGCTCTCCTCTGGAGTTGATTTTAAGGGCGGCTGGAGTTATATTGTTCAATTAGACGAAATAGTGTCAACTGCAGAAATTAAATCTGAAATTGGCAAAGTAATTCCCGACAATACAGAAGTTAAGACATACGGCACCAACAATCAGTTTAAAATAACTACGGCCTACAGAATTAACGACAAGGGCGAAACACTTTCTGATGAAGTGAAAGCAACCGTTGTAAAGGCTTTGTCCAAATTTAAGGGTACAAATGAAAGTATATTGTCAGAAAGTAAAGTAGGTCCAACTATAGCAAATGATACAAGAAATGCAAGCACTACAGCCATCATTTTATCGTTGGTTGGGATGTTTGTTTACATTGTTTTGAGGTTCAGAAAGGTAGGTTTTGGGCTGGGTGCAACTGCTGCGCTTTTTCACGATATTCTTATCGTTTTCTCAATATATTCATTACTAAAAGGTATTGTGCCGTTTCCATTGGACATTGATCAAGCCTTCATTGCAGCCATTCTTACTGTTGTAGGGTATTCAATCAATGATACAGTGGTTGTGTTTGATAGAGTAAGAGAATTTTTAGGTCTTCACAAACATGAAAAGCAAACTGCTGTGGTAATCAATAATTCCATCAATGCAACATTGAGTAGAACAGTAGTGACTTCATTTACTACTCTACTAGTTGTACTGATTTTGTTTTTATTTGGTGGCGAAGGTTTAAAAGGGTTCACTTTTGCCCTTTTGGTTGGAATTTTGGTAGGGACCTATTCTTCTGTAGGCATTGCAACCCCAGTGGTTGTTGACATTGAGGGGGAAGAAAGAAAAAACAAAAAGTAGTATTCAGTTTTAATGGGTCACAATGCCGTGGGCATAAATCATGTCCTTCTCAAATAGTCGATCTTCCTCGGCAAAAGGGATTTTGGCCCTGAGTTGTTGATACAAATGTTCTGTTGCAGTACCCATGTTTTTGGTTTCCCTAAAGTCAATGGCTTGGCAAGCCAACAGATATTCTATGGATAGAATATGTTCTAAGTTTTTCAAAACTCTAAGAACCTTAGTTGCCGCATTTGCTCCCATGCTCACATGGTCTTCTTGCCCGTTGGAACTATCGATTGTGTCAACACTTGAGGGGGTGCACAATTGTTTATTTTGGCTCACCAAACTAGCGGCAGTATATTGTAAAATCATATAACCACTGTCCAAACCAGGCTTGGGTATCAGAAAGGGCGGCAAATTGCGCAGGCCATTCAGTAATTTATAGCTTCTTCGTTCCGAAATGCTTCCAATTTCTGCAAGTGCAATGGCCAGGTAGTCCAAAGAAATGGAAAGCGGTTGGCCATGAAAATTGCCTGCAGAATAGATAGCATTTTCCTTTTCAAATATGTTGGGATTGTCTGTTACCGAATTAATTTCTATCGAGAAAATACTTTCGACGTGTTGAATCGCATCCCATGACGCACCCAGTACTTGAGGAATACAACGAAAACTGTATGGGTCTTGAACCGTGTTTTTTTCAGATTTAAAAAGTTTAGAATCTGATAACAATTCCAAAATTTTATTGGCAACATATTTTTGTCCATTGTGTGGCCTTATCTGGTGATTGACAGCATAAAACGGTGTCTGGCTGGCTTGGAATGCTTCCAAAGAAAGACAAGCGATGGTCAATGCTTTTTGAAAAAGTTGATTGGCTTTGTGAATAACAATTGCCCCATGTGCGGACATAAATTGAGTACCATTGATTAGCGCTAAACCTTCTTTCGGATGTAATTTTAAAGATTCAAATGCTAAGTCTTTGGCCTCTTTGATGTCTTCTCCATACCATAATTTCCCTTCCCCAATGATGGGCAATGCAAGGTGAGCTAAGGGCGCCAAGTCACCCGAAGCGCCAAGAGATCCCTGTTCATATACTATAGGTATAAGGTCTGTATTGTATAGGTGTATGAGTTTTTCAATTAGTTGAATGCTTACACCAGAATAACCTTTTGCCAGCCCTATTATTTTAAAAAGCAACATTGTCTTGCTTATTTTCTTGGGCAGTACAGCTCCAACACCCACCGCGTGGGATTGAATCAGTTTTTCTTGAAGCTTACTTAAGTCTTCGGTGGAAATCAAAGTATCGCACAAAGCACCAAATCCTGTATTAACACCATAAATCGGTTTGTTTTCTTTTACTTTGGTTAATAAAAAATTGTGGTTTTCTATGATTTTTTGTTTTTGTTCCTCGGCCAAACCAATTTTGTCTTTAAGCCAAAGGTCCAAGTCTTGAATTTGAAAAGGTTGCCTATCAATTATTTTCATTGGAATATGATTAATGAATTTTTTCTAATTTTATTCGCGTAATGACTCGCTTAGTATTTTCCGGAAAATCGCTTCGCATCATCCAATTATAATATTCTGGATCTTTGGTAAAAATTTCATGGACGATCTTGTCTTTATATTTCCCAAAACCAAAAATGATTTCATTTTTAGAATTTTTTTGAATCCTCCCTGCCAAATCTACCATACGATTTTGCCCTGTTAATTCATGAATCTTTTCGATGGTATTGGGTAGGTCTTTGTATTTTTTCATTTGAGCTTTAATTACTTCCCACGTGGCCAAGGTATCCGCTTTTGCACTGTGGGCATTTTCCAATTTTTTTTCACAATAAAAAGAATATGCAGCGCTTAGGTTTCGCGGCTCTTTCAAATGATAAATTCTTTGCGCATCAAGAAATTTTCTGTTTTCTGTTTCAAAATCTATCCCCGATCTATAAAATTCTTCTACCAAAATGGGGAAGTCAAATTTATTGCTATTGAAACCAGCGAAATCAGAATTGCCAATAAATTGGTTTAGTGACGGGGCTAATTTTTGAAAACTAGGCTTTTCTTTTACGTGTTCGTCGGAGATGCCGTGAATTCTGCTTACTTCTTCTGGAATGGGGATGCCAGGATTGACGATTTCATGCATAATGGATTCCTCTCCATTAACTTCTACTTTTATGCAGCAAATTTCGACAATCCGGTCTTTTTGAATGTTGAGTCCGGTGGTTTCCAAATCGAATATTATTAAAGGCCTGTGTAGTTGTAAATCGGGCATAGCTCAAAAATAGTTATAATGTATATAGTCTAATTTAGCTTGGATATTTTTTTAGGTATAATTTATTGAAAATGAATATATTATGAAGTAATATTAAATTATGTTTTATACGTCAAATTAAAATTTTCCACATCAAATAGTGAGGAATTCCAACCTCCAAAAAAGGTTTTTTGTTTGTCTGATATTTTAATTTTTGATAAAAATTGAATGCTGTTTTACGAGCATGTAAAGTGATTTTTGGAAAGCATAAATTCATTGCATATTCTTCAGCAAAAAGAACCAATTGGCTGCCAATTCCTTTGTTTTGATAACTTGGATGAATGGCTACTTGCCTCATCTTTATTTCATTCCGATTTAGTGGAGATAGGATCAAGATGCCAACGACATGTTTTTTTATTTGCGCAATCAAATGGTGTTGGTCACGTTCCTCCATTAGCTCTTCAGTTGAAAAAGCTAAACCTAAAGGTCTTCTCAGCACATTTTCGCGCAGTCTTATAGATTCTAATTGGCTTGATGAGCCCCACCGGGATGCAAAAAAATCAATCTCCATAAGTTTAGTTTTGTATTAAGCTTTGTTATGAGCATCTACAATCGCCAAGTTTACCATATTAATGATTTCCCTAACGGAACTGCCCAGTTGTAAAACATGCACGGATTTTTTAAATCCCATAAGAATTGGTCCCAAGGCCTCCGTTGGTCCCGTACTAGAAACCAATTTGTACGCGATGTTTCCTGCTGCCAGATTAGGAAATATGAGTGTGTTTACCTCTTTGCCACAGAGTTTATTAAAAGGAAAAATGTCATCTCTAAGACCTTGGTCAAGCGCAATATTGGCTTGTAAATCTCCATCGATTGTAAGCTCAGGATGATTTTTATGCAAATAGGCAATGGCTTTTTGAACTTTTTCAGGCGTTTCTCCTTTGGCAGAACCAAAATTGGTATAGCTAACAATCGCAATAATTGGTTGGTAACCTAATCTTTTGACGGTTTTGTGGGTCAACAAGGCTATGTTGACCAAGTCTTGCCATGACGGATTGATGTTTATGGTCGTATCCGCAAAAAAGAGAGGTCCTCTTTTGCTGACCATGGCATACATCCCTGCCACTCTTTCCAAACCTTCCTCAAGTCCTGTTAGTTGCAGGGCTGGACTCACCGCACTTGGGTAGTTTTTGGTAAGCCCTGATATTACTACATCCACTTCTTCGTTGGCCATCATAGCATTTGCGAAGTAATTTCTATGACGCATTAGTTTGACGGCATCATCCCGAGTGATTCCTTTTCTTTTTCTTTTTTGGTAAAGCAATTCTGCATATTTCTTTCTTCGTTCAAATTCTTTCAATGGATCTATGATAGGCACATAGGGCATCTCAAGATTCAGTTCATCTATTAAGGATTCTATTTTCTGTTTCTTACCCAATAGGATTGGTTCCACACTCCCTTGGGACATCATTTCGGCGGCAGCTTGCAAAATACTTGGGTGGTCACCTTCACAGAAAGCAATTCTTTTTGGATGTTTTTTGGCGATAGTACTGATCTTTTGAATGAATTTATTGTCCAACCCCATTCGCTTGCGTAAATCTGTTTTGTATTTTCCCCAGTCTGTTATCTCTAATCTTGCTATCCCGCTCTCCATAGCCGCTTGTGCAACTGCTGGAGCAACGGCAGTAATTAGTCTTGGATCAATTGGTTTTGGAATCAAATAATCTTTTCCAAAAGTTAGTTGTTGCAAACCATAGGCTTGCGTTACAATTTCGGGAACCGGCTCGTGGGTCAATTCTGCCAGTGCATGCACGGCAGCTATCTTCATTTCCTCGTTTATCCCTTTGGCTCGAACATCGAGTGCTCCACGAAAGATAAATGGGAAACCCAGCACATTATTTACCTGATTGGGATGGTCGGAGCGTCCTGTAGCCATTATGATATCCTCACGCGTGCTAATCGCTTTTTGATAATCTATTTCGGGATCAGGATTGGCAAGGGCAAATACAATAGGATCTTTATTCATCTTATGGAGCCATTCAGCCGCAAGAATATTTCCGACGGAAAGACCAACGAATACGTCCGCCTCAAAAAGTGCATCTTCCAAAGTCTGATCTTTTTCGTCAACTGCAAAAAATGATTTGTATTGGTCTAAATCCTTTCTGCTTTTTGTGATCAAACCAGTGCGATCGAGCATCCATAAATTTTGTTTTTTTACTCCCAATGACAAAAAAAGCTTTGCAGAAGCCATGGCCGAAGCGCCTGCCCCATTTACAATCACCTTAACATTTCCTATTTTTTTATCAACCAATTTTAGTGCATTCAAAAGACCTGCGCCTGTGATGATTGCCGTTCCGTGTTGATCGTCATGCATAATCGGGATGTCGGTCTCTTCTTTGAGTCGTCTTTCAATTTCAAAGCTTTCAGGCGCACCAATATCTTCTAAATTAATTCCACCAAAAGTGGGAGAAATGGCTTTGACTGTTTCAACAAAACCATCTATATCTTTCTTGTCAACTTCGATATCAAAAACATCGATATCTGCAAAAACTTTAAACAGCACCCCTTTACCTTCCATTACTGGCTTAGATGCTTCCGGTCCGAGGTCTCCAAGGCCAAGGACAGCTGTTCCATTTGAGATGACACCCACCAGGTTTCCCTTGCTTGTATATTGGTAAACATCCTCAGGATTTTTTTCAATTTCCAAACAAGGCTCAGCAACACCCGGAGAATATGCGAGGGACAAATCTTTTTGAGTCTGTGTCGGTTTTGTAGGTATCACCTCAATTTTTCCTGGTTTGCTCTTGGCATGGTAATCCAAGGCTTCTTTTTGGAAGGATGGCATAAGAAGCAAATTAAATAGATTCTAAGTAAATATTATTGTTAGTTTGAGGCAATTAATCAACGAAGATGAGAAGAATATTAAATATCGTAATTCTTTTAGCTCCGATTTTTGTTTCTGCCCAAATCATTACAGATCGACCAGATTTTACGGAGTCTGCCATGGTGGTTCCTCGAGGATCTTACCAGCTGGAATCGGGCATTGCGCGCGTATCTCAAAACAATAGCTTCTCACCCTTAGATTGGAGTATGCCAAATGTATTGCTTAGGTCGGGAATAAATGATAAATTGGAATTGAGAATGTTTATCAATAATAGTGTCTTACGGTCAAATAACACTCCCAATTTGCGACGTTCTGGTTTGAATAATTTTGAAATTGGTTTTAAATATGCTTTCAAAGAAAAAGGAGATGTCACACAATTTGGATTGATGGGCCATTGGGTGCTGCCAACGGATGATTTCAGTAGATCTTATTATTACAACAATTACTTGATTGGTCTCTTGGGAAGTAGTGTCATAGGAAAACATTGGTCTGTGGGTTATAATCTGGTATACCAGGCTAGAAATTCAATGGAAGATATTGCTTTTGCAACCATTTCTTTTGTAGATGCAATTAATGATAAATGGTCTTTTTTTATTGAGTTTAAAGGAGAACTGGATTTTAATCAATATCAAAAACGTTTCCTCCACTCTGGTTTTACCTACCTTGTAAACGAAAATATGCAACTAGATTTTTCTTATGCCAATTCTGCGGATATCGATGGTGAAAGAAGTAATTTGCTAAGTTCTGGCTTAAGCTATTTAATCTTGCCTAAGCGATAAAATCGGACAAAGGAAAAGTTTGGTCCAATCTTGGTCCTTTTTCAGTTGATTTTGCTTTTCCGCATTCATGAATCGGGTCATGTTCGAAAAAAAGCACCCAATCTTCTTTGATGGCTTGTTCCAAAAATAAATTACATTCTTCCATCCTCTTCAGTGGTCTTATATCGTATCCCATTACATAGTTTACAGGGACATGTGCGGAAGAGGGTATTAGATCCGCGCAAAATAAGAGGGTTTTGTTTTGATAATTTATTTTAGGTAATATCATTTTTTCCGTATGTCCGTCAGCAACAAGAAAAGATATGTTTTCCGAAAAATTTAAGTCATCCGTAATAAAATTCAATTGACCACTTGCTTTCAAGGGATGAATATTCTCATCTAAAAATGAGGCTTTCTCTCTGGGGTTTGGGTTGATGGCGTGCAACCAGTGTTCTTTATGTACCCAATATCGAGCATTCGGAAAAACAGGTTCGAGAAGCGTTTTTCCTGAATTCCATTTTAAAGCACCACCACAGTGATCAAAATGTAAATGAGTGAAAATAATATCCGTAATGTCTTCAAAGCTTATTCCTTCAGAATGTAAACTGCTTTGCAATGATTGGTCCCCATGCAAATGATAATGGCTGTAAAATTTTTGACTTTGTTTGTTTCCGATCCCCGTGTCAATCAATATTCGCCTATTGCCCTCTTCAACAAACAAACAACGCATCGCCCAAGCGCACAGATTTTTTTCGTCAGCGGGGTTTAATTTATTCCAAATAACTTTTGGAACGGTACCAAACATAGCGCCACCGTCAAGTTTGAAATATCCTGTATGGATGCTGGCCAATCTCATTTGGCGAAAATAGTTTTTTACAAAATTTCTGTAAAATTTAGGAAGGGATGAAGAACCTCAGGAAGGTCTATGCCTTTTTCTTTTTGGTTATTTTCTAGCAGAGCTGCAACGATTCGTGGCAGTGCCAAAGCACTTCCATTCAGCGTGTGGGCCAATATTTTATTGCCGTTTTCCTCGATTCGTAATTTAAGTCGGTTGGATTGAAAAGTTTCAAAATTACTTACGCTACTCACTTCCAGCCATTTTTTTTGTGCTCCGCTCCAAACCTCCATATCGTAAGTTTTTGCAGATGTAAACCCAAGGTCTCCACCACATAAATTCAGAACACGATACGGCAACTCTAATTTTTTTAGAAGACTTTGGACATAGGAACTCATTTCTTCTAGAATATTGTAACTTTCCTCCGGGTGTACTACTTGTACTATTTCAACTTTGTCAAATTGATGGAGCCGATTTAAACCGCGAACATCCTTACCGTAGCTGCCTGCTTCTCTTCGAAAACAAGGCGTATAGCCTGAATGCTTTATGGGCAATTCATTCAACTGAACAATGGTATTTCTGTAGATATTGGTTATGGGTACTTCCGCAGTAGGAATAAGGTATAAATTGTCTTCATTGGCAAAATACATTTGCCCGTCTTTGTCAGGCAATTGGCCTGTTCCCAAACCACTGGCTTTATTGATTAGAATTGGGGGTTGAATTTCAAGGTATCCATGATTGTCAGCCTCACTTAAAAAAAAGTTGATCAACGCCCTTTGAAGCTGGGCACCTTTTCCTTTGTAAACCGGGAAGCCTGCCCCTGTGATTTTAACACCCAATTCAAAATCGATTAGATCATACTTTTTAGCCAATTCCCAGTGATTTTGGGGCTTGAATGTGAAATTTGGTTTGGATCCATTTTCGAGTACTATTTGATTGTCGCTATCCGATTGTCCTAGTGGCACACTTTGTGCCGGTATATTGGGTAGCAAATACAATGCTTCTTGTAGCTCCTGCTCATTTTTTTTCTGTTGGTCTTCCCAAGATTTTATTTCTCCTTTAGTGGTGGAACTTATTTTCCTCAATGCTATTGCTTCTTCCTCATTTCCTTCTTTGAACAATCTACCTGTTTCTTGAGAAATTTTGTTGTTTTTCGCTCTCAAATTGTCCAATTCAACTTGAATTTTTCTTCGTTGCGAATCAAGTTCCAATACTTTGGAAATGGAAACAGAGAAGTCAACTCCTCGTTTAGAAAGTCTTTGAACAAAATCTTGGTGAGATGATCTGAGTTTGCCTAATTCAAGCATAAATTGCCTTGCGTTTGGTGCAAAAATCTAATTTAATTTCATGAATGGAAGTATTTGTGGGATTGAATTTTGGAAAGCCTTAGATTTGCAGTGAAAATAATGAGTTTTGACATCGTAATTATCGGAAGCGGTCCAGGAGGTTATGTTGCGGCCATCAGGGCATCTCAATTGGGAATGAAAGTTGCCATTGTAGAAAAAGCAGAATTGGGCGGGGTGTGTTTAAATTGGGGATGTATTCCTACAAAAGCATTATTAAAATCTGCTCAGGTATATGATTATATCAATCATGCGGAAGATTATGGCATAAAGGTTGGTAATGCAAGCCATGATTTTGCTGCCGTGATCAAGCGGAGTAGGGATGTGGCAGGTGGAATGAGCAAAGGAGTTCAATTTCTGATGAAGAAAAACAAAATTGAAATCATTGCAGGTCGCGGTAAAATTAAGGAGAAAGGAAAAGTTGAAGTTGAAAAAGACGGAAAAGTTTCAATAGTAGAAGCCAAGCACATCATTTTGGCAACCGGTGCCAGAGAAAGAGAATTGCCCTTTATGAAGATAGATGGTGAAAAAATTGTCGGTTATCATGAAGCCATGGTCTTGCCCAAGCAACCGGAGAAACTGGTGATCGTGGGTTCTGGAGCTATCGGGATGGAATTTGCCTATTTCTACCAAAAAATGGGAACTGAAGTAACCATTGTCGAATATTTGGATCGACTGCTCCCCAACGAAGATGAAGAAGTTTCTAAAATGATGGCCAAAATTTACAAAAAATATGGTGTGAATGTGATGACCAATGCGGAAGTGAAGTCAGCTGATAGATTCAAAAATGGTGTCAAATTATTGGTTCAAACCAAAAAAGGCGAAGAAACGCTGGAAGCTGATGTGGTGTTGAGTGCTGTGGGTATTCAAACAAATATTGAAAATGTAGGACTTGAAGAAATGAATATAGAAGTGAATAAAGGTCTCGTTTCGGTCAATGAGTACTATCAAACCAATAGAGAAGGAATATATGCTATTGGGGATATTACTCCTGGTCCGGCATTGGCTCATGTAGCATCGGCTGAAGGCATTATTTGTGTAGAAGCCATCGCGGGTCAAAATCCCGAACCAATGGATTATAATAACATTCCGTCGTGTACCTATTGTGCTCCAGAGGTAGCTTCCGTAGGATTAACAGAAAAACAAGCCATAGAAAAAGGATACGATATAAAAGTAGGTAAATTCCCATTTTCCGCAAGCGGAAAAGCAAAAGCTGCAGGGGTTTCGGAGGGATTTGTAAAGGTGATCTTTGATGCAAAATATGGTGAGTGGTTGGGCGCGCACATGCTTGGTGCAAATGTTACCGAAATGATTGCTGAAGCAGTTACGGCAAGAAAATTAGAAACTACAGGACATGAGATCATAAAGGCAGTTCACCCGCATCCCACAATGAGTGAAGCAGTTATGGAGGCTGCTGCCGCGGCATACGGAGAAGTTATTCATTTGTAATTGCTAGAAGTTAAGTCTTTTTCTTTTAACCCTTTTTTTGAGAATACTTACGTGGTATTCAACGAAAAAAAAGAGGCCATTGTCATTGACCCGGGAATGAGCAATGCGCGGGAAGAAGAAATCTTTTCTAAATTCATTGCAGACCAAAAACTAAATCTCATTCAAATGGTCAACACCCACTGCCACATTGACCATATCTTAGGGGTATCTTATGTAAATCAAATTTATGAACTTCCCTTATACTTCCATCCCAATGAACAACCAATCTGGGATATGGCCATCCCCACGGCCCAAATGTATTCTCTGAATTATAAGCACACAAATGCTATTTATCATTTAATAAATCATAAAAAATTGCACCTTGGAGAAGATACAATTGAGCTCAGATATACTCCGGGTCATAGCCCAGGAAGCATCAGTTTTTATTGTCCTGATGGTCGATGGGCAATTGTTGGAGACACTTTGTTCAAACAAAGCATTGGAAGAACAGATCTTCCCATGGGCAATCACAACCTATTGATAAATAGCATCAAAGATCAACTTTTTTCGCTGCCCAGTGAGACCAAAATATACAGTGGTCATGGAGAGGAAACTCAAATCGAATTCGAACAAAAAACCAATCCTTTTTTTTGATTTCTCTATCTTTTTTTAAGAACTTTTTTTATATGTCAATCCAATCATTAACTTTGTCGCCCTTTTGAAGGAGGACATGCAATTTTGACAAAAAATAATCAAGAACAAAAAGAGACTGAGCAAGCTCAAATTCAGGAAGTTGAAAATGACAACAACCCAAAAGATGGCTCTGACAGCGCAGTCAAAGTAGCGGAACAAGATTCCGCCACAAAAAAACAAAACCAAGATTCTACCGGAAAAATGAGCGAGGCACCAACCGAGCCCTCAAGCACAAAAAATGATGAGTTTGATTGGTCAATGAATAAAGATGGCTTTGCTTCTTACACATCTGAAGAGAGAAAAAGTCTTGAAGCGATGTACGCTACAACTTTCAAGCAGGTAGAAGAAAATACCCTCGTGGAGGGCACAATTTCTGGCGTAACGGACAAAGATATCGTTGTGAATATTGGTTACAAATCAGATGGTATTATCTCAAGGCAAGAGTTCAGAGACGATGACAAAGAGCCAGAGATAGGCCAAAAAGTTGAGGTATTTGTTGTTGTAAAAGAAGATGAAATGGGCCAACTTATCCTATCCAAAAAAAGAGCCTCCTTAGAAAGCATATGGGAGAATGTGGTTAGGGCAATGGAAGACGGGGAAGTGGTTACAGGTCGTGTTCAATCGAGAACCAAGGGCGGTTTAGTGGTTGATTTGATGGGAATGGATGCTTTTCTTCCGGGCTCACAGATAGATGTAAAACCAATTCGGGATTACGATCAATATGTTGGTCAAAACATGCAATTTAAAATTGTGAAGGTCAATGAAGAATTTAAAAATGTTGTCGTCTCCCACAAAGCACTGATTGAAGACGATATTGAGGCACAAAAAAGTGAAATATTGAACAGCCTTGAAAAAGGTCAAGTATTGGAGGGTGTTGTAAAGAATATGACCAATTTTGGTGTTTTTGTTGATTTGGGAGGTTTGGATGGTCTTTTACACATTACGGACGTTTCTTGGAGGAGAATTTCTCACCCCGAAGAAGTCTTAACTTTGGATGAGAAAATAAATGTCGTCGTCTTAGATTTTGATGATGATAAAAATAGAATCTCTCTAGGTCTCAAACAACTACAATCTCATCCCTGGGATGCATTGAGCGATAATATAAAGGAAGGCTCGAAGCTCAAAGGAACAGTTGTAACAGTCTCAGATTATGGAGCTTTTGTAGAGGTAGAGCCTGGGATAGAGGGTTTGGTGCATGTATCCGAAATGTCTTGGTCACAACATCTAAGAAACCCACAAGATTTCTTGAGTGAAGGAGATGAAATAAAGGTCGTTGTTTTGAGTATAGACAAAGAAGAGTACAAGATGAGCTTAGGGATGAAACAACTCTCCGCAGACCCTTGGGCCCAAATTGAAAAGAAATATCCACTGAGCAGTAAGCATAAAGGTACAGTGAGAAGTCTTACCAATTATGGTTTATTCATCGAGTTGGAAGAAGGAGTAGATGGTCTTGTACACGTATCTGATTTAAGCTGGAGTAAGAAAATAAAACACCCAGCCGAATTCACCAAGAAAGGAGAAGAGTTGGAAGTAGTTGTCTTGGAAATCGATAGTGAAAATCGAAGATTAAGTCTCGGTCACAAACAGATTGACGAAAACCCTTGGGACACCTATGAAACGGTATTTGCCATCGGAACAGATCATCTTGGTACAGTACTGAACGTTCTCGATAGAGGATGTACGGTTCAACTCCCTTATGATGTTGAGGCTTTTGCCCCAGGGAAACATATCAAAAAACAGGACAAAACAAGTCTTTCAAAAGACGACGCAGTTCAATTTAGAATTATTGAATTCAACAAATTACAGAAAAGGATAATTGTTTCTCACACAGATATCTGGAAAGAAGAAGAGCGAGCCAAGGAAGATGCAGATTCCATCGAAAAGCAAAAACGAGCCGTCAAAACAGCCAAGGCAGTAAGTAAAATTAACGAAAGTGCAGAAAAGTCTACTTTAGGAGAACTAGATGCTCTGTCTGCGCTCAAACAAAAAATGGAAAAGGCGGCAAAAGATGAACTAACAAAAATCCAAGAGCAAAAGGAAGCCGATAAACAAGCCAAAGCCAAAGAAAGGGAAGAAAAGAAAAGAAAGGCATCGGAAGCACCCAAACCGGTTGTTCCAGCCAAAGACCCACTAGAAGGTTTGTCTGCAGAAGAAATGGTGGAGCAATTGATTGCCAAAATTGGAGCAGGGGATGAAAATTCAAAAGATGACTTAACCAAAATCGACGGAATTGGTCCTGCTTATCAGAAAAAATTGAACTCTTTTGGCGTATTCACCTTTGAACAATTTAGCAAGTTAGAGGAGGACAGCGTAGCGATTTTGGAAAGGCTAACAAAGTGGAAAGGACGGGTTTCAAGAGACAATTGGATCGGACAAGCCAAAGATATGTTGGAAAAAGATAGCAACGAGTAATCCAAATAACCAAACAAATACAAAATAAAATCCCATCTTTGAGGTGGGATTTTTTTATGCAATATTGGCTTATCAAATCTGAACCCTACAAATATGCTTGGGATCAACTTATAAAGGATACATGGACTTTTTGGGATGGAGTAAGAAATTACCAAGCTCGAAAATTTCTGAAGCAAATGGAAAAGAGTGATTTGTGTTTATACTACCATAGCAATGAGGGAAAGGAGATTGTTGGAATTGCAGAAGTAATAAAAACAGCGTACCAAGACCCAACCACCGACGATGAACGTTGGGTAGCCGTAGACATCAAACCAAAATTGCCCTTCAAAAGAAAAATTGGGTTAAAAGAAATTAAACAAACGCCTGAACTAGATCAAATGATACTTGTAAAAAACCCTCGGTTGTCTGTACAGCCAGTGAAGCCTGAAGAATTCGACATCATTGTAAAATTGTCAAATGCATGATCAAAACAAGAGAAATTATACAGAAACAGAAAGTAAATATTCTCTTGTATAGGTTAGCGCATCAACTATATGAGAAATATAAAGATTTTCACAATACATCCATCATTGCTCTTCAGCCCCGCGGCACCAAGTTTGGAAGAGTATTTGTGCGGGTGTTAAGTGAAATTACACAAAAAAAGATAGAATATGGTGAATTAGATATTACCCTATTTAGGGATGATTTTGGCCGAGGAAATACACCTTTAATTCCATCAATAACAGATATTGACTTTCAAATTGAAGGAAAAAATATCATACTGATTGATGATGTGCTCTATACAGGACGATCAGTGCGGGCAGCTATGGAAGCGATAAATTCAATGGGAAGACCTGCGAAAATGGAATTGTTGGTGCTCATTGACCGTCGTTTCAATAGAGAAATACCTATACAACCAGACTATGTAGGTGAAGAAGTTGATACCCGTGCAAATGACAAAGTAAAGGTAGATATGCTGAAACCCAATGTTATAATTGAGACACAATGAACAAATTAGGACTTAAACATTTGTTGGGGATAAAGGACCTAAATAAATCTCAAATTGAGCAAATATTTAGTACCGCACAAAATTTTAAGAGAATTCTAAATCAGCCCGTAAAAAAGGTTCCTTCACTAAAAGACAAAACCGTAGCCAACCTATTTTTTGAAAATTCAACTCGAACAAAAATTAGTTTTGAATTGGCAGAAAAAAGACTCTCTGCAGATGTTGTAAATTTTGGTTCTTCTGGATCATCCGTTAAGAAAGGAGAAACTTTGATCGATACGGTAAAAAACATATTGGCCATGAAAGTGGATATGATCGTCATGAGACATCCCTCCCCAGGTGCAGCAAAATTTTTAAGCACTCAAATAGATGCTCAGATAGTAAATGCTGGAGATGGAACACATGAACATCCTACACAGGCACTTCTTGATTCCTTCTCTATATTGGAAAAACATCAAGTTGTTGAGGGGAAAAAAGTTGTAATCATTGGCGATATTATTCATTCTAGGGTTGCGTTGAGTAACATTTATTGTCTCAAAAAACTTGGGGCAGAAGTAAAAGTATGTGGACCGGCATCCCTCATTCCAAAGTATATAGAGTCTTTGGGTGTTGGGTATGAACCAAACATTGAAAAAGCATTGAAATGGTGTGATATTGCCAATACCTTAAGAATTCAATTGGAAAGACAACAACGGGAATATATCTCTAGCCAAAGAGATTATGCTGCTCAATACGGTATCAATAAAAATAGATTACTCAATCTTAACAAAACCATAACCATCATGCATCCTGGACCGATAAATAGAGGAGTGGAACTGTCTGCAGACGTAGCAGATAGCGAACATTCCATCATCCTGAACCAGGTAGAAAACGGGGTGGCCATAAGAATGGCAGTGCTATACCTGTTGGGTACAAATTGATAAGAAATGCAGCAGGCACGAATTTTGGTTTTATACACGGGTGGAACTTTTGGAATGACTCAAAAAGGGAATCACCCACTAAGCCCCAATAGATGGGAAGACATTGTCTCGCATATTACGCCAATCAACAAAAGCGTATTCAAGCAAATTGAATTTACTTTTAAGTCATTTGATATTCCACTAGACTCATCTCAAATATCTGCCATTGAATGGAAAATAATGGCGGAGATCATTAAGCTCAATTATATAGATCACGATGGTTTCATCATCATCCATGGAACCGATACGATGGCTTATTCGGCAAGTGCGCTTAGTTTTATGTTTCAGAATTTAACCAAACCAATCGTATTTACAGGAGCTCAATTACCGGTTACACACTCAAGAACAGATGCCTCTATAAATTTGGTCAATGCAATTCATCTTGCGGGAGCAAAGGTTTTTCAAATACCAGTTATACCCGAAGTCCTTATTTGCTTTAATAAAGTTGTTTTGAGAGGAAATCGAAGTACCAAGAAAAGCACCTTTGACTTTATGGGTTTCGAATCGCCAAACTATCCGCAGCTTGGCCAATTCAATCAGGAAATTGAAATCAATAAAGAAAAAATACTTCCAACCCCCAAAAAAAATACCCATTTCAAATTTACGATGTGCCCAGACATCATTACCATAAACCTTGTTCCAGGGATGAATTTTGAATGGTTGAAACTTGTCATCAAATCAAATAGAACCAGAGGAATTGTGCTGAGAAGTTTCGGCAGCGGAAATATTCCAGAAAGTTCAACATTTACAAAATTTTTGGATGAAGCTTTACAAAACGAGATGCTGATTGTCAACATCACACAATGCAAAGAAGGAAGGGTGGAACCCAATCGTTACCAAACAAGTTTACACAACAAAAATCTCCCGATAATAAATGGAAATGATATGACCGTAGAAGCCGCAACAACCAAATTGATGTGGGTTTTGGCTCATTTTTCAGATGAGCATCGGCAAGAACTTTTTTCTAAAAGTTTAGCGGGCGAAATTTCCACATAAAAACCTGATTATAAGACAATTAATAAAAAATTATTGGTAGATACAATGTGGATAAACAAATCAAAATATAACTAGGAGTACAACTCCTTAATTTGTACCTTGCTAACGGTTTTTTAAATGTCAAATCAAAAAAATAATTACGGTGCCAACAACATACAGGTACTAGAGGGCTTGGAAGCCGTGCGGAAAAGACCAGCCATGTATATTGGTGACGTTGGCCTAAAAGGCCTACATCACTTGGTTTATGAGGTGGTGGATAACTCCATAGATGAAGCGCTTGCAGGACATGCAAGTACAATTCAAGTAGATATTTTGCCTGATAACTCAATAAAAGTTCAGGACGATGGGAGGGGAATCCCAGTCGGTTTACATGAGAAAGAACAAAAATCGGCACTTGAGGTGGTCATGACGGTTTTGCATGCTGGTGGGAAGTTCGATAAAGATACCTACAAAGTGTCTGGTGGACTTCATGGTGTTGGGGTCTCATGTGTGAACGCCTTGTCATCGAAATTGGTTGCGACAGTCCACCGCGATGGAAAAGTACATCAACAAGAATATTCAATTGGTATTCCAAAAACCAAAGTGGAAATTATTGGAGAGACCAACATTACAGGAACAATCGTAGAGTTTAAACCAGACGCTGATATTTTCCCTGAAACAAAATACAATTATGACACACTCGCTTCGAGGTTAAGAGAATTGGCTTATCTGAACAAAGGGATTAAACTTATTTTGACCGATCAAAGAGATAAAAACCCAGAGACCAATGAAAACAAGACAGAAGAATTTTATTCCGAGGGTGGACTGAAAGAATTTGTACAATACTTAGATAGCACAAGAACAAACCTCATTCCTGAACCAATATACGTAGAAGGTGAAAAAGATGGAATACCTGTTGAGGTAGCACTACAATACAACAACGGGTACAGCGAGAATATCCATTCTTATGTAAATAATATCAATACAATAGAGGGTGGAACGCATGTTGCAGGATTTAGGCGGTCTCTTACTAGAACGCTGAAAAAATATGCGGAAAACAGCAAGATGTTGGATAAGCTAAAGTTTGAAATCAGCGGAGATGACTTTAGAGAGGGTCTAACAACAGTAATTTCAGTTAAGGTTGCCGAGCCCCAATTCGAAGGACAAACAAAAACAAAACTGGGAAATTCAGAAGTTAGTGGTGCTGTAGATACTTGTCTTGGGGAAATACTAAACAACTATCTAGAAGAAAATCCAAATCAAGCGAAAGTAATCATCAATAAAGTGATTTTGGCAGCTCAAGCTAGGCATGCAGCACGAAAAGCAAGAGAAATGGTGCAACGAAAAGGAGCAATGAGCGGAGCCGGTTTGCCCGGAAAATTATCTGATTGTTCTTCTAGAGATCCCGAAGAGTGCGAAATATACCTCGTAGAAGGAGATTCCGCTGGCGGAACAGCCAAACAAGGCCGGGAAAGAAAGTTTCAAGCAATTTTGCCTTTAAGAGGAAAAATATTAAACGTAGAAAAAGCCCTTGAACACAAAATATATGACAATGAAGAAATAAAAAACATGTTTACTGCCCTTGGTGTAACCATTGGAACAGAAGAGGACGAAAAAGAATTAAATACTTCAAAACTGCGATACCATAAAATTGTCATAATGACAGATGCGGATGTGGATGGAAGTCATATAAGAACGCTTATTTTAACCCTGTTTTTTAGGTATTTGAAGAAATTAATAGAAGAAGGATATTTGTACATTGCGACTCCTCCATTGTATTTGGTAAAAAAAGGTAAAACACAAAGATATGCTTGGAACGACGATGAAAGAGATGAAATCATCGATTCACTTGGCTCCGGAAAACCCGAAACTGTCGGGGTGCAAAGATACAAAGGATTGGGTGAGATGAATGCAGAGCAGCTGTGGGAAACCACTATGGATCCAGAAAGAAGAACATTGAAAAAAGTAACTTTAGAAAGTGCAGCTGAGGCCGATCATGTTTTTTCAATGCTCATGGGAGAAGAAGTTGCTCCAAGACGAGAATTTATCGAGAACAATGCAAAATATGCAAATATTGACGTTTGACTTAACGATTTACCGATTAAGGCGCCAAATTTCTCTGCCCTCCATTTCCTTAAACAAATAGTAGCAGCTATCTAATTTTTTATTGATCAAAAACTTACTTTTCAGGTTTTGCCGAAAATAATTTTCCTCAGATTTCTTTATTATCCAGGTAGGTTTTAGATTTAAAAGACTGTTCAACTCCTGATAAGTGGTTTTTTCGGCAGAGGGCATAAAACCAAAAAGATATGCTCTAGAAATATTACTCGGATGAGTTACAGATGGGCGTATTGGGTCTTTATCCAACCACCAATAGGCCAAATGATCGCACATCAGGAAATAAGTATCTTCTGGTTGATTTTGACTTGCCAAACTATCTATCAAACGAACAGAAAAACCAAAAGTCCACCTCGGAGGATCCAATGTTTCTCGAATATTCTGGTAGTAATGCTGGGTCAAGGAAAAGATTGAAAAAAGCAATGGAATCAATAATAAGGTTTTCAAATGATGCTTTTTGGACGCAAAAAATGTTGTCCAGAAAAATGCAGAAAACAAACAAACAAATGGGAAAATTTGCAATAAATAATGGGAGAAAGCTGCTCCACCTTTCAGAATAGATAAACAAACAAGAAAAAAGACATAGACCAGAATATTGCTATGAAAATTTCTTTTCATAAAGAAAAAAGCACAACTGCCTAGCCATAAAAATATACCTAGCGTCATTAATCCAAAATCTCCTTTTGGAAAAGTGGCCCACCAAATATTTTCAAGCTGATTAAGGGCTACTTGAATTAAATTCAATTGAGAATTACTGTATGAAAGCGGTGCCAAGAAAGTGGATGTAAACCACAGATTATCTAAGCCATTAATTAAATAAGGAAATGCAACCAATACCAGACCGACTAGACCACCAAAGCAATATTTTCCAATGATCTTTAAATCTTTCCCTTTCCTGTTTTTAAAAAAACGATAGATGAGAAAAAAGAAAAGACCACCACCAACAAATGCTAGGTTCAATCGAATCATAGAGGCAAAAGCAAACAGCAGGCCCGACCAAAAGGGCGAAAAGTTTTCTTTTAAAAAAAGAAACAAACCCAAAGTCATAAAAGGCAAGGCCGCATGTTCCGATAAAAAACCCTGTCCGCCGGGAAAAAGACTAGAGTATACCACAAAAAGAGTTGCAGCCAACAGTCCTGCTTGGGCTTTTTTATAAATATCTTTCCCGATGAAATAAATGAAGACGGAGGTCAAAAAAATAAAAAAAGAACCCCACAATCGAACCAAGAAAATAGATTTACCTGAAAAGAACACAATGAGGGCATAGACATAGCCCAATAGTGCAGGTTTTAAATCCCATAATTTTGTAAAGGGCAAATGCCCATCAAGCAAAGATTGCCCTACCAGTAAAAAAGTACTCTCATCCCAATCGTGGATGTCTCGAAAAAAGAAGGGAAATCGGCATGTTAAACAAAGCAAAAGCAAAAACAACATTGGTTTTTGAGCAATTTGCCTTTCTAAATTGTATCCCTTAAGAAGCAAGAATTTCTGCTAAATTGATGAGTTCTTTGGGGAATTCTTTGTGTTTAGAAATTGCTTCTTCGATACTGCAAGTACTTAATTGATCATTGACAATTCCTATTGCTTTTTGAGATTGACCGTTGACCAATTGTTTAACTGCTTCTGCACCCAGCCTGGAAGCCAAAATTCTATCTTTCACAGTTGGGCTACCACCTCTTTGAACATGTCCCAAAACAGTTGTTTTAATGCTTAGATCAGGAAAAGTAGTTTTTAGTTTCTCGCCCAATTTTATTGCTCCACCCTCTTCATCTCCTTCTGCAATGACAATGATAGAAAAGGATTTTTTTCTTTTCTTTTTTCTAAAATATTGGGTAAGTCGAGAAAAATCCTGCGCATCCTCTGGTATTAAAATACCCTCTGCCCCTCCGGCAATTCCAACATTCAATGCAATGTACCCGGCATCTCTTCCCATCACTTCTACCAAAAATACTCGATTGTGGCTATCGGCAGTGTCACGAATTTTGTCTATCGCATCCAAAGCCGTATTGGTTGCCGTATCGTACCCAATTGTATAATCTGTTCCATATAGGTCATTGTCAATAGTTCCTGGGATTCCTATAACAGGTATACCATAACTTTGACTAAAAATGTTGGCCCCTGTGTAACTGCCATTCCCGCCAATGCAAATGAGCCCATCTATATTATGTTTTTTTAAGTTTTCATAGGCGACTTGCCTTCCTTCTTTTGTCCGGAAAGCGTTACTTCTTGCTGTCTTCAGGATGGTGCCACCTCTTTGAATAATATTCGCCACACTTGAAGGGTCCATATTGAAAATTTTATTTTCTATCATTCCTTGGTATCCCTCACGGATTCCTTTTATACTTAGTTGATAGTGGGTAGCAGACCTCACTACCGCACGAATACATGCATTCATTCCCGGCGCATCTCCTCCGGAAGTATAAACCCCTATGGTATTCATTCCTTACGAAGAAACAAAAAAGGCGAGAAACCAAAAAGAGAATCTCGCCTTAATATCAATAAATATAAATTATGCTAGAGTACTTTCTTAAACTGAAACTCTATATGGTCTTCGTTGTTGGTGACATCAGATATTTTGGTAATCAAAACCAAAGCATAGGTATCGCCTCCTCTGAGTTTCAAACCATAAACATCTCCTTCCGCGATGTTTTCAATTTGATCTGTTTCTCCCCCTGCGGCGTCGTAAGCTTCTTTCAGCGCAATATCTGTTTTGATGTTGTTCCAATCATTTAGTTTTTTGAATTTTGTTCCATTGCCGGTGGTCCACGATGGAGACCATGACAGAGAGGATCCTTTGAGGCCTAAATCTTTGACATCTTTTTGGGCATCATCGTCATCTTTTAATCTTTGAACCCCCACCACAAGATCAAAAGCCCCTGCATTGGGCCCATCTGCGTTCCACACTTTAAGCGTTTTGTCTGTAACATCTTTGTCAAATAGAGTTAAATTCTGTCCAGCTTCAGAAACCGTTATGGTTAAAGACTTACTCTCTACATTGTTGTCTTTGTCTGTTACCTGGAAAGTAATAACCATACTGCCTGCTGAGTTGGTGGTTCGTCCTTGGTAAATTACCCGTACATTTGTTTCGTTGGTAGCCGTATCCAAAACAACTCCCGCGGCAGCACCGTTTACGGACTGACTCACCGAAACTTTTGTGATTTTTTTCTCTCCAGTAGCGTTAATTCCCACACTAAATTCAGAATCTGTCGTAAGGGTAGCATCAGAGCTTACAAATGCACTTCCCCCTACAAAATCCACTGTAATTTTTGCTTGGGGTTCTTCGTCTGGGCCACACGAACTAATGAAAGTTGTGGCGAACAATGAGACGATTGATAGAATTATTATTTTATTTTTCATGCTGCGAATTAACTACATTTTTAATTATTCGTTGCAATTTGCATTTTTTCATGGTTTTGATCATTGCTAAATTAGGATTTGCAGACCTTTTGATTCTTTTTATATTTCTTTTCATATCATTCGGTATTTCCTTAATCTCAAGACGTAAAAATAAAGAGCAAACTGCTTTTTTTCTGGGAGGTAGGTCCTCCTCTTGGTTCATGCTAGGGATTTCCATGGTCGCCACAACATTTGCTGCCGATACGCCGCTTGCAATTACAGAAATTGTCAGGGAAAATGGAATTTCTGGAAATTGGTTGTGGTGGAATGCCATGCTTGGCGGCATGTTTACAGCTGTATTTTTTGCTTTATTTTGGCGCAGAAGCGGAGTCACCACAGAAGTGGAATTGATCGAGCTTAGATACTCGGGAAAGCCAGCAAGAGTTTTGCGGAAAATAAAGGCAATTCATTTGGGATTTTTGATGAACGTAATGGTGATGGCTTGGGTAAACTTAGCTTGGTCAAGCATATTGACCTATTTTTTTGGCTTAAACGGAAATGAGGTCAAGTGGGCTTTGTTGGGGAATATGCTTTTTGTTGTATTTTATGTTCAAATTGGAGGACTAAAGGCAGTAATTCGAACAGATGCTTTACAATTTGCCTTGGCGATGTTCGGCAGCATAATTTTGGCCTATTTTGTTACAAAAAGTCCAGAAATTGGCGGGGTAAGAAATATATCTACCCATTTGCCAGACGAGACGCTCAAATTTGTACCTTCATTACAGGTTGGGGATTCAAGCTTTTTTGCCATTGGACTAACGACTCTAATTGCTTACTTAGGCGTTGTGTGGTGGAGTAGCTGGTATCCAGGCCAAGAACCCGGTGGGGGAGGATATGTAGTTCAGCGCATACTTTCGGCAAAATCAAATAAGGATGGTGTATTGGCCACATTATTGTTTCAAGTTGGACACTTTTGTCTCCGTCCTTGGCCATGGATTTTGGTTGCGCTCTGTAGTATTATCATTTACCCAGATTTGCCAAAATCGGAAGCTAGATTTGGATACCTTATGTTGATTCATGATTTTCTACCGAATGGGTGGAGAGGACTTATGTTGGCAGGTTTTGCTGGAGCTTATATGAGTACAATTTCGACACAACTTAATTGGGGGGCAAGTTATTTAATCAATGATTTTGTGCCTCCAGAAAAAACAAAAAAACTTGGGTTTAAAACGCTAACAATCAGTGTTATGCTCCTATTGACAGTTGTCTCCGTAATGTTGAGTTTTTATATTGACAGCATAAAGTCTGTTTGGCAGTTTATTTTGGAAACCGGGGCTGGACTAGGTTTGGTATTGATTTTAAGATGGTATTGGTGGAGAATAAATGTTTGGAGTGAAATTTCTGCAACGTTTGCCCCTTGGATATTTTTTGCTCTATCTTATTTTATGCTCGATTTGAAATTCCCCAATAGTTTATTTTTCACGGTGGCTGCAACTACTTTCGTTTGGCTCATTGTTACCTATCTAACCAAACCAGAACAACAATCAACGCTAAAGAGGTTTTATCAAAAAGTCCATCCTTTCGGTTTATGGGGAGGAATCGGCGAAAAGCCCGGAAACAGATCTTTAATTTTTATGTTTTTGGCATGGATATGTGGCGTATTTTTTATTGTAAGTCTTTTGTTTTTGATTGGTAAAATTTTGCTACAACCGACAGGTAGTGTTCTAACATATACTTTTTCTTGTGGCTTGAGTCTTTTGGGTTTATTTTTTGGTCTTAAACAATCAAAAATTCTTCGCTGAAGATTTGGCACACCAATTGCAATAGACTCATAGAATTGGCAAATGCTAATTTCTGACACGTTGTCGTATGGAAATAAATTTTGATCACTTCTACCTAAATGCAGACCAAGAGGAAGACTTCGACGGTCCAGAGTTTATTCCATTGATGTCTCCGGAAGAAGAGGAAGAAATGGAAAAAGAAAAAGCTCCTGATGTTATTTCAATTCTCCCACTCCGAAATACAGTTCTTTTCCCGGGGGTCGTAATACCGATCACACTAGGAAGGGACAAAAGCATCGGTCTCATCAATGAGGCATACAAAGAAAAGAAGCTAATCGGAGTTTGTGCCCAGCACAGATCAGATATAGAAACACCAAGTGTTGAAGATATTCATGACATTGGAACGATGGCACGCATCATTAAAATTTTAAAAATGCCCGACGGCAATACAACCGCCATATTACAAGGGAAGGGCAAGTTTAAAATTTTGAACGTAGTAGATGAACAGCCTTTCATGCGCGCAAGGGTATCCAAGTTGCCCAACTCTAGAAAAAGACAATCAAAAGAGATGAAAGCGCTTGTTTCATCTATACGAGAAATGGCCATTCAAATTGTTGAAATTTCTCCCAATATACCAACAGAGGCAACTTTTGCGCTCAAAAATATTGAGAGTTCCAATTTTTTAGTCAACTTCATTTCCTCCAATCTTAACATTTCTGCAGGAGAGAAACAGAAGCTTTTAGAAATAAGGCAACTCAAGGAAAGAACGGAAAAAGTGATGGTTCACTTGGACAAAGAATTGCAGATGCTTGAACTGAAGAACCAAATCCAAAGTAAAGTAAAGGGTGATTTAGACAAACAACAACGAGAGTATTTTTTGCAGCAACAAATGCGAGCCATTCAAGAAGAGTTGGGTGGTGATACGGGTTTTTTTGAAATTGAAGATTTGCGGGCCAAAGGAGAAAAGAAAGATTGGCCGAATTATGCCAAAAAATCTTTCAATAAGGAACTGGACAAACTCGCAAGGATGAATCCCTCAGCTCCAGATTACTCCGTTGGCGTAAACTATGCAGAGTTATTGTTGGAACTTCCTTGGAATCATTGTTCCAAAGACAATTTTGATATAGAAAAAGCCAAAGCTCAACTTGACAAAGATCACTTTGGACTCCAAAAAGTAAAAGAGAGAATTCTTGAATACCTTGCTGTTCTAAAGCTCCGAAACGACATGAAAAGCCCCATTTTGTGTTTATATGGGCCTCCGGGCGTGGGAAAAACATCCCTTGGAAAATCTATTGCTGAAGCGGTGGGTAGGAAATATGTAAGAATGAGCTTAGGGGGCTTACATGACGAATCAGAGTTGAGAGGTCATCGAAAAACATATATAGGAGCAATGCCCGGCAGAATTATTCAATCTTTGAAAAAGTCAGGCACAAGTAACCCCATAATGGTTTTAGACGAAATAGACAAAATTGGATCTGATTTTCGGGGGGATCCATCCAGCGCACTTTTGGAAATTTTAGATCCTGAGCAAAACAAAACGTTTTATGACAATTATGTGGAATTGGACTATGATCTCTCAAAAATATTATTCATTGCTACTGCCAACAGACTAGACACCATCCAGCCTGCCTTACTGGATAGAATGGAAATGATCGAAATCAATGGTTATACAGTCGAAGAAAAAATTCAAATCGCAAAAAAATATCTGATTCCGAAGCAAAGAAAGGCACATGGTATTAAATCGAAGGATTTTAAAATTTCAGACAAAAATTTAGAAGCAATAATAGCAGAATACACCCGTGAGAGTGGTGTAAGAGGTTTGGAAAAAAAGTTGGCATCTTTGGCAAGGAAAAGAGCTTTGGAGATTGTAAAAAAAGACAAGGCAACAGGAACAATTAACCTAAACAAAATTCACGAAATTCTCGGTTCCCAAAGGATGGAAAAAGAACAATACCAAGACAATTCAATTGCGGGGGTTGTTACTGGTTTGGCTTGGACATCGGTTGGGGGTGAAATTTTATTTGTTGAATGTCAATTTACTGAAGGAAAAGGGAAGGTTACACTTACCGGCCAGTTGGGAGATGTTATGAAAGAGTCTGCAACGACGGCCATAACTTTTCTAAAATCTCATAGTGCTTATCTTGAAATAAACCCTAGAATCTTTGACTATCAGGACATCCACATCCATTTTCCTGCTGGTGCTGTGCCAAAAGATGGTCCCTCCGCAGGCATAACTATTCTTACGTCTTTGGCCTCTATGGCTACTCAAAGAAAAGTAAAAAGTCATTTGGCAATGACAGGTGAAATCACGCTTAGAGGTAAAGTTTTACCAGTAGGAGGGATAAAGGAAAAAGTTTTGGCTGCCAAAAGAGCAGGCATAAAAGAAATCGTTCTTTCCAAAGCAAACCAAAAAGATGTAGAAAATATAGAAAAAAACTACATAGCCAATTTGAATTTTCACTACGTCGAAAATATGCTACAAGTTTTAGATATTGCCCTTACAACCGAAAAGGTGAAAAGCCCTAGGACTTGGAAAACGGAAGGTTTAGATTCTAAAAAAGTTGTCTAAGAAATAGAATTTATTCTACATTCGTTCTTTCCTATGATCATAAGATTTGCCGTTTTTCTGATACTGTTTTTTTGTGGAAAAGCTTCTTTTGGTCAGTTGGGTGGTGATGTGGCCTTCCCTTTTGTATTCAATGCGCCAAGTCCAAGATGTATGGCATTGGGAGGAACAGCTATTACACAAAAGAATAGAGATCTGGGACTTACTTACCAAAATCCTGCCTTGCTGGATGGTCAGCTACACAACAAACAACTGCAAATTTCGTATAGCAACTTCATCGAGGGATCCGACATGCATATGGCGTATGTTTCATATGCCACTGAAGTTCCTAAAATTGGTCAAATGGCGGGTCATATTTTTGTAACGGATTATGCAAAGCTCCAAGGATTTGATGAGACTGGTTTGCCCATAGGAGAATTTAATGCCACTGACTACGTGTTTAAAATTTCTAACGCGCAGAAGTTAAATGAAAACTTAAGAATTGGAGGTAGCGTGATTTTTTTATATTCGGCATATGAGCGATATGTTGCCACTGCTTTTGGATTAGATGCCGCTGTATTGTACTCCAAAAAAGAAAAAAATATAGATGCCGGATTGGTCATTAGGAATTTGGGTTACAATGCAATCCCATATGACGAAATAAGAACTGGTTTGCCATTTGAAATTATGGTGTCGGCCAGTAAAAAATTAGAACACAACCCACTTAGGCTTACCATTATCGGTAGAAATCTTCAGAAATGGGATTTAACCTATCAGGAAAACTTAAACGAAAATCAGGAAATTGATTTGTCGACTGGGGAGGTAATAAAAAAAGAAGCGACATTTTTAGAAAAAGGAATGCGTCATATTGGTTTAAGTGCAGAATTTCTGTTTTCAGAAAATTTCCATCTAATTTTTGCTTATAACCATCAAAGGAGAAAGGAAATGGCTTTATCTGTAAGAGGCGGATTTACTGGTTTTTCTTGGGGCTTAAGCATCAATGTAAGGAAATATCAAATCACTTTCGCTAATGGTGGTTATTTTCTTGGGAAAAACGCAAAATATTTTAGTATACAGAAAAAACTGTCGGACTTTTCCAAACATTGATTTCTTAAGCTGTCCAAATTTTGTTTGAATATTTATATGTTTGACAAATCGTATTTCAATCCAAAATAAATATTGCAATTGACGGTCACTCTTCCTGTGGAAAAGGAACCTTAGCAAAATCTCTGGCCAAAAGTTTGGGTTACTTATTTATTGATAGCGGTGCCATGTATCGAGCTTTTTCTTTGCATTGTATCGAAAAAAGTATTGAACCAGAAGAGGTAGGGAAAAATTTTGAGATGCTAAAAAATGTTCAAATTGAATTTCAGTTTGACGACAAAAACGACTTCTACTTTACCTTCCTTAATGGAAGGAATGTTGAAAAAGAGATCAGGCAGCCTTTTGTTAGTTCAAAGGTTAGTGCCTACAGCTCTCTCAAGTTTGTCCGAGAATTTATGGTAAAACAGCAACAAAAAATCGGGATTTCAAAAGGGGTTGTAATGGATGGAAGAGACATTGGAACGGTCGTTTTTCCTCATGCGGAATTGAAAATCTTCATGACTGCCCTTCCCGAGGTACGAGCGCAACGAAGATTGAGTGAACTGCAGGCTAGAGGAATTGAAGTAAGTTACGATCAAGTACTTTACAACCTATTGGAAAGAGATAGGAAAGACTCTACCCGATTGGAAAGTCCCTTAAAGAAAGCAGATGATGCCATTACCTTAGACAATACTGATATGACCAAAGAGCAGCAAGCCAACTTGGCTTTGACTTGGGCTGAAGGAGTTATCGCCAGCTTTGGCTAATTTTGCCCAGAATATGGATTTAAAAAATGTAATTACAATTTCCCTGATATTATTTGCCGTTATAGACGTGGTTGGTTCCATCCCGATAATCATATCCTTGAGAGAAAAAATCGGTCACATTCAATCTGAAAAAACAACAATTTTTAGTGGCGCTTTGATGATTGGTTTTTTGTTTTTTGGAGAACTTATCTTGAAGTTTATTGGGGTAGACATCAGCTCTTTTGCTATTGCTGGCTCCATTGTAATTTTTCTTTTGGGTTTGGAATTGGTTCTCAATGTCGCCATTTTTAAACAAGACGGAGATTCGGTAGGAAGTTTGGTCCCCTTAGGCTTCCCTTTGTTGGCTGGAGCCGGGACACTAACAACTTTAGTTACATTAGACGCTGCCTATGGTAAGATTGAAATTATTGTGGGGATCATCATTAACCTGTTTTTTATTTATTTGGTATTAAAAAGTACAAATTGGCTTAGTAAAGTTTTGGGGAAAAGTGGATTGGCTATTTTAAGGAAAGTCTTTGGGATTGTCTTGTTGTCTATTGCCGTAAAGATTTTTAAAGAAAACATTATTTTGCCTTGATGAGAAAATAGGCACAAGAGCTCACAAAATTTCTCAATATAGGAATCCTAAAAATAAGAGGATGTTGCCTTATGGTAGGCCACCCAAACTTGAACTGGTAGATGGGATTGAGTAAATACCCTTGTTTTTTTACAATTTGAAAATTCGCCTTTTTACAAATTCTGATGAATCTATCTATTGAAATTCCAGTTTGCTTTATTTCCATTACATTTTGAATCTTTATAGGACTTTCACCAAGTAATCTGAGATAGGCTTTATAAAAAGGTCTGGGTAAAAAATGTGTCCAAGGGATCTTCGAACCCCAGCGGTTCTCAAGGACTTGTTGATGACCACCGAAAGGCATTTGCCATGGCGGAAAGGCAAAAAATATGAGTGCGTCTGAATTAAGAATACTTTTTAAATTCCGAATAAATATTTCTTGGTGATGAATATGTTCAATAACATCTTTTAAGATGATTAAATCAAAACCTTTGTTGTTATTCAAAAGAAGATCTTCTATTTTTTTGTCAACAAGCTCTACTTGACCTTTTTTATCATATTCTTTAAGGAATTCTTTTGCTAGTTCAAGCCTATCTTTTCGGAGCTCGACACCTACACAATGATTCCCATTTTCTAAAAATGCCTTAAGTACACCAGCTTCTGCGCACCCAATTTCCAATATTCTGTCTTGGGTAGCAATGGGCTTAATTTTGGAAACAAATGGTATGATGTATCTTTTGGATATTTCGTATTGAATTTGAAAATATCTATTTTTATCTTTATGAAATTGAAACATTTAGATGAGAGAAATGAAGGTTTGCTCGATGATGTCACATGCATTTTCAATTTCATTTTTCTTTATGGTGAGGGGAGGAGCAAATCGTATGATGTGGTCGTGGGTTGGTTTGGCAAGCAAACCATTGTTTTTAAGTGAAATACAAACATCCCATGCTGTCTTGTCTTTAAATGGTTCAATCACAACAGCGTTCAACAGCCCTTTCCCCCTAACCTGACCAACAAAAGGAGCGCTTATCGATTTTAGTCTATTTCTAAATAATTCTCCCTGTTTTTGAGCATTGTCAGCCAATTTTTCGTCTTTTACTACTTTCAATGCTGCCTTTCCGACGGCACATGCAATAGGATTTCCTCCGTAGGTGGACCCATGCTCACCGGGTCTTATACACATCATGATAGGATCGTTTGCTAAAACAGCACTTACGGGATACAAACCACCACTAAGGGCCTTTCCTAAAATTAAAATGTCGGGTTGAACATTTTCATGATGACAAGCCAACAGTTTTCCTGTTCGTCCAATACCTGTTTGCACTTCGTCAGCAATAAATAATACGTTGTTTTTTTCGCACAATTTTTTTGCTCCTTTCAGATAGCCTTCATCTGGCACTACTACTCCAGCTTCTCCTTGAATGGGTTCCACCATAAAACCTGCAACGTTGGGGTCTTGTAGCGCATTGTCAAGTGCTTCGAGATTGTTGTATGGAATGTTTTCAAATCCGGGTACATAAGGTCCAAAGTCTTTGTAGCTCAAAGGATCGTTGCTGGTTGAGATTGCAGAAATTGTTCTTCCCCAAAAATTGCCATCCACAAAAATTATTTTTGCCTTATTTTCAGGGATCTTTTTGACTTGGTAGGCCCATTTTCTAGCCAATTTTATGGCTGTTTCTCCACCTTCAACTCCAGTATTCATTGGGAGAACTTTGTCGTATCCAAAAAACTGTGTTACATATTGCTCATATTCGCCCAAAACATTGTTGTAGAAAGCACGGGAAGTTAAGCTCAATGTATTGGCTTGGTTCACCAAAGCTTCTACTATTTTAGGGTGATTATGTCCTTGATTTACAGCACTGTATGCTGAAAGGAAGTCAAAATACTTTTGCCCTTCAACATCGGTAAGCCAAATTCCCTCACCCTCTTTCAGAACAACGGGGAGAGGATGGTAGTTGTGCGCTCCGTACTGATTCTCTAAATCAATAAAATATTGGGAATTTTTTATCATCACTAGCTTCAAATTTGCAAATACAAATTAAACTTTCCAACTCATTGTCTGTTGTTGGCAATTGCCAGAGGATGAATTCCGAATTTTAGAAATAAAAAATACTAATTTCGCAATCCTTTGAAAATTTCTAGAGCGCTTATTTCGGTTTTTCACAAAGAAGGTTTAGACAAAATTGTTCCACTACTTGCAGAGAACGAAATTGAAATCATTTCTACTGGAGGAACCCTACAATATATCAAAAAGATGGGCTATCAAGTTTCATCTGTTGAAACAGAAACAGGTTATCCGAGCATCCTGGGCGGTCGGGTGAAAACACTTCATCCTAAAATTTTTGGTGGCATTTTGAACCGAAGAAGTTTGTCCATCGATCAAGAGGAAATGTCTGATCATGGGCTTACATCTATTGATTTGGTGATTGTTGACCTTTACCCCTTTGAAAAAACCCTAGAGGAAACAGAAAATGAAAACGATTTGATTGAAAAAATTGACATTGGCGGCATAGCTTTGATTAGAGCAGCAGCCAAAAATTTTGAAGATGTTGTGGTGATTTCAGATAGGAGTCAATATCCTTACCTGGCAGATAAAATGGCTGAAAGAGATATTGATTTTTCAAAATCAGAAAGGAAAAACTTGGCGGCACGTGCATTTTTAAAGTCATCCCAATATGATGAATTGATTGCTTCTTATTTGAATTCAGAGCAAGGTTCTCTAAGATATGGGGAAAATCCCCATCAAAATGCTGTCTTTCTTGGTGACCACCAGGAGGTTTTTGAAAAGCTAAATGGAAAAGAAATTTCATACAATAATTTGCTCGACATTGACGCAGCCTTGATGCTTCATCATAGCTTGCAACATCACTCTTGTTACTTCGCCATATTCAAGCACAACAATGCTTGTGGTGTTGCCATTAGAGATGAAATTTCAGTAGCCTATCAAGATGCTCTCGCAGGAGATCCAGTTTCTTCTTTCGGAGGCATTTTAATTTCTAACCAAACAGTAAACTTAGATGTTGCTGAAAAAATTGACCATTTGTTTTATGAAATTTTGATTGCCCCTAAATTTGATTTGGACGCTTTAGATTTATTGAGGAAGAAAAAAAACCGAATTATCCTAAAATTGAAAAATTACCATTTGCCGAAAAGAATAAAAAGATCTGCAATAAATGGGATTTTAATCCAACAAACGGATCGAAAAGAATTGCAACCCGAAGAATTAAAGAATCAAACCAAAAAACCTCTTACCGACAATGAAATGGATGATTTACTTTTGGCCAATTCTATCGTAAAGAATACTAAAAGTAACGCGATAATTTTGGTAAAAAATGGTCAATTAATTGGTCATGGAACCGGGCAAACCAGTCGAGTGGATGCATTACATCAAGCCATTGCAAAAGCACAAAGATTTGGATTCGATCTTCAAGGTGCGGTGATGGCTTCGGATGCTTTTTTCCCTTTCCCAGATTGTGTTGAAATTGCTGGAAAAATTGGAATAACAGCAATTGTGCAACCGGGTGGTTCAAAAAATGACCAACTTTCGATCAATAAAGCAAATGAACTTGGAATATCTTTATCATTTACAGGCTTTAGGCATTTTAAACACTAAATTAGGCTTTTCCGATCGAATAAAATTAGATTTGTAGTGTCACGCAATTTATAATTAATGGGACTTTTTGACTTTCTTACACAAGACTTGGCGATTGATCTGGGTACGGCCAACACGTTGATTACTCATGAGGGTCAAATTGTTGTAGACGAACCAAGTATTATTGCGCTCGATGAAAACAACAAAGTCATAGCAATTGGACATGAGGCTCAAAAAATGCATGGCAAAACCCACAATAAAATAAGAACAGTGAGACCTTTGAAAGACGGCGTAATTGCCGATTTTCAGGCTGCAGAAGAGATGATAAGAGGGATGATACGCATGATCAACAAGAAGAACGTTCTTTTGAAGCCTCAAAAAAGAATGGTGGTTTGTATTCCTTCTGGAATTACGGAAGTAGAAAAACGTGCCGTAAAAGAGTCTGCATTGCGAGCAGGAGGGAAGGAAGTATACATGATCAAAGAACCAATTGCCGCTGCCATCGGTATTGGTATTGATATTTTTGAACCCAAAGGAAATATGATTATCGATATTGGCGGAGGAACCACGGAAATTGCAGTTATCGCTCTTTCGGGGATTGTTTCGGATCAAAGTATTCGAATTGCTGGAGACGATTTTACACAAGGAATCATAGATTACATGCGAACGCAGCATAACTTAAAAATAGGTGAAAGAACAGCTGAGCTAATCAAAATAAACGTAGGTGCTGCACTTCCCGAGTTGGACAATCCTCCTCAAGATTTTGCGGTTTATGGAAGAGATTTAATGACGGGTATCCCCAAGCAAGTTCTTGTTGGATTTTCAGAAGTAGCTTTGGCCTTAGACAAATCCATCATGAAGATTGAAGAAGCCATTTTGAGGGCCTTGGAGTTTACTCCTGCCGAATTGAGTGCAGATATTTATCAAACTGGACTCTACCTTACCGGTGGTGGTGCAATGCTTCGTGGCTTGGACAAAAGAATATCAATCAAAACAAAACTACCTGTTTATATTTCCGAAGATCCCCTGACTGCCGTGGTAAGAGGAACGATGATCGCTTTGAAAAATTTAGAAACCTATAAAAGTGTAATGGAATAAATGTTTCAGTTGCTGCAATTTTTACGAAACCGTTTTTCGTCATTCTTGTGGTGGTTTTTACTGGCTATTTCCTTAGTCTTTCTCTTACAGAAAAATTTTTATTACCAAGCCGCTTTTATAGCTAAGACGAATCTAGTGAGGCTTTCAGTTTTAAAAACATCCAATGATTTTAAATCCTTCTTTGCATTGCGTAAAAACAACGAATTCCTTTTGCAGGAAAATGAAAGATTGAAAAATCAAATTTCCTATTTGCGACAATTTTCTCCAAAAGAATCCATCAAAATGATCCCCGAAGATGCACTTAATTTTGAGGTTTTAGGGGCCAAGGTTATTTATAATTCTATTCATGCCAATGAAAATTTTTTCATCATCAATAGAGGAAGTAATGATGGGATTTTGCACCATATGGGGGTAATCAATTCGAAGGGAGTTGTGGGGATAACTGATGTTGTGCGACCCAATTATACATTGTGCAAAAGTCTTTTGAATACCAAATTCACGACAAATCCCAAAATCAATGGGATAAATTATTTTGGCGAAATCAAATGGAATAGAAAGGGCTATGATAAAATGTATATAACTGAATTAGGAAAGGAATCTGAAATCAAAGTGGGTGACCAAGTAACGACAAGCAATTATAGTTCTATTTTTCAGGAAGATATTTTGGTGGGTTATGTTCATGAAATTGTCAAAAGCAAGAAGGAGAATTACTTACTTGTTGAGTGCTTGATTTCTGCAGATCTGAGAAAATTAGATTTTGTATATGTTCTAAAAAGAAAGGATAAAAAAGAAATAGACCAACTCATTGAAAATTCAAAACATGAAAATTAGTCGTACGTTCTTCGCTCAATTGATATTTCTTCTGGCTTTTCAAATTTTGGTTTTCAACAATCTAAATCTCGACCATAGAATTATCGTCAAAATCTACTATTTGCCTTTGCTTTTTCTGCCTTTGAATATAGAAAAGTCCAGATTATATGTTTTTGCATTTTTGTTGGCATTAGGATTGGATTTTTTGGAGGGAAGTTATGGACTAAATACTTTTTCAATTTTGATTTTGTTGGCCGTTCGAAATCGTTTTTGCGATTTTTTTCTTGATTCTGGGGAAAGAAAAGAAATAAATTACTTAACAGACAAAACCCTTGGGCTTTTTAATTTTATCCTATTTTTAGGCATTTCGACTTTTACATTTCATAGTATTTATTTTTTATTGGAAAGTTTTTATGTTATGTCTATTCAAGATATGTTGATTAGCGTTTTGTTTAGTTCTAGTTTGTCTCTATTGATAAACTTGCTTCTGGCTCTTATTTTTCTAGACGGACTTACATCCAATGAGTAGTCGCGGGCGTGTGAATATCGTCTTATTATTGATGGCAATATTTTTACTCATTTTATTGGTCCAACTTTCCTTTCTTCAAATATTTAGTAGTAGCTATAAAGTACAGGCACAAATGTATTCCACTCGAGAAGTAGTAGAATACCCTTCTAGAGGAATTCTTTTCGACAGAAATGGAGCGACTTTAGCGTACAATCGACCAGTTTATAATCTGATTTTAAATTTTCCTTATCAACAAAACAAATGGGATACAACTTTTCTATGCTCTTTACTTCATTGTAATCATCATCAATTGGATTCCATGTTGCGAAAAGCAACAAACGAAAAATACCGTAATAAGTCTATTTTATATCACAAACTTTCAGAGAAACAAAAGGTAAATCTCAGCGAACGAATAAGTGAATTTGACGGTTTGGACATCCAGATAAGCTTATCAAGACAATATGCTACCCTATTTGCAGGCCATATCTTGGGCTACTTGAATGAGGTAGGAAAAGAAATAATCGAAGAAGATTCAGCTCAATACTACAGGCCTGGTGATCAAATTGGTCGTTCTGGTTTTGAAGCTTTTTATGAGGAGGATTTGCGTGGATTTAAGGGCAAAAGATACTTGAATGTAAATGCTTCGGGTCAAATTTTAGGCCCGTTAAATAATGGGAAATTTGACAGGAAACCCATTAGTGGAAAAAACGCTTTTTTAACGATTGACATTAGATTACAAGAGATGGCAGAAAAAATGCTAGTAGGAAAAGTGGGTAGTTTGGTTGCCATTGACCCAAACAATGGAGAGGTATTGGTTATGGCTTCTTCACCAAGTTTTCCTCCTGCCTATTTGTCCGCGGACAGTGCGGGTAAACATTTCAAAAAATTTCTAAATAGTAATTACAAACCCCTTCTTAATCGTGCCATATCAGCGAGTTATTCTCCGGGAAGTACTTTCAAGCCATTTATGGGTTTGTTGGGTTTGAATGCTGGAATCATTACCCCCTATTCAAGATTCTCTTGTAATTATGGTTTTAAAATTGGAAGGTCAAAAGTTAAATGTCATGGTCATCTTCCTATGCCAAATTTGAGTTATTCGATAACCACCTCTTGCAATGCTTACTATTGCAATGTAATGAAAAGATACATGACAGATGGCCAATTCTCAGGCATACACTCGGCTTATACCCACTGGCATCATAAACTTTCCCAAATGGGAATTGGTTCTGCATTGGGCATAGATTTGCCCGGTGAGAAAAGAGGGATCTTAAAATCCGCTGAGTATTACAAAGGTCTGGTCGGTAAGGTAATCAACAAATGGACTTACGGAAATACCTTATCACTTTCTATTGGTCAAGGTGAGCTCAGCTTGACCCCTCTTCAAATGGCCAACATGGCTGTTGTTTTGGCCAATCGGGGCCATTATTTTCAACCACACCTTTTGAAAAGATTTGAAGAAGAAAGCCCCCTCAAGGTAAAAAAATATGATATCAAAATCTCCAAGGAATATTTTCAACCAATTTTAAAAGGGATGGTTGATGTGTACAAAAAAGGCACTGCTGTTGCTTCAAATTTTGGCAGTTTTTCGAAGGCAGGAAAGACAGGGACAATTCAAAATCCTCATGGCAAAGATCATTCGGGATTTATCTGTTTTGCTCCACTAGAAAAACCGAAAATAGCAGTTGCAGCAATTATTGAGAATGGAGGTTATGGAAGCAAATGGGCTGCCCCTATGGCCACTTTACTAATGGCTAAATATTTGGAACCTAAAGATTCCATTCAAGCTATATTTAAATTTCAGCCCCAAGTTGAATATATCGCAAAGCAAAAAATTTATTATCCAAATTATGAGTCGAAAAAGTAAATTGGATTATCCCAGTTTAATTGTCTTCGTTTTATTGCTGGCCATCGGTTTTTTTTCTATTTACTCATCGGAGTACAACGGAGGAAGAATCAATTATTTGGAGGGGAAACAATTAAAGCAATTTATTTGGGTAGGTATAAGTCTTTCTATTGGTTTTGTTTTGCTTCTTTTGTCCAATTCTTTTTTTCAGGTTTTTTCAATACCGATTTACCTGTTTACAATAATTTTATTGTTCTTGGTACTATTTATTGGTGCTGAAATAGCTGGGTCCAAATCTTGGATTGTCTTGGGACCGTTAAAAATTCAACCGGCAGAGTTTGCAAAGTTCGGGACTTCTTTGGCGCTTGCCTCTGCAATGAGTAAGCATGGTTTTAAGATAAATAATTTGAGAGATTTGACCATTAGCTTGTTGATCGTGTTGGTTCCATTTTCTTTGATCTTGCTTCAAGGTGATGCGGGTTCTGCAAGTGTTTATTTGGCTTTTTATGTTCCCATGTTTTTAATGGGTTTGAGTGGTCGATATTTTTTATTGGCTGTTTTTGGTGCCTTGATTTTTATTTTGACCATTCGTTTTGGCTTTTTATATGTTGCTTTTACAACATTATTTTTAGGGTTGATTTTTTCATTATTCAATTGGACCAAAAAAAGCAATCTATTTTATAGTTTGATTTTACTTTTGTTTTCTGTAGGGCTGTCTTTTGTTTCCGAATCTATTGTCAATAGTTTACTTCGACCCCATCAAAAGTCAAGAGTAGAAGTATTATTGGGGATAAAGGAAGATCGTTTTGGAGCTGGTTATAATGTTTTTCATAGCAAAACCGCTATTGGATCTGGTGGGTTCTGGGGCAAAGGATATTTAAAAGGGAGTCACAACAAAGGTGATTTCGTCCCCGAGCAAAGTACAGACTTTATTTTTACCAGTTTTGCTGAAGAGTTTGGATGGTTGGGGTCTATCGTATTGATTGTTTTGTTTGGTTTTTTGATCTACCGAATACTTACTGTTTCGTTCCAGTTTGAGGCCGTTTTCCCAAGGATTTACGGGTTTTGTGTGTCCTCTGTTTTGTTTTATCATACATTTATAAATTTGGCCATGACCGTCGGACTCTTTCCAGTAGTCGGAATTCCTCTACCGCTTATTAGTTATGGAGGTTCGTCCGTTTTGGCTTTTGGATTGCTCTTTTTTACCTACCTCAACTTTAGCAGAACAGAATACCTCAAAAATAAATGATCCCTATTTGTTTCTTTTTCTTCTGTCATAGCCTACAAGAAGGCTCGGAAGCAAGAATAAATTAGATAGCAATGACACGGTGAGCGTTATGGACGTAAAAATTCCTAGAATAATGGTTCCGCCAAAGCTTGAAAAGGAAAAAATGATAAATCCAAAAAATAAAATAACTGCTGTGTAAATCATGCTTACGCCTGTTTCGTTCATCGTTTCTCGAACAGATTTCTGGATATCTCCATTATTTCTTTTTAACTCTTGTAGATATTTTGAAAGAAAGTGGATGGTAAAATCTACGGCAATTCCAAAAGCTACACTAAAAATTATAACAGATGAGGGTTTTAAATGGATGCCGCTGAAACCCATAATGCCACCTGTGATGGCCAGAGGAATAAAATTGGGGACCAAAGCGATAAGAATCATTCGAAAAGATCTAAAGAGAATAGCCATAATGAAAGAAATAATCAAAAAAGCGATTGCGATGCTTACCAATAAATTCTTTATGAGGTAATTATTCCCTTTTAAGAAGGTAACGGAGGTTCCTGTGCTGTATATATTTACTCGTTTTGAATCCTCTACAGGTTCATAGGAAGTTTCTATAATGCCATTAAAATCGTTGTTCGAGTCGGGTTCCTCCACAAAAATTCTCCGAATGCGCATATTAAAAATGGTATCCGCTATCTGTTGAACTCTGTTGCGCAATTCTATAATATTTGTACTGCCGATGTCTTTCATTTGTAAGCTAATTCGAGCTTTGGAAAAGTCATCATTAACTAGCGCACTAAGCTCTCCAGTTTGATTTTTGTTTGTAGGCATCAAAGAAACCAAATTGGACAATTCGAGCAAGCCGGGAAATTTATAAAACTGCGTGTCTCCGTCATGATAGATTTGTCTGCAAAACTGTATGCTTTGAGAGATAGATATTGGTTTGGAAAATTCCTTGAAGTTGCTTATTTTATTGGTTAATTGATCTATTTTCCCTAAAATCCTTGGTTCCTTAATCCCTTCAGGCTTTGTATGAATAATCAATTCAAAAGGCATAACACCATTGATGTTTTTTTCAAAAAATTTTAAGTCTTTATGGAGTTGGTCTTTCTCTGATATGTCTTCCAGCATATAACCAATCGCTCTGACACGAAAAATTCCTGCTAATGCAATGATGAAAAGAAAAAGACTGATGAGATAAACAATTCGCCTGTGGTCAATTAGTGTTTTATGAATGCTTGATAAAAGGCGATTGAGCGCTTTCTTGTCAAGATGAATCATCTGTTTTTGCGAAGGTGGACTCAGATAACTAAAAACTACAGGAATCACTACCAAAGCAATACCAAAGAGAGAGAGAATACTAACAAATGCAACAATTCCAAATTCTTGTAAAACCTTTGTGCCCGTGAAAAAAAAGACTCCAAAACCAGTAGCGGTGGTTAGGTTTGTGAAAAATACTGCTCGGCCAACTTTTGAAATTACCCTTTGTAGTGCCTTGATTTTGTTCTTATGTTTTTTGTATTCATCGTGATACTTATTGAGCAAGTAAATACAATTGGCGATTCCGATTACAACGATCAAAGGAGGTAAAATCGATATAAAAACAGAAATTTTATAGCCCAAAAGACTAGTAATACCTAAGGACCAAACAATTCCTAAAACTACAACCAATAAACAGAAAAAGAGTACTTTGAAAGATCTAAAAAAGAAAACCAAAATAAGGGATGTAATCAGAATGGAAAGAAAGGTGAAAAACAATAGCTCACTTTTGATTTTTTGGGACATTACATTTCTTATAAAAGGCAATCCAGAGAAATGGGCCTTTACCTTAAAGGGAGCAAGGGCTTCTTTTATTTCAGATTCAATTTGGTTAATAAACTTGATTCTCTTTTTTGTATCTAGAATTTCTTGCTCTATGGATATGGCAAGAAGAGAGAAATTCTTCTTTTTCTTAAATAGGATTCCATCATAAATCTTTAAATTTTCGAGCTCAACAAAAAACAAATCCAATTCGTTTTGGTCTGAAGGTATTTTTGAAAGGAGCGGGTGCGAAACAAATCTTTCTTGCAAGAATGTGTCTTTATCCCAGATACTAGTGTCGATAGAAATTTGCAGAGTAGGTAAATTACAGAGGGAAAGTGCGGTTTTTACCCCTTTTTTATTATTCAGTTTTTGGGTAAGCCGATACCATGTTTGGAAGAATTCGATTTTCCTCAACTTTTCATCGTCAATGCCAACAATTAGCGTATTCCCATCATCACCAAATGTTTTTCTAAATTCAACGTAATTCAATTGGTCGGGATCATCGTCTGGAATGAATTTTGGATTGTTGTAAGCAATTTCTACCCGAGTGCTGAAATAAGCAAAAAGAAGAGAAAACAAAATAAGGGTAGAAGAAACCAAAAATCTTCTTCTTAGAATGTAAACTGCGAACTTCTCCCACATAAAAACGGACGCGAATTTAATCATTTCGCCATTTACTGATGGGTCATATTTTGTTATTTAGACAGTTGACCCAAAAACGATACAACAAGTCGTTTCCTGCAATAATATTTCCACTTTCCAAAAAATGGTCATTTCCGTGAAAGTCTCCGACAAAGCCACCTGCTTTCCTAACGATGTGAGAACCACCACAAATATCCCAGGGTTTTAGATTCATTTCAAAATACCCATCAAAACGGCCACAAGCAGTATAGCACAAATCCATAGCCGCTGTTCCTAATCGCCTAATGCTGTGTGTTTTTTCCATTGTTTTTGTCAAGACACGCAAATAGTTGTCTAAGTTTTTTACTTTGCCATGGGGGAAACCTGTTGCAGCCAAGGCATCTTTTAAACAAGCATTGTCTCTAACTTTAATTTTTTCACCATTCAGGGTGGAAGATTTTTGATGCGCGAAAAAAGTTTCTTTTTGATTGAATTCGTGAACGAATCCCAAAATTGTTTTCCCATTTTCTACCAAGCCAATACTTAAACAGAAAAAAGGAATACCAAAGACCATATTTGAGGTTCCGTCTATCGGGTCAATCACCCATGCCAAATGGTTGATTGTGTTTTGTTCAATTTGCCCTTCTTCGGTGATAAAACCTGCCTCCGGGATTATCTTCCTCAAATGGTCAATCAATTGTTGCTCAATTTTGATATCAATTTCTGTTACCAATTGATGGGGACTTTTCTCCTTTGACTTTCTTGAATTTTCATTTAAAATTTTATGCAATGCAGGCAGAACTTTTTCGATTTCTTTTTCCATGTTCTAACGAATAACGATATTGACTATTTTCCCCGGAACAAAAATGAACTTTAGAATTTCTTTGTTTTCTATCCATTTCAAAACAATTGGATCTTTGTAAACGATTTGTTCAATTTCTAATTTTGACAAATCTTTGGGCAGCTCGATTGCAGTCCTTACTTTTCCATTGATGCTTATCGGATATTTTGCAGTTGTCTCTTTCAATATCGAATCATCAAATGATGGCCATTGTTCGTTGTGTATGGAGCTACTGTGCCCCAAACGAGACCAGAGTTCTTCCGTAATATGAGGGGCAAAAGGAGCGATTAGAATCAAAATGGGTTCTAAAATGTCTCGACTATTACACTTTTGCTGGGTCAGTTCATTTATTGCAATCATAAAAGTACTAACAGCCGTATTGAATGAAAATGCCTCAATATCTTCCGTGATTTTTTTTATGGTTTTGTGCAAGGTCTTTAGAGCGTATTCACTCGGTTGGGAATCGTCTACACGTACTTCTTGTTCCACCAAAAAAAGATTCCATAGTTTATTTAAAAAACGAAATACCCCTTCAATTCCTTGGGTATTCCACGGCTTGCTATCTTGCAATGGTCCCAAAAACATCTCATACAATCGAAGTGTGTCTGCACCATATTGCTCGCAAATTTCGTCGGGATTTACAACATTAAATTTTGACTTAGACATTTTTTCAGATTGGCTTTTCAGAGACAACATATCATTTTCATGAGATAAGTTGTCCCATTTTAAACCTTCAAATCTTTTGTTCACTTTTTGCAGTTCAAGAAAACTTGATTTGCTTATTTTTCCATCCTTGGATACATAATTTACCGGCACATGTAGCCATCGATCGCCTGTGAATAAAAGTTTGCTTTCTCCCTGAATCATTCCTTGATTGACAAGCTTTTGAAATGGTTCATGGAAGGGGAGATAATCCAAGTCGAATAAAAATTTTGTCCAAAAACGGGCATACAAAAGATGACCTGTAGCGTGTTCTGCACCACCAATATAAAGATCGACTTGTTGCCAATATTGAATGTTATTTTTACCTGCAAACTCATTCTCATTGTGTGGGTCCATGTACCTTAAAAAATACCAACTGCTTCCTGCATATCCTGGCATTGTATCTGTTTCTCTTAGCCCCTCGGAAGTATTTACCCACTGCAAATTATTGGAAAGAGGACTTTTGCCTTCCCCTGTGGGTTCATAACTATCAACAGAAGGAAGTCTTACAGGCAAATCTTCAACCAACTTTGGGACATTGTTCTGATAAATGATGGGAAAAGGTTCCCCCCAATATCTTTGACGACTAAAACCCGCATCCCTTAGTTTGTAGTTTATTTTTGTTTTTGCTCGCTGATTTTTTTGAAGTGCTTCAACGATTACTTTCTGCGCCTCTTTTGGTTCTATTCCATCAAATTGTTTGGAATTAATGAGTTTTCCCTTGTTTGTAACTAGCGGTTTTTCTTCAATTGAGCTGTTGTCATCCCCTATAACTTGGCGAATTGTCAAATTAAATTTTTTGGCAAAAGCATAGTCTCTTTCGTCATGAGCTGGGACAGCCATGATGGCACCTGTGCCATATGAATTTAGGACATATTCTGATAGATAAATGGGCAAACTTTCTCCAGTAAATGGGTGAATGGCAAAATTGCCCGTAAATACTCCGTTAGCCTCTTTGTTTTGCTGCCTTTCTCTTTCGTTTTTGGATTTTGTTTCATTGATATAATTCTGAACAACTTTTTTTTGCTTTGGAAGAGTAATCTTATTTAACAACTTGTGTTCTGGCGCCAATACGAGAAAAGTAACTCCAAAAATAGTATCGGGCCTTGTAGAGAAAACCTTAATTTTATCTTGCTCAAGGTCCTTAATCTTGAAATAAATTTCTGCTCCTACACTTTTGCCAATCCAATTTTTTTGAACCTCTTTGATTGATTGAGGCCAGTCAAGATTTCCCAGATCTGATAGTAGGCGGTCGGCATAAGAAGTGATTCTTAAAAACCATTGTTTCATTTTCTTTTGAATCACAGGATGACCACCTCTTTCAGAAAGTCCATTTTTTACCTCGTCATTGGCCAAAACAGTGCCCAATTCTTCACACCAATTTACATAAGTATCTTTTTGATAGGCCAAGCGATATTCTTGGAGTATATTCTCTTTTTCGATGTTTGAATATTCTTTCCATTCCTTTTCTTCAAAGCCTTCCCTTTCAAACTTATCAATTAATGTTTTTATATTTTCTGATTTATTGCTGTGGGGGTTGTACCAGGACTCAAAAAGCAAAGAAAAAATCCATTGGGTCCACTTGTAATAGTTGGGGTTTGTTGTTTGTATCTCTCTTTCCCAATCAAATGAAAAACCGATATTTTTAAGTTGCCTTTTGTAATTCTCAATATTTTTTGCAGTGGTTGTCTCGGGGTGTTGGCCAGTTTGAATGGCATATTGCTCAGCAGGCAAACCAAAAGCATCAAATCCAATGGGGTGCAAGACATTAAACCCGTTTAGCCGTTTGAACCGGCTTACAATATCACTGGCGATATAGCCTAAAGGATGACCAACATGTAATCCCGCCCCACTAGGATAAGGAAACATGTCCAGCGCATAAAATTTAGGTTTTGAAAAATCATATTGACTGTAAAGCCTTGATTTCTCCCAGTGTTTTTGCCATTTTTTTTCGATTTTATTAAAATCGTATTGCATTTCTCCGGCAAAATAACAAAAGTGGCGCTGACTTTTTGGTTCAACTCGCCAAAAGATTTCTTGGCTTTGAAATGCGGGTTAGTTACCAAAAAATATTTTACCTTGCGCTCGTTTTGTTATGGCGCAATCTAGAAAAATAAAATCAAAATCTAATTCAGCGAAAAAAAATGCAAATTCAGATTTTCATTTTGTGTTTGATCGAGAAAATTACCGTTGGTTGATTGTCGGTAGTGCAATTCTAGTTTTTGGATTTATTTTAATGGCGGGAAAAACGGATGAACTCTTTGTTGAAAATGTTTTCACATTCAATTCCCATTTAAAAGTGACCATAGCCCCCACATTGGTTTTGGCGGGCTTCGCAGTTCAAGGATACGCCATCATGAGAAAGCCCAAAAAAAGGAGCACAGATGAACTATCTTGAGGCCGCTCTATTGGGCTTGATTCAAGGGATCACTGAGTTTTTGCCAGTAAGTAGTAGCGGTCATCTTGAACTAGCAAAGGCGATTTTCGGCAAAGACATAGAAGAAGGTCTATTGCTTTCTGTGGTATTGCATATGGCAACGGCATTAAGTACCCTCATCGTATTTCGAAAAGATATTTGGATATTGCTTTCAACTTTGTTCGGTCAATCAAAACGGTATTTAATCTATATCATAATTTCTATGATACCAGCTGCATTGGTTGGCTTGTTTTTTGAATCTTATATCAATCATTTGTTTGATGGAAATGCTTTATTGGTTGCTGTGATGTTGATGGTAACTGGAACATTGCTATGGTTTTCGGATAAAATTAAAAATTCTAATCATACTTTGCGTGCCAAGCATGCTTTTTGGGTAGGATGGATACAAGCCATCGCTATACTCCCGGGGATCAGTAGGAGTGGTTCTACTGTTGGAGCCTTGTTATTGATGGGCATCAACAGGAAAGAGGCGGCCAAATTTTCTTTTTTGATGGTTTTGCCTGTTATCCTTGGGGCAGCACTTAAAAAATCTATGGATTTTGTTCGAAGTGGAGAACCTGTTTCAATAGATATCGGCCCCCTGATACTTGGCTTTATTGTGGCTTTTTTGAGTGGGTTCTTCGCATGCAAAGGCATGTTGTTTTTGATTGATAGAACCAAATTACGTGGCTTTGCCTATTATTGTTGGGGTGTGGCATGTATGGCTATTTTGTTGGTTTTTCTTGGGTCTTAATTTTACCGCAAGTTCTCAACTGTGTGATTTTGATACTTTTTGCAAAAGAAGAACTCGTTTTGATTGTGAATTGGTCACAGGAAGTTTTGTCGGGTATTTCAGAAAAGGCAAAAGAGTGGGTACGTGGATTTATTTCGATCAGCAAAAAAGACTTGAAAAGATTATCCATTATAGAAGTGGGAAATTTCAAAAAATGATGCGCTACGAAAATGGAATATTGCGAGAGGTAAGAGACAAAAAAAATCGCACTATTACGTATTCGGGCTGCGGTTGCTAAACTGTTTTTATGAATTCCCAAATGTAAAGTTGTAAAACAAGAAAAATTCCGTTGGAAAAAATCTTATTTTATTTTCTTCTCTAAATTTTTCCAACCTCCTCCATTATGTACTTTAAAACCTTTAGAAATTAAAATTTTCTTAGCCTTTTCAGCTCTGCCTCCCATAGCACAAACTGTTATCACAGGTTTGTTTACATCCAGTTCCTCAAAAGTGCCTTCCAACTTGCCAAGAGGCATATTGACGGAATTTTCAATATGTCCTGAAGAAAACTCGGAATGGGTTCTTACGTCTAAAATTATTGCCCCTTTTTCTATTTGATCTTTGTAATTGACACCACGCTCTCCTCCGATTCTTCGCATGACAAAAAAAAGAATGAAAAAAGAGGCTAAAATCCACCAGTATTCCAAGAGAAAACCCATAACAACAAAAGTAAGCCTGTTTGAATGAAAAAATGAAACCATAAATTAATCATACCTTGATGACTCAAAATATGCAAAGAAAGATGGAAGGTTTGCATAGTAAAAGAGAAGGTCAAAAAAACTATAAATGAAAGTTGTGCTATAAATGCTATCTTTGCACTTTAATTTTTTACAATTCAAGAAAAACAATTATTGATTCTTTTATTGATTCAAATTAAAACCAAAACATATGGACACTTTCAATAAAAGATTAAGGGAAAAGAACAAGGCCTCAAAAAAAAAGCTGAAGGAAGAGAAAAAGGAAGAAAGAAAAAAGTCTAGTGGAGGTTTGGAAATTGACTGGTCCAGCGCCCCCGAAAATCTTACAATGTCTCAGGAAGAACTCTCAGCACGAGACAATTTAAAGAGTCAATCTTAATACAATTATAAATTCAAAAATCAATGAAAACAGGTAAAGTAAAATTTTTCAACGCTGAAAAAGGGTATGGCTTCATTTTGGATGATGAAACGGGCAAAGATGTTTTTGTACACAAAACAGGCCTTATTGATTCCATAAGAGAAGACGATGAAGTAACCTTTGAGGAGCAAGACGGCAAACGGGGAAAAAATGCCGTGAACGTAAAAAAATCATAAAAAATCCATTAAACTCTTTTCTTTTACTCAATTTCACCCAAAAAGTATAGTTTAAATCTGATGGGTGTTTGTTTTGGGTATTTAATTTTGAACTTTTCTATTTTCAAAATTTAAACTGCTTTTATGGCCCATATTTTTTTTACACATGGGCAATCGTTATATTGCCAATATGAAAAGATATTTTATCAGTGCAATTTTTTTATTTTCTTTTGGGTTGGCAAGCCATGCCCAAAATGATTTCGCATTTTGGAAAAAAGACCGAGAATACGCCGAAAACGCTTTCTTGATCAGTACTTCGGGGCCTGTTCCTGGGGTAGGTCTAGGTTTTTCACACCAATTGTCCAAAAAAGCAACATTGACAGCTTTTTATGGTGAGGCTTCTGAGGTAAAAATAGAGGCGGGGGATGATTTTGAGGTTGGGGACGACAATGGCAACAATGAAGTAAAATATACCGGTGTATTTGCTGAAAATAGTTCATGGAGTGGTGTTATTTTAAACTATCGTCCATTTGAGAAAGCCCAAGGAGTAAGACTTCAAGTGGGTGCGGGAGTTGGGCGTTTGGGAGGACATCTTAAAGATCCCAATATGGTCAAGTATTTCGTTTCTGGCTCAGGAACATTTATGTATATGGGTGCAGGATATGGTTTAAGACCTGTAAAAGGACTTCAATTGGGCTTGGATATTGGATGGTTACGAGCTCCTGAATTTGACGTCAAAATTGCCGGGTCTGCAACACCCAATGCAGAAACAAATCAAGCCAATTTACGTCGCGAATTAAATAACTTCACTTACATACCCAACGCACAGATTACACTGGCATGGGGTTTCTAATTTTGTAGTTTTTTTTATTGAAAAGGGCGGTTTAAAACTGCCCTTTTTTATTTTGGCACTCCAAATCTGTAAGAGATTGTTATAAAAAATCTTCGAGGCACTCCAGAGACAATTCCTGGTCCAGGGAAACCGCTGGCTCTTCGCGTAAAGTATGCTTTATTCAAAACATTATTGAGACTTGCCTGATAGGAAAAATTTTTGAAATGATAGGATGCGAAAAGATCGTGAATTCCAAAAGATGGAATCACGCCCGTCAACCCATTGGAAGGACTTATGGTATTTTTTGCATCGGAAAATTGCTGATATTGATAGGAGTATTGATAGCTAAAATGAAGAGCCCCAAAATTTAGTGTCAAACCTGTTTTTAAGATGTGAGGCGATAGGTATTCCAATTGATTACCAAGATACAATTCTGGCCCTTCTATATATTTACCCTCTATGTAACTGTAGTTGATGAAAATTGATGATTTATTTGTTTCTATCTTGGGGATAGGTAATTTAAAATTCAGCTGAAAAAGAGATTCAATTCCTCGGGTATATGCACGGCCGATATTTGTTTTATAAGGGACGAATTTCCCTTCCTCATTTGCTATTTCACCAGACCCAATCATATTGTTATAGTTTAAGTAAAATAAACCGATGTTTAAGTAGAATGTTGGTTTGAGAAAACCCCGTATGGCCATGTCGATGTTATTTCCAAACTCATCCTTCATATTGGGATCAACCCTTAAGTTTGGATTTGTTACTGTGATATCAGAAAAGTTTACTGCCCGATAATTTTGCGTAAAGTTTGCAATGAAATTGAAATCACCCAATTTCCGCTTGATTCCAATGCCGAACAATGGAAAGTTTCTGTTGGATGAATGCCTTTTTGTTGTTTTTGAGATAATCTCTTGACCAGAACTGTCTGGTGTCGATTGCAAAAAATAACCATTGGCTTGTGTCTGAATAATTTCGTATCGCAATCCTGGTGTGATGGACAAAAGCGGCGTGACTCTCCAAATATTTTCGGCAAAAAATGCCAAATTGTTTCCGGGAAAAACAAAAGATGAATTCCCTTCTTGATTTGCAGATACAAAATCGTAACTCGCAAAATTTTCTGAATTGGCAAAACCTCTGGTGTCCCTTGTTTCCCCTTTGTAAATTCTAATGCCAGAGACCAGATGAGCCTTTGTTTGTCTAATGAAATATTGTTTTGTGAACCTAGCTTCAGTTCCAAAATTTTTGAACAAACCAATTTTTAAATCTCTTTCGATATTGACTTCGTCTTCTGAGGTTGGAAGTAAATTGATTCTGCCAACTTGTTTCCTATGCGCATCTAAAGCAAAAAATCTGAGATTTAGGGAAGTGGATTGGTTAAAATATTTATTGAAAATAAGAGCATATAAATTCCAATTGACAGCCATCCAATTCCTTTTTCGGTTGCTCTGGTAAGGATCTATTTTGAAGAGGCTATCTGAAAGTCCTCCGGGTTGTCCAGTGTGATATCTCATAGAAGTAAATTGTGCAGAAACATTCCAATGATCTCTTGATGCAAATTTTGTTGATAGGTATACTACATTTTGTTCAAGAGGACTATTCGGGATAAATCCATTCGTTTGGAGGCGTTGGTAATAGGCGTAATATTTCCACTGGTTCATTTCCCCACCTACACTTGTGAAAGATTTTAAAAAATTATTTTCCCCAAGGGTTAATTTTTCGGTTGCTACCATTTTACCCTTTTCACTCTCTTTTATTTTAAAATCCAAGGAGCCACCGAAATGGGGCCCGCTTTGAAGGCCCATTGAACCCCTTGAAAAGTTGATTTTTTCAACGGCTTCGGCGGGAGGTGTAAAATATGCTTCTGGATACCCATAGGCATCAGCACTAATGTCGCAACCATTTTGACGTGTGTTCAAGTTGCTCGATCTATTCGGACTTAACCCACGTGTACCAATGTTCAATTGAACACCAGTCCCATCGTATTCCCATATGTTTATTCCAGGAATAATTTTGAATATCGACCGTGAAAGGTTGTTGAAGCTTTGTGCGTTTGTCGCGTTCGGATCAATCAAGATGGAATTTTTACCCTCAAAAATCTCTGAGTTGTGTACACCAAAAAGGTCAATATGAGCATTTGACTCGCGGAAAACGAAACTGTCCAATTGGTGGGGCTGTTTCTGAAAAGTTATCACGGATTGTCCAAAAGAGAAAAATGGAGAGAAACTCAAAAAAGACCAGAGTACCCCTGGGCCCTTCTTTATATTTAGTCTCAATAAATATAGCATCGAGGCGCAATAGTAATGTATTATTTTTAATTGGTCTTAATAACTATAAATAATAATATCCCATCAAGAGGGTTTTGGGGAATGTTTTAGACCAGTCCTTGTGCAATCATTGCATCGGCAACTCTTACAAATCCTGCAATATTGGCTCCTTTGGCATAGTCAATATGTCCTTTGTCTGTTCCATATTCTTTACATTGGGCATGAATTTTCGCCATAATATCTTGTAGCTTATGATCTACTTCGGTTCTGCTCCAATTTATTTTTAGCGCATTTTGGCTCATTTCAAGGCCACTTGTTGCTACTCCGCCTGCATTGCTTGCTTTTCCCGATGCATAAGCAATATTTTTTCCTTCCAAATAGGCAATTGCCTCTGATGTTGTTGGCATATTGGCACCTTCCGCGACAATCTTTAACCCATGGGCAACCAAATGTTTGGTCTCCTCTAAATTTAATTCATTTTGAGTTGCGCACGGAAGTGCAATATGGATGGGGAATCGCCAAGGCTTTTGGCCCTCAAAGTATTCGATACCATCAAATTGGTCTGCCAACTCGTGGATACGTCCTCTTTTCTCATTTTTTAAAATTTTAACAAATTCAATATGTTCTTGGCTTAATCCATTTTTAGCGTAAATCACTCCTTTTGAGTCACTTAATGTTTGAACAATTGCCCCATATTCAATTGCTTTTTCGGCGGCGTATTGGGCTACATTTCCACTTCCTGATATACCAACACATTGACTTTCAAAATCTTGTTTGATATCCTTCAACATATGTTTTAAAAAGTAAATGCAACCGTACCCTGTGGCTTCTGGACGAATAAGACTGCCTCCCCATCCAAAACCTTTTCCCGTAAGTACGCCTGTATATTGATTGGTTAATTTTTTATACTGACCAAAAAGGTACCCTATTTCACGCGGGCCGACACCAATGTCTCCTGCTGGGATGTCCACATTATCTCCAATATGTCTTGACAATTCTGTCATATAGCTTTGGCAAAACCTTCTTACTTCATTGTCACTTTTGCCTTTCGGGTCAAAATCTGAGCCTCCCTTTCCTGCGCCCAATGGCAAAGAAGTAAGACTGTTTTTGAAAATTTGTTCAAAAGCTAAAAATTTTAGAATGCTAACATTTACGCTCGGATGAAATCGAAGTCCCCCTTTGTAAGGTCCAATTGCACTATTCATCTGAACCCGATATCCTCGGTTCAATTCAATTTCACCACGATCATTTTCCCACATCACACGAAAGCTTATCACCCTTTCTGGTTCTACGAGTGCATACAATAAATTTTGTTTTGCATATTTTTTGTTTTGAGAAATAAAAGGAAAGATGGAATGGAAAACTTCGGAAACTGCTTGGTGGAATTCTGGTTGTCCTTGATTTTTTTTAATTGTCCAATTGATCAAACTTTCTGATGAAATGGACCCTTTAGGTGCGAGAACTTCAGCCATACTAAAGAGCAAAACTTCAAGATTCTACGTGAAATAAAAAAAAGGAAGGTAATTCCGAATAAGTATAAATAAAGATTTCTTTAGTTTGGTCTGTCCAGTAATCCCAAATCAACAGCTAGAGAGAATCGAACGGTTCCCTGCAAAGGATGTCTTTGGACAAAAGGAATTAGATAGGCAGCATCTACACTTATTTTATTCATTTTAAGTCCAGTACCAATGGTAGCGAATTTTCTTCCTCCTTTGTTCTGGTGCTCATGAAAATAACCTGCGCGAAGTGCAAACTGTTGGTCGTACCAGTATTCAAGACCAAGAGAGTAGGTAAGTTCATTCAACTCTTCGCGGAATCCTGCCGGAGCATCTCCAAAAGATTGAAAAACACCCGTAAGTACATTTACATCTTTTCGGTAATAATTCTGAAGGCTATCGTCCCACTGAGGGGAAGGGACGAGCAGTTTATTGATGTCTGCAAGAATGGTGATTGTATTGTAATCATCGATTTCATGAGACAATGCTGTTCCAATTCTTAGGTTGGTCGGGATATAATCTCTTTCCGCCTTTGTGGTATAAGATATTTTAGAACCCAAGTTGGAGATGTTTCCACCCAAAGAAATTTTCCAATCACGTCCTCCAATCTCCATATCATTTGAATAGAAAAATCCAATATCGCCTGCACCTGCAATACCGGCTTTTATTTCTTGGTTGTTGCTTATTTGCCCTGTGGCCAAGTCTGAGACAATAAAGCGTAGACCTACACCAACCGAGAAGTTTTCTGAAAGTTGAGTCGCATAATTTCCACTTATGGCAGTTTCGTAAGGTTCGTAATTCCCTAAGGAGCTTCCAAAATCATCTGTAAATTGAATATTGCCTAAAGTGAAATGTCTTATGGCACCAGACAAGGTGCTTCTTTGCTTTTCACCAATTTTCCGATACCCAGAAACATAGTAAACCCAAACATCTGGAACAAGTTGGCGAAGCCAAGGAGTTGCAGAGATAGAAAAACCTGCGTCGCTTTCAATGAATGCCATCTTTGCAGCATTCCAATAGGCTCCATTGGCATCGGCACTTAATGCAACACCCGCGTCACCTAATGCTGCTGACCTTGCATCTGGAGAAATGGTAAGAAACGGAACAGAACTTGTTACTGCATTGCGTTGACCAAGAAGGTCTTTTTTGCTTTTTACTTGAGCACGTATAGATTTCTGAGGCACACCAATCAATAGTGTGCAGATAAGGATCGCTGAACGAAGGAATCTCATGTTGGGCAAAATAAATAAATATTTGTGGTTTAACGTAAGATTATCAACTTAAGGGTCTTTTGGACAAATTGATTTTCCCTATCCTTTACGGTTAGTCTGCAAAAGTAGGTTCCATTTTCTAGTGCCTTGTTGGCTTCGCTGCCATCCCACAAAATAGAAATGACTTTTGCGGGTGCTTCTGCAAATATTTTTGTTGTGTTAAAAACTTGTTCTCCCGTAATGGAAAAAACTTGGCATTGTATTTCCATCCATTCACCTGCGAGGTTATGCTCAAATTCAATTTTAGTATTTATACCAAATGGATTTGGATAGTTTCGAACATTCGCCAATTCAATGCTTTCCTTTTTGCCTACTCTAAATGTTGTTTTGGCTTCATAGGAATTGTTCACTACATCCCAAACTTTAAGGTGGAGGGTATGCTCTCCTTTGTCAATTTCTCCCAGGGCGAATTGTATTTTCCCACTCTGGTAACTATTGATGTCGGACCGATAGTAATCATTGAGGATGAATAGCCTTTCATTGTCTGTATTTTTGTCCAAAACAGCTACAATATCTTTTCCAATCCCACTGCCAATGGTATTGATACCATTGAAATCAAAAATATTTGCAAGCAAAATTGGGTGGGCATGGGTAAGGCCGCCATCTACCCAAGAGGAGTCATTCAAATATAGATGGATTTTTGGGCCGGTAGTATCGAAAATGGTTTGTTGGGAAGATCCACCAACAACAATTTCATTATCAAATCCTTTTGCATCTGTATTTTCATTGGAAGCATAAAAGGATATTTTGCCCTTGCCAAATTGGTAAGCAATATCTTTTGGAACTATAAAACTAAATTCAAATCTTCCATTTTTTATTTCACTTCTTCCACTGTACAACTTGTTGTTTTGCAGGGAAAAAGAAGCAATACGGCTACCTTTATCATTGCCCAAAGTTTTAAATTGTTGTGGTTTATCAAAAATCGTGGCCTCAAGTGTACCCTCGAAGTTGCTGATCAGGTTGCTATCTTGGTCGGCAACCAGGCCTGAGATGGACACCTTCCCCAATGCACCTATGGTGTCCCTAAAATCTTCTGTCCTTTGGTTATTGATGTGTGTAATAAAAACTTTTTCTTTTGGATAAGCCAAGCGCATTCCAGGGTCTCCCAACAATGTGAAATTTCTTTGATTGAGTACCCTTGAACTTTCATTTTTCGTTTTCTTTATCACATCTCCGAGCGTTGGCATGGACTTTTCCTTCATTGAAAAAATGTTGTCTACATATATTTTTTCATTCAGATTTCGGTTTTCGCTTAAAAATACAATGCGCGAGGTGGTGATTAAACCAATGGCCCCACCTTGAGGATTCAAAAGCATTAATTCACCGGGAGAAACTTGTGCTGGGTCATCAAACTGAGACAACTCACATGTTGCAGTAATAAATAAGGGGAGTTTATTGTAGTTGTTCCAAGCATTTATTTGAGATCGGGTAATTACTCGCTCATGTGCCATGCCACTGCCGCCGCCATGTCCTATGTAGTTGAAGACCAGAGTCCCTTGCTCAATGGCTTTGTTTATGGCTTCATTTACTTCAGGGTATTTGTTGCCACTTCCAAAAGAGATTTGGGGGTATGCATCTAGATAGATTTTTTTTACATTTAACTCAGGATGATTTTCATGGACAATCTTTGAAAAATTTTCAGCGTCATTGAAAAAAGCATTTTGGTCTTCATCATCTCCCAAAAAGAGAGTGGTATTTCGCCAATCTCCGAAGCTTTTATTTTGATGGTAGTGAATGATTTTGTTCACTATATTATTTGCTTCTTCTTTATTTTTTACGGGCAATCTGCCGATACCAATGTCTAAGGATTCCTTTTTGTTTCCTACGCCCCAATAACCCTCGTCATCTTCTAAGATGGCATAAAAATCATCACTTGCATAGGAGATAGTGGGTTCTAATGAGTTGTAACTTTGGAAGCTCGGAACAAAGTTGGTGTTCCCTTCCAGTCGGTTTTTAAAATCGTAGCTCGCGTCGCCCATCAACAATACATATTTGAGCGGTGTTCCCTCCTGATTGCCTCGGTCGAAATAAAATTTTATGAAATTACGCAGTCCAGTGATATCCTGGCCGCCTGATGAAAATTCGTTGTATATTTTATAAATATCAACACAATGAACTTCGTAACCATAATAATCTCTGTGAAATTCTGCCAATTTTTCTGTTTCGGTTTTAAATTCAGGGTGATAAATCATCAAATAAGTGGCGGCAGAAAGATTTAGAATATTTTGATTTTCAATTTTGCCCACATAGCTCGGTTCATATGCTTTGGTGAATGAAATATATTTTTTTAGTCCTTTTATATTTCTTTTATTGAAGGTGAAGGAGCCATTTTGAAATGCTTGAATTCTGGGTTCAAAAAAATCAGTTATGTCCCAAAGGAAAACAGGACGTGATGATTCATTTACGAAGGAAAATTGATACGTTTCATTGCGATTTTCAACAGGAAAAAGATAGATGTTTTGCGTGTTTTCTAAAACATTTTTCCTAGAGGCAATTAGTTCAAAATAATCTACCCATGCTTTGGCTGCAATGTTGGATGATTGAAAATTTATTTGTACATCTACTTCATTTTTTGTACTCAAAAATGGAAAAGATTCTTTCAAAACGATTGCTTGAAGATTGTCCTTTTCTCCATTAATTCTACCAACGTTTTTTTCCAATATTTGCTCACCATTGATGTTCAGATTCAACAAACTTTCATTGGTAGACCTTACCCAAAATTCTCCATTGAATAGGATAGGATCTTCTTTTACCAAGTGATTGATTGTCAAGTTGAATGTTTTTGTTTGATTTTTTCTCATTTCATCACCGACCCACTGCCGCCCTGATTTTGCGATGTTGGTTTCGTCTTTTTCATGAAAAATAGTACAGATATGTTTTTCGATTTTCTTTGATGGGTTCAGTTGTTCTCCTCCGGAGTATGAATTTATCCGCTTCCCAATAGATTGTCCAATGGTGAAAAAATAGAAATTTTCATCTCTATATATATTGAATTGATGCGAGAATTTGTTCGAAACAGAGTCATGATTCCACGAGTTGGGTCCCGAGGCAAAAAACAATATTTGGTCTTGGTCATCAAGTTGTCCATTTTGATTGAAATCAATCTCAAAAAGCGGGATTTCCGAGAGTAGAGATTCATCGGCTTTAGATACCAATTCAGAGAGTATGCCTTTCCCATTTCCAAAAAGTTGTATTGTTTTAAAGTCAATTCCCTTACCAAACTGATCAATTAAAAGGGGAGCCAAATCATAGATCCCGTCCTTATCTATTGAAATTTTGTGCCAGTCCCCTTTTGATAAAACTGAGTTTTGACTGTAAATAGGACCGTTGAAAAAGAAATAACTAAAAAATAGGAGCCATAATCGATTAAATTTCCTGAGAAAAAACATTTTTCGTTTCAAAACATAAATGTAACATTTCAAAGAAGAAAAAAGTATTTTTTAATAAAAAATTATTAACATCCATCATGTTTTTTGTAATTTTACGTTTCCTTTTGAAATAAGGAAAAAAATCAATGATTCGGAACATAGTTACGCCCATATTTCTTTTGTTAACTTTATTGGCAAAGGCCCAAGACCCTGAGTTGTCTCAATTTTATGCTTCTCCTTTGTACACCAACCCAGCTTTGGCAGGTACTGGTGAATGCAATGGGGGGGGGAGAGCTTCTCTAAACCAACGAAACCAGTGGCCTAATTTACCTGGCGCTTATATTACAACTGTGGCTAGTTTTGACCAACACTTAGATGCGATTGGTGGTGGAATTGGATTTGTGGCATTAAGAGATGTTGCAGGTGAAGGTTTGCTCAAAACATATCAGTTTAGTGGTATTTACTCTTATCAACTAAATGTTAGCCGAGATTTTACCATGCGCTTTGGCATTGAAGGTCAGATTATCCAAAGGAGTGTGGATATGAGTAAATTGCTCTTCGAAGATATGATAGACCAAACAAGAGGCTTTGTGAAATCTTCTCAAGAACAATTGGCGTCAACCAATATTTTAACGCCCAACTTTAATGCCGGCGTAGTGGCTTACACAAAAGATTTTTATTTTGGATTTGCTGCCCACAATGTAATCGAACCAAATCAATCTTTTTATGGTGATCCCAAAAGCAATTTGCCAAGGAGATATACAGCTCATGGTGGAATGGTGGTTCCTTTGGACAAGAGAAGAGTTGCGAAAAGTACTTTTTCCCCAAACATCTTATTTATGATGCAAGACCAATTTTCTCAGCTCAATGCAGGGTTTTACATCAACCGAGGTCCTCTGGTTACAGGTTTGTGGTATCGTCAGACATTTGGGGATTTCAAAAATTCCGATGCCGCAATGGTTTTGGTTGGGTTTAGGAAAGACCAATTTAAATTTGGGTATTCATTTGATTTAACCGTTTCAAGTGCAAGAGCTGCCGCTCCAGGCTCTCATGAGATCTCTGCTTCGGTTGGTTGGTGCGCTCGAAAACCAACTAGACGTTTCAGGCCCATTAGCTGTCCAGACTTTTAAAAAACGTATTATTGTAACAATATTTTAAGCCTATTAGAAGTTTATTCATAGAATTCAATAAAAAAATGAAAAGAATTAATAACATTATGATGTGGTTGTTCGTCTCTGCTCTCGTATTTACTGCTTGCAAATCTGAGCGCTCATCAACAACGGGCTGGGTTTATAACGATCCTGATTGGGGCGGTTTTGAAACCCACGAATATGCAGGTCAAGAAACGGGCCCAGGACTCGTATTGGTTCACGGCGGATCTTTCACCATGGGAAGCTCTGAACAAGATCTGACCTTTGAATTCAACAATGTTGAAAAGAAAGTAACGGTGCCCTCTTTTTATTTGGACGAAACAGAGGTAAGCAACAAACACTATTTAGAGTACATGCACTGGTTGCGTCGTGTTTTCGTTGACTATCCCGAAGTATACAAAATGTCATTGCCAGATACCAATTGTTGGAGGGATCGGCTGTCTTACAATGAACCTTATGTAAAGTATTATTTAAGACATCCATCTTATCAAAATTACCCGGTGGTTGGTGTTAGTTGGTTACAAGCAACAGAATACGCTGCTTGGCGAACAGACAGGGTAAATGAGATGATTCTCATTAGGGAAGGTATTTTGGATACTGATCCAAACCAAATGAATGAAGAAAATTTTAACACAGATGCTTACCTAAATAGGCAGTTTGACGGAAAAGAAGGCAAAAGACCTTTGAAGGATATTATGTCAAAAGGAGCAACACGAAAAGTCAGAATGGAAGATGGCATTTTCTTACCAGAATACAGATTGCCGACCGAAGCAGAATGGGAATATGCTGCCATTGCCAACACGGGTGAAGCCATTGGTGAAAACATCAACAACAAAAAAATCTACCCATGGGTAGGGCATACAGTAAGAAACGATGGAAGCAAAAAGGGGGAAACGGATTACAGAGGTTCTTTCATGGCGAATGTGCGAAGAGGGAATGGTGATTTTGCGGGTATCGAGAGCAAATACAATGATCACGCATTCATACCTACGGATGTTAGAACATACTGGCCCAACGATTTCGGACTATACAATATGGCAGGTAATGTGAGTGAATGGGTTATGGATGTTTACCGTCCTCTTTCTTTTGAAGATATGAATGAATTCAATTCTTTCCGTGGAAACGTTTTTCAAAAACCCAAATTAGATGAAGATGGTTTTGTAGATTATAAAGACAGCTTGGGTAGAATTCAGTATGTGAATGTAACTAGGGAAGAGAATGAGTACCGAAGAAACTACAAAAGATCAGATAATATTGGCTATTTAGATGAGGAAGAATATAGTGATGGTAGCCAAGGATATGAATATGGAGTAAGTTCGCTAATTGATAATCGAGCCCGTGTATACAAAGGAGGGAATTGGCATGATCCAGAATATTGGATGAGCCCAGGAACGAGAAGATATTTAGACGAAGAGCAGTCCAACAGTAGAATTGGTTTTCGTTGTGCTATGCATAGGCTAGGACATCCTTAAAAACTTCATTCTTTAACGAACGTTTCTGAAAGGTCTTTGAAATTCATCAAAGACCTTTTTTAATGCCCTTAACTACAGCAACTGGTCGTAAACTTGTTTTAGATGACTGGATATTAAATCTGCTGGTCTTCCCTCAATATGATGTCTTTCAATGAAATGAACCAACTCTCCATCTTTCATAAGGGCTATAGAAGGAGATGAAGGTGGATAAGGTAGAAAAAATTCTCTTGCTTTTTCAGTAGCTTCTTTGTCTTGACCAGCAAAAACAGTAAACAAATGATCGGGTGTTTTTTCATTTTTTAAAGACGAGACTACCCCTGGTCTTGCGCAACCTGCAGCACAACCGCACACAGAATTTACCACAACCAAGGCACTTCCACGATTCAAACTCAATGCTTCTTCTGCTTCCTTTTCTGTTTTTAATTCCTTGAAGCCTTCATTTGTTAGCTCGGCCCTCATAGGAGTTACCAATTCTTCTGGATACATAATGATTACAAAATTAGGATTATCCTGCAACAGGTCAATATAAAATAGAATGTATGTATATCTTCGCGAATAGAATGATTTCAACAGCCAACATAAATTACAAAGTAAAAGACATTAGCCTTGCCGAATGGGGAAGGAAAGAAATAGAACTTGCCGAGGCAGAAATGCCTGGCCTGATGGCGTTAAGAGAAGAATTTGGTACATCAAAACCTTTGCGGGGAGCAAGAATAGCCGGTTGTTTACACATGACCATCCAAACGGCAGTGCTGATAGAAACCCTGCAGGCGCTGGGCGCTGAAGTTTCCTGGAGTTCCTGTAATATTTTTTCAACCCAAGACCAAGCTGCAGCTGCGATTGCTGCTGCCGGTACACCAGTTTTTGCTTGGAAAGGAGAAACAGAAGAGGAATATGATTGGTGTATAGAGCAAACGATAGATGCCTTTGAGGGAGGTAAATCACTCAATATGATTCTTGACGATGGAGGAGATTTGACCAATTATGTTTTGGACAAAAGACCAGAATTAGTGTCAGAAATCAAAGGGATTTCCGAAGAGACGACAACGGGAGTTTTGAGGTTGTATGATAGAGTAAAAAATGGGACCTTACCCATGCCTGCAATCAATGTAAATGATTCGGTTACAAAATCCAAATTTGATAACAAGTATGGTTGCAGAGAAAGTGCTGTAGATGCAATTAGAAGAGCTACAGATATAATGATTGCAGGGAAAGTTGCTGTGGTTGCTGGGTATGGAGATGTGGGGAAAGGAACGGCAATGTCACTAAGAGGAGCAGGAGCGAGGGTAATTGTTACCGAGATCGATCCAATCAACGCTTTACAAGCGGCTATGGACGGATTTGAAGTGAAAAAAATGAAAAATGCAATTCCACGGGCGCAAATAGTAATCACAGCTACAGGAAACAAAAACATCATAACGCAAGGAGATTTTGAATTGATGAATGACAAAACAATAGTTTGTAACATTGGTCATTTTGATAATGAAATTGACATGGCTTGGCTCAACAAAAATTATGGTGAAACAAAGTTTCAAATCAAACCGCAAGTAGATTTGTACAACATAAATGGAAAAGAAATTGTAGTTCTTGCTGAAGGAAGACTAGTCAATTTGGGATGTGCAACAGGTCACCCTAGTTTTGTGATGAGTAATTCATTTACCAATCAAGTATTGGCACAAATGGAATTATGGAATAAGTCATCAAAATATGAGAACGATGTGTACATTTTACCCAAACATCTTGACGAAAAAGTAGCTAGACTACATCTCAAAAAAATTGGCGTTGAATTAGAAGAATTATCAGAGGAACAAGCACAATATATTGGGGTATCGGTTGATGGTCCCTACAAGACGGAGCATTATAGGTATTAGATTACAAAGTCTTTAAGAAAGAAAAAACCATTCTAGCTTCATCCGAACTTATATAACCATTGTTGGAAGCTGCTTCAATAAGTTGTCTGGCATTGATTAATGTTTCAATTTTTGTGTTGTGTTCTCTAAAATTTTTGGTTGCCATTTTTGTTCCGTAGGTAAAAATTGCTTGAACCCCTAAAACATTATGATGATTACTTTTTAAGTAATCTACAACTTTTAAAGAGCTTTTTCCGGTTGATATTAAATCTTCGAAGACAACAAGTTGGCTATTTTCTTTCAGTGTTCCTTCTAATTGTTTTTTTGCACCGTGTTTTTTGGGTTCTGTTCGGCAATAGGCGTATGCAATATTTAATTTTTGTGCAACCAAAACGCCAACGGGTATCCCAGCAGTAGCAACTCCGACAATTGCATTTACATTTGAAAAATTTCTACGAATTTCTCGAGCAACTGCAGATGCAATTGTATCTCTTTGTTTAGGGTAGGATAAAATTACCCTATTGTCGCAATATATAGGCGAATGAATCCCAGAAGCCCAAACGAATTTTTTGTCAAGATTTAATTTTATAGCTCCACACTCCAATAATATCTTCGTGATTTCGTAGTGGTCTACCATAGACATAACACAAATGAACAAAATATATTTTGAAAATAGTTGTATCCATTTTTGCAAAAAGCCGAGTTCAGAATTGGACTATGACTTGAAAATGGCGCCAAAGGATTTAAAAAATTACATTACAATCGTTGATGCTTTAAAAAATAAAAAAAAACCAATCCAAATATTGATACAATCGGATCAATTTGAAAAATACTTCCAAAGTTTTATTGGGAATTTCCAATTGGTAGAAGCAGCGGGGGGACTGGTTTTGAACGAAAAAGGAGAAATTCTCTTTATTGAAAAACGGGAATTTTTAGATTTACCCAAAGGAAAAATAGACCATGGAGAGAGTGCAAAAAACGCAGCGATCCGTGAAGTGGAGGAAGAAACGGGTGTAAGGAATTTAAAAATAATCAACAAAACAGAAGATTCCTTTCACTTTTTTCAATACAAAAACCAAGACATTCAAATAAAAAAAACACAATGGTTTATAATGTCCTGCAGCGATTCCAACCATCTTCATCCTCAGGAGAAAGAAGGAATTACTAAAGTCTATTTTGAAGACCCCAAAAAGGCTCTTGAGCAATCTAAACGAACATATTCTTCCATTCAAGATGTGCTTATTCGAAGCGGATTTCTTTAGGGACGAACTGATGGTAATTTCCTTTGTGCCGAATGATTTCTCGTACCAAAGTCGAACTAATTTGACTATGACTTTCTTCGGACATTACAAAAATACTTTGGACTTTGGAATCTAGTTTTTCGTTCACAAGGGCTATTTGTTTTTCAAAATTAAAATCATCTGAACTACGCAAACCTCTCAAAATAAATTGCGCACCTATTTGTTTACAAAATTGAACCGTCAAACCTCTGTAATCAGCAACGCTTACTCGTGATTCCGATTGGAAAATATTTCGTATCCAACGTGTTCTTTGCTCTAGAGCAAACATTTGTTCCTTGTTTGGATTTTCTCCTACCGCAATAATTATATGTTCAAAAAGCTTAAGTCCCTTATGAACAATGTCTAGATGACCATTGGTAAATGGATCAAAGGTTCCAGGAAATACGGCCGACTTCATGGTTCAAATAAAGAATTTATGCTTGAAAAAAAGAAAACATAGATTGTCCAAATTTTCGCGTATCAACTTTGTAGGTATGTTCTATCTCAATACTTTGGGGATGTTCTAAAATCAAGATGCCACTTTTTGATAGAATTTGATTTTTAAAAATCAAATCTGGTAATTCCCGAATTCGTGTGTGGTTGTAGGGTGGGTCTGCAAAAACAATGTCATATTTCTTTGAAGTGTTTTTTAGAAATTGGAATACGTCTTTTTGAATTATTTTATGTTGAAAATCAAAATGATCAGCCAATTTATTTAAATGTTGAATTACCCGGAAATTGTTTTCTACCATATCTATGGTTTTTGCATTGTGAGAGGCAAATTCGAGACTTACGATTCCCGATCCAGAAAATAAATCTAGAATGTCTTTGTTGGCAATCGAAAATCTGTGGTTCAAAATATTGAATAGCGATTCTCTTGCCATATCCATAGTAGGCCGAACAGGAAGTGCTTTAGGCAAAAAAATATGCTTACGGGCCCATTTCCCACCTACGATACGCATTTTATATGTTTTGTAGAATAAAATTCTGATTGACAAAACTCTTGTCCCCTTCCGTAGCTTTGTACTGTTTAAAATCTAAGGTCCTGTTGATTATTTCAACTTTTTGGAAATAAGGTTCAAGTTGCGCTTTTAGGATTTCCCCAGCATCAGATGATCCAAGAATTTCAACTTTACAGGTTGCCTGGTCCACTTCTTTTTGTTGTATAGACGACATTAAAAAATAGATGCACTCGTCTATTTGTTTGATTGAAAATCTGTTGGCCAACAGCAATTTTTTGTTCTGTGTTCCAAGCAATAAAATTTCACTTTTGGAAAGTATGATTTGCCATAAATTTCTGGTGCTCAATTGGTTCAAGTAAAAATTTAAATCAAAAACAAAATCACATCGACCATATTTTCCTGTTATTTTCTTTTCAAGCCATTCTTCTTTTGCAAAAATGATTTTGATGCCAAATTTTTGGTTGTCGATGGTTTTTAGTTTTTGATTTTCACCCAATGTATATTTTAATTGGTAGTAATCCTGAAATGCTTTTTTATCAGCTCCCATTGGACAAAGACTGAAATTTACTTGGGATTGGATGAGAAGAACTTCATTGAATTTAAACTTTGGGATATTATCCAAAAACTCATCCACCTTTTTATCTGTTACATCATCCAAAAAGTTGAGAAACAAGATTCTATCTTTTTTATCTTTTACCGCAACGGATAAAAAGTTATTCGCTATTTCGAAGAATAGAATCATTTGTTTTAGGAAACATTTGTTTCAAGAATTTTAAAGCATCACCAATTTCCATTGTAATCCGCTTCGAATAAGTTGCCTACACGGAGTGGATTATTGTTCTCAATCCGTCTTTCATTGAATGGGGCCGGATCTGAAATTTGAAAGGTTGGCAGCAAAACACCATTTTTTTCTACTTCTCCTGTTGCAATTTCAAAGGTGTCGTTTGTGTAAGGCACCAATAAAATTGAGTCTAGAGGGTAATTGGCAAAAAGTTCATCATATATCGGTTTTTTGACGATTTCTTTCCTGAAGACTGTGGTACTGTCGTCTGCATCTCCAAACTGTACTTCGACATTGATTTCCCCATTTTTCATTACATAAATTAAAGTATCCCATGAGTTGGCAAATTTGCCTCCGGTGATCTCTTTAAAAGCAAGTTGGGCTTCTCTGGCTTTTTCCAAACGAGCAATGATTGCTTTTTCCCTTATGTTAATTTCTTTTTGGTGAGCAATGGGTTTTGCAATGGTATTGTAAACCAAGTAAGACATTACGAAAACGACAATAGTTAAAACAACATTGATAATTCTTTTTTTTGTCTCTTTCACGATGTTACAAAATTAAGAAAAATAGAAGTTGCTTCGTTTACTTTCTCCAAATTCTACTATGTTTCTGGTGCATATCGGTTGCCTACCCAAACAAAACGTTTGCATATAAAATTGGCATCGGTAAAACTTGCATTACCAGCTGGGTTTCCTCCACTAACATGAAAGTCTGAAAAGGCTGCGTGTTGGTTTACAAAAGCGGCTCCAGTAAAATTGAAACTAACGGGTGTAAATACTCGGTTCATTTCTTCTTCTATTTCTGCTGAAAAAGTTTTGTCTGTGGAATAAGCAGCACAGGTTATGGCCCCTTTTTTGTGCGCTATATTTTTCATCTTTTGGAGAGCCTGATGGCGCGTTTTACATTTTATAACAAAAACAATTGGACCAAAATATTCTTTTTCTATGTTTATGTTTTCTGCTTCAAGCTCTACCAGCTTCGGGCTTGCTACTCTTGCAGCATTAAATTCTTGATTTTGAATTTCCTGATGGTTTAAAATGACTTTCCCACCAAAGTTTCCTTGCGCATGGATATTTTTCAACGTGTGGTCGTTTTGTATAGCTCCCAGGGTACCCGCCCCCATTTTAGGATGGTGGATCAAATTGTTCAGACTATCAGAAAGCGTAGCTAGAACGGTTTTGTAATCTATGATACCTTCTTCTGTTTTTATGCCTTCTTCTGGAATAAAAATATTTTGTGGTGCGGTGCACATCTGTCCAGAATATAAACATGCAGAGAAAGCAATATTTTGACAAGTCTCTGCAATGGATTTTGTGCTTTCAAGAAGAACACAGTTTACCCCTGATTTTTCAGTAAAACAAGTTTTATTCAAACCCTCAATATACGCTCCAAAAGAAGAACCACCGGTATAATCTATGATGGCTATTTCAGGACTTTCTGCTAAAATTTTGGCAACAGGTTCTTGTACGGAATCTGCAGCGAGCTGGACGATATCTTCCGACAATTTATTTTCTTTCAAGACATTTCGAATTTCTTCTAGTACAATGGCAATTGGGAAAATCGCTTTTGGATGTGGCTTTACAATTGCAGCGTTGCCACAAATAAGATTGGCATACAACCCTGGTACACTATTCCAAGTTGGGAAGGTTGAGCACCCGATAACCAGTCCTATTCCTTTTGGTATAGCTTTAAAGGATTTTTTCAATGTTAAGTCGAACTTGCCCAAGGGCTTTTTCCAAGTCAATTCGCTTGGATATTGAGAAATTTCTTTGAAACCAAGGGCAATCGCCTCAAGTGCTCGATCATTGGCATGGGGTCCACTTGCTTGGAAAGCCATCATGAAGCTTTGTCCTGTTGTGTGCATCGTTGCATAGGCCAACTCAAAAAATCTTTTTTCGATCCTCTCTAATGATTCGATGAGGATGCCTGCCCTCATTTCCAAAGATGTTTTTCTCCAATCATCACAAGCCATAGAGGCATTTTTTATGATTTCTTCAGGTTTTTCTTTGGGGTATTGAATTCCTAGTCCTGTTTGCCAAAAGGGGGATACTTCTTCTCCAATCCAAGTCTTGTTGTTTTTGGACAATCCTTCATAATTTTGGTTTAGTTTTTTTGAAAAGTCGGATTTTCCTTCTTCGTTTTTCTCATTGGAATAAGCTTTTGGATGTTCGGGATATGGGGTGTAGAATGTTCGTTCGGCAAGGGCTTTGATAGATTTATAGAGTAAATCTTTGTGTTTTTCAAAGAGTTGGTTGGTCATGAAAATTTGGTTTTGTGAATAAAGGTTTTAATTTTTTTGTCAATTTATTTTACAATAATTTTTTGAAACTTATTAAAAGTTTCAGATTGAACCTGTACAATATATTTTCCGGCACCTAATTCTTCTAAGTTGATATCATACCAATAATTTCTATCGCTAGGTATATCCTTTATTTCAAGAACTTTTTGGCCCAAAACATTCGTAATTGTCACTTGGATTTTTTCATCAACACCAGGAATTTGAATTTTTATTAAGTCTTTTGATGGGTTGGGGAATATCAATAAATTCTTTTGGCCCATTGGATTGTCTTGACCCGTATAATCTCCATAAATAAAAGAATATCTAACTTCTGTGCCCCAATCGCCTCCCCAATTTTCAAAGAAAGTGCCTCCACTTTGTGCCTGTAGTCTTATCCAACCGCCAATGGCTGATGTATTCCCATTGTTTCGATATACCCACCAGTCGAGTCCATCTTTCCCTTCATCTGTGAGAAGGAGTGTATAACAACCATCTGGAAGGTTGATGTCTTCTTGGTAACTTGTATTGGGCGTAAGGTTATCAAGTTTAAAAACTTCCTCTTGGTTGCTATTGAGAATAAGCAGTTTGTTTTCCTGAGCTCTTCCATTGGTTCTCAGCCATATTTTAAAAGGTTCCAATTTGGGGGCAATTTTTACTTTCTCCGAGACAAAGTTATTGCTGAGATTTTGATCGGCATATTGGTGGTTGGGGGTCATGATTTCTACGAAAAATACACCTTCTTTTTGGGTTTCCCATTTTGGCACGGGCAATGAGATGGTATCTTTTTGAAGACTTTTTAGGTTGCCAGAATACTCAAAAAAAGAGGGCTCCAATCCTTGGAAACCATATTTGATGGTTGCCGAAGTAATGGTCTTTTTGCCAACATTTTGAATAATACAAATGGGCTGGTCACATGCAGGATTCCAGTGCATAAACTCGTCTCTGTCAGATGGTTTGAGTATCTCTACTATTCGAGCATCTAGATCAAAATTGAAAGAACCATATTCAAAAAGAACAGTAGATAAATTGTAACTAGGCCTTTGGTTGCCTGACCAGGAATAAGCTTCCAAGTTGATGTCAAATAGATTGGTATCCCCCGAAACAATTTGGTCGCTGGCATCATAATACTCAGGGAAAACTTTATCTCCCGGGCACCAGTTTCCTCGATCATAGAGCCAGGTGCCACCCTGTGGTCTCACTGGGTTTTTACCACAATCGTCTCGCCACATAAGATGACTTCCTATTTTGGTCTTATTCACGAGGAACTCATAGCTGCGTCTGCAAAATTCAGCGCAGCCAGTGTTGTTGTCAAAGCCATGACCGGTAACGATCACTTTTGCTGTTGCATATTTGGTCTCAGGCTGAATAAAAATTTTGCGCTCAGGAGTTACATTGGTCTCGAATTGCTCAGAATTTTGGTATCCCCCACCTCGCTTATAAATATTTTTTACCGACAATACGTTTCTAGGAGGAGTGCCTTCAATAAATATAAAATCTGTAGTGGCACTGAATCCTGAAGACCATCCACGATAATTTGATCTGATGGTTACAGAATCTTTCAATAGACTTACAAATTCACTTACATCGTAGTAAAACGTATGATTCCAATTGTTGCTAAACCCTAGACTATTTCTGGCCATATAGGTGCCGTATGGCGTAATGTATCTTCCCAATTCAAAAGGTTCTTTTGCATCAAACACATTCCATACGGTATCAATGATTAAAGGTTGTTTGGAGAGCGTGTCGTATGATTTTATATTAGAGTCTTTGTAACCAAGATTTTTGAGTAAGTATATGTTCACATCATAGTCCCAATCTGAGCAGCCCGTGCTTGCGCAGCCGAGGGTATATTTCATCAATACTTTTTGATACGATTTTCCGCTGGTAGGGAAAAATGCTTTTCGGTCGTAGTTGCCATTCCATGTCATATCTACCAAATCATGCGACCGAACAATCAAAGTGTCACCAGGTGCAGCTTTAGCAGAAACGGTTAGAAAAGCAATAGCGGAGATCAATAAAACTTTATACATCGAAATTCGAAAATAAGCATAAAACCCTAATCAAAATATGCCAGACAATTACTTTAAAGCTCACAAATCAATTTCAAACAAATCTTCGTTTGTGGTGCTGATTTCTTCTTCATCTTCTTCTTCGCCTTCAAAATATTTTTCCATATCACTCTTGGGTCCGTGTTTTTTAAATATTACCGAAAGAGTAAATCCTGTGAGGGCACCAGAGAGATGTCCTTCCCAAGAAATACGAGTGCCGGTAATGGGATGAATTTGAGGAAACAAGCCCCAAACCAAACTTCCGTACAAAAAAATCATAAGCAAAGCCATAGCCCACATATTTCTGTTTTTTATAAAAAAACCAGAGAAAATTAAAAAGAAAACCAAGCCATAAACCAATCCGCTAGCACCCAAATGATTGGAGTAAAATTTACCAAAAAGCCAAACTCCCAAGCCAGAAAAAAACCAAATCCAAAGCAATATATCCTTAGACTTGGTAGGAAAATAATAGAAAACTAGGCTGTAGGTGAAAAAAATTGCCGTGCTATTGTGAAACAAATGACCAAAGTTAGCGTGCAAAAAAGGAGAAAAAAGAATACCCATTAATCCGCTCCATGTCCTGGGTTGGATACCATAAAAATTCCAATGCAATGAATAATTTGAATTGATGAAAAAAGCGATCCACATAGAAATCGTCAAAACAAATGGCCAAGTAACGAAAGATTTAAACCTATTAAGATGAGACAACATCTAAATGACAATTTATCCATTGACTATCAAATTCAGTACTGAACTTTTCATAAAACTCAATCGCCTTGGTGTTCCAATCCAAAACTTGCCAGCTCATACGGGGGTAACCTTTTGATTTTGCATATTCTAAGGTTTTCTCGAATAGATTTGTCCCTACACCTTTTCCTCTTTCTTTTTTTGTAACCACTATATCTTCCAAATACAAGGTGGAACCTTTCCATGTTGAATATCGAATGTAAAAAATAGAAGTGCCAACAATCTCACCATCCTTTTCAGCAACAAAAAAATCAAAAGACGGATTTTCTCCAAAAGCTTCTTGTCTCATTTTGTTGGGCGTATTGATTACCTCACTTTCCCCTCGCTCAAAAACAGCCAATTCCATAACCAATTCAAAAACTTTGTTGACATCATTTTCTTCACCTTTCCTAACTTTCAACATAATTTGGCGAAAGTTACACTTTTGTTTAGTCCCCAAAAACCAAATACAATCTTTTTAGTTCTTTTGTGGTATGACTGTCATGTCAAAATCAATAAAATCTCCTACCGGAACCCGATTGAATACCAAAGGATGGGTGCAGGAAGCTGCGCTTAGAATGTTGCACAACAATTTAGATCCAGATGTTGCCGAAAGGCCGGAAGACCTAATTGTCTATGGCGGAACAGGCAAGGCAGCAAGGAATTGGGAATCGTTTGATCTCATTGTGAAAGCCCTAAAAGATTTAGAAGAAAATGAAACTCTTTTGGTTCAAAGTGGTAAACCTGTAGGAATCTTACCAACACATTCAGATGCACCCCGGGTCATAATTGCAAATTCTCATTTGGTGCCGAAATGGGCCACCCAAGAACATTTTCGAGACCTTGAAGCACAAGGGTTAATTATGTATGGGCAGATGACGGCTGGGAGTTGGATTTATATTGGAACGCAAGGGATTGTACAAGGCACCTATGAAACTTTTGCCGAGGCAGCCCGGCAACATTTTGGTGGGACGCTCAAAGGAACCTTGTCGGTGACGGCTGGTCTGGGTGGAATGGGCGGTGCACAACCCTTGGCAGTCACCATGAACGAAGGAGTATGTTTGGTGGCGGAAGTAGAGGAATGGCGAATCCGAAAACGTTTGGAGACAAAATATTTAGACATCATGGTTAGAGATTTGGATGAAGCCATTGATAAAGCGCTTGCTGCCAGAGAAGAAAAAAAATCGGTTTCTATCGCTTGGTTGGGGAACGCAGTAGACCTTTTGTCGCGTTTGAAAGAGAGAAATATTCACTTGGATTTGCTGACCGATCAAACTTCGGCCCATGATCCACTTGTTGGCTATTTCCCTGAAGGATATGATGCCGAAAAAGCAGAAGCCTTGAGGATTCAAGATCGAGACAAATATTTAGAATTAAGCTATCGAACCATGCGAAAACATGTGGAACTAATGCTTCATTTTCACGACAAAGGCTCGATAACTTTTGACTATGGCAACAATTTGCGTGGAAGAGCCAAAGAAGTGGGCTTAGAACGTGCATTTGATTTTCCAGGTTTTGTTCCTGCCTTTATAAGGCCACAGTTTTGCGAAGGAAGAGGACCGTTTAGGTGGGCAGCTTTGTCTGGAGATCCAGAAGATATTTATACAACCGATAAGCTCTTGTTGGAAATGTTTCCCGAAGACAAGAGTTTGCATAGGTGGATAAAGATGGCTCAAGAAAAAATTTCGTTTCAGGGCCTGCCATGCCGCATTTGCTGGCTAGGGCAAGGCGATAGAGAAAAGGCCGGCTTGGCTTTCAATGAGTTGGTAAAAGAAGGAAAATTAAAGGCGCCAATTGCCATAGGGCGAGACCACCTAGATACGGGTTCGGTTGCGAGTCCTAATCGAGAAACTGAAGCGATGAAGGATGGCAGTGATGCCATTGCAGACTGGCCTATCCTAAATGCACTAATCAACACTGCTGGGGGAGCCAGTTGGGTAAGTTTACATCATGGGGGTGGAGTAGGAATAGGCTACAGCATTCATGCCGGAATGGTAGTAGTTGCAGATGGAACAGTGGAAGCGCACAAAAGAATCAAAAGAGTTCTTCACAACGATCCTGCGATGGGAGTGATTCGCCATGCTGATGCGGGCTACGACATTGCTCAGGATACAGCCAGAAAACATCGGCTAGACATCAAAGAGAGATTGGTGGGATTATAATTGTTCTTGTCAAAGTCTCGGTTTTTCAATTTAATGTTTGGTAGCCTGTGGCATACAAATTCCAAACAAAACTTGGCACGCCAAAGGGCTTCTATTTGAAATTTAAATGCCTTGTTTACAATTTTCACCATAAATTTTGACATTTTTGAACCATGCGTAATTATTTACTGCTCCACATTCTCTTTGTCTTTTTTTTCTTGCATTCATGTAGCAGTGGCACACGCGATCTAAAGCGCGGTTTGTATAAGGATGCTGTTTTTAAATCGATCAAGCAGTTGCGGCGGCGACCAGAAAACGACAAAGCTCGACACATACTAAAAAAAGCATACAAGCACATGGTAGATGAAAATATCAATAGTATTTCTGTGGCCACTTCTAAAAAAGATGTTTACAAGTGGGACGAAATTGTCAGTCGGTATCGATTGCTCAATCGTGCCTACAATGAACTCCAAAAATGTCCTGCTTGTTTGGAAACAGTCAAGCCGAAGAATTATATACAAGAGCTAGAATATGCATTGAATTTAGGAGCGAAAGCTCATTTTGCCGAAGGTTGTCGTTTGTTGGGCTTAAAGACAAAACAAGACGCTCAAATGGCCCATAGAAACTTTTTGAAAACCAAAGAATATGATAGGGAGTTTCAAGACATTGACCAAAAATTGAGAGAATCTTTTGATCTTGCTGTGGTAAGAGTTTTGATAAGTCCTTTGCCTGTTGGCAGCAGAGTCTTAGATCTTTCAAGTGAGTTTTTTAACAATCAAATAAGGCAAGAGGCGAGCCGATTAAATTATCGATATGTTCAATTTTTTTCATCAAATGGACTTCCCAAGGCGGAAGCAGATGAAGAGATTCTTTTAAAATTTGATGATTATGTAGTTGGACAAACCTATCTGAGAGAAAAAATCAGAACAATCACCAAAGACAGTGTACAAGTTGGTTCCATAAAACTTGAAGATGGAACAAAAAAATATGTTTTTGGAACGGTACAAGCAGATTATCATACGTTCACAAAAACGGTGAAAAGTTCAGGGCTTCTAGATTACAAAAGAATAGATGCTCATAGCCAAAGTATTATTGAACAAAGAAAATTCCCAGGAACATTTCTATGGGAACATCAGTGGGCGACATTTCAAGGAGACAGAAAAGCGCTCAGCAATGATGAGTATCAATTGACGAAAATTAGCGAATTGAATCCACCCAATCCGCAAGAATTATTTTTTCTTTTTACACAACCCATTTTTGATCAACTTCTAAGGCAAATAAGACATTCCTATCGACCTCTCAAAGATTGATCATTTAATCTTAAGGTATAAAATTTATGGCAATAAAGATAAAAAGTCCCGAGCAGATTCAAGGAATCAGAGAAAGTAGCCATCTTGCTGCCCAAACCTTAAAATATTTAGAACAGTTTGTTTTGCCGGGCAACACAACGAAACTATTACATGATCGAGCTTTGGAATTTATTAAAGATCACGGGGCTCAATCTGCTACTTTGGGATACAAAGGTTTCAAAGGAGCGATTTGTACATCCCCTAATGATGTTGTATGTCATGGCGTACCGGGCAATTATGTTTTGAAAGATGGGGATATACTCAATATTGATGTAACTACGATATTAAATAAATACTTTGGTGATACATGTAAAATGTATCCTGTGGGAGAGATCAGCAATGAGGCAACTACGCTAATGGACCAAACCAAGGAGTGTCTGCAAATTGGAAGACAACAATGTTATCCGGGAAATCGGTTTGGAAATATAGGCTTTCATATTAGAGAATATGCAAGAGCAAAAGGATTGGGAGTTGTCTATGAATTTTGCGGACACGGTGTTGGTTTGAACTTTCATGAGCAGCCCGAAGTTCCTCACACAGCCGAAAAAAATACAGGCAAACGTATGCGTCCCGGCATGATTTTTACCATCGAGCCAATGATCAATTTGGGAAAAGCACGATGCAAGATTGATACAAATGATGGATGGACTGCCCGAACCATTGATGGAAAATTATCTGCTCAATATGAACATACCATATTGATTACTGAGGAAGGCCATGAGGCCTTAACCGATCTTTTCGGAGATTTTTAATCCAAAAAATAAATATGCACAACAACGCTCTTTTTTTTGAAAAGATATCTCATTCTCTTCGAGCATTTTTAGAGGGTTGTGTTATTGATGAAGTTTTTAGCTCTAGTAAAGACGAACTATTTTTTGTTTTTCAAAACAATATTGTTTTGAAATATCATTATTACCGTGGGCATTCGTTTTTTCTAAAATCCGATGCCGGCAGTCTGCCCAAAAGGAACAAACTTTATCCCTTTAAGGATATTGTCGAAAAAAAAATTGTAAGAATAGATTCTCACCAAATGAACCGTAGTTTTTCATTTGTTTTGGAGAACCAATTAACCCTTGTTTTCAAGTGTTATCAAAACAATGGAAACATTTTACTTTTCAAAAAAGAACAGCTATTAGAAGTTTTTCGCAAAAAAATAGAGAAAGACCTTAGCTTGCCTTTACACACTTTTGTTTCAAAACCATTTCTCCCTGTACATAATAGAGAAGAACTTTTTGCGAGCTATCCTTTTTTGCCAAGGGATCTTAAAATACTTCAGGAAATAAGTTTCCCAAAATCATCAAATCAAATGGAGTCAATCATTCGAAAAATAGGAGGAAAAGATTTTGAAATAGATGAAACCTCTAATATTCCGAGGATGGTTTTGTCCGACAATGAAAACAAAGGCGATTTACTCTCAATGGGTACATCTTTTGCCCAGTTGTTCATTGCCCGAAGTGAATTTTTACACCAAAAGAATAAATTATTGCAAAGGCTATCGAAAGGAATAAAAAATAAAAAGGGTTATCTAAAGAAAATTAAATCACAAATCAATGAGCAAGCAAATCAAAGATCGTATAAAGAAATAGGTGATATTCTCATGGCCAATTTACATTTAAAGTACAATTCAAAAATTAAGGGCATTGAGTTGTATGATTTTTATGCAGGTAAAAATATTATCGTCAAACTAAATCAAAATCTTACGTTACAGAAAAACGCAGAAAAATTTTATCTGAAATCAAAAAACCAATTCAAACAAAAAACCTACCAAGAAGAAGCAATTAAAAAAGCAGAAAATCAACTTTTTCTGCTTGAAAAAGAATGGAAGGCTATTGCTTTAATTGAAGATTTTAAAGGTTTAAAACCATACTTAAAAGAAGAGAAAAAGAGTAAAGCTGACTCCGCTTTTCCCTTTCGCAAAAGGCATGTGGACAACTATGAGGTTTGGATTGGGAAAAATGCACAAAACAATGATCTTCTAATTGGTCAATATGCGCATCCCAATGATTTATGGTTGCATGCGCGGGGAGTGCCTGGTAGCCATGTATTGATTAAAAATTCTTCTGGACAAAGAATTCCAAAATATACCTTGGAGAAAGTAGCATCTTTGGCAGTCTTTTTTTCAAAAAATAGAAACAATTCTCTTTCACCAGTGGTGTACACCCAGAGAAAATATGTAAGAAAAGCAAAGGGCGGCCCAGCGGGTTTGGTTTCATTGATCAAAGAGGAAGTAATTTTAGTGGAAGCCAATGGCTCTCCCAGTTGAAATCAATTGCTTGCCAAAAAATGAAAGAGCCATTTCATTTCTGTGGCAATATCAAAAGCACATTTTAAATATCCTTCCTTTTCGTTTGTTGTACCATCAAAAATCTTTGGATCTGAATGGCCTAATCTTGCGTTGTACAAACTTCCTGAGACCACCGGACATATTTCGGCAGCTTGATCACAAGTAAAGATGGCAATAAAATTTTGCTTCGGATTGTTAGGGTCATCTAACAGCTTAGACCACATTGGTAAACCATCAATCTCCTGAGAAAAACGAAGTTGGTAACGCCATTGTTTTTCCCAAATTTCTTTTTTTTCAATTTTAAAGCCAATTGATTGGAGACAATCAATTGCATTTGGATGAAAACTTGTCTCAACCGTTCCCCCAGAGAAACAGTTTATTGAAAGGCCATAGTGGATGGCCAAAACTTTTGTGATTGCTTGAGACATTTGGCTTCTTCTTGAATTGTGGGTGCATAAAAAATGGAAATCCGGAAGATTTTCATTTTTAAAGTTTGGCAATAATTTTTTACCTAATTCTTCCAATATTTCAATTCTCTTTCGATTGAGGTTGGAAGTTTCTAGATTATCTATCCATGTCTTTATTTCAGGAAATAAAACTTCTTGCTCTATTCGCATTTCATTCAAAGTTAGTCTAAGGCGTTCAGAAATATTCTTTTGAAATAGATTTGAAAGATTAAAAAATCAACAAAAAATCATCAACGAAAAGTTAAGAGTATTTACTTTGTATTCGTTGGATAGAAAAAGCTCTATAGCGCTAATTACAGGTGCATCATCGGGGATAGGTGCGGAATTGTCTAAGGAATTTGCTCGGGATGGAGGTAAACATCTGGTTGCTGTTGCAAGAGACAAACAAAGATTGATGGATTTAAAAGCAGAGATTGAAGACTCTTGGGACTGTCTAGTTTATCCTATTGAGCAGGACTTGGCTGAGCCCAATGCTGCTCAAAAAATTTTGCAAGCATATAAAAATCTCAAACTTGGTTCACTGAAATATTTGGTCAATAACGCAGGTTTTGGACATCGGGGTTTCTTCATTGGTCAAGACTTGGAAAAGCACAGAAAAATGGTTCAAGTAAATGCAATGGCCATCACAGATTTACTGTATCTATTTTTACCCCAAATGATTGAGAATAAAGGTGGAAGGGTAATGAATATAAGTAGCACTGCAGCTTTAGTCCCTGGTCCGATGCAAGCAGTATATTTTGCAACCAAGGCTTTTGTAAGCTCCTTGGGGAATGCTTTGGCAGAGGAGTTGAGAGGAAACGATATCAAAGTAACGACGTGTATGCCTCCACCTACAGAAAGTAATTTTGCAAAAGAAGCCCAATTAGAAAATTCTATTCTTTTTAGAAAAACAGTCAGTGCAGAGGACGTAGCCAAGATTGCTTATAGAGCAATGATGAAAGGAAAATTAAATGTTTTTCCGAGCCTAAATTTTGGTCAAAAATTACTTTTGGCGCTAATCCCTTTTTCTCCAAAAACAATTGTTCTCAGGATTGTGAGAAAACTTCACCAAGTGCCAAAAGAATAGACACTACGGTAAGATTGGTTTTCCTATTTGCGCTATTTTTTTGCTTTCGACTCAGAGCAACAAACAGCTTTCTTGCACAGACCAGAAAGAATGTTTGAGAGCTCTGATGGATGAGAAAAATTGGGGGTGTGGCTAGAGGCGATAGAAAAATATTGCTTTACATTTCCTTTATACATTCCTCGTTGCACTTCAATGGGGATTGCCTTATCTTCTGTGCATTCTATATAGTATTTAGGAATCCTGCCAAATTTGTCCTCGCTTATTTCAAGCTCGTAATTTAGAGGTTTTGCAGGTTCAGGAACAATCATTCCTTTGACTTTGTCAAACATTTCATCTGAAATGTCATGCGCAAAGGCCTCTTTGATTACATTTTCTTTAACAAATGCTTGAGACTCGTCTTCTGACAAATAAAAATTTTCAACCGCTTTGGATCCTTCAACACCTTGAACTGCAGAGAAAAATGAAGCACCTTTGGGTAGTAAAAAAGCGGTCAAATAAACCAGTTTTTCTACTTTTTCGGGTTGTAATTCTGCAACTCGACTAATCGTAATACCATTAAAACTATGACCCACAAGGATTACGGGCTTGTCTTGATTTTTCAATACTTGGACCAGCTTGTTGACATAAGCATTCATATCAATTTCTGCTGCGGGCGTTTTATCACTCCCATGACCCGGTAAATCTGGGGTAATTACCTCATGTCCTTTCTCGATAAGTTGTTTTTTTACTTGATTCCACTGCCATGCGCCTAACCACGCCGAATGCACCAACACAAAAGTTTTTTTACAAACATTTGAACTGTCCTTACTACAGCAGTTCTTTTCTTTTACTGTTTTTTGATTGCAGGAAAACAACACGCCCAATCCTAGGAGTATTGTTAAGATTTTGAGACTTAAATACTTCATAATAAAGAGTAATGAGATTCAAATGTATAGAAAAATATCAAAGTATCAATAGTTTGTCATCAATGCAGGTTCAATACTAGAGGTGCACCACCATTTATTTTCTATTATGGGGTTTAAAAACAGAAATTGCTGAAAATTTGTTCTTTATCTGTACACCAGTTGATGAGAAAAAACACAATCTATTTTTCCACCTTGATTTTGGCACTTTTGGTTGCTACAAAATCTTTAACCTATACTTCTGGTCCGGGTGGTGGTTATACCAATGCTCCAAGTGAGAACAACTGCACATCTTGCCATTCAGGTTCTCTCATCACCAGCGGGACCAATTGGGCCAAGATTAACCTCACGGGCAACTTTATCTCTGGGAAATATAAAGCAGATAGCACCTATGCAGTAAAATTGAGTTACAAACAGTCATCCATAAATAAATTTGGATTTCAGATTACGGCTTTAGATACCAACAATAAGCCCGTAGGTACACTTTCGACATTCAGCAATCGTGTCCAGAAAAAAACAAGGATATATGGAAGCAACACACGGCAGTATCTATTACATACCACAACGGGTACGAGTACCACAGGCACCGATAGTACAGATTGGCAGTTTCGCTGGAAAGCACCCAAAAACTACCAAGGAAATGTAAAGTTTTATGCAGTAGTGATGGCGGCCAATGCAAATAGCCAAAACTCAGGAGACCAAGTATATGCCAAAACATTCCGTTTTAAATATGCTCAAGATTCGGTCCCCATAACATCTATAGGCGCTAATCGGACTACTCTATGCGCAGAAGAAGCAGTTTATTTTTCTGCCACTGCAAGTGCCAATCCCACAGCTTATGACTGGAAAATAAACGGTGGAAATATGGACAGTTCCAATCAACAAAATCCTGGGAACATTTTTTTTCCGGACGCAGGAGTATTTTATGTCTCCGCGAGAGCAAAAAACAAAAACGGTTTTGGCCCATACGACTCCATAAAAATTACTGTATTGGCAAAACCTAAAGTCAAATGGCTAAGCAACGAAAATCAAAATTTATGTGCCGGGGATTCCATCAATCTTTTGGCCCAATATACGCCAGGAGCGAAATATCAATGGAGTGATGGCCAAAGCGGAAATTCCATTTGGGTGAAAGATTCAGGATCTTATTTTTTTACGGTTTCCAAATCGGGTTGTAAGAATGTATCAAGTACGCGTTTTGTTCAAAAGTTTGAAAACCCGGAAATAGTATTGAAAAATAGCCTTTATTGCCAGTCATTAAAGGAAATCAACTTGGATGCCAACCAAGTCTTGATAAAGAAAAATGTAGATAGTTCCTATTGGACTTGCTTAGATTGTAAAAATTTGGATAGCGTGCTCCGTGTTTTTCAAGACACTACCTATCTTTCATTGTCTAGATTCAATCACTCAAACCAGGGAGTAGACACAATATCGTTGATTCACCATGTTTTAAATGTGCAAGGTTGTCATTTTGAGGACACAGCGCAAATTATCATCGTTGCAAGCCCAAGTATTTCATATAAAACAGCCAATCCGGCATGTTTCAATCAAGGGACCATTTCTTTGGGCTCTTTATTTTCCATTCAACCACCTGGAGGTGTCTGGAAAGTTATTGATACAACTGGTTTCGATAAGCCAAGTCAAATTGGGGTGCCGAAAGGAGATAGCATCCAGGTCAATTCAAACGAAAGCCAAAAATATAAGGATGCAAAATTTTTATTGCAATACAAAACAATGGCAAAAGGCTGTGAAGCAAAAGAAAATATGACGTTTTTCTTGAATGGCATGGATTCAATTTATTCCAGTCATTTTTCTTTTGGAGATACCCTTTATAGATGCGATGGTGAAAGTCCATTTCCTTTGGATGCGATGCCCGAGGGTGGGGAATGGTTATTGAACAATAAAAAAGTAGAAGAAGGTAAGCAAGGGATTTTTGAGGTGGGGAATACAATTGTTCGATATGTTTTTTCCAATTCAAAAACGGGTTGTGTTAGCCAAAAATCTTCTATGGTGGTTACTTACCCGTCGCCCCGACTAAATTTAATCAGAAAAACGGATACTTGCTTGGCCAAAGGAATGCATCAAATTGCATTGAACACATTGAACGAAAACGTCGACAGTGCTTCCTTTAGCGTATCACTAAATAATAAAAAAGTTCAACCTTTGTTTTCCAGCAAAGACTCCATTGTAGTGGCTATCATTATGGATAGCTCCTTTCAATGGCTCAAGATCCAGGTTGACACCGCCGTTAAAAAATCATCAATTTGTCCATTGTTGTTCAAAGACATTGATTCCTTTCAACTAAAGCCAAAACCAATGGCAAAAATTGCTGCAAAAAAACAACCCTTTGAAGAGGAAAGCCGATTCTTTCTCTCAGCCATTACTGACGTAAAAAATGCTCAAACGGATTGGAAATTACAACCAATGGAAGGTGGCTTTCTGCAAACCAATGATTCGGTAGTATCATTTTTGCTTTCACAAACTGCCAACAAACAATATGTAGATGTTGACTTAGAGATTATTGATCAAGCGTCGCAATGTAAGGAAAAAACCGATTCTACATTAAAATTCGATCAAATCACTTTTGTTAATAATATCCAAATCAAAAAGATCGCATTTTATCCCAATCCAGTAAAAAATCATATTTTTCTTCAAGAGATTAAAGAAGGATATTTTAATATTTTCAATGCATCAGGTCAAGAAGTTTTGACGGGGACAGTAAAAAATGGTAAAATAGATGTAAAAGCTCTTTCCGCTGGGACATTTATTTTACAAATCCACACCTTGGGATTTTTGCGGTTTTCTAAAAACTAAATTTCGGTGCAGTGGTTTATTCAATTTTCTAATTTTGCTTTGTGCAGGAGATTCCCAAAAGACTGAAAGAAAAATTATCACAAAGGCATCATTCAGATAATTTGAGGGTTTTGCCTTCTGTTATCAAAAATGGGGAGGATTTTTTTTCAAACGATTATTTGGGTTTGGCCAAGGAAGAAGCCATCCATGAGGCTGTTCTAAAAAAACTTTGCCAGACAGAAAATATAAATGGTAGCACTGGTTCGCGGTTGTTGTCGGGCAATCATATTATACACCAAAAATTGGAAGATTTCTTAAAGCATTTTCATCATTCTGATAGTGCCTTATTGTTCAATTCAGGCTATGATGCCAATATTGGTTTTTTTTCTTCTGTACCTCAACGAGGAGATTATATTTTTTATGATGAATTGATTCATGCCTCCATACGAGATGGTATAAAAATGGGCTTTGCAAAAGCCATTAAATTTAAACACAATGATTTGGCGGATTTGGCCCATAAAGTAGAGTTATGCAGAAAAAAGGGTGCCCATGAGTTTTATGTGGTCAGCGAAACCATTTTCTCCATGGATGGGGATAGCCCCAATTTGCTTGAATTGGCAAATTATTGTTCCGATAAAAAATTACATTTGGTATTGGATGAGGCCCATGCCATAGGGGTATTTGGCAACAAAGGTGAAGGCTTAGTTCAAAAATATGCATTGGAAGAAAAAGTTTTTGCGAGGGTAGTCACATTTGGAAAAGCGCTGGGCTGCCATGGCGCCGCCATTTTAGGAGCTGAGTCATTAAAAAAATTTTTGATCAACTATGCAAGGTCTTTGATTTATAGCACCTCAATGAGCCCGTATAGTGTTGCAACCATTCAGTCTGCCTATGAATGGATGTTGAACCGAAACCATTTGCAAAGGCAATTGACAAAGAAAATTTCATTGTTCAATGATTTAAAAAATCAATTAGAATTAGACAATTTTTATCCGAGCCATTCAGCCATACAATCATATGTAATGAAGGGAAATTTTGAGGTAAAAAAGGCTTCTTCTATGTTGCATGATAAGGGATTTTTGGTAAAAGCTATACTTTCGCCAACTGTTCCAAAAAATAAAGAAAGATTGCGTATCTGTTTGCATAGTTTCAATAGTGACAACCAAATAGAAAAACTCTTAAAAGAACTTAAAAAAATTCGATCCAAATTTGACTAACTTATTCGTTACAGGAATTTCTACAGATGTAGGAAAGACAATTGCATCTTCCATACTGGTTCAAGCGCTTCGAGCAGATTATTGGAAGCCAATTCAATCTGGTAATTTGGACTTTTCAGATGCTCATTCCATTGCTCATTACCTTCAGGACAATTCCATAGTAATACACCCCCACGCCTATGCACTAGAAAAACCGATGAGTCCTCATGCCGCGGCAGAACTAGAAAACCTGCAGATAAATTTAAAAAACATTAAAAGACCTACAACCAAAAACAAATTGGTCATCGAAGGGGCTGGAGGTTTGCTTGTTCCGCTCAATCATAAAGATACCATCGTAGATTTGATCCATAACGATGATCTTATTGTATTGGTCTCCAAAAATTATCTAGGTAGTATAAACCATACCCTGATGAGCATAGAAATATTAAAAAGCCGAGGATTTAAAAAAATTGTTTTGCTATTCAATGGAAAAAAAAATAAATCTACTCAAGACATTATTCTTCAAAAAAGCGGTTTGCCAACTTTGGGTAGGCTAGAACAACACGATAGAATTACACCAAAAATCATCCAACAATACGCTCATAACATAAAACCTAAGCTTCTTTCTATTTTATGAGTTTGAGCAAACGAGATAAAAAGCACATTTGGCATCCTTTGACCCAACACCAACTTCTCCCAGAGGCTTTAGGGATTCAAAAAACCAAAGGGGCCCTTTTGTTGGACGAATTTGGGAACGAATACATTGATGCAATTGCCTCTTGGTATACGGCCATTTACGGTCATTGTCATCCCAAACTCATAGATGCTGCTGCTGCGCAAATGGAAAATATGGATCAGATTGTTTTTGCAGGTTTCACCCATGAGCCTGCCATAGAACTTTCTGAAAAACTAATTCCTTTGCTTCCTTTTGGGCAAAACAGACTGTTCTTTAGCGAAAATGGCTCTACTTCGGTAGATGTTGCTTTAAAAATGGCCATTCAATATTTTCATAATCAAGGTGAAAGAAGAAAAGTTTTTGTTGCATTTGAAGAAGGTTTCCATGGCGACACATTTGGTGCAATGTCTGTCTCAGGCTTGTCTGTGTACAACGGCGCATTTGAAGACTTTTTTGTTTCTGTAAAGAGAATACCTATCCCAGATGAAGACAATCTAGAACTAGTATTGACCAAGCTTGAAAAAATTCTACAAGTAGGCGACGTAATTGGATTCATATACGAACCTTTGGTTCAAGGAGCAGCGGGAATGAAAATGTATAAAGCAAAATTCTTATGTCAGCTTCTGCGATTGTGCAAACAATACAATGTCCTTAAAATTGCAGATGAAGTGATGACGGGCTTTGGCAAGACCAGAGATATTTTTGCCTCCCTACAAGCAACCATCCAACCCGACATTGTTTGTCTTTCAAAGGCATTGACTGCCGGAATGGTCCCCATGGGAATAACCTCCTGCACCGAAACAATTTTCAATGCATTTTTGAGTGATAAAAATGCCAAAGGATTTTTTCATGGTCATACCTACACAGCCAACCCGATTGCTTGTAAAATAGCAAGTGTTGCTATTGATCTTTATCATTCAAACGAAATGAAATCAAACAAACAAAGAATCGAAAAACAGCACCAAATTTTTTGTACGAAATTAAAAAATGACCAAAGGGTCAAAAACGTAAGGAATGAAGGAATAATAATGGCATTTGAGCTCTCCCAAGTCCTCAATAGATATGGGGAAAAAAGAAATGAAATATTTCAGTTTTTTATGGATAAAGGAATTTTTTTGCGGCCTTTGGGCAATACAATTTATCTCACACCCCCTTTTGTAACGTCAAACAAACAATTGAATAAAATCTATGAAACTATTCTTGCATGTTTGGATAAATTTGGTGAATTAAATGAGTGAAAGTTTTTCTATTGTTGGTTTTTCATCTCTTTCTGCACTGGGCCACCGGAAGAAAAATATTTATCAATCCTACAAAAAAAACGATCACAATCTGACCAAAATTGACGGTATTTGGCAAGGTAAAATTCCATCAGAATCTTGGGAAGAAATCAAAAAGATAAAGCAAGAATTTCCTTACAGACATCTAGACAAAACAACCCTATATGCGCTCTTTGTGTCTAGGCAGGCAAAAGGAATGGCAAACTTGTCAAAAGAAGATTCACTTGGTGTAAACATAGGATCTTCAAGGGGACCAACGGAATCTATCGAGGCACATCACAGGGATTTTTTGACTTCCAATGTGACACATATTCGAACCTCACCCATAACAACAGCAGGGAATATCGCCTCTTGGGTTGGTCATGACCTAGAAGCCCAAGGCCCAAATATTTCTCACTCTATTACTTGTTCTTCATCGTTTCATTCCATATTGAATGGGATAGTTTGGTTGAAATCTGGTTTTGTGAACCATTTTTTGGTTGGAGGGACGGAGGCTCCACTAACGCCTTTTACCTTTGGGCAAATGAAAGCATTAAAAATTTATAGCAATCTGAAAAAAGGGTTTCCTTGCCGGAGCATGGATTTGGCAAAAAAAGAAAATACCATGGTGTTGGGCGAGGGAGCCGGTGCCGCTTGCTTAACAGCCGGAAAAAAAGAAAATGCTCTTTGTCATATCATTGGTTGGGGATATGGCACAGAAGCACTATCCAATGGAGTATCAATACAAAAAGATGGAGTGTCGCTTCAAAAATCAATGACTGGCGCTTTGTCAAGCCATGATCCATCGTCTGTAGACGCAATAATTATGCACGCACCAGGAACAATGAAAGGCGATTTGGCCGAAATGAAAGCCATAAATAAAGTATTTCCGAATGAAGCACCATTTTGCACTTCAAACAAATGGAAAGTTGGACATTCATTAGGAGCATCTGGTATGTTGAGCTTAGAGCTTGCCCTTTTTATGTTGGATGAAAATATTTTGCATAAAACCCCTTATGTAAATCAAAGCTATAAAAGCCGAGAAATAAAAAGAATCTTAATTAATACAGTTGGTTTTGGAGGCAATGCAGCAAGTTTATTGCTCGAAAAAGCACAATAAAATAAAATGTATTTTCGCACAGAACATGCAAGATATTCGAAACAATTGGACCCAAAGTGAGATGCTAGAAATATACCATCAACCAATGATGGAGTTATTATTTAATGCAGCCCAAATACATAGACAAAATCATGATCCAAATATTGTTCAAGTAAGTACGTTATTGTCAATAAAAACAGGCGGTTGTCCTGAGGATTGTTCTTATTGTCCGCAAGCCGCGCGATATCATACAGATATCGAAGGAAATGATTTGATGAGTGTTCAGGAAGTTTCCGAACAAGCCAAAAGGGCCAAAGCGCTAGGGTCTTCTCGTGTGTGTATGGGCGCTGCATGGAGAAATGTTAAAGATGGACCTGATTTTGAACAGGTTTTGGAAATGGTTCGTACCATCAATAAACTAGACATGGAGGTATGCTGTACCTTAGGCATGATTACTGAAAACCAAGCAAAAAGACTTGCAGAGGCAGGTCTCTATGCTTACAATCACAATCTGGATTCCTCCGAAGACTATTATCAGGAAGTGATCTCAACGCGAGCTTATCAAGATAGAATAGACACAATAAAAAATGTTCGAAAAACCAACGTGACCGTCTGTTCCGGTGGTATTATTGGAATGGGAGAATCTATAGAGGATAGGGTGTCTATGCTCATCGCCTTATCAACTTTAAGCCCACAGCCTGAATCAGTACCAATCAATGCCCTTGTAGCAGTGGAAGGGACTCCCCTTGAAAAACAAAAACCTATTTCGATTTGGGAAATGATAAGAATGATTGCAACCACAAGAATTGTTATGCCAAAAACCCAAATTAGGTTGTCTGCAGGCAGAACACAAATGAGCCAAGAGGGTCAAGCATTGTGCTTCTTTGCTGGCGCAAATTCAATTTTTGCTGGGGATAAGCTTCTCACAACTCCCAACCCAGATGTTCATCAGGATATGGAGCTATTTAATTTGTTGGGACTTAAGCCACAAAAAGCTTTCATCAAAAAAGCACAACCCAAAACAGTGGAGAAAAAAGACTCATTATTGCATTCCTTGGGAGAAAAGCCAAAATGGACAAGACCCACAAGCAAATTGGTGCAATCAGAAAATAAAAATGTACCTTTGGACTAGGTGTCCTGCAAGAAATTTCTCTCCTTTTTCTTAAACATTTTCTTGCTTATTGCGTCTAGAGAAGCACTGTCTCAGTCGTGTTCAGGCCAATTGGGCAAAAATATTTTTAAAAATGGTGATTTTGGAGAAGGGGCAGCAACGGTGTTGAGCAAAGACCCCAAATTGGCACCAGGATATATATATACCACCAATGTTCCTATGGATGACGGGTATTATACCATTACAAACAATATGGCCAACTGGCCCTTTTTATGGGCTGGATGGCAAGGTATACAAGACAATAGTAACAGCCCAAATGGTTACATGATGGTTGTAAATGCATCGTTTCAATCGGGTTTGTTTTATATAGATACCGTATATGATTTATGTGAAAATACGACGTATGAATTTTCAATTGATGTATTCAATCTTATGGATAAAAGTTATCCAAATTACATCAAACCCAACTTGCAATTTCTGATTAATGGAGTAAGTAAATATAATACTGGCAATGTACCCAATAACGAAAAATGGAATCGATATTCATTTACCTTTTCGACACTGCCTGGCCAAGATAGTCTTATCTTATCACTAAGAAATAATGCTCCGGGAGGTGCTGGAAATGATTTGGCTTTGGACAATATCTCTTTTAGACCATGTGGCCCAAAAGCATTTATTAATCCGAGGGCTCCTTATGTAATCTGTCCGCGATCTTTTAAACCAAGAACTTTGATTGCAAGTCTCCAGGGGAATAGATACAATACACCCAATTATCAATGGCAAATTAACGATGGAAATGGATGGACAAATATTTACGGTGCCAACCAAGATCGTTACATTCACAGCAATGGGAATGTAGGGTTTTATAAGTATCGTTATTTATTGGCCAACACTCAGAGCAATTTACTCAACCAAAATTGTCGGGTTCTTTCGGAAGAAAATTTCATTGAAATTAAAAAACCAATTTTATCATTCATTGACTCTCTTATTTGTCGTGAAGACAGCATTTTTTTTGGGAATAGAAATATTTCCACTCCTGGCATTTATTCAGACTCATTTGTATCCAAAAATGGATGTGACAGTATAGTATTCCTAACATTGAGCAAACGTCCAATAAAGTTTGGTTTTTTTGACAGTCTCATTTGTCCCAACGATTTTATAGTCTTCAACAATAAGAAAATAAATGCTGAGGGTATTTATTTGGACACCTTGCTTGGAAGTCATGGATGCGACAGCGTAGTGAGAATGAACCTCATACACCGAAAGAACAAAACATCATATATAGACACTTTTGTGTGCGAGGGAAAAAAAATACTATTTAATGGAACCTATATTGACAAAGAAGGACTTTATAGAGATACATTTTCAGATCTACATGGTTGCGATAGTTTTCTGGTATTAAAATTAACCTTTAAAGAAAGTCCATTGGCTTTAGACATTAAATCATCAAATCCACTTTGTACAGGTGATACTTCGGGTTCGATTCAATTGCTGAATGAAAGAGGCGCCATCTTACCCATCCTTTTTGCAATAGGAAATGATAAACTTGATACAATCAGAAGGTTTCAGTTTTTGGCCAAAGGCCTATACAAAATTCGTGCAATGGACAACGTTGCATGCACCTGGGATACATCCATCGAATTGTTTGATCCTCCCCAATTTGAAATTGACATACAACCAAAATTTTCTTCCATAGAGTTGGGTGAATTTGTGCGGCTAAGTACAACTGCAAATGACTCCATTGCCATGTACAATTGGAAACCAGAGGGACTGTTGAATTGTGACATCAATTGCTCCCCAATCACCGTTTACCCTTTCCAATCGCTTTGGATAAAATTGTTGGCAGAAAGTGATAAAGGATGTTTTGCGAAAGATTCTTCATTCGTTGAGATTAAAGTAAAGCAACATGTTTTTATTCCCAATGCATTTTCCCCAGGCAACGACCAATTAAACAATGTTTTTAGACCAAGTTTACGATCTCATCAGATCAAAGAGGTCGAATCTTTTATAGTTTTCAATCGGTATGGACAAATTTTACATCAAATTCTCCACGCGGATCCAAGAATTGTAGAAATCGGCTGGAGTGGGGAAAATGCCCCTCTTGGTGTTTATGGGTATCTATTGCGTATCCGATTTTTGAACGGCGATCAAAAATTATATTCAGGGAATGTGCACCTCTTGAGATGATATCGCTGTAGTTCAACGAAACCCTCCTAATGCAATCAAAAAGAGGTAATTTTTGTTTTCTAAAATGTTGTGCAAAGGATGAACATTGTTTGGTTGAAAAGAGACTTGCGTTTGCACGACAACGAAGCCATTTGCCGGGCAATACAACAAAATCAGAAATTTTGCTTGCTTTATATTCTAGAACCCTCCCTTCAAAAGGATCCCCATTATTCCGCGCGGCATTTTAGTTTTATTAAACAATCCATTCTTGATTTAAATGTACAGTTGGCAAAGTTCGATTCCCAAGTTTTGTATTTGGAGTTAGAGGTCCAAGATGCTTTCGATTTTCTCAAGAAAAATTATTCCATAACTAGTGTTTTTAGTGGTCAAGAAACGGGAATCAAAAAAACTTATGATAGAGACAAAAAGATTTCTAAATATTTTAAAAAAAACAATATAGTCTGGCATGAGCTACCTTCCAAAGGAGTAAAACGAGGGATGAAAAACCGAAACAAGTGGATTGAAGAATGGAATGATTATGTCAATTCTTCTACCGTTTTTTTTCAGCCAAGGCAAAACCAAATGTTGTCAAAAAAAACCATTATGGAATGGTCTTCTCACATCGAATTAGAAAAAACCAATAGTCATTGTCAACCGGGAGGGGAGCAAAATGGGAAAAAATATTTAGAAGGTTTTCTAAACAAAAGGCACGTGGGTTATTTAAAAAATATCTCAAAGCCATTGGGTTCGCGCATTCACTGTAGTAGGTTGTCCGTGTATTTGGCTTGGGGCAACCTTTCCATCAGACAGGCATTTCAAGCGGCAAAAATGTCTAGATCAGATTCTTCAGACAAAAGAGCCATCAACGGATTCATCAGTAGGTTGAGGTGGCACTCTCATTTCATTCAAAAATTTGAAATGGAATGCAGCATGGAATTTGAGTCTTTGAATAAAACGTACAATCATTTGAAAAAGCCGATCATTCCTGACTTGATAAGAGTTTGGGAAAATGGTAACACTGGATTCCCTTTGGTCGACGCATGTATGAGGTGTTTGAATGCGACAGGCTATCTCAATTTCAGAATGCGGGCGCTCTTGATTAGCTTCTTCACCCATATTTTGTGGCAGCCGTGGCAAAAAGCAAGTTTCCATTTGTCGAAGCAGTTTTTAGACTTTGAGCCTGGTATTCACTATTCCCAATTAATTATGCAGGCGGGAGAAACAGGGTTCAACACCTTGCGTATATACAACCCGGTAAGAAATTCATTTGAGCATGACCCCAATGGTGAATTTATTGTTCAATGGCTACCCGAACTTCGAAGAGTTCCTTTATCCCTTGTACATGAACCCTGGAAAATGAGCGCCATGGATCAAATAATGTATAAAACCAGAATTGGCCAAGATTATCCATACCCCATAGTAGATTTTCAAAAGGCGAGGGCCAAAGCGAGTAAAATTCTGTGGGAATTTCGAAAAAAACCGCAAACAATTAAGGAATCTAATAGAATATTGGCTATGCATGTAAATCCAAAAACAGACAAAAAGAAAGGAAACTAAATTTGCAGGATGTCCAAAAAGAAAATGAAGAAAATAAATGATTTTGGTGGGCTAGTGTATTCTACCAACCCCGAAGATTCCTTTGAACCTGATGAAGAGGCACAAGAAATCCTTCCCGAGGATCAAAAACTATATCTTTCAAGAGATAAAAAAAACAGGAAAGGCAAGATAGTAACACTCATAGAAAGTTTTCAAGGATCAGATGAGGAGGCCAAAAAACTTACCAAAGAAATTAAGCAGCTTTGCGGAACAGGAGGGGTATGGAAGGGAGGAGAAATTGTGATTCAAGGGGATTTTCGAAACAAAATTGCCCAATTCCTTATTCAAAAAGGTTATAAAGTAATACCAAAAGGAGGTTAATTTTTTTTTTTCAGTCCCAAACCCCAATACATTTGAAGCCTACTATAAGGTAAATAAGATGGGTCACAACGCTATTATTTCAAAAATTATAGAGCATGCAAAAATTGCACATCTGAACCTAAATCCCGACGAATTAATCAATTATGCTGTATCAAACGGTGAGGGTATTTTAACGGATATGGACGCATTGGCAGCCGATACTGGAGAATTCACAGGTCGTTCGCCAAAAGACAAATTTGTTGTTCGCGACGAACAAACAATGAACGCTGTATGGTGGGGAGAGGTTAATCATCCCATGTCCGAAGATCACTTCGATGGGTTGCTCGCTAAGATACTTGACCATTTTAGCGATCGTACCTTATTCATCAGAGATGCTTTTGTTTGTTCTGATCCCAAGTATACGATGAGCTTGAAGGTGGTTACTGAAACAGCGTATCAAAACTTGTTTGCGAATAATTTATTCCAAAGATTTGCGGACAATAACTTTCGCGAGGATGCGGATTGGCTTATTTTGGCCGCACCTTCATTTTTGGCAGTGACAGACGAAGATGGGACAAGACAGCACAACTTCTCTATCACCAATTTCAGTAAGAAAATCATTCTTATCGGGGGAACTGGATATACAGGCGAGATTAAAAAGGGTATTTTTACTGTTTTGAATTATACGCTCCCAAAATTACACAATGTATTGAGTATGCATTGCTCTGCAAATGAGGGGGACCAACAAGATACTGCCTTGTTTTTTGGACTTTCCGGTACGGGAAAAACAACTCTTTCTGCAGATCCCAAAAGAAAGTTAATTGGCGACGATGAGCATGGTTGGTCAATGGAAGGAATTTTTAATTTTGAGGGTGGTTGCTACGCGAAGTGTATAGATCTGAACGAAGAAAACGAACCACAAATTTATAAGGCAATCAAAAGAGGGGCATTGGTGGAAAATGTTCGATTTTTTGAACATTCAAACAAAGTGAATTTTTCGGATGTCAGCGTTACCCAAAATACGCGTGTTGCCTATCCAATAGAGCATATTGAAGGTGTTAAATTGCCAAGCATAGGCAAATCACCCACAAATATTTTCTTTCTTACATGCGATGCTTTTGGGGTTTTGCCTCCTATTTCTAAGTTGACAACGGGTCAAGCAATGTACCATTTTATTTCGGGATATACCGCTAAGGTTGCAGGCACTGAGGAGGGAATTACTGAACCCAAAGCAACCTTTTCAGCTTGTTTTGGTGAAGCATTTTTACCATTGCACCCAAGTGAATATGCAAATATGTTGGGTGAAAAATTGAAGACCAATCATGGGGTGAATGTTTGGCTCATCAATACGGGTTGGACAGGAGGAGAGTATGGAGTAGGTTCTAGAATAAAATTGAAGTATACCCGAGCAATGATAACTGCTGTGCTCGAAAACAAATTGAATTTTGACAATTTTCAAAAACAAGATCTTTTCGATTTAGAAATACCTTCTGAAGTGGATGGTGTTCCATCAGAAATTCTCAATCCGATCAATACGTGGAAAGACAAATACCAGTTCAACAAAACGAGCCAAAAGCTTGCTGTGCTTTTCAACGAAAATTTTGATAAATACAAAAAAGGTTGCGCGCCAGAAACAATCGCTGCGGCTCCTAAGCTACAAGCTTCTGCTAAGCTTTAATTGTGATCTTCTCCTTCCCACACATCAAGAACAATTTGGGTGTCAAGCAAATCATTGAAAGTTTCTCTTCTTCTTATAAGATGAGCTTTTCCTTGATGAATCAATACCTCAGCAGGCCGATATCTTGAATTGTAATTACTGCTCATTTGAAAACCATATGCCCCTGCATTATGAATGGCTAAAATATCACCTTCCCGGACCTCAGAGATCTTTCGATCATATCCAAAGGTGTCTGTTTCACAGATATAACCTACCACTGAATAGATGCGCTCGACGCCTTTTGGGTTGCTAATATTTTCAATTTTGTGGTATGCATCGTACATCATCGGCCGAATGAGGTGATTTTGACCAGAGTTAACACCAACAAATACTGTGCTTGTCGTTTGTTTTACCACATTGCATTTGACCAACAATTGCCCAGCTTCACTAACAATATATTTGCCTGGTTCGAACCAAAGCTCTAAATCTTTACCATAAGATTTGCAGAAAGAAGCAAAACGACTAGAAATTTTCTCTCCGACTTCTTTAATGTCTGTGGTTACTTCGTTGTCTCTGTAAGCTACTTTAAAACCAGACCCAAAATCCATAAACTTAAGTTCATTGAATTTTTCTGAGGCATCGAAGAGCAATTCTGCACCCCTCAGAAAAACATCTGCATCCAGAATATCGGAACCTGTATGCATATGTAAGCCATTTATCTTAAGACCGGTGGCCTCGACGATTCTGTGAACATGTGGCATTTGGTAGATAGATATTCCAAACTTACTGTCGATATGACCGGTTGAAATATGGGCATGACCTCCAGCCATAATGTGTGGATTCAATCGAATACAAACTGGGTATTGGTCTCCAAACTCATTGCCAAATTGCTCCAACATAGAGAGGCTATCAATATTTATGATTACGCCCAAACGAACAGCATCCTTCATTTCCTTAATATCGATGCTATTGGGCGTGAAAATGATTTCTTCGGGTTCAAATCCGCTATGGATGCCAAGCATGACTTCTTGAATGGAAACGGTATCCAAACCACTGCCCAAGCTTTTCATTAATTTTAAGATATTGATGTTGCTGAGCGCTTTGCATGCATATTTTATTTTTACCTGTACTTCAGAAAATGCTGCTTTCATTTGTTCATATTGTTCAGCAATTTTCTGAGCATCATATACGTAAGTTGGTGTACCGAAATTATCAGCAATTTGCTGAGCATTATACTTCGAGAAAGAAGGATTTTTTTGCTCCATTAAACAAAGAAATTGAAAATATTCGGAACTGAAACAACCAAATCAAACAAGTCTATTTTTCTTTCAAAGATTTATTCTATTTGATGAATTGTATATGCATTATTGTTCCACTCAAAAGCGTCTTTCACTTTTTTGTTCAACATCATTTTGGTTATGGGGGCTTGAATAGAGAGACAAAAAATGGTTTTGTCTTCAAATTGGATTTTACCAATACTCTGGCTAATGAAAAAAATAGCCTTCTGGGTGATTACCAAAGCGCCCAAGTTGGCATTTGTGTTTGTTTTTGAAGGCATATGTAAGAACATTGTCTTTTGCTTTTGTTTTAAATTTATCTGATTCATTAGTTTTTCTCGCTCTTGTTGCATCATTTCTCGAGAGATTTCGTATTTGTCTCCTGCAGAGCTTTTGGTCTCGTTGTGCATGTCATATTCGATAGAATCTAAATCATCTTTGATCTTTTTGATTTCATCACTAAGTTTTTGTATGCATTCTTGGATGAGTAAAAGTTTATTCATGAGCTGGTAAATAAATCAAATTTTTTTGGAACCGACAAAAACATAAACCACAAAAAAAGGGAAGCCATTACGACTTCCCTTTTCATTTGTAAAAACTATAAATTTAATTTTTGATGATCAATTTTTTGACGAAACCAAGATTGTCTTCATTGGTGATCGTGATAAAATAAACACCATTATTCAATTCTGCGACTGAAATTCTGTTTTCTACGATGTCTCCCACCAATACTGTTTGACCCAATTGATTTAAAATATGATAAGAAACAAATTTTTCAGCACTCTGGATTTGTACAAAATTGTTTGCAGGGTTTGGATAAATATTTGTTGAACCCCACTCAGGATTTAAAATAAATCCGCTTGAATCTCCTGTATCTTTGGGTACAGAGTCTACAGACATTGTTTCGTTTGTTCTTACAAAGTTGAATCTCCACCAACCAGCACCATAGTCGATGTCTAGAAGAAGCGTGGTGTCGGAATATTCAGTAACTTGGTAAGTTATGGTATCTACAGCGTCTGCGGGATCTGTAAGTTGGGTTGTGTTGGTAACTTTCGATAAACCTAGGTAAGCTCCTTTTCCAACAAGGGTTACGGTTTTTGCTGAGGCATCGTAAGACCAGGTAGCTGCGTTAGAACCATCGTGTGGTGCAACGGGTTCGCCACAGCCTTCATCTGCACCTTGCCATGTTTCCAACCACGTGTGTTCGGCCAAGTCATTTTCAAATGATCCATCTGCATTGAAAACATAATGATCTGCGAACAAACAGTGTCGAGTATCTACATCTGCTGCTGTGTTGGACCACCAAGAAACGTCTCCTTGGTTGGGGCCAACCCCCATGGCAATGGCCTGTGGAGCCAATTTCCATCTTCCAGCAAATTCGGGTTGGGTTTCTCCAATAACAATGCTTCCTAAAGCAGTTTCATCAGCAGGGTTTGCGTTCACTCCAAATATGCGGAATCCATATTTTACGATCAATCCAGACTTTAGGTCGTCCCCTTTAATGGTTACTGAAAAGTTGCCGCTGGAAGGAAGCTTTTTTCTACCTGCACCGCCCAAGGCATCTTGGTAACCATTGTTTGGATCCAACGCTACTATATGAAAATAAGCATCGTAGCTCGTATCTAAAGTATTGCTTAAAACGGAACCCTTGAATGTGAAATCTTTTTCTGTTAAAGTAGCATTTTCTACTTCCGTATTGGCTTCAACATTTTTTTGTCCTTTTCCGTCTTTGGCCCAATATGGGTCTGTTCCATCTCCATACAGATTGAAATTGGGCTGTAAGGTCATGGTATTATTTGTTTTGTCAATGGTTGTCTTGATGTCGGGAATTGCCCAACCGCTTCCAAACATGTAGGCACCTGCAAAATCAAATACATTGACAAAACCTCCCCAAGCGTCCTCTGCAGAAAAGTCTATGATATTTTCTGTAGGTTCTGCTTTTCCGTCGTCCTTGGTCATGTCGTATCTCCACCAACCGCTTCCGTAATTTATATCAATCACCATGTTGCTAGCCGACATGGATGTTACCGTATATACGATTGTGTCGGGAGCATTTGCTGGGTCGGTAAGTTGGGTTGTGTTGGTTACTTTGGACAAGCCTAGATAAGCACCTTTTCCTACAATTGTGATTGTTTTGGCAGTCTCATCATAAGACCAAGTAGCAGAAACAGAACCATCGTGTGGACTAACGGGTTTCCCACACCCTTCGGCTACTCCTTGCCACGTCTCAAGCCAAGTAGAAGAGTCTAACTGGTTTTCGAATGTACCGTCGGCATTGAATACATAACGATCATCCATTAAACATTCTCTTGTTTCGCCATCTGATAGGTACTGCCACCAACCTTGATCTCCTTGATTTGGACCAACCCCGAAAGCGCCCGGTTTTTGGGTAAACTTCCAAGTTCCTTCTAATTGAGCAAAAGCATTTATACTTAAGCAAATGCTCAGAAATAATAAAGTTTTTTTCATTTGTTTTTATATTTAGTTAATCCAAACGTAATGAAAAATTGTTAAAGTAAAAAATACTATAACTAAAAAATATGGATAAGGTAATTTTTACCATAACATCAAAAAAAAGTGTTTATTTGTCTTATCAATGTTTGAAGACAAATCTGGCTCAAAGTTTGATTATTCAGAATCGATTCATCCCAGCAATGCTCAATCAGCATCTTTTTGTTTTGGTATTTCAGTAGATTGTATTGTTCTTGGTTATCAATCAGGTTCTCTTCGTGTTTTGCTTGTCGAAAGGGGAGTGTCTCCATTTGAGGGTTACTGGGCCCTGCCAGGTGATTTAATGAAAATAGATGAAAATCTTAAAGATGCAGCGGCAAGAATTTTATTTCAATTGACCGGGTTAAAAAAAATATTTTTTAAACAGTTTAGAACTTTCGGTGGAGTAAATCGTCATCCTCTGGGCCGTGTTTTGACCGTAGGGTTCTTTTCTTTGGTAAAGTCAGAAAATTTCAATCCTTTGCCTGCCGCATGGGCAAGAAATACTAAATGGTGGGACATTCAAGAACTTCCTGAACTGGCTTTCGATCATCGATTGATTATAGAAAAAGGTTTAGAAAGACTAAGAAAAAAGGCAAAAAGGGAATCCATTGGTTTTGAATTACTTCCTAAAAAATTTACATTGCTAGAGCTACAAAGAACGTTTGAAGCCATTTTTGGAACCATTTACGATAAGCCAAATTTTAGGAAGAAAATTTTGTCCATGAATATTCTCGATGATTTAGAAGAATGGCAAACCAATGTATCGCATCGTCCAGCCAAATTGTATTCGTTCAATAAAAGCAAATACAAAAACCAAAAAAATAGAGGATTCCAATTTGAATTTTAATAATGTTTGAACAACTGAACAACTTAGACCTAGGGGTTATTGCGTTTTACTTTCTTGCTGTTTTTGGCATAGCCTTATTCTTTTTTTTAAAACGTAGTCGCTCCAAAGAGGGTTTGTCGGATGACTATTTTTTAGGTGGTAAAAATTTGGCGTGGTGGGCCATTGGGGCTTCATTGTTCGCATCAAATATAGGATCTGAACATTTGATTGGTCTTGCAGGTGCTGGGGCCAAAGGAGATTTTCCTGCTGCTCAATTTGAAATTTTGGCATCTCTCATTTTGCTTCTTTTGGGTTGGGTATTTGTTCCCTTTTATATGCGTAGTGGAGTTTATACCATGCCCGAGTTTTTGGAAAGAAGATACAATGCTTGGGCAAGATCATATCTAACTTGGGTTTCGGTTATTGCCTATGTGCTCACAAAAATTTCAGTAACCATTGCTGCTGGGGGGATTGTGTTCACTGCTTTATTGGGCATAGACTTTTGGACGGGGGCAATACTGATCGTTCTCATCACTGGGATTTATACCGTTTTGGGTGGTTTGAAAGTAGTGGTTTATACAGATTTCCTCCAAATGCTAGTTTTATTGGGTGGTTCCATTGCCATTACTATTTATGGATTACAGGAACTAGGAGGATGGAATGTTTTAATGGAAAAATCAGATCCAAGTTATCTCAGTTTGTGGCGGGGTTCAGGAGATACTTCTTTCCCTTGGACTGGCGTTGTATTGGGCGCTCCTATTTTGGGTGTTTGGTACTGGTGCACGGATCAATTCATCGTGCAAAGAGTCCTCTCTGCAAAAAACATAAATGAAGGTAGGAAAGGAACCATTTTCGGTGCATTCCTGAAATTATTGCCTTTGTTTTTGTTTGTCATTCCTGGTGTCATTGCTTTTGTACTAAGTACTGGGCCAAATCCAAGAATCCAATTCCCCATTGAAAATGGTTCGATAAATTACGATGCTGCCTTGCCCACACTAACGATGCAACTGCTACCAGCGGGTTTAAAAGGTTTGGTCATTGCAGGTCTCCTGGCGGCTTTGATGAGTTCTCTTTCTTCCGTTTTTAATTCATGCTCAACATTAATTACAATGGATTTGTACAAGAAGTGGAAACCAGAGGCAGACGATAAATCTTTGGTTAGATTTGGTCAAAAATCTACCGCTTTTTTGGTCGTTTTGGGTCTTGCTTGGATCCCTCTGATGAACCTCATTGAAGGTGGATTGTTCCAAAAACTTCAAAGTATTCAGGCCTATATATCACCACCTATTGCTGCTGTTTTTTTGATCGGGATATTCAATAAAAAAATTACTGGCCGGGCAGCCAAAATTTCCCTTTTAACAGGAGCTGCCATAGGAACTGCCCGATTGGGTTTGGAATTGGTAAAAGAAAATCTTTCAGGTTTTTTGTATCAATTTGCTAGCATTAATTTCTTGCATTTTGCTTTTTTACTTTTTCTCACATGTTCTGCTATTCTTATTTTCTTTTCACGTGCCAAAGATTTAGAAAAGAAAGATATTACTAAGATTACCTATTCAAGAGGAAACTTTATTTGGAAAAATAACATGTTGAATCTTACGCTTTCCTCTCTGGTTGTTGCGGGAGTAATTTTATTGTGGATTTTATTTGCTTAATATGAAGAAAATATTTTTTGGATCTCTGCTGCTGAGTTTGGTTTTTACTTCTTGTACAAAGACAGACAAAAGCCCGGATACTATTGATTTGTTAATGTCTCAGATGACCACCAAAGAGAAGATTGGGCAAATGACTCAATTGAACATTGACCTCATCTGCAAAGGAGTTTTGTATAATCTTCAAGAACCACTTGCCGTAGACTCATTGAAACTTGCAAAAGCCATCAGAGACTATGGAGTTGGGTCTATACTAAATGCAGGAAATTCTCATGCACATACGTTAAGTACTTGGCACCGAATTATGAAGAATATTCATGATGAGGTTCAAAAAACAAAATTAAAAATACCCGTGCTTTATGGCATTGATGCTATTCATGGTGCCAACTATTTGATGGAGGGGACCTTATTCCCTCAACCCCTAGCTCAAGCGGCTACTTTTAATCCTAGATTGATTCAAAAAGGAGCAGAAATAACGGCCTATGAAACAAGAGCTATGGGTGTGCCTTGGAATTTCTCTCCTGTTTTAGATATTGCTAGACAACCCCTATGGAGTAGGGTTTTTGAAACTTATGGAGAGGATAGCTATTTGGCTACTCAAATGGGTGTATCCGTGATCAAAGGATATCAAGGAAATTCAACAAAAATCGACAATTATCACGTTTCTGCTTGCATGAAACATTTTTTAGGTTATAGTTTTCCTTTCACTGGGAAGGACAGAACATCGGTGTATATTCATCCGATTCAGCTAAGAGAAATTTTCTTACCGAGCTTTGAAAAAGCAATTGAAGAAGGTGCACTAAGTGTGATGATCAATTCTGGTGATTTGAATGGTATACCTGTTCATGCCGACAAGGAAATTCTAACAGGTTTGTTGAGAAATGAATTGGGTTTTCAAGGTGTTGCTGTAACGGATTGGGAAGACATCATCAAGCTGGTGGATTTTCATCATGTAGCAAAAGATTTGAAAGAGGCAGTGAAACTTGCCATCAATTCTGGAATTGATATGAGTATGGTTCCCAATGATTATCATTTCTCTGATTTGCTTTTGGAGCTGGTTGAAGAAGGGGAAGTACCGATGGATAGAATTGATGAGGCGGTACGAAGGATTTTAACAATGAAAAAAAAGCTGGGACTTTTTGAGCATCCGCTTTGGTTTCAAAAGGAAAGTTACCCTTTGGTTGCTTCAGATAGCTTTTCTAAAACGGCAGAGGTGGTAGCGGAAGAAGCAGTTACATTATTAAAAAATGAAAACAATACATTGCCCATCTCATCCAATGCCAACATTGGGGTCATGGGCAATGCCCTAGACAAGCTTACTATGGTTAATGGTGCTTGGTCTAGGACTTGGCAAGGTGTTGATAGCCAATGGGATGATAACACCAAAAATACCTTTTGGAAGGCTGTTGTAGCGCAAAATTTGCGGGCTAGAAAGTTAAATAAAACAACAGAGGCCAAAAACGTGGATGCTATTGTATTGTTTTATGGAGAAAAGCCTAGTACAGAAAAACCGGGAGATATTCACTCTTTAGAGGCGCCTAAAGAATGGGTAAAAGAGGTGAAAGAATTGGCAAAATACCAAAAGCCTATTGTTTTGGTATTGAGTACAAATAGACCCATCATTATCAGAGAAATAGAACCCTATTGCTCAGCAATTTTAATGAGTTATTTGATTTCTGAAAATGGAACAAATGCAGTGGCAAAAATCCTTTTTGGAAAAACAAACCCAAGCGGTTTACTTCCCATAACGTACCCAAAATTTAGCGCGAGTCTTTTGCCTTATGACCATAAATATACCGATCAACTCAATGTAGATTTTGGACTTGGTGCTTTTGATCCACAATATGAATTTGGCCATGGTTTGTCTTATAGCAGTTTTACCTATAAGAACTTTAATGTTGCTAGAGACACATTCCAAAAAGAGGACAGTATTTTGATAACCTATGAAGTAACCAATAATAGCAATTGTGATGCTTTAAAAACAGAGTTGGTCTTTGTAAGTGATGTTGTGGCATCTGTTGCACCTTCGGTGAAAAGATTGAGAGATTTTGACAAAAAAGAAATAGGGGCAGGGGAAAAAGTTACATATCAATTCAATATACCCGTGTCATCACTGGCTTTTGTGAATAAAAACTTACAAAAAGAAGTAGAAGAAGGGGAATTTATCTTACACGTAGGCGATTGGTCCAAGAAAATAGTGGTTCAGTAAAATTAAAACCTGAAGCCCAAATGAATGTCGGCATTGAACAAAACATTTCGATAGTCAGATTCTTTTGGTTGTCGAGGGTTTCCATTGATGTCGTCCCAGGTGCGCCACAATTCAGGTGAACCAAAACCTCGTGCAGTTCTCGAAAATCCTGCAAATATTGTTAGGGTAAATCCAGAGTTTTGTGTCCACTTTTTCCCCAAACCAAAACCATATCCAAGGTTGTGAATGGATTCCCAATTGGAGACGAAGTTGGCCCAAGGGTAAGGATTTTGTGAAGAATCAGCAATATACTTCCCATTGTCACGGTCTACATTGTAATACCCCAAATATCCTTGTGCAAAAAGTCCTTGAATACCGTATTCCTTTGATTTGTTGAAATAAAACCTAAAATAAGGTGTTGCCATCAAATTAAGACGTATAACCCTTGAACTAATGTTGCCATTGATCAACAAGGTTCCACCATAGGATGTGTTGTCAGTGAAATCTTTTTCGTATTCGATTTCGTACATCGGTATCAAAAGGGATTTGAGTGCGCCAATTCGGATCTCTTGTTGTTTTTGGTTGAGCGGTCTATATTGTCTTTTTCTTGGCAATTCAGCGCCTTGACCAAAAGAATAATGAAAATTGCCTAGAAGTAAGATAATAAGGATGATTTTGAATGAAAATTTCATTGTTTAAGGAGTTTGTTTTCACAAAAGTAAAACAAAAAAAATAACTTTATTTTTTAGGTCAGAAACATCAGCTATTTCTGAAAAACACGGATGTAATCGATTGCCATTTCACTAGGGAATATTGTGCTTTGATCTGGGCTTCCTGGCCAATTGCCTCCAATGGCCACATTAAATAAAAAGTGAAATGGTTTATGGAATTCACTCATATGGCTGGGTCTTATGTCTATGCTTGCATAAGGTTGGTTGTCTAGATACCATATGATTTCTGTACTATTCCAAACAATTGAAAATACATGAAATTCTTCATCAAAACCTGGCGCATCGTGTCCAAGCCATATTTCTCCACCGGATTGAACTTTTTGGTTTTCAATATCATTGTGCCAATGCAAGGTTCCCAATAAATGTCGTGGTTGTTTGCCGACTATTTCCATGATATCTATTTCTCCACATTTTGGCCATCCAATATCATTGATGTTCTCACCCAACATCCAAATGGCAGGCCACATGCCTTGTGAAACAGGCAACTTGGCTCGAATATCAAATCGTCCATATTGAAAAGCTTTTTTTCCAATGGTATAAATCCTTGAAGAAGTATATTCTTGACCACTAAAATCTTCTTTTTTGGCTAAGATTTTTAAATAGCCGTTTTCAAGTATTGTGTTTTCACTGCGGTAAAATTGCAACTCATTGTTCCCCCAACCGTACAAACCATACTCCCGACCAGTTCCCAATTGAAAGGTCCATGATTTTTCATCTAGTTCCTGTCGATTAAATTCATCTTCCCATACCAGTCTATATCCGTCATATGATTTTGGGCTTTTGTAGCCTTTGTCATACTCGAGTAAAGGGTCGGGTTTTACGAATGTGATGGATTTATTTTCTTCTACAAAGGCGTTTTCCATGGCCACAGCTTTGATGTTAAAATGATAAGTTCCTTCTGGGATTAATTCGAAATCAAACAGGCCTTCATTTTTTGAGGCCTTAGATACAAAACCATCCGGCCCGTGAACATCGACAGTGTATTGGTTGGCATTTTCTGCAAAAGCTTCTACTTTTACCAATCCCAGTATTGAATCTACCACAATTAATTTTGTTTGGAGATTATTTGGTCTTTGCAAGGTAAAACTTTGGTTGCCATTTGTTTTACAGCTGGCCAACATAGAAAAAAAAGCAAGCACAGTAGCCCAATGAAATAAGTATTTATTGTTTGACAGTTGAATACGCATGGAAATCAAATTTATAATTTCTGAAATACTCTTACATAGTCCACATACATATGGCTTGGAAAAATACTGGTTTCATCTGGATTGCCGGGGTTTGTGCCGCCAATGGCAAGGTTTAAGATCACAAAAAAATCTTCTCTTAATTCTGACATTTCTTGTGCGGATATTTCCCTCACCAAAAATTGTTTATTGTCTAGATACCATACGATGCGGTTTTGGTCCCACACGATAGAATATACATGAAATTTCGAAGACAATTCATCCTTGTCGTCCACGATTTTGTATCCTCCTGTATCGCCGCGCTTGCCATTGTTTTCGTTGTGCCAGTGAATCGTGCCATGTACCGCTCCATTTGGATTTCCCCAATATTCCATAATGTCAATTTCACCGCATCTCGGCCAATCAATTTGGTCATAACTTTGTCCCAAAAGCCAAATGGCCGGCCACATGCCCTTGGAAGTTGGAATTTTTGCTCTTACATCTATACGGCCAAATTGGAAAGAAAACTTTGTGCTTGTATTTAGACGAGCTGACGTGTAATTGCCTCCATTCCCATTTCCAACAATATCTAAGTAACCATTTTGAATGCTTGCATTTTCTTTTCTATAAAATTGTAATTCTTGGTTTTGGGCGAATCCTGTTTCAAAATTCCAACGTGTTTCGTCTATGCTGTTTCCTTCAAATTCATCTTGCCAAATAAGGTTGTAGCCATTGTATGAATTGGGTGATTTGTATCCTATGTCAAAATCTTGTTGACTAATGATTAGGTCGTAATTTAGGTTCCATTTTTTTTCAACAAAATGATTTTCTGTTACATGTGCTTTTGCCGATAGTACATAAATTCCACTAGGTGAAATGTCAAATTCAAATTTTCCATCTTTAGAATTTTTGTTGCTACTGTAATTGGTACCTTCTACTAACATTGAAAAGTAGTTGGCTCCATCTGCACTACAAGCTATTTCGATGCGACCTGCTGCAGTATCTATTATGGACAACTCAACTTCAAATTTTGAGGGCAAAACAACATCATTCCCAGAGGGAGATTCATCGTCATTGCAATAAGAAAAAAGAAGGGATACCGACACCCAAAGCAAGATGTTCTGAAAACTTTTATACACTAAGCTCTTTATTTTACCGGAACCAACCATTGGTACCATGACAAATCTTCATTTCCTTCATGAAGGTGTCGTATATACAACTCATCATTACTAATTTTTAGTACTTTATAAGTATTTTTACCTTTACCCGTGTAAAAACCAATGAATGCATCTCCGGAAATACTGATTGTCGTGTCTGACTCCTTGTCTATTGTCCACGATTCTCCAAGTTGATTGGCAAATGGCACGGTATAATCATTTTTTACCTGTTGTGACGAAGGGAAGGTTTCATGAAAATCACCGTGAGCATAAGTAAACCCATTGGTTACTTGGTCAAACTCAAATCCATTGAATCTGAAGGTAAATCGATCGTCGTATAAATTGCAACCACTTTTGTCGTTGGGGCCTGCTGCCCACCAATGAGGCGTATAGCCTAGGCTGGGGTCAACGGGGTTTGGTCCTACACCAAAATGACCGTCTCTGGTTGAATCAATCATCCAGGTCTTTTCACTTCCACCTGTAAGGTAGAAATAGATTGAATCGCTCAATAACGATAAATCATCGTTTTGGATGTTGATGATTTGTTTGGTATTGGCACTACCACCAGGACCAAATACGGTAAGGGATACCTCATAATCTCCTTTGTTTGGGTACAAGCTACTGGCTATTTTTTGAGACGAGGTTCGACCATTACCAAAATTCCATACATATTGATAATTGGCTTCACCAGCTTGGAATTCCACTATGTTTTGGTTGCTATCGTTGTAGTTGTAAGTAAAGGTTGCGTCTTCAAGCGTGGGAGCTGTTCCCAGCGAAGGTCTTTCATCATTACAACTGATTACAATAAGTGTAATGAGAATAGCTGATAAGTTGAATTGTATTGCTTTCATAATTATTAATAGTTTGGATTTTGTTGCCAATTTCCACCTGCAAGGTCAATTTCTACCTGAGGAATGGGAAATAATTCGTGTTTGCCTGGTATAAAATTATCCATTTCGATTTCAGCTTGTCCTGTCCTCACGAGGTCAAAAAATCGAAGACCTTCTCCCGATAGCTCTAATCTTCTTTCATTCCAAATGTCTTGAGTCAAATCGGAGCCATTGCTTGATTTGTCTGCCATGCCGACTCGCTTTCGAACGGTATTTAAATATTCAAGTGCTCGTGCATCATCCGGACTAGATTTTCGGTTGTGTGCTTCGGCAGCCATTAGCAATACATCTGCATATCGAATTACCTTAAAGTTCACAGGGCTTGTGAGATCGTTATCGGGTAGTCCAATTTCTCCTTGTTTTTTGATGTATTTGTTGTTGTAAAAGCCAGTATGTCCACCAGCGCCTTTTGCGTATTCAATTTGTTCTGGGTTGCTTTGCTTGGATATAAATTCGTCGAGGTTTAGGATCGTGGCATCTCTTCGAAGGTCGGTTGCCTCAAAATAATCATAAAGCTCTTTGGTTGGTAGGTTGTAGCTGTTTCCGTCTCCATATACGGGACCTTTGTATTGTCTAATTCCTTGAAAACCAGGGGCTGCATTGCCCTCAAGACATATCAGGCATTCGTAACTTCCTCCTTCCAATCCAGAATATTCAATGTCAAAAACAGTTTCACTATGGCCTTCGTTGGCCACTGAGAAAATTTTATCATAATCATTGATAAGCGTGTAAAGATTGCTTTGAATCACTGTGTCTAGGGTGCTGGCAGCTTGCTCAAATTTGTTTTGATAAAGTAGAACTTTCCCTAGCAAACTTAATGCTGCTCCTTTGGTGATTTTTCCTTTTACTATTTGGGTTGATGGCAAGGTAGCGGATGCATCTCTTAGGTCATTTTCTATTTGAGCATAGACTTGGTCTTTTGGTGTTCTGTCGATTTCTTTTGCTTCTTGGGCTCCTAATCTTTTGTTTAAAATTAAGGGAACGTCACCAAAGAATTTTACCAGTTGGAAATAATAGTATGCGCGCAGAAATTTACATTCTGCGATGATTTGATCTTTGCCTTCAAAATCAATTTTATCTTTAAACTCTAAGATGTAATTGGCTCGTGTGAGACCAGCATAGTTCCATCGCCAAATACTTCGCAACTCGTTGTTTACTGCATCGTGAGTCATATTTTCTATTTCATGTAATCCTTCGGTGTCTGTAACACTTTCTCCTCCAGCTATTGCATTGTCTGAGGCAATTTCTCCAATCCAAATATTAAGAAAAGAACCTTGTAAAAGGTCGTATGCTCCAATAAGAGCTCTTTCATAGTCTTCGGGTCTTTCGAAATAGTTTTCTGCATCTTGCGTGTACGGTGGGTTTACCTCTAGGAAATCACTGCAAGCAGTGATCAATAAGCATGTTGCGATGATGATTAATTGTTTTTTCATTTTTATAGTCTAATTGAAATTCCTCCCATGAATGTTTTGGCTTGTGGATAAAAGCCATTGTCTACTCCAACATCGAGCGCCGACCCTGAGCTTACATCTGGATCGTAGCCCATGTAATTAGTAAGGGTAAATAAGTTATTTGCCGAAAAATAAATTCTCATACTTTGGATGGAAATTTTGGATGTAAACTTCGTTGGCAAGGTGTATCCAAATTGGAGATTTCTTAGCCGAGCAAAATTTCCACTTTCAACAAAATGATCCGAAAAAACACCATTTCGGTTGAGGTCTGTACTTATTCTTGCTTGATCATTGGTTGAGTTAGGTCCTGTCCATCTATCCAATACGTAGGCCAGTTGATTGGCGTAAGGTTGTTGCCTTTCATAGTTCCTAATAATTTCATGTCCTAGAGCTACATATAGATTCCCTGATACATCAAAACCCTTATAAACGAGATTGAAGTTGAAACCCATTGTGATTTCAGGGATTGGAGATCCAATCATTGTTTTGTCTGTGTCGTCACTGAAACTTATTTTCCCGTCTCCATTTTGATCTACAAAGCGAAAATCCCCTGGTTTTGCTCCTTCTTGCAAAATTGGAGCATTGTCTATTTCTTCTTGGGTTTGGAATATTCCATCGGTTTGGTATCCATGGAAATATCCAATTGGAAATCCTTTCTCAAAACGTGTTGCTACATTTCCACCAACCCCAAAGTTTGCACCTGGAAGAAAATCTACTCCCGTTGGTGTTTCCATTACTTCATTTTTGAGATAAGTGATGTTGTAAGCAGCATTTAATTTCAAAGCTCTTTTTGTGCTTGAGTTGTACCTGATTTCTAATTCAATTCCTTTGTTGCTAACATTTCCTGCATTGATGATAGGAGGGTAGCCCCCAGGACCATATGACCCAATAATTCCAGACACATCGGGCTGAAATAGTAAATCGTAAGTATTTTTAATGAAATAATTTACTGTTGTATTGATTCTGTTGAATAAAATAAAATCAGTTCCTACATTAAATTGTCTTGTAGTTTCCCACTTTAAGTCTGGATTGGAGGCTCTACCAATGGCAGTTCCTATGGTGATGATGTCATCAAAAACATAGACACCTTCACCATTTAGCTGAGCTCGATAGGCAAAATTTTCTATTTGGTCGTTTCCACTCACCCCGAAACTTGCTCTAAGTTTGGCAAACGAGATGATGTCACTCTTGAAGAAAGGTTCTTCTGAGAGTAACCATCCTGCCGAAAGAGTAGGGAAAAAACCAAATCGATTGTTGGGACCAAACTTTGATGACCCATCTCTCCGAAGAATACCAGACAATAAGTATCTATCGTCCCGATTGTATTCTGTTCTAAGAAAGGTTGAGACCAATCTTTCTTCAAACTCGTAGGAGCTCACACTATTCAAAAAACCGCCCGGCGCTAAGTTGGCAGAAATGTCTGCGTAATCTTTTGAATTGTTTGGGATATTGAATGCAGTTCCTTCTAGATTTTCTCCTCGACGTTTGAAAATTGACCAACCCAAAGTACTTTTCAGTGTTTGGTTTTGTGCAATTGTTTTTTTATGGTTCAAGAAACCTTCATAGTTGAGATCCGTATATGTTGTTCTTGACTCAGTTACGCTCGCACCTCTGTCAATGAATACACCATCGGCAATTTCAACTTGTACAGGGTCTAAGTTCTCATTTGAAGCATTGTTGGCATATTTACCAGGCCCATACCACGCCAATGGAGAGAATGCCTTATTGTCCACCAGTGCCACATTATAGTTTAACCGATTGGTGAATGTTAAGTTCTCATTGATGCTGTACGCAATTTCTTCCTTACCCACAAACTTATTGACCCAAGATGTATTGTAGGTGTTTTCCATTTGCGCTATGGGGTTGATGATATCATTCACTTCAGTCAGGTAGCTATACCTTCCATCTATTGTTTTGATAGGTGAAGTTGGAAAAGCGTTTATGGTATTATACAAAACGGAGCCAATGCCATTTTCAGGCAATGCATTTCTGGTTTCTTTGGTATATAAAAATATGGAATTTAATTTTAGTTTGTCCGAGAGTTTTGTGGTATAGTTTACTCGTCCATTGAGTCTTTCAAAGTTGGCCTTTTCATTGCCAACAATTCCATTTTGCAAAAAATAACTTCCACCAATTGAGTAGGTTGATTTTTCAGAACCTCCTTGAATGCTTATGTTGTGGTTTTGGATTGATGCGTTGGAAAAAACGGCATTTTGCCAATCGGTTCCTTCACCAAGTTGAGCATTGGGAAAAGGAAGAGGGTTTCCTCCTGTTCCCAGCATTTCGTTTTTGATAACGGCATATTCAGTTGCATTCAGTAAATCAAGTTTTTTTACAGGTTGTTGTGAACCGAAATAACTACTGATAGATATTTGTGGTTTTGTATTCCTTTTTCCTTTTTTGGTTTCAATCAAAATTACACCATTTGCTGCTCTTACCCCATATATCCCTGCTGTTGCATCCTTGAGGATGTTGACCGATTCTATATCGTTTGGATTCAATGAATTGAGACCTTCGGAATCATAGATGACTCCATCGACAACGATCAAAGGGTCGTTGTCTCCGAAGGTTGATAATCCGCGAATTCTGATGCTCGCCGTGCCCCCCGGAGATCCAGAGTTGGTTCCAATATTCACCCCTGCAACCTGACCTTGTAATGCTTGATCTAATCTGGGGATATTTAATTTTTCTATATTTTCCTTTCCAACTTGCGTGGTTGCTCCTGTTAGCTCTTTTTTTGATGAGCTCCCGTAGCCCACAACAAGCACTTCATTGAGTTTATTTACGTCTTCAGACATAACAATATTCAAAACAGAGGCGCCAAAAACTACCCTTTTTTCGGTTTGGAAATTTTCCATTTCAAAACGTAGTTGTGCAGAATCTTTAAAAGAGTTCAAGGTGATGAGATAGTTTCCATCTTCGTCTGAGAAGGCTCCAGAACCGGAGACGGCTTCAAAGACGGCTACTCCTACTATAGGTTGATTTTTGCTATCGGTAATGTGTCCACTAATTTGAATTGCATTTTGAGCAAAACTTTGGGAGATGGAGAACAAAAACGCGGAGATGGTTAAAATAAAATGACGCATTTGTTAAATGAATAAAAATCAAATATACACTCTTATGGTAAAAAAAACCATAAGCACGAATTTCTATTCAATAATTAGGTCTTTTTTGACTTTTTTTAGGGTTTCCGTAAAAGCTGTGTTTGATTCGGGACTGATATAGATTTTTTTATTCTTGTTGTAGTATATGATGATGCCATTTCGCGATGTAGCAGGTCTAAAGCCAACCCACATAGTTGTTCCCACTTTTATTTTTGTAATGTTCTTCAACGGAATTTTTCCAAATAGAAAGCTCGACTGATATCGAATAAATTCTTTGTCAATGCTATACCTGGTTCCTTCAGCAATCCAGATGATTAGTAGGTTGGTTAGAAAAATGGTGAGGTGTCCTAAAATGTCATCTGTATTTAGTGATTGGGTAATGAAATATTGAAATATGCTCAGTATGCATAGAAAGGCAACAGTTCCATACATTATGCCTTTAAACAATGGGTCTTTTGCATTCTTGAAATAAGCTTTATTCACAAACGCCTAGATTTTTTCCCGAGACCGTTGTATGAACAACAGCAAATCATTCCCCTTGAGCATGTTTTGTGATAGTTTGGCAAGATCGTAAACTTGCTGCATTGCTTCTTTTTGTTCTTCTTCTTTTTCCATCATGACGATTTTTTTTCCTAAAGGGTGATTTAAGTTTAAAACCAAATTATGTTTTTCTGGCATTTGTCCAAATGGGTTTGGTCCGCCCATATTGTACATTTCTCTCATCCTTCTATCAAATTCAGACTTGGTAATTGTTGCAAAATCGTCTTCGGTGCCTTGTGCAATGGTTTCTACTAAACAGTTTTCATCTTGTATGTAGGATTTAAAAAGCTCAACAAGTTTTTCTTGATCTTCTTTGGAGAGAAGTGCTTCAATTTGAACTTCTTGGGGTACCAATTTGGGTAAGCTGTCTGCATCAACTCTTTTAAATTGTACTTTTTCTAGCTTGGATTCTAAAGTGCTGATCAGGTGATTGTCAATAATTTCATTGAGTTCAAGCACAATATACCCTTTGTTGGTAGCTGCTTGGACAAAAGTAATTTGCTCTTCTTTGTTGTTGGTATAAAGTGCGATTCGTTGACCTTCTTTATCTTTTTGACTCAGGTCTATTTTGTCAATAAACTCGGCAGTGAGCATGTACTTATTTTCTGTGTCTTTTAGCAGGGTAAACTTTTGAGCACGGTCATAAAACTTTTCATCACTCACCATCCCATATTTGACAAAAATGCCCATGCTTTCCCATTTTTTCTCAAAATCTGCTCTATCATTTTTGAAAATCTCGTGCAGCTTGTCTGTTACTTTTTTACTAATGTGTGAGGTGATTTTTTTTACATTGCTATCGGCTTGTAAGCTGCTTCTAGAAACATTAAGTGGAATGTCGGGAGAGTCCAAAACCCCATGCAAAAGCATAAGGTATTCTGGTACGATATCTTCTACGTTGTCTGTGACAAATACTTGATTGCTGTATAGTTGAATTTTGTTTCGGTTGGGATCGATATCTTTTTTTAGTTTTGGGAAATACAGAACACCAGTAAGATTAAAGGGAAAGTCAACATTCAAATGAATCCAAAACAATGGTTCGTCTTCCATTGGGTAAAGTTCTTTGTAAAAATCTTTGTAGTCTTGATCTTTTAGTTCGGATGGATTTTTTTTCCAAATTGGATTGGGATTGTTGATGTTTTCTTTGTCAAACCAAATAGGAATTGGTAAAAACTTGGTGTATTTGTTCAGCAGATTCTTAATCTTGAATTTGTCTAGAAATTCAGAAGCATCTTCATTGATGTGCAAAATAATATCTGTACCAATTTTTCTTCTTTTTCCTTTGGTAATTTTAAAGTCAGTGCTTCCAGTGCAAGTCCATTTGGCCGCTTCAGAATCTTTTTTGTAGCTAAGTGTGTCTATTTCCACTTTATCCGCTACCATGAAGGCGGAGTAAAAACCTAGGCCAAAGTGACCAATAATATTGGTGTCTTCCTTTGCATCTTTATACTTTTCCACAAATTCTTCAGCGCCCGAGAAGGCAATTTGATTGATATACTTTTCAATTTCTTCAGCGGTCATACCTATCCCCATATCACTTATGGTCAGAGTCTTTTTTTTCTCATCTATCGAAATGGTAATTTTTAAATCATCTGTTTTGCCTTCAAAGGAATCTTTAGACGCAAAGAACTTTAGCTTTTGGGATGCATCTACAGCATTGGACACTAGTTCTCTGAGGAAAATTTCATTGTCGGTGTAAAGAAATTTTTTGATGATTGGAAATATATTTTCCGTATTGACAGATATTTTGCCTTTTTGCATACAGACAAATTTTTATCAAAAGCTTTACCAAAAAAAAGACGTGTCGATTTGTCAGTTATCTATGTTCGAATGCTGAAGTTCATCGAAAATAACTTGAGCATTTTCATCAATACTTGCCAGCATTGTAAACATATTGTTAAAGATGACACCGCTTTTTATTTTGTATTCTCCCTTTTGGATGCTTGCAAAGTGATTCCTTTTTATCTCTTTTACATCTTGCTTTAACCGGTCTTTTAGCATTGAAAAGTTGCTAAGCTCCAGTGGATTGTTGATGTCGCCGAACAATTTTTTCGTGTTGTACATGATCAAAATACAGTCTTGCACCAAAAGCAAAAGCGCATTTCTTTGTTTTTGTATAAACCAGATTTTATTTTCTTTTTTCTGAAAAAAAAGTTCGGATAAATCATAGAGTTTGTCTGAAATCCGCTCTAATTCAGTTACAATTATTAAATAAGATTGGATTGTTTTCTGAGAATTGTTGTCCTGTTGGCTGAGTCGTGTCAAAACGGAAGCAATTTCTAATTCTAGTGTATCTGACTTTTCTTCCAATTTTGTCATACGATTCATGAGCAGAACTTGCTGGTCTACTTCTTTTTGTTTTAGTAGTTTCTCAAATAACTCTAGCATCTCTAAATTTAATAAAAAAAAGCCTTGGAGTTCGTCCTGTACTTTGAGTATGGAATAATCTGAGGTTGACGTAAAAATGGGATTTAAAAGATTTTCTTTTCTGTCATCTTGGTTTGATTTTTTCACTCGAACCATAAAGGCTGATATTTTTTGAATCTGTGGAACAAACCATAAAAGGAACAAAACATTCAAGAAATTAAAACCAGTGTGAAATAGCGCCAACTCATACTGTATTATCTCTAGCGTACCTTCTAAACCTATGTAGGGCAATAAAAAGTCAAAAACATTTCTTACGCTTTGTATGAATAGGTAGAACAATGGAAAAACCCAAAAAAGACCTAGGATATTGATAACAAAGTGCGCCCTTGCAGATTTTTTTGCTTCGGAATTGGCTACAATAGCCGCCAAATTGCAAGTAATTGTTGTGCCAACATTTGCTCCTAAAATCATCCCCGATGCCAACTCAAAAGGAAGACCTTCGGAAACCATTGTAAGTGTTAATGCCATAGCTGCACTAGAGCTTTGGATCAGTGCTGTAAAAACTAAGCCAACCAAGAAAAATATAACAATCCCCTGAAGACCCTCACTGTTTTGTTTTAATAGTTGTGTAAAAAAATAGTTGTTGTTCAAATCAAAATCATTGACCGTATGCTTAAGTTCTGCTAGACCAAAAAATAAAATTACAAAACCAATGGTTAGGGTTCCAATTGACCTTAGTTGATTGTTTCGGGAAAAATAAATTGGCACAGCGACCACAAGCAAGGGCAGAAGGTAATCAGAATTCCCAAAGGTAACATGGCCAAAACCCAGAAGCAATATGAGCCACGCAGTGATAGTGGTTCCTATATTAGAGCCCAAAATAAGATAAATTGATTGTCTCAGTGAAATGAGTTGAGCGTTAACAAAACTGACAATTAAAACCGTAATGGTCGACGAAGATTGAACAATAGCAGTGGAGAAAAAGCCGGCAAGGATACCTTTCAGTCGCCCCCCTGACATGACATCAATCACGGTCTTGAAATTCCTACTGGCCAATCGGTTTAGACCGTCACTCATTAGGTGCATCCCAAAAATGAAAAAGGCGATGGACCCCAAGAGTTTTATGACATAAATCCAAATCAAAAAGCAAAAATAAGATTGTTTTGGTCTGTGATAGGTTAGCGAATTGTAAATAAATAGAATTCTTTAAAATCTTTTTTATTGAAACTCAAAGTGTTAGAAATTGAGCGCTAAAGTTCTTTTCTAATCAACGCCCTAAATTTTATTTTTGTATTTGGATATGGGTCAATCCATTTTGTTGATTTTGGTTGCCTTGTTGTTTTTCCTTGCCATTATTGATTTGGTTGTGGGAGTTAGCAATGATGCTGTTAATTTTTTAAATTCAGCCGTAGGTAGTAGAGTCGCTTCTGTGCGCACAATATTGGTCCTCGCCTCACTTGGTATTTTGTTCGGCTCGCTGCTTTCAGGCCAAATGATGGAAGTCGCTAGGAAAGGGATTTTTAACCCCAATTTATTTACATTTCAGAACTTACTTTTTATTTTCTTGGCCGTAATGCTCACGGATATTTTCTTGCTTGATGTTTTTAATACACTCGGTTTACCAACCTCTACAACGGTCTCTATTGTTTTTGAATTATTAGGTGCTGCAGTAGTAACTGCCTATCTGAAAATTCATTTCGAGGGAAATTCTTCTGAATTGCTAGATTTTATAAATTCAGAAAAAGCAATCAAGATTATAAAGGGTATTTTATATTCTGTTGTCATTGCATTTGCTGCAGGTGCTTTGATTCAATACATAATAAGGGCATTATTCTCCTATGATTATTTTGAGAAATACCCCATTGGACTGGCGCTTTATACAGGCTTTGCTTTGTCTTTTCTGTCTTATCTTTTGGTTGTAAAGGGTTTGAAAAAGTCAAGCTTTTTTAGCATTGATCAAATGAGTTTTGTGAAAGAATTTGCTCTGCAAACAATTGCTTTTATTGGACTTACTTTAAGTATCTTCATTTATGGATTGTATCGGTTTTTGAAAGTCAATATATTGAAAATTACCGTCTTGTTTGGTGTATTCACCTTAGCAATGGCATTTGCCAGCAATGATTTGGTTAACTTCATTGGGGTTCCGGTTGCTGGTTTTCAAAGTTATCAAATATGGTCCCGATCCAATTTGTCTATGGATTCTTTTTTGATGAGCGATCTGTCAGGCGAAGTATCTACTCCTTACTACCTTCTTTTCTCTGCAGGCTTGGTTATGTTGATTACTCTATGGTATTCAAAAAAAGCAAAAGGTGTGACCATGACCGAAATAAAGTTGTCTAGTCATCAATCTGTCAACGAACGATTTAGTCAGAATATCATTTCACTAACACTGGTTCGTACCTTTCGATTTTTGTTTGATTTCACCAATGCTTGTCTTCCTCAAAAGACCAGATCCTGGTTGACCAATAGATTCACAGTTCCCGATCGGTTGAAAACCGATGACGCTCCTGCCTACGATCTGCTAAGAGCCTCTGTTAATTTGTCGGTGGCAAGCATGGTTATTGCATATGCGACCAATCACAAATTACCGTTGTCCACTACCTATGTTACTTTTATGGTGGCTATGGGGACTTCCTTATCCGATAGGGCATGGGGTAATAAATCGGCTGGGGCTAGAGTGGCAGGGGTGTTGAGTGTGATTGCAGGTTGGTTCATCACTGCATTGGTCGCTTTTGCTATTTCCGGACTCTTTGTTTTTGCGCTAAACCAATTTGCCATTATTGGTCTTATAGTTATCCTTTTTCTGGTTGGTTTTAGTTTATACAAGACGTTTGGCATATCTAGGCGCCAAAAATTGAATTGAGATTTTTAGAAACTTTTTTGTTTTGGGTAACTTCCTTTTGGAAAGTTATAGTTTTGTCATTCGATGGCTCTGCTGGTTGAAAATCAATCGCTCAAATCATACAATACTTTTGGGATTGATGTGAAAGCAAAGTTTTTTGTAAAAATTAACAAACCAGATGATTTAATTGCATCATCACAAATTCGTACACTAGATGGACTATCAAAAATCACCTTAGGTGGCGGTAGCAACATTTTGTTTACAAAAGACCATGAAGGACTTGTATTGCTAAACCAAATCATGGGGGTTGAGGTGCTCAATCAGAACAAACAATTTTTGAATGTAAGGTTTGGAGCAGGTGAAAATTGGCATAAAACAGTTTTATGGAGCTTGCAAAACAATTTAGGAGGCATCGAAAACTTGTCACTTATACCAGGTACAGTGGGTGCAGCACCCATCCAAAATATTGGTGCATATGGTCAAGAACTTCAAAATGTTTTCATTGAATTGAGGGCTTTCCATTTGGACCAAAAAAAGTTTTTCACATTGTCCAAAGATGAAATGGGCTTTGGCTATAGGAATAGTGTTTTCAAAAATGATCTAAAAGGCAAAGCCGTAATTACAGATGTAACCCTTCGTTTGAGTAAAAACAATCATCAAATAAATGCATCCTATGCCAGTTTAAAAGATAAATTGGACGAGCTCAATATACAAGAACCGAGCATTCAAGATATATCAAAAGCTGTTATAGCAGTAAGGCAGTCGAAGCTTCCCGATCCTGAAAAATTGGGCAATGCTGGCTCCTTTTTTAAAAACCCAGTCATTACAAAAGAGCAGTTTAAATATCTTCTTACTCTTTACTCTGTTGTTCCTCATTATGTTTTGGAAGAGAATTTGATCAAGGTCCCAGCTGCTTGGCTTATAGATCGTGCTGGATGGAAAAACTTTCGGAAAAATAATGTTGGAACCTATTCAAAACAACCATTGGTTTTGGTCAATTATGGGAATTCAACCGGTCTTGAAATCCAAAGACTAGCAGAGGATATTATACATTCAGTAAAAAGCAGATTTAAAATCTACCTGCAGCCCGAAGTAAATATATGGTAAGGATGGAAACAAAAATCATTTACGAGGACAATCATTTATTGGTCGTTAATAAACCCGCAGGAGAACTGGTACAAGAAGACAAAAGCAAGGATATCTCTGTACTTGAAGGGTATAAATCTTTTTTAAAAAGCCGAGATAAAAAACCGGGAAATGCATGGTTAGAAGCAGCCCATCGATTGGATAGACCTGTAAGCGGGATTTTGATTTTAGCCAAGTCAAGTAAAATACTTCCAAGGCTGAATCGACTTTTTCAAGAGCGCAAAATAAAAAAAACCTACTTGGCGGTAGTTGAAAAGAAACCTAAAAAGCTGCAAGCAGAACTGGTTCATTTTTTGCTCAAGAATCGGCAAAAAAACATAACCAAAGCTTACGCAAGCGAAAAGAAAGAAAGCAAAAAAGCAATTCTAAGTTATGAATATTTGGGTGCGGGCAATCACAAACACTTATTAAGGGTATTTCCAAAGACAGGAAGATCACATCAAATAAGGGCTCAACTTTCAGCGATAAACTGCCCAATAGTTGGGGATCTAAAATATGGATCACCCAAAGGCCGGGGTAATTTCATTTATTTGCATGCCAGATCTTTGGAATTTATCCATCCTGTAAAAAATGAAAAAATATATTTGCATGCAGAAGTCCCAAACCAAACAAATTGGAACATTTTTAAGGAATTTATTTAAGCAAATGAACGGAATATATCAGCCACCCAAAGCGACAAATGAGAAAGTACTTTCCTATGCCAAAGGAAGTGAAGAGAGAAGGGCATTAAAGGATGAATTGGCAAGGCTAAGAAAAATTGAAAAAGACATTCCCATGTACATAGGCGGAAAGGAAGTATTTACAGACGATAAGAGAGCCATGTACATTCCACACGACATCAATCATAAGCTGGGTGTTTATAATTACGGAACAGCTAAAAATGTCGAAGAAGCCATCAGTGCGGCTCAAGACGCAAAGACAACTTGGGAACGAATGTCATGGCAACAAAGGGCAAGTATTTTTCTTAGGGCAGCAGAATTGGTTTCTGGGAAATACAGAAATACAATCAATGCCGCCACCATGTTGGCCCAAAGTAAAAATGCTTTTCAAGCTGAAATAGATGCCGCCTGTGAGTTTGCCGATTTTTTGAGATTCAACGTCCAATATTTATACGAGCTTTACAACGAACAACCTCCAGAAAATTCAGCTGGTATTTGGAATAGAGTTGAGTATAGACCTTTAGAAGGTTTCATATTTGCTATTACCCCATTTAACTTTACCGCCATCGCTGGAAATTTACCTGCTGCTCCTGCTCTAATGGGGAATACTGTTGTTTGGAAACCTGCTGATAGTCAAATTTATTCTGCTCAAGTTGTCATGGAAATATTTATTAAGGCTGGTTTGCCAAAAGGGGTAATCAATCTCATATACGTTGATGGCCCTGAAGCTGGAGAAATAATTTTTAAGCATTCCGATTTTGGTGGTTTGCATTTTACGGGGTCTACATCTGTATTTAAGCACTTGTGGAAAGAAATCGGAAACAATATAGACAAATACAAATCATATCCCCGAATTGTAGGGGAGACAGGTGGAAAGGATTTTATTTTGGCACACCCAAGCGCCGAGCCCAATGAGCTAGTGGCCAACATGATCAGAGGTGCATTTGAATTTCAAGGGCAAAAGTGTTCTGCAGCTTCCCGTTGCTATTTACCAAAGTCCCTTTGGCCAATGGTTAAAGAAAAGTTAATTGAGGAGATAAATACCCTGAAGATAGGTCCTACGGAGGATTTTTCCAATTTTGTTAATGCAGTTATTGATGAGAAGTCTTTTGATAAAATTACCGCTTATGTGGAGCAAGCAAAAAAAGACAAAAACGCTGAAATCATTGTTGGAGGAAATTTTGACAAAACCAAAGGTTATTTCATCTATCCAACAGTTATTCTAACGGACAATCCCAAGTATAGAACCATGGAAGAGGAAATTTTTGGTCCAGTGCTAACGATATTTATTTATTCAGATGAAAACTTTGAAGAATGCCTTTCTCTGTTAGACAAAACTTCTGAATATGCCCTTACTGGTGCTGTCTTTTCCAAGGATCGATATGCGATTCAAAAAACCTTGGATTCCTTGAAACATGCCGCAGGAAATATTTACATCAATGACAAGCCTACAGGAGCAGTTGTTGGTCAGCAACCATTCGGTGGTGCCAGAGGCAGTGGGACCAACGATAAGGCAGGTGCCAAAGCAAACTTATTGCGCTGGGTAAGCATGCGAACCATCAAAGAAAATTTAAATCCAGTGGATGATTACAGGTATCCATTTCATCAGGAGTAAATTTTGGTACGCATTGTTCAACACAAAGAAATCAACAAGAAAAAATGGGACCACTGCTTGCAAAATTCTAGGCAAGAAAGGGTATATGCTTATTATGATTTCTTGACCCAAAACGTAGGGAATTGCTGGTTTGGTCTGGTGTTTGGTGATTATGATGCAATTATGCCCATTACCTTCAAAAGGAAATATGGATTTTTAACCTACATAACTCAACCAAATTTTTGCCAACAATTGGGTGTTTTTTCTAAAGTTGAATTCGATCAGGACTTATTCCAATCCTTTATGAAAATGCTGGGTAAGAAGTTGATTTTTAAGACGCATTATTTCTTTAACGCTTCCAATACACCTTTTTTAAAAAAACATAAAAAAAGGCCCAACTTTATTTTAAATCTTCACCAGACCTATCAAAATATTTACGATAGTTACAAAGACGATTTGAAAAGAAACCTTAAAAAAGCTGAGAAAAACCAACTGATATGGGAAGAGAATATTTCTGTAGAGGCATGTACAAATATGTATAAAAAGGCGCATGGAAGGCACTATACCAACTTGGATTATGCATTTTTCAATAGAATAAAAAAAAACACACAAATAAAAATGCATCAAATTGGAGTGAAAAAAGAAAATGAATTGCTTGCTACCGCCCTGATTCTACAGGACAACGGCAGGCTTTATTATCTTCTTGGCGCGCCAAGTGTTAAAGGAAAAAAAATGGGTGCATTGCCATTTTTAATTGATCGACTCATCAAAAAATTTTCGAAAAACAAAATCTTTTTAGATTTCGAAGGTTCTCAAATCCCTTCTGTTGCAAATTTTTATCAAAAGTTTGGAACTCAGACAGAATATTTCATAGAATATCAAACTAGAATATTCTTATAAAAAAGTCTATGTTTTATATCCAGCTTTTATAATATTCTGGATCTTCTATGTCCAATGCATCTTGGGTAAGATGTAACGGATAAAATGGGTCAATCATTACAGCAAGCTCTTTGGTTTCTTTCTGGCCGATACTTTTTTCAACGGTACCTGGGTGAGGTCCATGTGGAATCCCTTTAGGGTGCAATGTAATCATGCCTTTTTCGACATGTTTGCGGCTCATAAAATCCCCATCTACATAGTACAATATCTCATCGCTATCTACATTGCTATGATTGTATGGGGCCGGAATGCTTTGGGGATGATAATCATAAAGTCTTGGAACAAAAGAACAAATAACAAAATTATTTCCCTCAAAGGTTTGATGGATTGGTGGAGGTAGGTGGACTCGACCCGTGATGGGTTCAAAGTTGTGTATGCTGAAACCAAATGGATAGACAAATCCATCCCAACCAATAGCATCGAAAGGGTGACTGGCCATGGTGTAGGTAAACAATTGGTCGGACTTTTTGATTACAACCTTAAAATCATCTTTTACATCAACAGTAATGAGATTCTCCGGGAGTTTAATATCTCTTTCACAATAGGGAGAATGTTCCAGAAGTTGACCAAAATTATTTAAATATCTTTTTGGTGGGTGGATGGGGGAAAAGCTTTCAGTGATAAAAATGCGATTGTTTTTATCCGCAAACTCCAATTGGTAAATGGTACCTCTTGGGATGACCAAATAATCACCATATTCAAAAGGAATCTGACCATAGATGGTTTTTAATACACCATTTCCTTCATGAATGAATAAAACTTCATCTGCATCAGCATTTTTGAAAAAATAGTCCTCCATACTTTTTTTAGGGGCTGCGGTTACTACATAAAGATCCTTGTTGCCCATCAAAATTTTTCTACTCCTTAGATAGTCGTCATGGGCTTTGAAAGAAAATGTAGTAAAGCTTCGGTGCTTTAAATTTTCCGTTACAACAAAATTTGGTTTCATGCTGCCAGACTTTTTGATAGATTTTACCATGGTTGGTGGGTGACAATGGTAGATAAGTGAATAAATATTGGAAAAACCCTCTGTACTTACCAGTTCTTCAGCATACAGTTCACCATTTTGTTTTCTAAACTGGGTATGTCTTTTTTTTGGAATTTGACCTTGTTTGTGATAAAACGGCATGATTTATTGTACTCAAAATTAACGAAATTCGCTGCGTGCAAAAGCTATTTTTAAAATTGTCGCTCTTTTTTTGTTTGGCGCAAATCCTCTCGTGTACAAGTAAAAATGGTTTGAAACCACAAGATTTATCTCAGGATACAACCTTATCCGTTAGTACTCAGCAATGGACCAAATTGGTAAATTCTCATCCCAACAACACCAATTATCTATTGGAACGTGCAAAATCTCTTGTAAACAACGACAGACTCATAGGCTTGGCCATAAATGACTATCGTTTTTTATGCCAGAAGCAACCCAATACACCTGAATATGCATTGCCCTACATAAAACTTTTGTTTGAGAATCAACAGATAAAAAAGTCGCTCGATGTGCTGAATGAGTATATCAAGCAAAATCCGAAAGATTCTGAAGCTCTTTTTTTACTCGGGAAATACAAATACTATTTGAATCAGTTAGAAGATGCCATCTTGTTCTTAAATCGTTCTCTCAATATTGCTGGAACAAATACGGAAGCGATTTTTTATTTGGCCCATAGCCACAAAGACAGAAAAGATACGGTGCAAGCCATTCGGCTCTACAAAAAAATTCTAGAATTGGACCCTACTCATTATCATTCTGCTGTGCAAATTGCCAATCTTTATGCGCAGCAGAAAAGCCCTGAAGCAATAGATTACTACAACATGTCGCTTCGACTGAATGAATTTGGCTTAGATGCTCTTTACGGCAGAGCATATTACTATCAAAAAATGGGTTATTTGGACGAAGCCGTTATTGATTATAATCGATTGTTGGAAATGAATCCCGGTCATGTACAATCCATCTACAATATAGGCTACATAAATTTTCAAAATGAATTTTGGAGATTGGCAAAAATTCAATTTGGCAAAGCAGCTAAGTTGGCGCCTACTTATGTTCAAGCTTGGTATATGATGGGCTTGTGCTTCGAAGCAGAAGGAAATACCAAAAAGGCAATAAGATTATATCAAAAATGTTTGCAGTTGGATTCAACATTCTCTAATGCCAGTGTGGGATTGAGAAGGCTTGAGGATTAGAACAGATTATTTTTGCAATTGTTGGAGGAGGTTGGTATGGTCCCCTTCAACTTCTTTCCACTCGGAAATAATTCCCGATGAATCAACAATAAAATACCTAGGAATCCAGTCCAATTGGAGGAAATTTCCGATTGGATTTTTCCATTCACCCAAAACCAAGTAATGCTCTCCCGGGATATTATATTTTGCAATAGCCTTTTTCCATTGATCCATAGACTTGTCAACGGAGAGAAAAACAAAGTGATTATGCGTTCTATACTTCGTGAAGACATGCTGAACTTTTGCGAAACCTGAAATACAATCTTTACACCAGCTCGCCCACATGTCAAAATAACAAGGCTTTCCCAAATTTTTTGAAAGAATTTCTGAAAACAAAATTGTGTCTCCTTGAGTATTGATGAGCCTTGCGTCCAAGGCTTCCTTTGAAAATTTTGAATTTTCTTGAGCCTTTACAGAGGGTGAACAGAAGAAAAGGGTTATGAATAAGCAAGGAAAATATTTCATGTCGATGTAACTATATGTTTTTCAACTTTGGTTTGCCAGCATCCACCCATGCAGAATACCAAACTGAACCAACAAAATCAATAGATTTTCGCATACGCCTTTCTACCATGCCATTCAAAGCTGAATGATAAGCTTCACAAAACTCATAACTGTAATATTTCCGAGCTTGTGAGCCATTTTTTTTAATTTGGTATTTCATGTTTTGACCCAATTTTCGAGTGATTTCTTTTTCCCAATAAAAAACACTGTCAACCAATGCAAAACTTTGCGCTTGGCGTTCCCATATTCTCTCGGGAATGTGTCTTATATAAGATGCTTTTCCTGTGTATAAGTTATAATCCTTAGAAAAATATTTCACAAGTACTGTTTCCCATAAACTGTGGATGCCCTTTTGCCCAGTCAATTGGCCGTTGTAGTTTAAGGTGCTATGGAGTGGAACATGTAAATCCGCCAAATAATGACCCAAATCAGCAGAGATTTTAATAATTTTATTTTCATCTTTTTCTTCGAAGGCTTTCACCAGTTTAGAATATACGAACTGACTATTCCAAGGATTGGTTCCGTATTTCTCCAAAGTATCTTTAGAAAATTTTGTCAACGCGTTTCTCCAGTATACAGGCACGGTGTCTAAAGGAAGCTTTTGTTCATAATGATCTAAGTCACAGTAATGCTTTTGGGCTTCATCTTTGACGATTGATTTTCTCTGGTCTGCTTTTACTGCCCACTCGGTAATTTCATCAATATGTCTTTTGTAAAATCCAAAAAGTTGTTTTGGTAATGTGAATACAGCTAGCCTATTGATTTTTTTGTGCGCTTGAAAACCCCAGCCAAACGAGAGCATAGGGAATAAAATCAGTGAGACAAGTATCCCTTTTTTGTTGAACAAAATTCCTTATTTATGGGTCGACAGAATAAGGAATGTTCTCGAAGGTGCCTTCGAAAAACAGTGAATCTGTTCTAAAGATTGTATACATTTTCATTTCAAAAGCGCCTGAATAATGTAACGAACTCGTATCGAAAGAAGCAATGGTAAAGCTTGCATTGGGATCATCTTGCTCCACGTAATACAAGTCGTTGCCAATTTTATAGCTTGCGTTGAAACGATCGCAGTACCAAACATTATCTATTTTTTTGCATTGGTCCGCATCGCTTCGGTCTTCATATTTTCCATAGGTTTTTGCCAACAAACTTTTGTTCATAGGTTTTTGCCAATCCCAATTTTCGATGGTTATGGTTAAATCTAAATTGTTTGCCTTGAAAACATTTGTCAATCTTTTGCCTGGTACTTTTTGAGAACTAAAACTAGACAAAACTGCAGAGCTTACTGAAGCATCCCTCATCGTGTCATTGATTTTTACATCTAAAGTCAAAGGATTTGGTTCTACGGGAGGTGGGGTTTCGTCTTCACCACAAGAAAACATTGTAATTAATAAAATTAGTGGAATTCTGAACAAGAATATATTTTTCATATCCATCAAAGGTAGGTAAAAATTGTCAATGCAATTTTGGCCGAATTGGAAGCGCTAATAAAATTTCAGCTTCCAAATCAGTCAATTCATCCAATCGAGAATACACCTGTTTTTCTTCGAAGTAATGCAAAGCAAGTTTTACGAAAATATGGCCGTGTTTTGCCTCGGAAGTCCAAAGTTGTTTGTAAAATCTTTTTAATGATTCATCACTACAATGTTCGGCAACAAGTTTGAAACGTTCAGCACCTCTACATTCAATTACAGAACCAAGGAGAAGTCTGTCCAAAAAGCGCTCTTCTATTCCGGAGTGCATGCATTTCAAAAGATTTTGGACATAAATATCCTTCTCCATATTGGAAGGCAACGGAATGTTTCGTTCCTTCATGATTTGATAAACCTGGTTGAAATGTTCAAGCTCTTCAATGGCGGTATCGATCAAATCACCAATGATGAGTTCTCTATTGGGGTATTTTGCCACCAAACTCATCGCCATGCTACTCGCTTTTCTTTCACAATCTGCATGGTCTTGTAAAAAAGAGGGGAAATCAGTCTGAACAGCCTCAATCCAGTCAATAGGACTTGCACATTTTACATCAATCGACAACTTCATAAAGCAAAAATATTCTAGTATTTGGCATATTCATATAATATACGCACATTTGCACCCACAAAAAAACGCAAGCGTTATTTAACCTCATGGCGGTAAAACTTAGACTACAAAGACACGGAAGAAAAGCACAACCCTTTTATCACATCGTGGCGGCAGATGCTCGCGCCAAGCGAGACGGAAAAATCATAGAACGAATAGGATCTTACAATCCAAACACGAATCCAGCCAACATAACTTTAGACATAGACAAGGCTTTAAGTTGGTTGCAGCATGGAGCCGAGCCCACAAATACAGTTCGCACTATACTCAGCAATCAAGGCGTTTTGTACAAAAAACATTTGCACCGAGGAGTGAAATTAGGCGTGATCAAAGAATCAGAAGTACAAGAAAAATTTGACCTTTGGCTGTCTGAGAAGTCCAAACAAGTAGAAGCAAAAAAGGCGCAAATCAAACTGGCGAAAGAATCCATTGAGGCCAAAGATTTCGAGCGAGAGCAAAAAATAAGGTTGGATAGGGAGGAAGCCATTTCCGCAAGAAATACACCCGAAGAAGAAGCTCAAGAAGAAACCCCAGAAGAAATTTCAGCTTCAGCAGGGGATGAAACAAATGTAGAAGAGCCAGATGCAACAGTGAAGGAAAGCCAAGAACAGGAAACTGAAGAGGCGCTACCTATTGCGGAGGAGGCAGATGCACCTGAGGGTGACACAGATTCTAGTGAGGCTACTCAGGAGCCAGAAGCGGAAAAAGAAACCGAAACAGAACCAGAAGGAACAATGAAAAGCGGGGAAGAAAATGAAAATGACTCGGAAGAAATTTCTGCTTCGAAAGAGGAGGATTCTTCTGAAAGTGATTCACCAAAAGAATAACAATGCTTTCTTGGGATTCCATGTCTTCAGTGGGTCTTACAGGAAAACCGCATGGGTTTAAAGGCTATTTGAAGGTAGAAACCTCGGTCTCACTAAAATCCATGGATTTCGTTTTTATTTCATTTGATGAATGCCCTGTACCTTTTAGAATCAAGTCCTTGAACGAAAAAGCAGGAACAATTTTATTTGACGATATATCTTCTGAAACTGAGGCTAAAATGCTCATGAGAAAAGAAATTTGGGTAATGAAAAAAGATTTGCCCAAAGATTTTGATTTTACTACTACAGGTGATGACATGATGGGATACAAATGTTTCAATAAGAATAAGTTTATCGGGAATGTTATCGCTATTGTAGATTTGGCAAAACAAGATTTGATGAAAATTAAAGGACCCAACGGGGAAGAGTTTCTAGTACCATTCGTAGAACAGTTTTTGGTCGAAAAAGATATCCAAGATAAATGTATATATTTCGAATTGCCAGAGGGGCTCTTGCAAATCAATCATTGACATGCATATAGATATTATTGCAGTTATCCCTGAATTGATGGAAGGACCTTTTGGCTATTCCATAATAAAAAGAGCCAAGGAAAAAGGTAAGGTGCATATCAATATTATTCCACTTCGGCAATACGGACTAGGAAATTACAAAAAAATTGACGACCAGAGCTATGGGGTAGATGCAGGGATGGTTTTGATGTGTGAACCCCTGGCCAATTGCATTCAAGAACTTCAAAGCAAAAGAGTTTATGATGAAGTAGTTTATCTATGCCCCGATGGAGAAAAATACACTCAGCAAGAGGCCAATCGATTGAGTTTAACAAAAAATCTATTGATTATCTGTGGTCATTACAAGGGAATAGACCAAAGAATAAGAGATAAATATGTTACGCGAGAAATTTCCATTGGAGATTATGTTCTTACAGGAGGAGAGTTGGCGGGTGTTGTTTTGGTGGATTCCTTAGTAAGGCTTTTGCCAGGTGTTTTGAATGACGAAACCTCTGCGCTTACCGACACTTTTCAAGATGGATTATTGGCTCCTCCAGTTTATACACGGCCGGCAATTTTTGATGGAATGGAAGTGCCTGAGGTGCTTCGTTCTGGTGATACAAAAAAAATTAAAGTGTGGCAAGAAGAAATGGCGCTTAAAAGAACCCAAGAAAAAAGACCAGATTTGTTGAAATAGGTCAATTGAATACTGAAATTGCTTACTTTTGTTCCTTATTGTTCGGGGTGTAGCGTAGCCCGGTTATCGCGCCTGCTTTGGGAGCAGGAGGTCGCAGGTTCGAATCCTGCCATCCCGACTAGTTTTTCGATTCATTCGGAAACAATTCACTAAAATATGTTGAGGGCAGTATTTTTTGATTTGGATGGTGTTTTGTGTAATATATCACAATTTCATTACCTTTCTTGGAAATCCATTGCCCAAAAATTCAAATTTGATTTGTCTCTAAAAAAAAATGAAAAGTTAAAAGGCTTGAATCGAAAAGAATCCCTCAACAAGATTCTCTCTTGGGCAGATGTGCAATTGGCCGAGGCAAGAAAAGAGGAGCTCATCAAAGAAAAAAACAACCATTATTTGCGGCTTATTGATTCGATGGCTCCTGAGGATCTTCATAATGGCGCTCTAATGCTGTTCCAAAACCTACGAGAAAATAGCGTTAAAATTGGTTTGGGTGCAAGTACAAACCACGCCATACGCGTACTAGATAAATTGGATTGTATCACAGAGTTTGATGCAATTGTCGATGGCAATATGGTAAGTAATCCGAAGCCCCATGGTGAAGTTTATGAACTTCTATTGCAGAAATTACAATTGACCGCAAATGAATGCATTGTTATAGAAGATTCTTTAAAAGGAATTGAAAGTTCAAGACGAGCGAAAATTCAGTACATTGTGGTGGGAGATATTCGCTCGGAAAATTCTAAAACAAATGTCCATTCCCTAGAGGAACTTAATTTTAAGACAATTTCAAAATTATTGAGTTAAAATCAAACTAATCTATCCTTACAGAAGTTTTACTCGATGGAGTAGCAAAAAAAAGTTCTGCCATGATATTGGTTATTCGTATTTGGGAGGATCCGTTGGTATACCAAACCCAATGAGAAGAATAAAAATTGCTGCTATTGATTGTTTTCGTACCGGTTGTATTATTGTAGGTTATAGGTAAAACGTAATGACACCAAGTTTCATTTGTGTCAAGCTCAGCAATATCTTTAAAATGGGTTTTAAAGATATTGTATCTAACGGGTTGCCCCACGTAGCTGTTATAATGGGTGAAACCGCTAACCAATCTTGAGGTTCCATTCGACATGATAGAATCATTGTCGGTATATAACTTATAGTTTCCTGTTAAAATGCCACTATTGCTGCTGTATCCACAACTCACACCAATATTTATTACCTTTGAATTTCTAACAGGGGCCTTAGCTCAGTTGGCTAGAGCGCTACACTGGCAGTGTAGAGGTCACGAGTTCGAATCTCGTAGGCTCCACTATCTCAGTCTTTTCTATTTGATTTTTTTTATTGGACCTTTCGTTTGGTGATTTTAAAAAACAAAAACGAAGATTGTTTTTGCTTTCGTGAATATTGGTTAGTTTTACAATATGAAAGAGAAAGTCCTAGTCGTCTTAGCGTTTATTGTTCCTATTTCTTTGTTTTTTGCCAGTTGTTCGGAGGAAAAAATAGTGACCAAATATGAATACAGGTCGTCCGAAAATGGCGATACTTTAAATCAAGAAGCAAAAAATTTTGGAGGACGATATGTAGGGCCAACAACAGTTTCTACTTATGGAAGCAACGGTTCCCTGATTTCAAGAAGAACAAATTTTGATACTTTAATTGTGTGCCGCTACTTTTATGACGGCGACAGCGTATGGGTCGCAGGAAATGCACCAGACACCATTCATTTGAAGCTTTTAGATGAAAATGGGGTATACGTATGGACAAACAAATGGGATGACAACAATGATGGAGGAAGGTGGTTCGATGAACACCGATGGGAAATAAAAAATGATACGCTTTTTCGGAACTGGTATACAGAAAAAAGAAATGCCAAAAATGTAATGCAAACCCGATGGGAAGTAAGTGGAAAACACATTAAACAATAAAGCAATAATAAAAATCAACAGTTATGATCAACCTTAAAAATAGTTTCAAAAAAATTAAGTTTTTTCCCCTATCCGTTTTAATCTTAGGTGTCATTGCCTTTGTGGGCTGCACCGAGGAAGAAAAAGTAGTTGTCAAGTATATCGATCGTCCGACAAGCGACTCAACGAATAAAGAATTGGACCTTAGCGGTGTTTATATTGGCAGAACCATTCTAAAGCAATACCGCAATGATGGAGGTCAAATTGGTTTGTGGTCAAGCACTGACTCCTTTTTGGTGGCACGCTACCCTTATAACGGGGATAGTGTTTTTGTGGTTGGTTTTTATCCCGATACAATCCACTTAAAAGTTTTAAGCAATGGACTGTTCAATCGGGTAAATGAATGGAATTCGAACGAGGACAAGAGCAAATGGAGTGATGCTGAACGATTCGAAGTCAAAAATGACACCTTATTCCGCGACTGGTTTACGCAAAAAATCGATAGCAACGGCAAGAAAACCAGATGGGAAGGGGTAGGTGTGTATCCCAAAATGTAGCTT